>NZ_JBIUYR010000001.1:626843-807533 GCF_044744625.1 Streptomyces sp. NPDC087270
TCCGGCGACGGTCAGCCGCACGGTCTTGCCGGCTCCGACCTGTGCCTTCGGTGCCCCGGTTCCGTTGCGGGTGTCCAGGAAGCGCGTCGGCGTGATCGTCGTCAGGGCCGATCCGTTGCCGCCGTCGGTGTAGTAGCCGGTGACGTCGGCGAGGAGGTCGACCGTGCCGGCGCTGTTCTCGAGGTCCACGACGCCGTTGTGCACCGGTACGGTCACCAGGTTGGCGATGGTGTGGCCGGCCTGGTAGCTGACGCTGGAGACGGAGGGCAGTTGCTGTCCGTCGGGGTAGACGGTGATGTGGCCGGTCGTGGTGGGTTGTACGGCGGTCACGTTCATGGTCACCGCGGTGACGCCGGAGGCAGGGACGCCGTGTGCTCCGGCGACGGTCAGCCGCACGGTCTTGCCGGCTCCGACCTGTGCCTTCGGTGCCCCGGTTCCGTTGCGGGTGTCCAGGAAGCGCGTCGGCGTGACCGGGACGAACCGGCCGTGCGAGGCCGTGGCGGCGGGGGTGACGGTGAAGCCGTCCGGCAGGTAGCCGGTCGACTTGGTGCCGACGCTGTAGCCGGGTTGGTCGACGACGACGTCGTAGTCGCCCGGATCGGCGGACCCCGGGTTCAGAAGCACCGTCAACGACGTGCCGTCGGCGCTCACCGAGACGGGGCTGCTCCACGAGCCGGACGACGGGGGGACGCCGTTGCTCGCCAGTTCGACGTCCGTTCCGAGGGTGAGGTCCGAGCCGTGCACGACGACCTGGGTGGCGGTGCCGGCCTTGCCGGTCGCCGGACTCAGGGAGGTGACATCGGCGTGGGGGTGCTGGGTGGAGCAACCCTGGCTGCACACCCCCTGGACCGAGTACTCCACCGGGGCCGTGGTGTGGTCCGCCGAGATCACCAGGATGTACTGCCCGGCCGGAGCGGAGGAGTCGGTCAGGCAGGAGGAGTGGAAGCCGGGGCTGTACATGGCGCACTGGTAGGCGGTGTTGATCGAGGTCCCGGCGAAGCCCGTGGTGCCCAGGAGGTCCACCGAGAGCGCGTAGCCGGCGATGTCGCTGTCGGTGCCGTAGACGTCGAACCGCTGCGAGGGCTTGAGGTCCATCACCGCGCAGTAGCCGGACGCGGACTCGGTGAAGCTACCGCTCTGGACCGGGAAGCCGTCCGGCGAAAGCTGGTTGGCCGTGCACTGCGGCACCCAGCCGGCGGCTGTGCCCACCTTCCAGGTGTCCACCCGTGCGGCGATGGGGTCGCCGTCGTAGCCGGAGGCCACCGCGCCGATCACGTAGGACGTCGAGCCGGTGACGCGGCATGCGGTGCCCTGCTGCCAGCACACGACGGTGCCGTCGGCGTCCGCGACGAACAGGTCGGCTCCCGTTTTGTACTCCGGGTTCGGCGTGCGGACCGACAGCCACAGCTTGTCGGTGGCCGCGGCGGACACGTGCAGGCAGCCGCTGTCCAGGGCGGAGCCGAAGGAGTAGGCGGTCGCGGCGCCGCCGACGGTGAGGGACGCGGGCGCCTTGCAGGACGCGGTGGAGGAGATGTCGCGCCGGACCACGTCGTAGGTGTCGTCATAGCCGGTGCCCACCAGCAGCACCTGGTAGGCGGTGCCGGTGGCGAAGCGGCAGGTGGTCAGCGAACTGCCCGAACTGGCACAGACCTTCTCGCCCGCCGCGTCGTAGACCTGGTAGGAGGCGTCGAGCCGGTTGGAGGTGTTGGTGAAGTCGAGCATCTCCGCGGTGGAGTGGCTGTCCGCCGGGAGGGCGAGGCAGCGCATCTGCTGCGCGGCCGTGAGGGAGACCTCCGCGCCGTAGGAGCCGCCGAACGCGGACTGCGGCCAGGCGGTGCAACCGCTGGTGGAGCCGGTGCGCTGCACGGTGTAGACGTAACTGCCCGTGTCAGCACCGGAGTCGCTGCCGGTCGCGGTGTTCCCGAGCGCCAGGTGGAAGGGCGCGGTGCCGGTGAGCTTGCACACCAGGCGGACGGTGTCGTCGGCGCACTGCCGGGCGCCCGCGGAGTCGTAGACGGCCTCCTCCAGTTGCGCCCCGCGACCCTCCTGCTGGTCGAGCAGGTAGAGGCCCTGGCCGGTCGCGGTCGGCAGCGTCCAGCACAGCTCCTCGCCCTGGCCGGCGAAGGCCCCGGTCAGAGACCCGGAGGCGAACTCGTCGTCGCGGCCGGCCGTGCAGCCGTCGGTGCTCGCCGCGGCGCGGAACCACACGCCGTAGGCGGCGGGTCCGCTGTCCTGGAAGTCGCGGGCCCAGGTGTAGTCACCCGCGGTCAGCGCACACGCCGTGCTCTGGTCCTCGGTGCAGACCTCGGTGCCGTCGGCCCGGTACAGGGCGCCGGTGACGCCGTGGTCGGCGGCCGCGGTACCGAAGACGTACGGCCCGGCGGCTGTGACGTGCAGGGTGCGGCAGCGCGCGGTGGACGACGCGTCCGGGACGGTGCCGTAAGCCTGCGGGTCCAAGGCCGGGCAGCCGGTCGGAGTGGACAGGCGGGCGAAGGAGAGGGTGTAGCTGCTCTGTTCGGCTTCGCGCTGGTCGAGTTGGACCCGGTAGGGCGCGGAACCGGTGAGGGTGCAGTCCATCTCGAAGGAGCCGTCGCCCTTGGCGCACACCTGGGTGCCGTCGGCGTCGTAGACCCACGCGTTGTCGGTCCAGTCCGACACCCGGGAGCGCAGGACGTCCCCGGCCGCCAGCGGAAGGCTGTAGCAGTCGCCGGGGGAGCCGGCGTCCAGGGAGCCGGCCAGGGCGACGGGCGCGCCCAGCGCGGTGTCCTGGGCGGACAGCGTGGTGCAGGCGGCGTCCGACAGCAGGGCGTTCCAGGCGACGGTGAAGCCGGCGCCGGGGACCGTCAGCGTGTACGTGCCGGCCTGCGCGGTCGGGCAGCGCAGGGTGCCGTAGCTCTGCTGCTGCGGGTCGTCCGGACGGTCGCAGGTGAGGATGGTGCCGTCGGGCGCGGTGACCACCGGGGTCGGCGCGAAGGGGTCCCGTGCGACGACCTGGACGAAGAGCACGTCCTTCGACCGCGGCAGGTCGAGCGTGTAGACGGGGTCGCCGTTCTCCGGATCGGCGCAGGAGTAGACGGTGTGCGGTGCCAAGGCGCCGGAGCAGGCGTCGGGTGAGTCGGCGGCGGTGGTCTGCCGCACCGCCTGGGCGTGCGCCTTCTCGGCGTCGGACTTGGTCCATGCCCGCGGCGGCGCGGTGGACTTCGCGGCCGACCTTCCGGCGGATTCGGCCGGGGACTTCGCGAGGGACTTCGCCGCGGTCCTGGAACTCGCGGCCTTCGCTGCCGCCGAGCCCGGCGCGGGCTTCGCGGCCGCCGCGTCGGCTGGTGCGTGCCCGCCGGCACGGGCGGTCGAGGAGGTCCCGGCACCGGCCGGTGCCACACTCGTGCCGCCGGTCGCCGCGGCGGCCGGCGCGAGCCACAGGGTCGCCGCCGTGGCGAGCGCGGCGGTCAGCGCGGTCGTCCCGCGCACCGCCCCGGCCCTCCGCCGTCTCGTCCACGACCTGCGCCGCGACGTGGCGGCGCCTTTCGGTTCTCTCATGATCCCCCCTGGGATACGCCCTGCGTCACGATCAGCGGGAAGCCGTCGTGCGGGCAGCCGGATTCTAGGGGGTGACCATGACAATCGGGCCGGCTTTTCCCGGGGCCGCCGCCTCCTCGAAGGCCGGTTCGCGGCCGCTGCGGTCGTCTCTATCGGGTTGTCCGACGTGTGGGGGCTGGGGCAGCATGCGGGGATGCCAGCCCTTCTGCGCAACGAAGCCGAGGTGCGCGCGCACCTGCTCGACGTCCTCTCCTACTCCGTCACCTTGGACCTCACCCGTGGCGAGGAGGGCTTCCGCAGCACGGCGGTGATCCGCTTCGGGTGCGTGGAGCCCGGTGCGGCGTCCTTCGTGGACATCGAGCCCGGGGCTTTGCTGCGCGTCGAGTTGAACGGCCGGCCGCTCGACCCCGGCACCCTCGACGGCAACCGCCTGCCGCTGCCCGCGCTGGCCGCAGGGAACGAGTTGCTGGTCGAGGCCGACATGCCGTACTCGCGCACCGCCGAGGGCCTGCACCGCTTCACCGACCCGGCCGATGGCGAGGTCTACGTGTACGCGGCGTGCGCTCCCGACCTCACGCCGAAGGTCTTCGCCTGCTTCGACCAGCCGGACCTGAAGGCGCCGTTCTCCTTCACCGTCGCCGCGCCCGAGGGCTGGACGGTGATCGGCAACGGCGCCAACGGCCGCCTGCCCGACGGCCGTTGGCGGATCGACCCGATCGGCGCGATCTCCACCTACCTGACGACCGTGGTCGCCGGTCCGCTGCACGCCGTGCGCGCCGAGCACGACGGCATCCCGCTCGGCCTGTACGCCCGTCGCTCGCTCGCCGCCGAACTCGACCGGGAGGCAGGGGAGTTGTTCGAGCTGACCCGGGCGTCGTTCGACCGGCTGCACGAACTCTTCGAGGAGCGCTACCCGTTCGGCGGGTACGACCAGGTGTTCCTGCCCGAGCTGAACTGGGCGGCGATGGAGAGCCCGGGCTGCGTCACCTTCCAGGACACGATGCTCTTCCGCTCCGCGCCGACCGACGCGCAGCGCGTGAACCGGGCGGTGGTCGTGTGCCACGAGATGGCCCACATGTGGTTCGGCAACCTGGTCACCCTGGCCTGGTGGGACGACATCTGGCTGAACGAGTCCTTTGCCGAGGTGCTCGGCTACCGGATCGCGGCCGAGGCCACCCGCTACACCGGCGCCTGGGCGCTGTTCGCCGCGGGCCACAAGGGGTGGGGCTACGACGCCGACCAGCGCCCCACCACGCACCGCGTCGCCGCCACCGGGGCGGACTCCGCCGCCGAGGCGCTGTCCAACTTCGACGGGATCTCGTACGCCAAGGGCGCCTCGGCGCTGCACCAGCTGATGTACCTCCTCGGTGACCAGGCGTTCTTCGCCGGGGTCAACGCCTACTTCGCCGAGCACCGCCGGGGCAACGCCGGCCTGGCCGACTTCCTCGCCGCGCTGACTTCCGCAGACGGCCCGGACGTGCCGGGCTGGGCCGACCGGTGGCTGCGCACCACGGGCGTCGACACGCTGCGGATCGAGGTCGAGGTCGAGGCCGGGGTCGAGGCCGAGGCCGGGGCCGGGGCGACCGGCGGGGCCGTCACCTCCGCCGTGCTGGTCAACGACGGCAGCCGCCCGCACCGGGTGCGGATCGGTGTGTACGAGTGGGCCGGCGGGCGTGAGGGGCACGGCGGGGCCGGGCGGGACGGCGTACGCGAGCGGGACGGTGCCGCGCTCGTGGCCCGCCGGCGGCTGGACGCCGAGGTCGCGCCCGGGGGACGTACCCCGCTGCCCGAACTGGTCGGTGCGCCGCGCGCCGCCCTGCTGCTGCCCAACGACGGCGACCTGACCTGGGCGCGGGTCCGGCTCGACGAGCACTCCGCGGCCACCGTGACCGCCTCGCTGTCCGCCGTCGAGGACGAGTTGGGCCGCGCCGTGCTCTGGGAGCACCTCCGGGACCTGACCCGCGGCGCCGAACTGCCCGCCGCCGACTACCTGCGCCTGGTCGCCGCCCACCTCCCGGCCGAGAGCTCGGACAGCATCGTCGGGGCGGTGCTGACCTTCGCCCGCGACCATGTCGTCGCCCGCTACCTCGACCCGGACCAACGGCCCGCCGCGCTCCTCCTGCTCGGCGACGCCGCACGCGCCGTGCTCGCCCGCCCGGACGCCGGACGCGGACTGCGGATCGCCGCCCTGCGCGGCGTGATCGACACAGCGTCGGGGGAGGGCCGGCGAGCGGAGCTCGACGGCTGGCTGGACGGCCGCGACCTGCCGGACGGCGTCGACTTCGACGCGAGCCTTCGCTGGGCCGCGCTGACCCGGCTCGCCGCGACCGGGGCGGCCGACGAGGCACGGATCGCCGCCGAGCTAGCGGCCGACCCCAGCGACACCGGTGAGCTGGGCGCGGCCCGGGCCCGCGCCGCGCTCCCGGACGACGCCGCGAAGGAACGGGCCTGGCAGCGGCTGTTCACCCCCGACGCGCTCGCCGGCCCCCTGCTCACCGCGACCGCGGAGGGCTTCTGGCGTTCCGGCTCGCCTCGCGGCCAACAGGACTACGCGCTGCGGTACTTCGAGGAGGTCCCGGCGGCCGGGCAGCGTGGTGGCGCGGTCGCGGGCGCACTCGGCCACGGGCTCTTCCCGGTGGGCGCGGCCCACCCGGACACCATCCGCGCGGCGGAGGCGTGCCTGGCCAGGACCGACCTGACCCCCTCCCTGCGCCGCCACCTCGCCGACGGCCTCGACGACCTGCGCCGCGCCCTCGCGCACCGTCGCTGACAGCAAGCGGCCCCCGGGAGACCAAGCGACGCCCGGCCGGTTCGGTCCGGCCGATACCGTTGCCCGATACCACCGTTGCCGGCGATGGTGCCGGCGCGGACAACCGACAACTCCACAACTCCACGGGGAATCAGCGCCGTCATGCCGCATCGCACTCGACGCACCGCGTCCACCACCACTCTGCTCGCCGCCGCCACCGCCTCGCTCGCCCTCGCCGCGGGCTGCTCCTCCTCATCCGGCTCCCCCTCGCCCTCCGACTCGACGGCGACGAGAGCCGCCGCCGAGCAGCCGCTGCTCCCCGCGAGCGAGGCGGACAAGGTCGTCGACACCTACCAGAGCGTCAACAACCAGGCCAACGCCCAGCACAGCCCGACGCTGATGGCCAAGGTCGAGGCCGGCGCGATGCTCGCCTCCGACAACGGGTACTTCACGCAACTGCCCAAGCTGGACAAGAAGGAGGTCGCGGCGAACCTGGCGCCGTTCGTGTACGTCCAGCGCTCCTTCTTCATACCGCCGGCCTCCGCGAAGGCGAACTGGTTCGTGATGAAGGCCAGGATCGCGGAGCTCAAGGCCGGCAAGGCGGGCACGCCGGCGACCACGTACATTCGCTTCCTCGTCTTCCAGCACCTGAGCGGTGGTTGGCGCGCGGTGGCCGCGGCCGGCTTCTCCGGGGCCGAGCAGAAGGCCGTCCCGGCGCTCGCCCTCGACGGGAACGGCCTGGCGACCGTCGTCGACCCCGCGGCCAAGATCGGCACCCACGCGCCGAAGGACCTGGCCGGCATGGTCGCCGACCTCTACGCCACCGGCGGCGAGAAGTCCGACCTGGCGAAGACCAAGGAGCGCGACGCCGCCATATCCGTCTACACCGATCGCGGCAACAGCATGGACGGCCACGCCTACGCCGACTACAAGGCCGCCCGCCCGCCGGCCGGCGCGACCTTCGCCCTCCGCACCAAGGACGGCGGCGCCCTCGTCCTCAGCGACAGCGCCGTCGACGAGACCGTCCTAGCGAAGGACCTCACCTCCGCCGTCAACCTCGGCCCGAGCCTGCAACCGTTCGTGAAGAACGGCTCCGTGCCCATGGACCAGGTGGTGGAGCACGACATGCAGTCCCAGCTCGGAGTCATCTCCCCTTCCGGCCGCACCTCCGTCTACACCATCGACCAGCAGACCACCGCCGTCGACGCCACCCCGTCAAGCGCGGCGTGAGCCCGGCGTTGGGCTTTCGCCCCGGACCGTTCGTGACATCCGGGAGTCCCTGCTCGCCGTGACGGACACGGCCGCCTCGCCGCGCTCCGGCCAGGGCTCCCCGCTGCCGTTCGACGGGCTGCCGGCGGAGGCCGCGCACCGCCGCCTCATTTGGCCGCCGTGATCAGCCGACGGCCCGACATCCCGGCGGCCCGACGGCGGGTGTGCGGAACGGGGTTCGGGGGCACCCTGCCCGCCGCCCCCGGTGGACAGCCCACCGTCCGCTCAATCCGGTTGCACGGGTGGGGCACCCGCGCCGGCCACGGCGACCCGCTGGGGCTCCTTGGCCCAGTAGCAGGCGTTCCCGATCACGGCGCTGGGCGTGCTCTTCCGGGACCGGGGGGACCTGGAGCGGGCCGTGCAGGCGTTCGTGCGCGCCGAGGAGTTGGGCGACGGGTACGCGATGGAGTACCGGGCGCGGATCTTGGCTGCCCGAGGCCGGCACGAGGAGGCCGACGCGCTGCGCGCACGGGCGGCGGCGGCCGAGCGGATGCTCTGAAACGTACGGGCGTCACGGGCGCGGCGCTGACGTGAAGGGGGGAGCGGGCGGCTTTCGCCGGGACGAGGCGCTGGATCTGCTCGGCCCGGCTCGCGCGATACGCGGCCCGCGCAGGGACGAGCGCACCGTGCGGGCCGGCACGTCGTCGCGGCAGGCGCTAGGCCAGCGCGAAGTAGCGCAGCCACAGGTAGACCGCTGACGTGCCGACCGTCGCGGCGGTGACGACGAGCCCGTAGCGGGTGAACTGCCAGAAGGAGATGGGGCGTCCGGAGCGTTCGGCGATGCCGAGCACGACGACGTTGGCGGACGCGCCGATCGCGGTGGCGTTGCCGCCCAGGTCGGCACCGGCCGCCAGCGCCCACCACATCACGTGGTCGCTCGCACCGCCGAGGTGGTGGACGAGGTCGGCGGTGACCGGCGCCATGGTCGCGACGTAGGGGATGTTGTCGATGACGCCGGACAGCACGCCCGAGGCGCCGAGCATCAGCATGGAGCCGCCGAACTCCTTGTCGCCGACGGCGCCGGCGAGCGCGTCGGAGACGTGTGCGACGACCCCGGTCTCGATCAGCCCGCCGATCATCACGAACAGCCCGGCGAAGAACGCCAGCGTCGGCCACTCCACCTCGGCGAGCACCTCGCCGGTCTCCACGGTGGAGACCGCCACCAGCAGACCCGCGCCGAGCAGCGCCACGATGCTCGGCTCGAACCCGATCAGCGGGTGCAGCACGAACCCGGCGATCACCAGGCCCAGCACCGTCAGCCCCTGGACGAGCAGCCGCGCGTCCCGGATCGCCTCGCGCCCGTCCAGCGCGAGCACTTCGGCGGCGCGGTCGGCGTCGTAGACGAAGGCGGAGCGGAACATGAGCCGGGCCAGGCCGATCAGCACCAGCACCAGCAGCACGGCCAGCGGCGCGAGGTGCACCAGGAAGTCGTTGAAGGTCAGCCCGGCCCGGCTGCCGATGATGATGTTCGGCGGGTCGCCGACGAGGGTGGCGATGCCGCCGATGTTCGACGCGAAGACCTCGACGATCAGGAACGGGGCGATCGGCAGCGCGAGACGCTCGCAGATCAGCAGCGTGACGGGGGCGACGAGCAGCACGGTGGTGACGTTGTCCAGCAGCGCCGAGGCGATCGCGGTGATGGCGATGAGCATCACCATCACCCGGAAGGGCCGGGCCCGGGCCTTCCGCACCGACCAGATCGCGAGGTACTCGAACAGGCCGGTGCGTTTGAGCACTCCGACGATCATCATCATGCCCATCAGCAGGAAGATGACGTTCCAGTCGATGCCGGCGCGCTCGGAGTAGAAGGCGGCGTTGCCGTCGGTCGCCCCGACCAGCAGCATCAGCGACGCGCCGCCCATCGCCGCGGCGACGCGGTGTATTCGCTCGCTGATGATCAGGGCGTAGGTGCCGATGAAGACGGCCAGCGCCGCCCAGCCGTGCCAGTCGTTCATGCCACTCCGAGCAGTCGGTCCAGCAGATGGGAGGCGGTGATCACGCCGAGCAGGCGGGTGCCGTCGGGTTCCTTCGCCATCACGGCGACCAGCGGGCTGCGTTCGCGGGCCATCAGCGCCGCCACCTCCAGCACGGTGGCGTCACCGGCGACCACGGGCGCCGCCATCCGCTCCCTCGGCAGGATGTCGGCGACCGCCCGGTCCGCCAGCGCGGCGCAGAGCCGGTCCGCGTGCTGCTCGTCGACGACGGCGGCCAGCGTCGGGTCCTCGACCACGTACGACGGCACCAGGAGCCGTACGAACCGCGAGGCCGGCACGATCGCGTACGGGGCGCCGTCCGCGTCCACCACCAGCACCCCGGGCAGTCCGCGGCCCGCCAGCAGCCGGGCCGCGTCGAGCGCGGGGCTGCCGAGGGTCACGGTCGGGTAGGACCGGGCGAGTTCACGAGCGCGCATGTCCTGCCTCCTGGGTAGGGGCCGTGGGCGGCGGCCCTGGTTCGTCGCCGGGCGCGACGCCGGGCGACTCGCCGGGCGACTCGAACGCGGCCGGACACGGGCTCGCGCGGAAGGAGAGGTGCCGGCCACCGGTGAACAGCACGGTGAACGGCACGGTGAACAGGGCGGTGAACGGGCCGAGATCGGCGGTGGCCGCGACGATCGGGCTGCCTGGCGGGCTGCGTACGCGCCCGAGCCCGCCGTCACCGACGAGCGCGCCGCCGACCGGGAAGGGCGGGGAGGCCGGCCGCACCGGCCGGGGGACAACACCCGACCGCGGCACCGCGACCAGCGGCGCCGCCCCGAAGACGACGACGAGCACCATGGAAGACCCCGATCAGCGAAGAGAGTTCTCTCGTATTCGCCGACCAGACTTCCCGGCACACCAGCAGCAAACGTACACGACCTTCAGGCGGCTGCGGCGGGAGTCCGGAACTGCGGCAGGGTCGGTGGCTCCTCCACCGTCGCGGCGCTCCCGGACCTCGCCGTGGTCTTCGTGCCTTCGAGGCCACGACGGGTCCGGGCCATGAGGGGTGTACTGCCGGTCCAGGGCTCAGCAGGTCCTTCACGCCCGTGACCTGCGGTTTCCGCGCCACCAGGCCGGTCGCCGTACGGGTGCTCAGTGGGCGGGGCCGGCCGGCCGGCGGGTGCCGGGTGAAAGACGATCAGCGAGGAAGCGGGCTTCCGGAAGCTGTCGGGCGGGCCCCGCCCGACACCATGCTCCTGCAATAGAGAAGCTGTTGCAAGCTCTTCGCAATAGGGGTCTAGGGTGGGTCGTGGCATGTTGACGACCATCGTGGAAAGGGGCCGTGCCTGATGGGCACCTACGCTCTTCCGGACCTGCCGTACGACTACTCCGCGCTCGCGCCGGCGATCACCGGGGAGATCCTGGAGCTGCACCACGCGAAGCACCACGCCGCTTACGTCAAGGGCGCGAACGACACGCTGGAGCAGATCGCCGAGGCCCGCGACAAGGACGCGATCACCCCGACCGGGCTGGTCGGGCTGGAGAAGACCTTCGCGTTCAACCTCTCCGGGCACGTCCTGCACTCCATCTTCTGGCAGAACCTCTCGCCCGACGGCGGGGACCGCCCCGACGGCGCGCTGGCCACCGCGATCGACGAGCACCTCGGTGGTTTCGAGGCGTTCAAGAAGCAGCTCACCACCGCCACCGCGTCCGTGCAGGGCTCCGGTTGGGGCGTGCTCGGCTGGGAGCCGCTGGGCAAGCGGCTGATCATCGAGCAGGTCTACGACCACCACGGCAACGTCGGCCAGGGCACCACCCCGCTGCTGGTCTTCGACGCCTGGGAGCACGCCTACTACCTCCAGTACAAGAACGTCCGCCCGGACTACGTCACCAAGCTGTGGGACCTGGTGAACTGGACCGACGTCAGCGCCCGCTACACCGCCGCCACCGCGAGCTGAGGGCCCGCGCCGCGCGGGGAGCGGCGCCGGTAGCCCCCGTCCGCCGGGTCGGGCCCGTCAGCAGCCGGGCCTGACCCGGTGCCGCCCCCGCCGCACGCGGCCAGTGCGAGCAGTGCGAGCAGTGCGCCGGCCAGAGCCGTGGCGGCGGGACGGGTGCGGGGGTTCATGCCTGGGTCGCCGGGAGGCGGACGACGTAGGACTTCTCGCCGGCGAGGGTCAGTTGGCCGGCGTGGTAGGTCAGGGTGCGGGGGAGGGCGCAGGGGAAGCGGGTGGCGTCGACGGGGTGGTGGACGTCGCAGGTTCCGCTCTTGGCGGCGCTCGTGGAGGGCTTCGCGGACAGCAGCAGGGTGGCGCTGCCGTCGTGGAGGTGGAGGACGTAGTCGCCGTTGCCGTGGGTGAGTTGTACCGCGTGGACGTAGAGGCCGTCGGCGCCGTCGGAGGCGAGCCAGGTGGTGGTGAGGTCGGCGGGGCGGCCGTTGACGCCGGGGACGGATGCGGGCAGCGACAACGCGGTCGTCCCGCCCTGGGGGGAGACCACGCGGACGTCGGCGAGGGTGGTGGAACTGCTCTTCGTCCCTCGCAGGTACGTCGTGCCGTCGGGGGCCACGGCGTCGCCCACGTTGAGGAAGGTGGTGTCCTTGCCGTGGCCGACCGGTTGCTGTGCGACGCGGGTGAGCCGGCCGGACGACAGCGACCACAGCGCGCGGTCGTCGACGAGCACGACCGCGCCCGCACGGGTCACCCCGACCGGGGTGACCGCTTGGGTGAAGCGGACGTCGCCGGCCGTCGCGGTGGCGGGAGCCGAGGTGTTGTAGGGACGTGTCCGGTCGGCGTCGCCGGCCAGGACCGAGGTGTTCCCGCTCTTCGGGTCGAGCCGCACCACTTCGGCGCCGTGCCCGAACACGACCGAACCGTCCGGCATCGCCACAAGGCCCTCCGGCGGGGTCGCGTCGAAGAGGTTCCCGGTCGTGGGGAAGGTCTTCCCCTTGCCGGTGGCGCTCAGCCCGGTCAGGGCCGGGGAGTTGAGCAGATAGGTGGTGCCGGCGGCGTCGGTGGCCGCCCCGTTCGGATGAAGGGAGCCCAGCGCCTGGCCGACGGTGGTGCTGCCGTCGTACGTCCCGAGCAGCGCGGCCTGCCCCGGCTTCGGCGCGTGCGGCTTCCCCTTGCCGCCGCAGCCGGCCACCGCGACCAGCCCGACCAGAGCGACCGCGACCGAGACGGCGACGGTGGACGCGGCCGTACCGCGTCCGCGCGCCGGCCGTACCCGCCGACCCGCCCCAGATCCGCCCGCGCCAGATCCGCCCACCCCAGACCCGCGCGCCCCAGACCCGCCCGCGACCGTTCCGGCCACCCGCTCAGCTCCGTCAGTTGACATTGTTCGAGCTCCCTGTGTGCTCGGAGGTGGTCTGCGAGTGGCCCTCCTTCGCGTAGTTGGAGAGCTGGTTGATGGTGTTCTGCTGGGAGGTGGGCAGCCCGTCGAACCACCGGTCGTACTCGGTCCCGTTGAACTTGGTCATGTCGAAGTTCCCGTCGTGGTACCAGGCGTACGGCGGCGGGTTGATCGTGCCCGCGTGGATGAGGCCGTTGGCCGCCGGTATCTGGAGGGACTGCTCCTCCTGGAAGTCGGCCTTCTGCGCCGCGTTGGTGACGTCGGCGGCGTGGGTAGTGGAGAACTGGTAGGAGAGCCAGGCGCTGCCGCCACCGTTGGCCATGGCCACGATCGCGGGCGCCTCCTCCGGGATGAGCGGACCGATCAGGCCGCCCGCGATCCACGCGTACATCGCGTCGTTCTGCGCCTGCGCGTCGGCCTTCGCCGCCGGCTGGTACTTCAGGTCGCTCATGACGTTGTCGATGCTGCCGTCGAGCCGGCCCAGGTTGGTGAGGACCGTGCTGGCGTCCTTCGAGGAGCTGTCGCCCTGGTAACGGGCGCTCTCGGTGGTGATGTTGGCGTGCACGGCGGCCCGGAAGTCGCCGGCGGCCGCGGGGTTGCCGTTCATGAACTCGTGCATGAAGAGGTTCAGGTCCGTGGGGTTGGCGTTGATCTGCGGCCGGCCGCTCGCGTCGTGGTCGACCTCGAATCCCGCCGAGCCCATGTGGGTCTGCGCGCTCGTGAAGTCCGGCACGTAGGCTCCGGCGACGTCGGCGAGGGCGACCCCCAGCTTCGGCGGCAACTGCTGCCCGCCGGACTTGTAGTGGCTCGCGCCGGCCTGGAAGACGTTCGCGGCGGCCTTCGTGGCGTCGGTGTCGATGTCCTTGTTGCCGCTGCCGCGCTTGGTCGCCTGCAGGAGGACCTGGGAGGGGAACTCGGAGTCGTCGCTGATTCCGGGTGTCTGCCAGTTGGCGTTGACGAGCTGCTCGGCGGCGAACTTGCCGTCCCCGCCCGAGAGCAGGTCGCGGGACGCCTGCTGGTTCTCGCCGAGCTTGGACAGCACCGCGAGGCTGGGGTCGTTGGCGGAGATGCCCTGCGCGATCGCCGTCTGCTGCTCGATGTTCTGGTCGACGTTGTCCTCGTGCAGGCCGAGTTCCTTGTACCAGGGGTCCTTGTCCGGGTCGACCCAGCTGTCGACCAGCGCGAGGCTCATGTCCCCGGGGGAGTAGCTCGGGCGCAGGTTGTCCTTCTGGTCGGCTCGCCAGTGCAGGGCGGCGTCGCCCATGTTCGTCAGGAACGTGGGTTCCCACTTGTCGCCGGACGGGCCGTACTTGACGAGCATGCTCGCCGACCACATGTCGTGGGGGGAGGTGAAGGTCTTCGCGTCGAACTGCGGGAGGTTGCCGGCCTTGCTGAGCTGGGTCGCCGCCGCCAGGTTGTCGCCGAACTCGCCGAGGATCTTGGTCGAGTCCGGGCTGAGCACGGTGCCGCCGTGGGTGCCGTCCATGGCGTGGAGTTCGAGCGCCAGGTTCGATTCGAGGTCGGCGCCGCCGTTGCCGTAGTAGCCCTGCATGAAGCCGGTGTCGTTCTTGCCCGCTTCGGCCTGGTCGGCGGCGGAGTGGATCGCGGTGCGGGTGGCGGGCCACTTCGGGTCGGCGCTCTGGGTCAGCTTCAGCAGTGTCGCGGTCTGGGTGCCGGTCTGCTGCGGGGTGGCGCCGGCGGGCGTGCCGAACATCTCGAAGGTGGTGGCGATGAAGTCCTGGTAGTCGCTCTGCTTGGCGTTGCTGCCGCTGAGCGCGCTCATCGCGGCGGTGGCGAAGTCGGTCTCGGTTCCGGAGTGCAGGACCGGGGCGTAGTACGAGCCGTACGGCCCCTGGGTCGAGTGGTCGCCGGAGCCTGCCATGAGGGTGGCCTGGAACGCGGCGGTCATGTCCGCGTCGTGCTGTGAACCGACGTATGAGGCAAGGGACTTGAGGTTGCCGTTCAGGTCGGTCTTGCCCGGGTCCTGGCCCATGTTGGCGAAGACCTGCTGGGTGGCGGCCTCGTTCGGGGACAGCGCGTGGAGGTCGAGTGCCACGACGTCCTTCGGCAGCCCGAGCACGTCGGCGGCGTCGAACGGGTCGCTGCTGAAGTTCTGCTTGGGGTCCTTGGCGAACTGGTCCATCCCGGCCGCCCGGGTGGTCTTGACCAGGAAGTCCGTGGAGAAGTTGCCGTACTGGAGCATCGCGGCCCGGTTCCAGGCCGCGCTGTTGGAGCCCTTGGGCAGGGGCGAGGTGTAGTACGAGACGACCTTGTCGAAGCCCGGCACCGGGTAGGCGGCGTCGGTCGCCGTGCCGAGGGCGTGGCTGAAGACCGTCAGGTCGCTGCCGGCGGTGCTGCTGTGGGTCGAGGCGAGCAGCGTGGGCAGTGAGGTGGCCTCCGACGGGGTGAGGTTGGCGTAGAAGGCCGCGCAGTAGTCCGGGTCGTCCTGGTGTGCCAGCAACTCCTGGGCGAGCGTGTGGTATTGGTCGCCGGCCTTGCTGTCGCCGCCGTTGTTGGCGTTGAACTGCTGGGCCAGCTTCTTGCCGTCCGCCTGCGCCTGCGCGGACGACTCGGTGACCGGCTCCGGGATCTGCACCATGTGCATGTCCGGCCCGTTGCCCGCGGCCGCCGCGGCGGCCAGGGTCTCCCGCCGTTTGAGCTTCGGCGACTCGTCGTCCAGCCAGCCGCAGATCGTCAGGAGACTGCTCAGGTCCTGGGTGTCGAGCCCCTTCGCCGTGAACTGCCCCATGTAGCGCGACACCAGGTCCCGCAGATGCTGCCGGTCACCGTCGAACGACGAGATCATCTGCTTCAGCGCGGTCGGGTCGATACCCGAGAACTCCCCCATGGCGTCCCCCCGTGGACTTCATGGCGCCGGTCGGCGCCGCCGCTTCCATTAACGCACCCGAGCCCGCCGCACGCCCGTTCGCCGCGAGATCCTTGACGCTCCCTGTACGTTCGCGGGCCCATCTGCCGGGACGGACCGCGCCGGGCCGATCGCGCGCGTCATTCCTGGGCCGTCGCCACCGTCACCGCCCGCACCCTCAGTGCCACGCGTCCGGGCAGCGTGGTCGCGACGAGCGCGAGGAGTCCGGCCGCGGCGACCACCGTCACGTACAGGTGCGGGGTGACGGCGGGTGCCGTGCGGCCCGTCATGCCGATGCTGAACGAGGTCAGGACGGCCAGGGCGATGCCGCTGCCGAGGAGGGTGCCGAGCAGGAGGACCGACAGCGCCTCGGTCCGCAGCATGCCCAGCACCTGGCGGCGGGTCGCACCGGCCAGCCGCAGCAGCGCGAACTCCCGGACCCGCTCGGAGACGGACATGGCGAGGGTGTTGACCACCGCGATCGCCGTGAAGGCCAGGACGAGCCCCATGGCGATGAGGTTGACCTCCGCGTCGGTCTGCTGCCGCCGCGCCTGGAGGGAGTCCGCGGCGGCGGGGGAGAGCACCCGAAGGCCCGGGAAGTCGCGCAGATTCGCGGCGAGTTGTGAGCGGGTGCGGTCCGTGCTGACGAGGAGGGAGGCGGCGAGCGGGTTGTCGACGTGCCGGGCGAGCAGGTCGTGCGCGAAGGTGAGGTCTCCGAAGCCGAGCCCCCTGGCGTAGACGGCGGCGACGGTGAGCGTGGCGGGGGTGCCGTCGCCGAGGGTGAGTCTCAGGGTGCTTCCGGGCTTCACGTGGTGCTGGCGCGCGGCCAGTTCGCTGACCGCGACGCTGTGCTCGGTGAGCCCGCTGAGGGAGCCGGCGGTGACGTGCGGGTCCCAGGTGCGGGCGAGCCCGGCCGGCGTGACGCCCTGGGCCGGGTACTTGTCGAGGCCGATCCGGACGGTCGTACGGACCACTTCGGTGACGACGTCGTGCCGGGTGCGCAGTTGACGTGCCGCCTCGGACGGGACGCCGGGCCCCTGGGAGGCGACCACCCAGTCGGCCAGGACACCCGCACGGGCCTGGGCGCGAGCCGCGTCGCCGAGGGTGGACTGCACGAAGAGCACCGTGCAGGTCATCGCGACGAGCAGGGTGAGGGGGGTGACGACGGAGGCCATACGGGTGGCGTTGCCGCGGAGGTTGGCGGTGGCGAGCCTGCCACCGGGACCGGACCAGCGCAGCGGTCCGGCCAGCAGAAGGGCGGCCGCTTTGACCAGGAGCGGCCCGAGCAGCGCGACGGCGGTGGACAGGACGACGACGGCGAGGAACGTCACCGGTGTGGAGGCGGGTTCGGTGTGCAGGCTGCTGAGCAGCGCGACCAGGACGCCGCCGCCGGCGAGCAGCAGGAGGCCGGCGAGGAGGCGTCCGTAGGAGAGCCGGGTGGTTTCGGTCCGGGCTTCGGTGAGTGCCTCGGCCGGGTGGATACGGGCGACGCGGCGCGAGGCGATGCGCGCGGCGGCCCACGCGCCCAGCAGGGTCACGGCGAGGCCGGCGAGCGGGGGAACGAAGCCGGAGGTGTGCTGGAGGGTGGTCGGCACCGCGCCCGCAGCGGTGAACCGGGCGTACAGCCAGTCGCCCAGGGGGAGCCCGAGCAGGGCGCCGGCCGTCCCCGCGGTCGCTCCGACGATCAGGGCCTCCCGTCCCAGGAGCTTGCGGATCTGCCCGGAGGTGGCGGCGATGGCGCGGAGCAGGGCGAGTTCGCGGAGGCGTTGCTGGACGGAGAGCGCGAACGTCCCCACGACCACGAGCACCGCCACGAGCAGCGAGGTGCCTCCCATCGCGCCGCCGATGCTGACCAGCTTGACGCGGGCCGCGGCGGCGTCCAGGAACTCCACCGGACCGCGGGCGCCTCCGGTGCTGACCTGGGCACCGGTGCCGTGCAGCGCCGCAGCCACGGCATCGCGCAGCCGGCCCGGATCGGTGCCCGCCGCCGGGATCACGCCGAACGCGGTGACCTGCCCGGGGCGGGCGGCCAGCCGGCTCGCCTCGGCGGCGGAGAAGAAGAGGGACGTCTGGTGGGTCACGCTCGTGGCGGGGGTGGCGACACCGCTGACGCGGTAGGTGCGCGGAGCCCGCGTCGACTGGACGGTGAGGCGGTCACCGGGTTC
This sequence comes from Streptomyces sp. NPDC087270, assembly GCF_044744625.1. NCBI lineage: Bacteria > Bacillati > Actinomycetota > Actinomycetes > Kitasatosporales > Streptomycetaceae > Streptomyces > Streptomyces sp. NPDC087270. The sequence goes on from NZ_JBIUYR010000001.1 coordinate 644,694, forward strand.
GAGGTGCGCGCGCCCGGCGAGGTAGCCGTCGACCACGACGTCGGAGTCGGCCGTGGGAGCGGTGCCCGCGGTGAGCCGGTACGGCGTCAGCGCGGCGGATTCCCAGGCGTGTCCGTAGGCGCTCCTCCCGCCGGTGCCGTTCGCGGTCAACGGCTCTGCCAGGAAGGTGAGTTCGGGGATGACGCGGGTGACGCCCGGAGTCGCGGACAGGGTGCCCGCGATGCCGGCCGGGAGCCAGGCGCGTTCGGCGACAGGTTTGGCCTTGTGTTTGACCTTGGTCTTGCCCTTCTTGTGCTTCACGGTGGTCTGGTGGACGTTCTGGTCGGCGGAGACCACGATCGGGGCCGCGGCGTAGCGCTCGGTTCTGACGCTGCCGCGCAGCCCCGTGTCCAGGAGCGTGCCGCACGCGGTCATCAGGGCGGCCGCGCACATCAGGGCGACGAAGGCACCGAGGAAGCCCGCCTTGCGCGCGCGGACGGTCTTCAGGGCGTAGCGCAGCATCATGAGTGGTCGGCCTTCCTGCTGTCGTGTGCGGTCTCGTTTTTCGGGCCGGCTTCCGAACTGCCGTGGTCAGCGGGCTCGTTCACCGGTTCGGCCGTCGAGTCGTTCACCGTCTCGTTCACCGTCTCGGGAGTCGGCTCGCCTGTCGGCTCGGGCGCCGGGAATCCGAGGAAGCGGGTCAGCAACGTCCGTGCGTCGGGCGGCGTTTCGGACTCGGGCCGCTTGTAGCGGTTGAGGAGGGCGATGTACTCCTCGAAGAAGGACCTGAGTTCGGGCAGCGTGAGCCGGACACTGCCGCGCGAGTAGAGGAACGCGTCCGCCCAGGGACCGTCCTCGGCGTCCCGTTGCAGCCGTTCGAAGAGCTCCAGGTCCCCGGCGTACGCATGGTGGTTGAGCTCATCCATGACCTGCCGCATCTCGGGACTCTGGCGGCTGCGCGGCGGGAAGCGGCGGTCCCCGGGAACCATCCGCCACCACCGCTCGCGGTGCGCGCTCGGACCGCCGTCCGTCTCCTCGACGAAGCCGTATCTGGCCAGTTCGCGCAGGTGGTAGCTGGTCGCGCCGGTGTTCAGCCCGAGGGCTCGGGCGAGCATCGCCGACGTGGCCGGGCCGTGCAGGGTCAGGTGCTGGAAGACGGCCTGCCTGCGAGGGTGGGCGAGGGCTTTGAGCGTGGCGAGGTCGCCGAGTTCGACGGGCGTCGCGAAGGCGCCTCGTGCCGCGGGGAGTTCACCGGAGCCGGGTTGCTGGGGCATGGCTCCACAGTCGTCCGTGCACAGGTGTCTGTGCACTGCGGCAACCCGGCGTCCTCGAACGGGGGTTACCCCCACCATCCGCGGCCGTCCGGTGCGGCTTGAGCTCAACCTCGGTTGAGGTCGTAGCGTCGAGGCAGCCACCGCGGGAAAGGACATCTCTGCCGTGATCGCGATCGCGCACGCATCGGCCGGCGCTGCCACGTGTACGGCGACCCGTGCCGCCCGTGGACCGTCCGCCGCTTCGCCCGGCCGGCGCGGGGTGGGGGAGCCCCGGGTGTCGGGCTCGGGCCGTTGCATGGCGGGGGAGCGGCGGGTGTCGGGCTCGGGCCGTTGCACGGCGGGGGAGCCACGGATGCCGGGCCCGGACCGGCCATGACGCAGGACAGGCACGTCGACCCGGACGTTCCCCTCGCGGTCGGCGAGGTGACGAGACGAACCGGAGTGTCCGCTTCCGCGCTCCACTTCTACGAACGCAAGGGCCTGATCTTCTCCACCCGCAACAGCGGCAACCAGCGTCTCTACCCGCGCCATATGCTGCGGCGCGTCTCGCTCATCATCGTCGCCCGGCGCCTCGGCATCCCCCTCTCCGACCTCGCGACGGTCTTCGCCGCCCTCCCGCAGGACCGTGCGCCGACGGATGCGGACTGGCAGCGGATGTCGCGGCGCTGGAAGCGCCAGTTGCAGGAGCGCCGGCGGGTCCTGGAGCAACTCGAACACGAACTCACCGGCTGCATCGGGTGCGGCTGCCTGTCGATGCGGGCCTGCGTCCTGCTCAACCCCGACGACGCACTTCAGCACAAGGGCCCGGGCCCGGTCCGGTTGCAGGAGCCACCGCGCCGGAAGCCCCGGTAGGGGGAGCGCGCCCCGGGCGTGGGCGGGTCACGACGCCGGGGGACCGGCGGTCCGGCGGGATCGAGGGGTTGACCGCAGTCGAGGGGGGTTGACCTCAACCGCGGTCGAGGCGGTGGGCTGGCGCCGGAAACACGCTCATCCCCTCGGCGAAGGCGAGTCCCATGAATACGGAAACCGCGGCCCAGGGCACCGGTGCCAGGGGGTCCGGCCCTGCGGTGGAACCAGCGAACCGGACCCTCCCGGTGGTCCTGGTCGGCGTCGTGCTGGTGGCGATGTCGATCTCCGGTACGGCGGTGGCACTGCCGGACATCGGCGCCGACCTGGACGCGTCGGGGTCGGCCCTGAACTGGGTGGTCGGCGGCTACAACCTGGCCTTCGCGGCGACCACCCTGGTCGCCGGGTCGACCGCGGACCGTATCGGCCGCAGACGGGTCTTCGTCATGTCCGCCCTGGTCTTCGCCGTGGGGTTCGTCGTGACCGCCGCGAGCCCTTCGATCGTCGTCACCGACCTCGCCCGGGTCGTCTCCGGCGCCGGCGGCGCGGGCGTCATGGCCGCGGGAGGCGCGATCCTCGCCCACACCTACGACGGCGCGGCCCGTAACCGCGCGTTCGCGCTGATGGGCACCATGGCCGGGGTCGGCATCGCGGTCGGCCCGACGCTCGCCGGACTGCTGATCGCCGTCACCGGATGGCGCGGCGGCTTCGTCGTGTTCGCGCTCGTCGGCCTCGCCGTCGCCCTGGGCGCCCTGCGCCTTCGCGAGTCCCGCGCCCCGGGAGGGGCCGGCGACCCGGTGGGAAGCGTCCTGTTCATCACGGCGCTGACCCTCGTGATGTCCGCGGTCCTGCAAGGCCCCACGGCCGGGTGGGGTAACCCGCTCATCGTGTCCGCACTGGCCGCGGCCCTGCTGGTCCTGATCCTGTTCGCGCTCGTGCAGCGGCGCAGCGCGATGCCCGTACTGGCGCCCTCGCTCGTGGCGAACCGCGGGTTCCTGGGGTGGAGCCTGGCCACGCTGACCACGTCCGTCGGGTTTCTCGGCGTGCTGGTCTTCCTGCCGACCTACCTCCAGACCGCCACCGGCATGTCTCCGGCGCTCGCCGGTGTCACGATGCTGCTCCTGACCGCGCCGGTCCTCTTCATGCCCCTGGTCGCCGCCGCCCTGATCGGCAAGGGCCGCTCGCCCCGGCTGCTCATCCTCGGCGCCCTGGTCCTCGTCGTCGCGGGGAACCTCTGGCTCACCGCGCTGCGGGGCCAGCACACGGTCGCCGTGATCGCCGTACCGCTGCTGATGATCGGTACCGGGATGGGCGCGTCCTTCGGCATCACCGACGGGCAGGCCATGAGCCTGGTCCCCCCGGAGTCGGTCGGCATGGCCGCGGGATTCCTCAACACGCTCCGGGGGGCGGCCGAAGCGCTGGTCATCGCCGGCTTCAGCGCCTCCCTCCTCGGGCTGCTCACCCACCGGCTCAGCGACCGCCCCCACGCCGCCGCCGTCAGCTCCGGCCACCTCAGCGCCGACCGTCTCCACGCCACGGCGGAACTGTCCGCGCTCACCTGGTCCTGGCGCCTCACCCAACTGGGCGTCAGCGCCCTCTGCGCGGCGCTCACGATCACCGTCGCGATCCTGATCCGCCCCCGCGACCGCACCACCTGAGCCCTCCCGGCGCCGCCCTCTTGCGGCGGCGCCTCAGCCTCGCCCACACCACCCGGCGGTGGACGCGCGAGCGCGGGCGGGTGGTGGTGGGGGAGTGGTGTGGTGTCACGGGGTGCGAGGTGGTGCCAGCTGGTGCCATTCGTGTGCCGTCATGGCGGCGGGGAGTGGGGTGGTGTCGCGCTGGCTCAGGATGGTGCTGCTCGTTTTTGCAGGTGGGAGGGGTGGTTCGGGAGGGGTGGTGTCGTGGTGGGGTGAAGGGGTTGCGCGTGGCGCCAATGTGGTGCCATGATGGCGTCATGGATCTGAACCCGTATGTCGACGCCCTTCGTCGCGAACTTGCCGTGGCCGCCGAGGCCGGCGGCGAGGACGCCCGCGAGTTGGCCGAGCGGCTCACCGCTCCGCTGGAGTCGGCGACCCGGCTGGCCATGCTCAACGTGCTCTCCGCCGCGATGGACGAGGTCACCCGCGAGCTCGCCCCGGGCTCCGTCGACGTACGGCTGCGCGGGCTCGACCCGGACTTCGTGGTGACGCTGCCGCCCTCCGACAGCGGTCCCGCGGAGCCGGCCGCGCCCGTGGAACCGCTCAAGGGGCAGGCGCCCGACGACGGGGACGAGGGCGGCACCGCCCGCGTGAACCTGCGCCTGCCGGCGCACCTCAAGGCGCGTGCCGAGGAGGCCGCGAGCCGCGAGGGCCTGTCGGTCAACGCGTGGCTGGTCCGGGCCGTGTCGGCCGCGGTCGGCGGTGGCACGCAGCCGCGCAGGACGGAGAAGACCCGCACCATCGGACAGAGCTTCACCGGCTGGGTGCGCTGACCGCGCCCACGCCAACGCGCACCACCCGCACGCGCACTCACCCGCACACACCCTTACCGCGTCCCACCAGCGCGGACGCCGAAACGACTCGCGAGGACGGTACAGCCATGCCTTCTTTCGACACCCCCGAACCGATCTCGGTCATCGCCCACGTGGGCGCCGGCTCCATCCAGTTCACCGCGGCCGACCGCACCGACACGGTCGTCGAGGTACGGCCGCGCGACCCGAAGCGGGACCGGGACGTGCGGGCCGCCGAGCAGACCGAAGTCACGTACGCGAGCGGCGTCCTGACCGTCAGGACGAAGCAGCGCTATCTCGTCGGGCCCACCGGCTCCGTCGACGTGATGGTCGACCTGCCCACCGGCTCGGGCGTGGAGGTGACCGGCTCCTGGACCCGTGTGCTCGGCGAGGGCCGGTTCGGCGAGGTCCGGGTGAAGACCTCGGGCGGTGACGTCCGCTTCGACACGACCGGGCCCGTCCAGTTGACCGCCTCCTACGGCGCGGTCACCATCGACCGGATCGAGGGCACGGCCGAGATCACCGCCAGCTTCGGCAGCCTGCGCGTCGGCACCATCGACGGCCCGGCCGTCCTGAAGAACTCGCACGGCGCCACGACCGTAGGCGCCGCGATCGGCGACCTGCGGGTGAGCGGTGCGCACGGCAACATCGACATCGCGCGCGCCGAGGGATCGGTCACCGCCACCACCGCCCACGGGGCTTTGGGTATCGCCGAAGTCGCGCGCGGAAAAGTCCAGTTGGACACGTCCTACGGGGCCATCGAGGTCGGCGTCCGCGAGGGCACCGCCGCCTGGCTCGACGTCAGCTCCGAGCACGGGCAGGTGCGCAACGCACTCGCCGAGGCCGGAGTCCCGCAGGAGACGGAGGACACCGTCGAAGTCCGCGCCCGGACCCGGTGGGGCAACATCGACGTGCGCCGCAGCCGGCTCTGAGCGCCCGCCCCGCGACCCAGCGTGCCGGCTCCGCCACCCCTGAGCACCGCCGCCGCTGCCCGCCGACCCTGAGCACCGGCCCCGCCAACCCGCCCGCTCCGCACCGCGGTTAGCCCCTCACGCCCCCGCACCCTTCAGACTTCACGCTCACACCCCCGCCCCGCCACGCCTTGCCTCGCCTCGACTCGAACGGGAGAGCCCCATGGCTTCCTCTGTCATGCCCACGCCCAGGCATGCCGACCCCCATCCACCCACCGCCATCTCCGCACTCGGCCTGCGCAAGTCCTACGGGGACAAGCTCGTCCTCGACGGCATCGACCTGCGCATCCCGGCCGGCTCCGTCTTCGCCCTGCTCGGGCCGAACGGCGCCGGCAAGACCACCGTCGTCAACATCCTCTCCACCCTCATCACCGCCGACGCCGGCCAGGCCCAGGTCGCGGGCCACGACGTGAACGCGGCGCCGCACGGGGTGCGCGGCGCGATCGGCGTCACCGGCCAGTTCTCCGCCGTCGACAACCTGGTCACCGGCGAGGAGAACATGCTCCTCATGGCGGACCTGCACCACCTCCCCCGCCGCGAGGGCCGCCGCACCACCGCCGAACTGCTGGAGCGCTTCGACCTGGTGGAGGCCGCGAAGAAGCCCGCCTCCACCTACTCCGGCGGCATGAAGCGCCGTCTGGACATCGCCATGACCCTGGTCGGCGCCCCGCGGATCATCTTCCTCGACGAGCCGACCACCGGCCTCGACCCGCGCAGCCGCCACACCATGTGGGGGATCATCCGCGAGCTGGTCGCCGGCGGCGTGACCGTCTTCCTCACCACCCAGTACCTGGACGAGGCCGACGAACTCGCCGACCGCATCGCGGTGTTGAGCGACGGCACGATCGCCGCCGAGGGCAGCCCCGACGAGTTGAAGCGGCTCGTCCCGGGCGGGCACGTACGGCTGCGGTTCACCGACCCCTCCGCCTACCAGTCCGCCGCTGTCGCCCTGCGCGACGCCGCCAGGGACGACGCGGCGCTGTCACTGCAGATCCCGCACGACGGCGGCCAGCGCGCGCTGCGCGCCCTCCTCGACCGGCTGGACTCGGCCGGCGTCGAGGCGGACGAACTGTCCGTGCACACCCCCGACCTCGACGACGTGTTCTTCGCCCTGACCGGCGGCGCCGCGACGGGCGGGTCCGACCACCCCCAGGAGGAAGCCCGATGAGCTCGCTCTCCCTCGCCGTGCGCGACTCGAACACGATGCTGCGCCGCAACCTGCTGCACGTGCGGCGCTACCCGTCCCTGACCCTGAACCTGCTGCTCACGCCGCTGATGCTCCTGCTGCTGTTCGTCTACGTCTTCGGCGACGTGATGAGCGCGGGGATCGGTGGCGGCGCCGACCGCTCCGCGTACATCGCCTACATCGTGCCGGGCATCCTGATGATGACCGTCGGCAGCACCGTGGTCGGAGCGGCGGTCTCCATCGCCATGGACATGTCCGAGGGAGTCGTCGCCCGCTTCCGTACGATGGCGATCCACCGCGGCTCCGTGATCATCGGACATGTCGTCGGGAGCGTGCTCCAGTCGCTGGCCAGCGCGGTCCTCGTCGGTGCCGTCGCCGTGGCGATCGGCTTCCGGTCCAAGGACGCCACGGCCCTTGAGTGGCTGGCGGCGTTCGGCCTGCTCGCGCTCTTCGCCCTGGCGCTCACCTGGATCGCGGTCGGGATGGGCATGGCCAGCCCGAACGCCGAGGCGGCCGGCAACAGCGCCACGCCGCTGGTCCTCCTCCCGCTCATCTCCAGCGCCTTCATCCCGGCCGACACGATGCCCGGCTGGTTCCGGCCGATCGCCGAGTACCAGCCGTTCACCCCGGCCATCGAGACCCTGCGCGGGCTCCTGCTGGGCACCGGGATCGGCGACAACTGGTGGATCGCGCTGATCTGGTGCGTCGGCCTGACCGCACTCGGCTACCGCTGGTCGTCGGCGCTGTTCGACCGCGACCCGAAGTAGCGGCGGGGACCGGGCGGATACCCAGCGGGGTATCCGCCCGGCGCCGCGCGTGGCCTTCTCCGGGAAGGCGGCGCGGCTCCGGCGATCAGGCGAGGACGCGCTGGTGCAGCGCGGTGACCGCGTTGCGGGCCGAGGTGAACGCGCCGTGCTGCCACGCGTCCATGTAGCTCAGCCAGTCGCCGGCGAAGTAGACCCGGCCGGTGGGCTGGGTGAGCGGCTTGTACCGGGGGTCGTCCGGGCCGCCGGGGGTGCTGTGCCAGGCGGCTTCCTGGTAGGGGAACTGGCGCCAGTGATGCGAGAACGAACTGGCCAGCTCGGAACGGTACTTGGCGCCGTAGATCTTCACGCCGGCCGCCACCGCACGGGCTTCACGCTGGGCCGGGGTGAGCGGAGCGTAGGAGTCCGCGTTCGAACCGGTGTTGTAGTAGCCGATCATCAGGCCCCGCTCGCCGTGGAAGCCGTAGGAGGGGTGCCAGATGTGGGTGACGTCGAGGTCGGTCTCGGTGATGCCGCCGTAGATGCGGTAATCGGTCTCCCACCAGCGGGACTTGTACTCCAGGCCGATCTTGGCCGCGGACGACGGCTTGATCGCCTCCAGCGCGGACTGCACGCCGGAGCCGAGGTTGTGCGGGACCTTGGCCAGGATGTTGGGCGGCATCGCGGACACGCAGAAGTCCGCGGTGAGGCTGCGGGCACGGCCGTCGCGCTCGTAGGCGACGGTGACGCCGTGCTCGGTGTCGGTGATCCGCGTGACGGCGCTGCCGTACTGGATGCGGTGCCCGCCGACGGCACGAGCGAGCGCGTACGGTATTCGGTCCATGCCGCCGACCGGCTGGAACATCAGCATGGCCTGGTCGAACTCGAACTCGAAGGAGAAGTAGCGGCCGACGCCGGTGGCGAAGACGTCCGACGCCGACGGCACGTCGCCGGCCACCACGCCGGGTTGGCCCGCGGCACCGGGCCACACGCTGTATCCGCGCCGGGTGCTGCCGCTGTAGTCCAGGGTGTCGCCGAGGTCGCCGTAGTCCTTGAGGAAGTCCATCAGGCGCTCTTTGTCCGACCCGGTCAACTGCTGGTCGAGCGCGCCCTGGTCGGTGAGTTTGGCCAGGAGTTCGGTGGTGTAGCCGAACACGTCCGCCTTCGCCACGCGGTAGCGCATCGGGGCGGTCATGCCGGCGGACTCGTTGTAGAGGAAGGCGTCCGCGTTGACGTTCGTGAACACCTCGATGGGCACGCCCAGTTCGCGGCAGTAGTCGAGGGTGACCATCCACTGCGCGAGGCGGGCCGGGCCGGCATTCATGTACTGGCCGTCGGAGAATCGGGCGGTCTGCTTGTTGCCGTACAGGTCGGTGGTGGTGGTGCCGCCGCGGATGGTGAAGTTGCGGCCGCCGGGGCGGTTTTGGGCTTCGAGGATCGTGCAGTCGTATCCGGCCTTGCCGAGTTCGTACGCGGTGGCGAGCCCGGCGATGCCGCCGCCGAGCACGACGACCTTCGCGGCGGCCCGCCCGGAGAGCGTGAAGTCGCCCTTGCGCGGCGCACGGTAGTTCGCGGCCTCCTGCCCGGCCGCCTCGGCCGTCTGGGTCAGGCCGAGCGCTCCCATGGTGGCGAGCATGGCACCCGCTCCGCCGGTGGCACCCACCGCACGCAAGAACGCACGTCGGTTGAACTGGGTCACTGTCATGTCCCCTTTCCTTCGCTGGCCGCAGCGGACTCTGGCAGCCGGCTGTTACGGAGGACCTCCTGTACGTGTGTCGTGCAGGCAACGTCCGCTTCGGCGCCGTCTGTTGAGGTGCGCCGGAAGGCCGGCCCGCGGCGGCCTCACGGGGCTCCGGGGGCGCGGTCGCGGACGTGCTCGCCCCGCTGCGGGACGAAGGCGCTTGCCCGAAGCGGACCGTTCGTGTTCGGCTGCCCTCTCGATCCGCTGCCTTCTCGATGCGCTGCCGTGTCGATCCGCGACGTCGCCGTTCGACCTGGGAGAGAGAGGGCCGATCGGCGACCCCCGAGCAAGGAGACCGACGATGGCGAAGTACATGCTGATCATGCGCGGTACCGACGAGTCCGTCGCGACGATGATGTCCACACCCTTCGAGGAGATGCTCTCGACCGTGGGGAGCTTCAACGAGGAGCTGATCCGGGCGGGCGTACTCGTGGCCGCCGAGGGGCTGGACGACCCGTCGCAGGGTGTGGTGGTCGACTTCGGCGGACCGGCCCCGGTGGTCACCGACGGTCCGTACGGCGAGACGAAGGAGCTGTTCGGCGGCTTCTACCTGATCGACGTCGCTTCCAAGGAGGAAGCCGTCGAGTGGGCCAAGCGCCTCCCGGCGGTGGCCGGCTCGAAGTGCGAGGTCCGCCGGGTGCCGGGCATCGACGAGTTTCCGCAGGACAACGAGTGGATCATCAGGGAGCGGGCGTGGCGGGAGCGGACCGGGCAGATCTGATGCCCGCGGGCGTCGGTGGCACTCCGGGGGCCGGCGGGACGCCAGTCGTCGGTGGCACTCCGGGGGCCAGCGGGACGCCAGGCGTCGGTGGCGCGTCGGGAGTCGGCGGCACACCGGGTGTCGCCGGCACACCGGGTGTCGGCGGGACACCTGGTGTCGGCGGCACACCTGGCGTCGCCGGCACACCTGGTCTCGACGGCACGCGGCGCGCCGAGGCGGCGCGGCGGGCCGCCTCGGCCGTCTGGCGGATCGAGTCCGCGCGGATCGTCGGTGCGCTGTCCCGTTTCACCGGGGACTTCGCGCTCGCCGAGGACGTCGCGCAGGAGGCGCTGGCGGAGGCCCTCGTCACCTGGTCGCGCGACGGCGCGCCGGCCGAGCCGGTGGGCTGGTTGCTGGCGACCGCGCGGCGGCGGGCCATCGACGCGTTCCGCCGCAGGTCGGCGCTGGACGAGCGGTACGCCCTGCTCGCGGGCCAACTGGGCGAGGGCCAGTTCAGTTCGGGCGGGCGGGCCGCGCCCGGCCGGCCGGACGACCTGCCGTGGGACCCCGACCGGATCGACGACGACGTCCTCGCGCTGATGTTCACCGCCTGCCACCCGGTGCTCTCGCCCGAGGCCCGGGTGGCGCTCACCCTGCGGGTGGTGGGCGGCCTGTCCAGCGAGGAGATCGCCCGCGCGTTCCTCGTGCCCACCCCGACCGTCCAGGCCCGGATCACCCGGGCGAAGAAGACGATCGCCGCGGCGCGCGTACCGTTCGCGCTGCCGCCGCCCGAGGAGCGGCGCGAGCGGCTCGGCGCCGTCCTCAGCGTCCTGTACGTGATCTTCACGGAGGGCTCGACGGCGACGGCCGGCGACCGCCTGCTGCGCCCCGACCTGGCGTACGAGGCCGTCCGGTTGGCCCGGACGCTGGCCGCGCTGCTCCCCGCCGAGCCGGAGGTGTACGGCCTGCTCGCGCTGTTCGAGCTCACCGCCGCGCGCTTTCCGGCGCGTACCGGGCCCGACGGGCAGGCGGTGCTCCTGGAGGACCAGGACCGGCGCCTGTGGGACCGGTCGGCGGTCCGCCGCGGTCTGGCCGCGCTCGGCCGGGCCACGAGCGCCGGGCGGGGCCTCGGACCGTACGGCCTCCAGGCGGCCATCGCGGTCTGCCACGACACGGCGCCCTCGGTGCGGGAGACCGACTGGGAGCGCGTCGTGCTCCTCTACGAGGCGCTCGGCCGGGTGGCCCCCTCACCCGTGGTCGAGCTCAACCGGGCCGTGGCCGTCGCGATGGCGAGCGGACCGCGGCGGGCGCTGCGCGTGGTGGACGAACTGGCCTCCTCCGGCGCCCTGTCGGGGTCGCACCTGCTCCCGAGCGTGCGGGGTGAACTGCTCACCCGGCTCGGCCGGACCGCCGAGGCCCGGGCCGAGCTGGAACTCGCCGCCCGGCTGTGCCGCAACGCCCGCGAGCGGTCCGTACTGCTGGGCAAGGCGGCCGCGTTGGGGCGATGACCGTCCGCCCGGCGGCGCGGCCGAGGAGCCGATCGCACGGCGGTGCGCGGAACAACACGCGGAACAGCGCGCGGAACGACACCCGGAACGACACCCGGAACGACGCGCGCAGCAGCGCGCGGAACGGTGCCTCGGTCGGTGCCCGCGGAACGCCCCGAGCCGCTTCCCGGATGATGGAGCCATGCGCATCGGCATCATCGGCACGGAGAGCAGCCACGTCGACCACATCGTCGACCACCTCAACGTCAAGGCCCTGGGCGACGGCGCCCGCGTGGTGGCGCTGAGCGGCGGCGCCTCGCGGCGCAACGAACTCCTGCGGGCCAAGGGCGCGGTGGAGCGGATCGTCGACGAGCCCACCGACCTGCTGGGCCTGGTCGACGCGGTGATGGTCACCGACCGGGACGGCGGCCTGCACCGCGCCCACGCCGTGCCGTTCCTCCAGCAGGGCCTGCCGGTCTTCGTGGACAAGCCGCTTGCCTGCGACGTGGCGGACGCGGAGGCGATCATCGCGGCCGCCCGCGCGCACGACGCCCCGCTCACCTCGTACTCGGCGCTGCGCTGGCTGCCCGACACCGACGCCCTCGCCGCCGAGGCGGCGGCCCAGGGCGCGGCGCAGGTCGTCGTCGCATCCGGCCCGGCCGACCCGGACAGCCCGTACGGCGGGGTCTTCTTCTACGGCGTCCACGCGGTGGACGTGGCGCTGCGGCTGGCTCCCGGCGCGCTCGGCGACATCCGCGTCGAACGCTCCGCGACGGCCATCACGGCGACGGCCGTCGCGGGCGCCACCCGCGTCGTGGTCAACCTGGTGCGCCCCACCGAGACCGCGCAGATCCCCTTCCACGCCATGGTCGTCTCACGCGAGGCCATCGCCCAGCGCACCCTGCCCCTCGACGACCACTACCTGCTCCCCGGCCTCCAGACGTTCCTGCGCATGGCCCGCACGGGCACACCGCCGCTGTCCTACGACGACCTGCTGCGCCCGGTGCGCTTCCTCCACGAGGTGGCCACGACCCTCCCCGGCTGACCCGCCTCGCTCGGTACGCGGGGTCAGCGCAGCACCGCCGCCACGAGGTCCGCGCCCAGCGTTGTCGCGGCGGTGAGATCGAGTGCGTAGTGGACGTAGCGGCCGCGGCGTCGGGAGGTGAGCAGGCCGGCCCGGCGCAGCAGGGCCAGGTGGCGGGAGACCTCGGGCGGGGTCAGGCCCCAGGCGTCCGCCAGTTCGCCGGTGGTGTGGGGGCCGCGGGCGAGGGTGCGTACCAGCCGCAGCCGGACCGGGTGGGCCAGTGCCTCCAGCCGCAGCCGGACCGTCTCCAGCGGCACCGCCCCGGACGTGCCGCGTTCCGCGACCGGATACTGCAGGGTGGGTCGGCGGCCGGCGGTGTGCACCGCGACGAGGTGCGGATGCCCGAACACGCTGGGGATGAACGTGACGCCCGATCCGCGCGCGCTGCTCGCGTTGTCCTGCAACTTGTCCACGAGGATGCGCTCGCCGTCGCGGTCCAGGGTGACGGCCGCCGATACCGAGGCCAGGGCGGAGCCGAGTCCCTGCCGGGCCCTGAGATCGGCCTTGAGGCGTATGTCCGCCGCCAGTTGGGTGGCGACGCCGGGCCAGGCGGCATCGAAGAACGCCTCGCCGCATTGCTCGAGCGTCTCGCGCACCCGGGCCCGGACGCCGGTCGGGTCCGCCAGGAGACGTTCGGCGAACGCCTCCTGGAGTGTGCCCCGTGCCTGCGCCCGGTCCAGGGCACGCGCACGGGCCCCGGCGTCGGCGAGCGGGGACGGCCCGGCGAAGAACAGGCGGCTGCTGCCGCAGGTCGTGATCAGCGCGGAGGTCACGTAGGCGTCGTCATCGAGGTGGTCGACGTCGTCGAGTTCCTCGACGAGGGTCGCCCGCGGCCGGGCCGGCAGCAGGAAATCCGCGCGCGACGACCGCCACAGGAACTCGGCCTCCCGCAGCCGCTCCGCCAGCTCCGGACGCAGCGCGGCTCGGACACCCGCGGACCACGCCGCCAGATGCGGGTGATGCTCCGGAGCGGCGAGCACATGCAGCATCGCCGTCAGCTCGGCGAGCGGCGAGGCGGCGAAGCACAGCCGTTCCGGCGGTACTCCGGCGATGTCGATGCGCAGAGTCACCCGCCCATCATCGCCGGTCGACGAGGTCGGCGCGGTCCCGGTTGACGCGAACCGTCAACCGGCGTGACCGGCCGGGGCGCGGCCGCGCACGGTGACGGCATGACGATCACCATGCCCCGCGGACTCGTTCAGGCATCCGGGGGTCCCCGCTACACCGTCGCCCTGGCCGTCGACGCGCTCGGCACCGGCCTGCTGCGGCCGTTCCTGCTGCTCTACGGGATCAAGGTGCTGGGGCTGTCCGCCACGACCACCGGCATCGCCATGACGGCGGGCATCGTCACCGGTCTGGCCTGCACGCCCGCACTCGGCCGCTGGCTGGACCGGGGCGCGCGCAGCGACGCCGTGGCCGCGGCCATGCTGGTACGCGTCCTCGGCGTGGTGCTGTTGCTGGCCGCCCCCAGCGGAAGCCCGGGGATGTTCGCGGCCGCCGCGCTCTTCCTCGGCATCGGCAACCAGGCGTGGCCCGCGGCGCACGCCGCACTCGTGACCACCGTCTCCAGCGGCCGTACCCGCGACGCCGCCCTGGCCGCCGCGCGGTCAGTGCGCAACGCGGGGATGGGCGTCGGCGCGCTGGTCGCCACCGCCTGCCTGGCCGGTGGCACTCCGGCCCTCAAAGCGCTGGCCGCGGCCACCGCGGTCGGTTACGCGACGGCGGCGGCGCTGGCGTGGTCGGTCCATGTCTCCGCCGCTCCGCCCACCCGCCCGGCCTCCTCTGCGCCGGCCGCGCCCGCTCCGTCCATGAGCACGGTTCTCCTGGCCAACGTCGTCCTCGCCTTCTGCCTCAACGTCCCCGAAGTCGCCCTTCCCCTGGTCCTGGCGACCCAGGTGCGCGCCTCCCCGGTCTGGTCGGCGGGAATCTTCGTCATCAACACGGTGCTGGTGGTCGCCCTGCAAGTCGGTGTGACCGTCAGGATGTCCCGCTTCCCCCGCCATATCACCCTGATGACGGCCGGGATGGTCCTCACCCTGTCCTACCTCGGCTTTCTCCTGGCGACTCCGCTGCGCCACGGGCTGGCCGCACCCGTGATCACCGCGGTGTCCGTCCTGTGCACCCTCGGCGAGGTCCTCTACGCGGGCAGCGCCACCGCGCTCGTCGCAGCCACCGCACCTCCGCACGCGCTGGGCCGGGCGCTGGCCCGGCTCCAGCTCTCCAGCGGCCTCGGCCTTGCGATCTCCCCGGCCGTCATGACCTCCCTCGCCGCCCACAGCGCCGCCACTCTCTGGGGCTCCCTCGCCGTCGCGACGCTGCTGGCCGCGACGGCCGTCGGCTCGGTGGCCCCGCAAGCGCGACCGACTCTCACCCCCGAGTGAGCACCAGCGAACCGGGGCGGGCGAAGGACCGGAACCCGCGCGGGAGGCCAGCCGTCGCTCGTATGTCGCGGCCGCGCCGGTGAGCGACGCGCGGGCTTCCGAAGTGCCCGCTGGACCAGCGTCGTTGGTGTCCGTGGCCGACTTGTTCACGCGGGGTGGCCTCCGACGCCCAGGACTTCAGGACCCCGACGAATCCCGCGGGTCGGTCAGTGGGAACCGGCTGGAGTGCCAGTTCCAGGCCTCAGCTCGCCATGTCGTCGGGAACCGAGCCGGAAACGCGGTGCCGGACGCGATGTCGGACGCGACGTCGAGCCCCGAGCTCTCGTTCCGGTGCGCGGCCGACCGCTGCGAGGCGGCGCGGCGCGGGGAGGTGTCAGCGGAACTCGGCCAGTCGGGGACGGATCGCGAGCACCGTCAGCCCGGCGGCCGCCAGCACCGCGGCCCCCGCGCCCGCGAGGCGGCCGGTCAACTCGCCCCGTCCGGCGGCCACCGCGCCGGTGTAAGCGTCCGCGTTGATGCCGATCAGCTTCCGCAGAGCCGTGTCGTACTGCCCGAAGTCGTAGTTCGAGGCGTCCTTGTCCCAGCCGACGCAGAACGCGACGGCCTGCTGGAACTGTCCCTGGCGCACCAGCGTGCGGACCTTGCGGTCGTCCTGTTCGTAGACGGCGTAGGCGTCGACGGTCGCCTCCGCCGCGGCACGTTCCCCGGGGAAGGTGATGTTGCGGAACTCGTCGCCGTAGTAGCCGGTGAAGCGCAGGTCGGCGTGGTGCGCGCGGTAGGCGGTCAAGGCGGCGGCCAGCCGGGCGTCGTACGTGCCGAGGGTCGCCTGCGGCAGGGTGAG
The DNA here is from genome assembly GCF_044744625.1 of Streptomyces sp. NPDC087270. NCBI lineage: Bacteria > Bacillati > Actinomycetota > Actinomycetes > Kitasatosporales > Streptomycetaceae > Streptomyces > Streptomyces sp. NPDC087270. Next base: position 660,415 of record NZ_JBIUYR010000001.1, read on the forward strand.
CAGTTGCTGGGAGGTGTCCTCGAAGGACTGCTCGTACGTGCCGCGCCGGCCCGGGTCGAGCAGGTAGCGGGACTCGTCGGCGTTCGCGTCGTACGACATCGCCCGGGCCTGGGACAGCGCGACCACCGAGTCGAAGGCGTCCCGGCGGGCCACCTTCAGGTCGTGCGACTGCGCGGCCAGTACCGACCAGCCGAGAGCGCACGCCACGACCGCGCACGTGGTGGCGGCCGCGAGCGCGGGGCTGAGCAGGCGGCGGAACCGGCGGGTCAGGTGGAACTGGGTGAGCAGAAGCGTGGCGAGCAGGCAACCGCCCAGCACCAGGAGGAGGACCCGTTGGAGGTCGGCGGCGGACCTGGCGCCGCGGTAGGTGTCCTCGAACGCGCCGTCGTTGTTCTGGCCGAGGCGCTGCGCGGCGGGCAGCAGCGACTGGCGCAGCAGGTCGGTGGCGGTGCGGTAGTCGCCGAGGGCGGCGCTCTTCTCCGCCGGGTGGAGGTCGTTCTCCAGCGCGCGGCCGACGAGTTCCTGGTAGCGGGCGAAGTCGTCGTCGAAGCCGACGACGGTGGCCGTCGCCTGCCGGTCGCCCTGCGCGGACGCGGCCAGGGTCTGGAGGCTGGCGCTGATGGTGTGCCGGGAGGCGGTGTACATCCGCTGGGCCGCGGCGTGTTGGGCCGGCATCGGGGCCAGGCCGCCGCGTCCGCCACTGGACAGCAGCAGGTTCGCCGCCTGTGCGTCCATGTCGTTGAGCGCGAAGTACAGGTTGTCCGCGCCGGTCACGCGCGGGGCGGCCCGGTGGTCGATACGGTCCCACGCGCCGGATGCCGCGAGCCGGACCACGAGCAGCAGCACGGCGACCGCGACCGAAAGGACGATCACCGCCGCCCGCAGCAGCCGCAACCGTACGGGGGTGGACGCACCGGGGCGGCTCCGCCATCTCGGCGGGCGCGGCAGGGATTCCGTAGGGGGCGGGGATACCGAAGGGGGCCGTCGCCGGAAAAGGGGGCGCCCCGACGAACCGCCTGAGCCCTCCCCGTGCCGCGCGGGCGACGTCGGTGGATCGCCCGCTCCGTCGGGCGCCGCCGCACCGGTCACCGTGGCCCCGGACATCGGCGCCTCCAGACTCACTCGGTCGAAGGCCCCGTCCGCCCCCCGTCAGGACGTTCAGCCTCACCCCGAAGTCGCCTGCCCGGCAGTCCCGTTGACGCGGCGCTGACGCTCCGACCGCCGGTATTGACGCCGTGCATACGCAGTCCCGGCGCCCGCTCAACCGGTGCGGGCCCGGGCCGGGTTCCGGCGGCTCGGGACGGCGCGCGCCGCGCCACCCGCCGCAGCGCGCCGCCGCGGCGACCCAGCGGCGCGGGTGGCGTACGAGCCGAGCGTCGCCCCGGGCCGTGCCGGCCGCCGGCAGCGGCAACTCGTCGAGGACGCGGGCGGCGTGGCCCACCTCGCGCATCAGGTCGGGCGGCGGGACGGCGAGGATGTCGCATCGCGCGTGCGCCAGGCAGTAGCGGCGCACCCCGCCGTGGAAGAGGCGCGTCCTCCCTCGCCGGCCCGTGCTGATCACCAAAAGGTCGTCCGGCCGATCGGCCAGTTCCGTCAGAGCGGTCCCCGGCTCGCCCCGTGCCGTGACCAGGCTCAGGTCGAGGTCCTCGGGATACCCGCCGAACGCGTCCGTGAAGGCCCGCTCCAGGCATCTGGCTGCCGCCTTCTCCCCGGCTGCCAGCAGTGGCGGCCAGGGTGTCCGGCGGTAGGCGAGTTCGCCGCCGGGCGGTGCCCACGCCGTCACCGCGACGAGTTCGCCTTCTCTGCGCCGGGCCTCCTCCACCGCCCGGTGCAGCGCGCACAGGCTGTGCAGCGAACCGCTGAGTCCGACCAGGACCCGCCCGCCCTGCGACATTCCGACGCCCTTCCTCCCATGACCGGAAGCCTGCCTCCGACCCGTTCGCGACGCGTGGCGGCGGCCCTCCGCCGCCCACCCCCACGGTCCGCCCCCGCGGTCCGCCCGCCGCCGGACCGAAGCCCTGGAGCCGGGCGACGGCATCCCGCGAGCCCTACCAGCCCGTGTCCGGGCGGCCTGTCTCCTTTGCCGGGTCAGGGCGCTGGAGCAGCCACGTCTCAGGATCGTCACTCCCGAACTCGCCGAACGGCGGCCACAGTGCCGTCGGCCAACCGCCGGGCTTGCGATGGAGCTCGGGTCGCGTCCAGCGACCCAGCGGCCGTGGCCGGGTACGAAAGAACGGCAGCCCGGCCGGGAAGGGGCCGGACTGGTCGGGGTCCCCGACATGATCGGTCGCAGCCACGGTGTCCCTCCTGACAACAGCACGCGGACGGCACTACGGCGACGACGAACCGGAATGCCCGGGGACGACGCTATTCCCGCGGATGGCGGGCCGCCCCGTCCACTGACGCATGCTTGACGCCCACGACCACCGCACTGACGCGACCTTGACGGGCACCCCGGACCGGCCGTCCCACCCCCGCCGACGCACCCGGCGGCGCGGGCCTCGCCCTGCCGCCACCCGGTGCGTTCCGGCCGAGGTGGCGGGGCCGCGGGGCCCCGGGGGCGGACGGCGACCGCCCCCGCGTGGAACCCGCGTGGAACCCGTGCAGGACCCGTTCGGGACCCGCTCAGAACTCGATCAGCCGTTCCGCCGTGAATCCGAACAGCCGTCGCGCGGGCGCCGTGTCGACCGGTGCGGTGCGGCCGGGCAGGGGCCGCAGCAGCCGGGTGGTGGGGTGGAAGCGGCGCAGCAACTCCTCCGTGGGGAACGGGACGATGACCTCGGGCGCGCAGACGTGGACGGTGTGTGCGCCGGGGCCTGGTACGCCGAGTGCCAGCAGCGCGGCGCGGGCCGCGTCGTCGACCTCCAGATAGGTCCACAAGTCCCTTGCGCCGAGGTCCGGTTGCTCGGCGAGCCGGGCCGCGTGCGCGAGCAGCCGCTCCTCGAAGCCGCCGACGTACGGATAGCGCAGGCAGACCACGCTCATCGCGTGCCGCCGCGCCATCATCGCGGCGGTGAGTTCGTCGACCTGCTTGGACAGCCCGTACGGGTCCTCGACCTGGCCGGGCATGTCCGCGTCCACCGGGACGTACGGCGGGTGCGGGTCCGGGTCGGTGGTCCACGGCAGCCCGGTGGTGCCCCATGAACTGGCCAGCGCGACCTGCCGCACCCCGGCGCGCCCGGCCTCCTCCAACACGGTGAAGGTCGCGACCGTGTTGCCGGCGAAGACCTCCTGTGGGGTGTTGCGTTCGGGGGTCGGGATCGCCGCCAGGTGGATCACCGCGTCGGCGCCGTCCAGGGCCGCGCGTACGGTCGCGGGGTCGGCCGCGTCACCGGTCACCACCAGCCGCGCACCGAGACCGCCGAGACCGCCGGGACGGCCAAGGTCGCCGAGACCGCCGAGGTCGCCCGGATCATCCAGGACCAGCGCGTTCGCCTCGATGCCGCGCGCCGCGAGCAGCGCGAGCACCGCCCGCCCGATCCGCCCGGCGGCCCCGGTGACCAGCACTCTTCTGACCCGGATCTCGGCGGTCACCGCCAACCCCCCTTACGCGTAGGCCCGTACGGCGACGATGTGCGCCGACGCGGCCCCGTTGGTCGACTCGGCCACGATCCGTACCGCCGAGGTGGTGACCGGCTCGTCCAGGACCAGCGTCCTGCGGCGGCGCCGGTTGTCCGTCACCCGCGCCAGCACCCGCCAGGAGTCCGGGCCGTCCGGCACCTCCACCCGGTAGTCGCGCAGCAGCGTCGGGATCGTGTCGAACGGGGTCCTGTGGTGGTGCAGGTTGATCAGGTCCTCGTTGACGTCGTCATCGGCGACGATGTCGATCCGGCCCAGCTCGACCGGCTCGGGCCAGGCCAACTCCAGCCAGGCTTCGCGGGATTCGCCCAGCGGCTGCGACACCCACATGTGCGGGCCCGCGTACGGCCGGGCGTATCCGTCCACCGCCCTGCCGGGTGCGAAGGCGGCTGTCTCCCCGGCCCGCAGGCAGAAGGTGCGCCGCAGCAGCCCGGTGTCGGCCCACTCCCGCAGCGGCTGCGGCGACTCGTCCTGCGGCCGCAGCGGCACCCGGGTGAAGCACAGCACGCCGGGCGTCGGCCGGTCGGCGACGCGCAGGGCGAGACCCGGGGCGGCGCGTACGACCGCGAAGGCGTTGCGCGGGGTGTCCGGCGCCCACTCCAGGCCGGTCTTGACCCACTGCCCGTGCCCGGCCGCGACGTCGAGGGACACTGTGGCGACCAGGCGGCGCGGCACGTAGTTCTGGCCGAGTTCCGGGTCGTACAGGTCGACGGTCAGTACGGTGTCGTGCTCGGCGTCCACCAGCAGTTCGAGGCCGGTCAGCGCCGGGTCGACCGGCAGGACGATCCCCGCGTCGGCGGTCAGCGGCCAGGTCTCGTCAGGGGTGTCGACGGTCAGGTCGCGCATGGTGGTCGAGGCCGTGGCGGTGGCGCGAAGGGCGAGGTCGGCCGGGTCGTCGGAGGCGAGCCCGATCACCGAGGCGTCCTCGCGCAGCAACGCCCTTTGCAGCAAGGTCACGTCGAGCTCGCGCGGGGCGATCCCGCGCTCCGCGCAGAGCGCCGCCGCCGTGCCCGCCGCCTGGCCGATCGTCGCGCAGGTCGCCATCACCCGCGTCGAGCCGAACGCCACATGGCTGGCGGAGATGTCGCGCCCCGCAAAGAGCAGGTTGGCGGTGTTCACCGAGTACAGGCTGCGGTACGGGATGTGGTAAACGCCGTCCGCGTAGCGCTGCTTGGCGCCGGCCGCCGTCGAGTACATGCCCTGCGGCGGGTGCAGGTCGATGGACCAGCCGCCGAAGGCGACGCGGTCGGCGAACTCGGTCTGGCCGAGGATGTCGCCCTGGTGCAGGACGTAGTCGCCGAGGAAGCGCCGGTACTCGCGCTTGCCGGGCAGCGAGCCGACCCACTCCAGGGTCATGGTGTCGGCGTCGAACTGCCCGGAGTTCTTGATGTGGTCCCAGATGCCGTAGATCACCGACCACAGCTCGTCGCGGATCTGCTCGTTGTCGTGCACGGTGTCCAGCTCGCCGCCGAACTCGATCCACCAGTACGCGCAGCCGTTGTCGCCCGCCTTGATGATGCGGCGCTGCGGGATGGACGTGGTGCTGATGTCCTTGGCGAAGTCCGGCGGCACGTACTTCACCGGCCGCCCCGCGTCCTTGGTGTAGAACAGCAGCGTCGAGCCGAGCGTGATGTCGTCGGCGGTCTCCGGCGCCCACGGCTCCCCGTACTCCGCGCGGGCCTCGCGGCCGATGCGGTGCCGGGCGCCGGCGAGGTAGCCGATCAGGCCGTCGCCGGTGCAGTCGAGGAACACCTCGCTCTCGAAGCGGATCAGCCGCTCCGAGCCCATCGTCCAGCCGGTCACGGCGGTGATCCGGCGCGCGTCGTCGGGCCCTTCGGCGTCGACCTCGCGTACGTCGGTGTTGAGGTGCAGCGTGATGTTGGGCTCGGCCCGCACGGCGTCGAGCACCACGGTGTCCCAGTAGTACGGATTCCCCTCGGGGTTGCGGAACTGGTTCTCCACGAACAGTTCGCCCATGACGCCGCCCTCGCGGGCGTGGTGGTTCTTGCCGTGCCCGGTGGCGCCGCACACCCACACCCGGACCTCGCTGCTCGAATTGCCGCCGAGCATGGGCCTGTTGTTGATCAGGGCGACGGACCGGCCCAGCCTGGCGGCGGCGATCGCCGCGCAGACCCCGGCCAGGCCGCCGCCGACGACGGTGATGTCGTGCCGTACGGTTTCGTTCCTCATGGCGTGCTTACTTCCAGTCGGGGTCGGCGGCGAGGCCGTAGTAGACGCGGGGCGCGCCGTCCAGGGTGAGCGTGACCTTGCCGCCCGCCGCGGTCAACGTGCTCTCCTGGCCGATGCAGTTCAGCTCGCGCACCGTCCCGGCGACGGTTCCGGAGTGGGCGACGACCTGCGTCTTCGTGGTCCAGGTGTCGGTCCAGGGTTCGGGCGAGGCCCACCAGGAGTCGGTGCCGTGGTCGGCGTTGAGGACGTAGCCGTCCTTGCGGGTCCACAGGATCGAGATCGGCCCGGCGGGGCTGGTGAACAGCAGGCCCTTGACGTCCGGGTCGCCGAAGACCAACGGGCGGACGTACTCCGCCTGGTCCAGGACGCGCGCGGCCGTCGCGTACGCCAGCAGCGTCGGCTTGGCGCTGGTGTCGCGGTTCATCATGCCGCTGTGGAACTCGACGTCGTCCGGGTTCGCCTCCTGCGGATGGTGCACCGTCGAGTCGTGCAACTGGTACCAGTTGACGCCCCGCACACCCTCGGACTTCGCGAGCGCCAGGCTGAGCAGCACGTTCTCCGCGGCGTGCCGGTAGGTGTCGTTCCACCAGGAGTTCGGCTTGGTCGGGGCGTACGCCTCGGACATCCACAACTCCTTGGTGCCGTACTCGGCGATGACCTCCTTGGCCTTGCGCAGTGCGCCGAGGAAGTTCCAGTACGTGCCGGTGTCGCCCAGCACCCACTGATCAGGCGTGGGGGCGTAGTCGGCGGTGAAGTTGCCGCGGCCGGGGTGGAAGGCGAACGCGTCGATGAGGTCCCATCCGCCCGCGGCCTTGAAGTTGGCGGTCCACACGTAGTCCATGCCGCCGAGGCCCGCGTTCATGACCTTCATCGTCGACCCGGCCGCCGTCAGCCGGTCGGTGACCTGGCGCAGCCCGTCACTGACGTAGGCGTCGGCGCCCCGGCCCTGCATCCAGGGGGCGTTCACCTCGTTGCTGACCTCGAAGTACTCGGCGTCGGCGGCGATGGCCGTCGCGGTGTTGGTGTCGGCCCAGGCGGCGATCTGGTCCGCGCTGCCGCCGGTCGGGATGCCGCTCAACTCCACGTTGTGGTGGATGCCGTTGGCGTCGAGGGTCGCGATGTCGATGCCGGGCGCGCCCGCGTAGGCGATCCGGATGCGCCGCACACCGATCAGCTTCAGCAGCCCGAGCACATCGGCCTCGGTCGGCTTGAGCAGCCAGGGGTAGTTGGCGAGGCCGAACATCGACTCGCTGCCCGCCTGGTAGGCGAAGTCGGGCAGCACCGAGAGATTCGTGCGGGCCAGTGCCGTGTCGCTGCCGCTCTGGACGCTCACCTCGGTGAAGACGATGCCCTGGCCGGGTGCGGTGATCGGGAAGGAGGCGTCCCAGCCGGCACCCGCGGCGAGCGTTCGGGAGTCGGTGCCGCCCGCGATCCGGTTCCCGGCGAAGTCCCGCGCCCACCAGGTCAGGGTGACCGGCTTCGCGGCCGAACCGCCGTTGGCCACCTGCGCCTTGAGGGTCATGGTCTGCCCGGCGCTCTTGTAGAGGTTGAACGGCTGGTCGGTCCACACCTCCACGCCCAGCGGGCTGCCCGCCGCCAGCACCCCGGCGCCGCGCGGCCGCAGGTCGCCGAAGACGAGATCCACGGTCGTCGTGGCGGCGCCCGTACCGGTCGAGGCGCCGGGCGTGTGCAGCCAGGTGGCGGTGGTGTAGGCGGAGTTGCTGGCGGCCAGGCAGAAGAAGCCCTTGGTGTCCGCCCACGTCTCGGCGTACGCGCAGCCCGCGTTGACCTCGTACGGGATGCCGCCGCGCGGGTCCTTCGTCCACGCGGTCAACGCCTCGTAGGACTCGGGCGCGCTGGGCGACTGCACGGTGCGGGCGACCATGAACCCGGTGGGCGTCAACGTGTCCGAGCCGCTGACCTCCCAGGACATGTGGGCCTTGTGCGCGCTGACGTCGAAGGTGCCGAGCACGGTGACACCGCCTGCGCCGCTGCCCATGGTGTAGGTGATCCGGACGGCGGGGCGGCCGTCCGCCAGCGTGATCAGGGCGGGCGTCCCGCCGTAGGTGCGCTGCTGGCCGAGCACGCTGTCCTTGAACATGAAGTGGCTGATCAGGACCCGGTCGGTGCCCGAACCGGCCGATCCGTCGCTGATGAGGACGCTGCCGTCGCTCTGAGCGGCGAGCGTGATGCCGTCGGCGGTGACGGTGACCGGGTCGGCGGCGTGCGCGGGGATCGCGGGAAGCAGCGCGGCGCCGGTGGCGACGGCCGTGCCCTGGAGGAATCTGCGGCGTGCGACGGACATGGAGGTGCCTCTCTCTTGTCCCGAAGAGAAGGTGCGGGGATGAAGCGGTCGGGCGGGGGTCCGGGGGGCCGGGTGTGCTCAGCCCTTGACGCCGGTGAAGCCGAGCCCGGCGACGATGTACTTCTGGCCGACGGCGAAGACCAGGACCGGTGGCGCGACCGCGAGCACCATGGCCGCGATGAGCTGGTCCTGCGGTGCCTGGGTGGCGAGTTGGGAGAGCGCGACGCTGATCGGCTGCTTGTCCGGATCGGTGAGCGCGACCAGCGGCCAGATGAAGTCCTTCCAGCTGTGCATGACCGCCAGCAGGCTGATCACGGCGAGCACCGGCCTGCTCATCGGCAGCACGATCCTCGTCAGCAGCTGCCAGGTGTTCGCCCCGTCGACCCGTGCCGCGTCGAAGAGCTCCCTGGGCAGCGCGTCGAAGAACTGCTTGGCGAGCAGCACCGTGAAGCCGTTGGTGCCGGCCGGCAGCCAGATCGCCCAGTACGTGTCACCGAGGTTGAGGTGCAGCAGCGGCACGTCGATGACCGTCATGAAGAGGCTGACCATGTTCACCGTGTACGGCACGAACATCGTGGCGAGGATCGCGCCGTAGACGGCCTTGCCGAAGCGCGGTTTCAGCACCGACAGCGCGAAGCCGGCCGTGGCGGAGACGAAGAGCTGCACGAACCATGATCCGCCGACCACCAGGAAGGTGTTCATCAGATAGCGGCCGACGCTCAGATCGGTGTACGCCGTACGGAAGTTGCCGAGGCGCGGCCGGTCGGGCCACAACGCCAGCGGGTGGTTGGTGAGTTCGGTGGGCGGGGAGACCGCGCCCTTGAGCATCCAGTACAGCGGCCCGATGCCGATGAGCAGCAGAAGCAGCAGCGTCAGCACCTGGATGGAGCGCACGGCCGCGCGCACACCGGGCCGTTGCCGGTCGTGGGCGGAGACGAAGGTGGTCAGCGGGGTGGTCATGACTTGCTCCAACCGCGGGTGGCCCGCAGATAGACCGCGGACAGCAGGCCCAGGGCGAGCACCATCAGGAAGGACAGCGCGGCGGCCTGCCCGTACGCGCCGTCCTGGAAGGCGTAGCGGAAGATCAGCAGCAGCACGGTCAGCGTCGCGTTGTCCGGGCCGCCGCCGGTGAAGACGTACGGCTCGGTGAAGACCTGCACGGTGTTGATGAGCTGCACCAGCAGCAACAGGCCGATCACGGAACGCAGTTGGGGAAGCATGATGTGCCAGATCCGGCGCCAGATGCCGGCCCCGTCCACCTCGGCGGCCTCGTACAGCTCGCCCGGGATGCCGACCATCGCGGCCAGGTAGATCAGCACGGCGCCGCCCATCCCGGCCCAGGTGGCCTCCAGGACCAGCGAGAGCATCGCGGTGTCGGAGGACTCCAGCCAGGTGTACGGACCGAGGCCGACCTTGCCGAGCGCGGTGTTGAACAGACCGCTGCCCGGGTCGTAGAACCACTTCCACAGCAGGATCGCCACCACCGGCGGGATGACCACCGGCAGGTAGACCAGGAAGCGGTACACCCCCGCGCCGCGCCGTACCGTCGACATCACCGCGGCCAGGATCAGCGGGGCCGGGAAGCCGATCAGCAGGCCGAGGCCCACGAAGAACAGCGTGTTGGTGACGGCGGTGGACAGCAGCGGATCGGCGAAGACGGCACGGAAGTTGTCGAAGCCGACCCAGACCGCGGGGTCGACGAGGTTGGTCCGCTGGAAGCTGAGCAGCAGGCTGCGGACGATCGGCCACCAGGCGAACAGTCCGAAGACCAGCACGGCGGGGAGCAGGAACAGCCAGGCCGTGAACTGCCTGCGGGCGGCGGTGCCGCCGCGCCGTCGGGCCGGCCGTCCCGCGGCCCCCTCGGCGGGGTTGTGGGGCGCCTTCGCGCCGCGCTGGGAGTGCGTGAGCAGGCTCATGACCGGCTACTTCTGGTTCGACTGGTCAGTGGCGAGCTTGGCGTTGACGTCCTTCTCGGCCTTCGCGAGCAGCGCGTCGATGTCGGCGTCGCGCTGGGTGAGCACCGCCTGCACCACCGGGTCGAGCGCGGCGTAGAGCGTCTGCGCCTCGTACGGCGGCTCCGGCTTGAGTTCGAGCTTGCCCAGGCCCTTCGTGTACGGCGCGAAGTTGTCGAGCTTGACGTTGACGTACGGCTTGATCGCCGCGTTGATCGCGGTCTGCCGCGCGGCGTCGAAGACCGGCAGCGTCGGTACGCCCACCGCGGACTTGGGGTCGGCGGCCAGCGACTTGGCCTGGCTCACGGCGGTGGCCGTGCTGTACTGCGGCTCGGCGTAGGCGAAGATCAGCCACTTGACGGCGGCCGCCGCGTGCTTGGTGTCGGCCGACTTCGGCACCATGTAGATGTCGCCGCCGGTGAGGGTGGCGTTGCCGCCGGACTGCGGCATCGAGGCGACGGCGAAGTCGTCGGTGTGCTCCATGCCGAACTGCGTCTTGGCCAGCCGGAAGGTGCCGGGGCTGCCGATGAACATCCCCGCCTGGCCGGCCGCGAACTGCCGGATGGCGTCGTTCTGGTTGTTCAGCAGATTCCGGCCGAGGGAGTCGTCGCTCCAGCGCATGTCCTTGAGCAGGCCGAGCGCGTTCTTCGTCGCCTCGCCGGTGAGGGTGGCGGTGTACTTCCCGCCCTGCTGCGCTTCGAGATCGCCGCCGAACGCGTAGGAGAGGATGGCCAGTTGCCAGCCGCCCTGGCTGTCCTTGGACTCCTGGACGAATCCGGCCTTGCCGGTCTTGGCGCTGATCGCCTTGGCGTCCGCCCGGACTTCCTGCCAGGTCGTCGGCGGCTTGTCGGGGTCGAGCCCGGCCGCCTTGAACAGCGCCCGGTTGTAGACCAGACCCTGGGCGTACGGATTCTGCGGGACGCCGTAGACCTGGCCCGCGCTGTCGCTCAGCGGCTTGAGGACCTGCGGGTTGAACTCCTTGAAGTGGCCCCAGGACCGGAGCTGGCTGCTGATCGACTGCACCTGCTTCTGCTGGATCAGCCGCTGCGGCTCGGTGAGCGGGACCTTGATGACGTCCTCGACGTTGCCGCCGGCCAGCTTGGCGGAGAAGGTCAGCGGGTCGAAGACCGTCGTGGAGCCCTTGACCTTGATGCCCGGATTGGCCTTCTCGAAGTCGGCGACCTGCTGCTTGAAGAGCTTCAGCTCGGCCTTGTCGGTGGCGGGGGGCATGCCCTGGACGCGGAGGATGACGTCGCCGCCGCTGCCGCCGCCGGACTTGCTCGGGGTGAGCGCGGAACAGGCCGTGAGAGTCACGGTCATGGCTATGGCGGTACTGCCGAGCAGGGCCGCATTACGGTATTGTCTGGACATTTCGTCTCCACGGAGGGCAGGGTGAGGTCGGGGCGGGGTGCCTTGCCGCGCAGGGGGTCTCGGAGGCGGCCACCGGGTTGTACGGCGGGGCCGGCGCGAGGGTCGGCGGCGTGAACGGCGGGAGCGCCGCGGGGGGTCGGCGGCTGGTACGGCGGGGCGGTGGGGCCCCCGCGAGGACGGCGGGTGGACGCGGGGGTCAGCGCGTGGGCGCGGGCCCGGTGGACGCGCGGGGGACCAGCCGGGAGCCGATCTCCGCGAAGGGGGTGTCCTCGGCGTTGCCGGCACCGCCCGTACGGCGGTCGGCGTGGCCCGCGATCGTCTCCAGGAGCAGGTCCGCCGCCCGGGTGGCGACCTCCTCCGGATCGATCCTGATGGTGGTGAGGCTGGGGGTGGAGACCGACGCGAGCAGGGTGTCGTCGATGCCGATGACGCTGACGTCGCCGGGCACGCTGACGCCCAGGCTCGCCATCTGGTGCAGCACGCCGAGGCCGACCAGGTCGTTGTGCGCGAGGACCGCCGTCGCCCCGTGCGCGGCGACCAGCGTGGCCGCCAGCACTCCGGTCTCGAACCGCGGCTCGTACGGGCCGAGTTCGACGAAGGAGATGTCCTGCGCCTCGAACGACTCGTGGATCGACTTGCCGCGGCTCAGCTCGTCCCGTGAGGCGTTGATGAACACGCAGCGCCGGTGGCCGTACGCGCGCAGGTGCTCCACCGCCTGCGCGATGCCGGCCGACAGCGAGATCCGCACCTCGGGGATGCCGGGCACATGGCGGTTGACGACCACCAGTGGCATCTGGTCGGCCAGTTCGCGCAGCCGGTCCTCGGTGAGCGTGGAGGCCCACAGCACCAGGCCGTCCACCCGCTTGGAGACGGCGGCGATCGCCTCCAGCTCGTCCGCCTCGCGCTCGTCGCTGTCGGTGACCAGCACGGTGTAGCCGAGCCGGCGGGCGCGGGCCTGCATCGCCTTGACGATCGGCGGGAAGAACGGGTTGGCGATGTCGGGGATGATCAGCCCGAGCGTGCCGGTGCCGCCGCCGCGCAGACTGCGCGCCGCCGGGTTCGGCGCGTAACCGAGCTTGGTCGCCGCCTCCAGAATGCGCTGCCGGGTCTTCTGCTGGACCTGCTCCGGTGCCGTGAACGCGCGGGAGACCGTCGAGACCGAGACGCCCGCGGCACTGGCCACCTCCCGGATCGTGGTTGCCACGGACCGCCTCCTCGCATCATCGCCGCCCGGAGCCTCGCTGCTGCCGGATGCCGTGGATCTTTGCGAACGTTCCCGGAGGTGTCAAGAGTGTTTCCACAAGGAAAATCCTGAGGGCGGTAGGGCCTTGCGGAACGGCACGGTCATTGCGGATGATGCGTTCTCAGCACGCCTGATGGTGTTGCGGGAACGTTTTCATAGCAGTCTCACGGAGGAGCGGGATGAAGATCACCGGCCTGGAAGTGCTGACCCTCCCCGACCACGGCGACAGCATGATGCTGGTCGTGGTCGACACCGACGAGGGCATCCACGGCCTGGGCGAGGTCGGCATCAGATCCCGGCAGAAGGCGGTGGCCGGCGGGCTGGAACATCTCGCGGAGCTGATCGTCGGCGAGGACCCGCGGCGGATCGAGCGTCTGTGGCAGGTCATGTTCCGGCGGGGCTTCTTCCCGGCCGACCGGATACTCGGCGCCGCCATCGCGGCCGTGGACGTCGCGCTGTGGGACATCCGCGGCAAGGCGCTGGGCGTGCCGGTGCACGAACTCCTCGGCGGCGCCGTACGGGACTACGTCCCCGCGTATGTGCACGTCGGCGACGACTACCACGACCGCGAGCGGTTCCTGGACCGCTGCCGCGCACTGGTCGCCGAGGGATGGGGCCATCTGCGCTTCTCCGCGCCGCACGACCCGGGCGACATCCTGGACGCCCGGCGCTGCCTGCGGGACACGGTCAGCCTCTTCCACCAGGTGCGGGACGCGCTCGGCGACGACACCGAACTGATCCTGGACGTGCACACCCGGCTCGACCCGCCCGAGGCGGTGACGCTGTGCCGCGAAATCGAGGCGGCCCGCCCGTACTTCGTCGAGGACCCGCTGCGCTGCGAGAACCCCGACAGCTACCGGATGCTGCGCTCCCGCACCGGAGTTCCGCTGGCCGCGGGCGAACAGTACGGCTCCAAATGGGAGTTCAGGACCCTGATCGAGGAGGACCTGATCGACTACGCCCGCGTGGACGTCGGGGTCGCCGCGGGGCTCACCGAGGCGAAGAAGATCGCGGCGATGGCGGAGGCCCACCACATCAAGCTCGCCACCCACAACCCCCTCGGCCCGGTCACCGCCGCCTCCTCCCTCCAACTCAACCTGGCCTGCTCGAACATCGCGATCCAGGAGCACCAGACCGACCCCGAACCGGCCATCGCCGCACTCTTCGCCACCCGCCCCACCATCCGGCCCGGCCGCGTCCTTTCCACCGCCCTCCCCGGCATCGGCGTCACCCTCGACCGCGAAGCCGCCCGCCGGTACACCGCGACCGCGGCCGAACGCCCCCATCTGCGCAACCCGGACGGCGCGTTCACCAACTGGTGACGGTCGCCCGCCGAGGAGCGACGGCCGGCGGCCGGGGGTGTGCGCCCCCGTCCGGGGGCGCGCGCCCCCGGCGGCAGTCAACCGACCCCACCGCGAGGAGAGTTCATGGCGCGCCCTGACGCACCACCCCACACAGCCCCGTTCCCCTTCGACCCGACCTACGGCCACGACCTCGCCGCACTCCGCGCCGTTCCCGGCCCCGCGCACGAGCCGGACGACTTCGACGCGTTCTGGCGCGACCTGTACCGGCGGGCCCGGGACGTCCGGGTCGACGCGCGGATCGAGGAACGGCTGCCCGACGGGTGGCAGGAAGCCGCGCTCGAAGGGCACCAGGCCGGCGCCGCCGCCGTGGAGGCGTACCGCGTCAGCTACACCAGCCTCGGCGGGGTGCGGCTGGGCGGCTGGCTCACCGTGCCCGCGACGGGCGAGCCGTGCCGCGGCGCGGTGATCGCCCATGGCTACGGCGGGCGGGCGGCGCCGGACCCCCGGCTGCCGATGGACGGCGTGGCATCCCTCCAGCCGTGCCTGCGGGGGCTGCCCGCGCTCAGCTCATCGCCCGCCGTCACCTCCCCGCACGTCCTGCACGGCATCGCGTCGCGCGAGACCTACGTGCACGGCGGGTGCGCCGCCGACGTGTGGTGCGCGGTGACCGCGCTGCACGACCTGGTCCCGGCCCTCCGCGGCCTGCGGACGGACTTCCAGGGCTCCAGCTTCGGCGGCGGCATCGGCGCGCTCGCGCTGCCGTGGGACGAGCGTTTCGCCACCGGGCAGTTGACCGTGCCCAGCTTCGGCGACCATCCCCTGCGGGTCGGCCTGGAGTGCCGGGGCAGCGGCGCGCAGGTCCGTGAGCGATGGCTGGCGGACCCGTCGGTGCTGGAGGTCCTCGGCTACTTCGACGCGGCCACGGCCGCCCGCCGCCTGCGCATCCCGGTGCACGTCGCCGCGGCGCTCCTGGACCCGGCGGTGCCGCCACCCGGCCAGTTCGCGGTCTTCAACTGCCTGGCAGGACCCAAGGAGTTGCACGTCATGCCGTTCGGCCACTGGCCCGACCACCCCGACCACCAGGCCGTCCAGGACCGGTTGCACACCGCCATGCGCGCGTTCTTCGCCCGGCCCTGACCCGATCCCGACCTCGCCGCCGCCGCCTGAGCCTGCCCGGGGCGGGTCGGGTCGGGTCGGGTCACAGCCAGCCGCGGCGCATCGCCTGGGTGCCGGCCTGGAAGCGGCTGGTGGCGCCGAGCCGGTGGATCAGATGGGCCACCCGGCGCCGGAAGGTGCGCTGGCTGAGGTCGAGTTGGCGGGCGATCGCCTCGTCCTTCAAGCCGGCGTTCAGCAACTGCAGCAGCGCACGGTCCTCGGGGGAGATCTCCGGATCGGCCGGGTCGGCCGGGTCGGCCGGGTCGGTCGGCCCGGGCGGCTCGGTGGCGGCGAAGACAGGGGTGGCCATGGCCCAGTGCGCTTCGAAGAGTTCCACCAGCGCGTCGCTGAGTCCGGAGCGGCGGACGTACGCCGCGGTGGTGCGCCGCCCCTCGTCGGAGCCGGTGAGGGGCAGGATCGCCTCGCGCCGGTCCACCACGATCAACTTGGTCGGTACGCGGGGCAGTACCCGCGCCTGCTCGCCGAGCCGGACCATCTCGCGCAGCGTCTCCGCCCGTGCGGGAATCGCGAGCACTTCGGTGGCGTAGGCGGCCCGTACGCTCACGCCGCGCGCGAGCGCGTCCCGTTCGGACGGGGACGTGGTGCCGTTCGAGGAGACGTAGGGCGGCGCGTCGAAGGCGAGGATCTCGTGCTCCGCGCTGGTGACGAGGAGTTCGACCCGCCGGGTGACCTCGTTGGGTCCCTCGATGACCTCCACGAGGAGCCTCGGGTCGGAGCGCAGGTTGCGTTCGTGGTAGTCGGCGGCGTACGCCTCCACCGAGGCGGCGACCCGCTCCAGTTCGCGCTGGCGCGAGCGGATCAGCCCGGTCAGTCCGGTGCGGGGGTCGACCGGCCGGTAGCGTGCCGGCCGCCCTTGGTGGTACTGGGCGAGCCCGGCCGTCACCAGGCCGTCGAGCACCTGGCGGGCACGCGCCGGTGCCAGATCGAGGATGCCGGCCAGATGACCCGCGGTGAGCTGCTCCTCGTGCAGCAGCACCCCGTAGGCCCGCTCGGTGACCTCGTCCAGCCCGACCGGCTCCAACATCGCGACCCCTTTCTTCCCATTGCCCGGAAAAGCCCGGCCGGCATCTGGCCTTGTGCGGCCAACGGCCACAGCAGGCCACCCGGATCGCTCCCACCACCGGCTGATGGCTGGAAAGGTACAGCCACCCCCTCTCGCGGTGACAAAGGAGTGACGGATCTCGATGAGACCCGCAGGCCAAGCCCTACGCGGCGGCGCGACAGCCGCTGTCCTGGCGGTAGCCACAGCGCTGCTGTCCGCACCGGCGGCACACGCCGCCCCGGTCGCACCCAAGCCCGTGCGTTTGAACGCCAAGCAGCTGGCGAAGCTCAGCGCGAAGTACATCCAACGCGCCGACGGCACCTCCGGGTTCGTCGCCGCGGCGGCTTCGGGTGACGCGTCGTCCACCGGGACGACCGCCGCCCCCTCGACGTCAGCACCCTCCACGTCGACGCCCTCCACGTCAGCACCCTCGACCTCGGCCGCGCCCTCCACGACGGGCATCGACCAGTCCACGACGTGGGAGAGCGCGCGCGGCTCCGTCTCCACGCTGGCGCTCCAGGGCACCCAGGACTGGGTCGCCCTGTCCTCCGGCGGCTCCATCACCCGGTACGACGCCCAGGGCGACCCCGTCTGGCAGAAGAGCACCAGCTCGCTGTACGACGACTGGCAGGTGAAGCCGGTCAACGCCTACCAGCCCCAGGTGTTCAACGCGGTGATGTCCGAGGGCTACAACCCCTACTCGCCGGGGTCCTCCGGCCGGCACCCCTTCGCCCAGGCGGACTTCAACGGTGACGGCGTGGCGGACATCGCGGTCGCCTACTCCGTGGGCCAGTACCCGTCACGGCCGTTCACCTCGCCCGGCTCCGACCTGCCGTCCGGCACGTTCGTCAACGTGCTCGACGGCCGGACCGGCCGGATGCTGTGGCACCAGCTCCTGCCGGGCTACGTCGGCTCGCTCCTGGTACAGGACGGCAAGCTGGTCGTCGCCGACACCACGGGCCCCGACTGGGGCGACGACCCGGTGGCCACCCAGGGCGACAGCCGCAGCTCGCTGCTCGCCTACTCCTTCACGGCGAAGAAGAGCGGCGACGTCACCGCCAAGAAGGCATGGACGTACAGCACCGGCGCGCCGTGGGCCGAATGGACGGACGTCGAACCGCTCAACGACGGCCGGATCACGGTCGGTTGGACGGACACGCCCTTCGGCCTCGGCAGCCCCCGGCCGGCCGCCGGCCACGTCCTGGTCCTGAGCACCGCCGCCGGCAAGGCCCTGGTCGACACCAAGACCCCCGGCTACCCCCGTATCCTCCAGCAGGACCCGGGTTCTGACCGGGTGCTGGTCGCCGAGCAGAACGACCCCTATGACGCGGTGCGTTGGGACCTGACGGCGGTCGACGCGCAGACCGGCGCGCGGACCGTGCTGGCCTCGCGGGAGAACACCATCCCCGAGGACTTCGTCGTCAACGGCCAGGCGCACGGCAAGCAGGCGCGCTACGCGGTGGCGGAACTCGGCATCAACGCCGACCTGTCCGACGGGCAGAGCACGATCTCCGGCTGGGACGGCAACGGCGACACCGTCTGGACCCACCAGACCAGCAGCACCGTCGGCAACCCCAACGCGCCCACGCTGTCACTGACGTACGACCCGTCCGGCCACGGCCAGGTCTACGCCGCGGTCGCCGACAACGTTGCCGACAGCGCCACCGAGCCGGAGGGCGTCTACAACACCCAACTGCTCGCCCTGGACGCGCGCAACGGCTCCCTGGCATGGCGCCGCGACGGCGACGTGACCGGCGACCAGGTCACCCCCTACCAGGGCGGCCTGCTCAGCGTCGGCCTGGACCTCAACGCCTGGACGCTGAAGAAGAGCAACGGCAAGGCCACCGACCTGCCGCTGTTCAGCGAGAACTACTCGGCCGCGTCCGTCGACGTCAACGGCGACGGGGTGAAGGACCTGATAGTCGGCGGCCAGAGCCACGGCGTCTTCGCCCTGGACGGCCGCTCGTTGAAGAACACCGCCCCGACCGTCCTGTGGCACTCCGCCGTCAGCGCGGCCGTCCACCAGATCCAGGTCGCGAACGTCGTCGACAAGCACGGCAGGACCGCGCCGCGCGTGCTCGCCGCCACCTCCCACGGCTTCGCCGTGCTCGACCCGGCCACCGGCAAGGTCGGTGCCGACGTCACCACCGGCGCCTTCCAGTACGGCCTGGCCGTCACCAAGGGCGAGATCGTCGCCACCGGTGCGAGCGACGTGGCCGCCTACACCGCGGACGGTTCCCGGATGTGGGACTACCGCCCGGCCGGCGTCGGCAGCAAGCAGGTCTTCTACTCCACGCCCGTCACCGACGGCCAGGGCCGGCTGTTCCTGGAATACGGCGGCGCCCGAACCAACCTGACCACCGGCGCCACCGACCCCGCCCCGACCGGCGTCGCCCTGAACGCCACCACCGGTACGCAGATGTGGAGCGAGCAGCCCAGCAACGCCGACGTCGCCTCCGCCGCCTGGATCGAGCAGCAGGCCGGCGCCTTCGCCAGTACGGCGATCCCCGGCGCCGGCAGCGACGGAGTCGCCTTCGCCTTCGGCGGCGACCAGCCCTCGACCGGCGAGCACCGCACGCAGTTCGTGGACGGAGCCACGGGCAAGGTGCTCGCCGAGCACGACACCGTAGGCGCCAACACCTTCCAGGGCTTCGCCGCCTCGCAGAAGTACGGCCTGATCGAGTTGCACGCCTTCCAGATGACCGTCTACCCCGCGGACGGCGGCGACCCGTTCAACATCGGCACGCTCCCCAACAACCAGCAGGGCATCTTCGCCACCACCACCGGCGGCAAGGAGACCTTCGTCGGTGCCGTCGGCGGACTGGAGCAGTACGACCAGCCGTTCTCGAGGACCGACGAATACCTCACCAGCACCAGTGAGGCCTTCTCGCTCTACGCCGGCACCGCCGTCGCGGTGGACCTGACCGGCGGCAAGGCCACCGACATCGTCGGCCTGCCGTACGACGACGCCGCCTTCGACCTCAACGAGAACACCGGCGGGTACGGCGCCAACATGGTCGCGGTGGACAACTACCCGCACGGCGTGACGGTCCAGCAGGTCACCGACACCCCGCAGCCGGCGACCGCCGCCACCCGTTCCGTCCAGCCGCGAAGCGACCAGGCCCCCGAGGGCCAGGCCGCGAAGGACCTGGCCGCGAAGCAGAAGGGCGAGCGGAGCACCGGCGCCTCGACCCTCGCGCCGTTCACCGGCGCGACCCTGCCGACCACGGGCACCATCGCCCCGCAGGTGAAGATCAAGTCGACCGTCGCGGCCACCGCCGACGACACCGACCAGCCCACCCGCGGCTACACCCCGCAGCAGATCCAGGCCCGCCTGGGCCTGACCGGGGACGGCACCGGCCAGACCGTCGCCATCGTCGACGCCTACGACTACCCGACCGCGAAGGACGACCTGAACCACTTCGCCGACCACTTCGGCCTGCCGCAGACCTGCGACAGCGTCCCGGCCGGCACGGACTGCTTCGACTTCCAGCAGGTCTACGCCGACGGCACCAAGCCTCCCGTCGACGCCAACTGGAACGAGGAGGAGGCCCTCGACATCGAGTGGGCGCACTCCGTCGCCCCGCACGCGAAGATCGTGCTGGTCGAGGCGGCCGACGCCTCCGCCGCCGGCCTCTACCAGGGCGTGGACAAGGCCGCCTCGCTGCACCCGGCCGCCGTCAGCAACAGCTGGGGCATGCCGGAGTTCTCCGAGGAGTCCTTCTACGACGGCCACTGCGCCCTCGCCGACTCGGTCTGCGTGCAGTCCACCGGTGACGCCGGCTACCCGGCCGGCTACTCCAGCACCAACCCGAACGCGCTCGCCATCGGCGGCACCAGCCTCCGACTGGACGCCTCCGGGACCACGTTGGGCGAGACCGCCTGGTCCTCGACCGGTGGCGGCCTGAGCTACTTCGAGAAGCGCCCCGCCTACCAGAAGGGCGTGCAGAGCTCGAAGTTCCGTGCCACCCCGGACGTCAGCTTCGTCGCCGACCCCAACACCGGCGTGGCCGTCTACACCTCCGCCGGAAAGAGCCCCGTGTGGATGGAGGTCGGGGGTACCAGCCTGTCCGCCCCGTCCTGGGCCGCCCTGATCAGCGCGGCCGACCAGCTCCGGGCCCAGGCCGGCAAGGCACCGCTGGCCGCCGCCGGCCCGCACGGTGACACCGCCCACACCGACGTGTACGCCCTGGGCCCCAAGCTCAACGACGTCACCTCGGGCTCCAACGGCCTGTGCGGCACCGAGTGCACCGCGGGCCCCGGGTACGACACCGTCACCGGCCTCGGCTCCCCCCTGGCCGGAGTGGACACCGCACTCGCCGCCCTGAAGTGACCTCCGGTCAGGCCGCCCCCGTACAGACGGCCTGACCGGACGCTCCGGGGCAGGACGCCCGGAGGGGGGACATCCGGCCCCGGAGCACCACCGGAACCTGTGCCCCGCTGCCACCGGCAGCGGGGCACAGTGCCGTCCGACCGTGCGCACGAGCCCCAACAGGTCCCCGCTCCGTGCCGGGGAATCACGGGGGTCGCCCGCGCCCCGGAAGCAGGCGGGCCGCGCACGGTGGTCCGTGCGCGGCCCGTCCGGGGTCCTTCGTCAGTCCCCGAGGTCGCTCAGGAACTTGTCGGTGTACTCGAGCGGTGTCGTGCTGGAGACGGAGTTGCAGGTGGGAGACGCGTACGTGTCCGAACAGGGCGTGTCCCGGTCCAGTGACCAGTAGTGCAGCCCGGCCAGGCCGTTGCTGACCACGTACGACGACAGCGTGTCCGCGTCCGCGGGGGTGAAGATCTCGCTGGTGGCGTCGTTCATGCCGATCATCGGGGTGACGGCGATCTTGCTCGCCGGGACCCCGTAGGTGTGCTCGAGGTTCTGCACCGCCTGGATCGCCGACTGCGCCATCTCGCAGCTGCCGGAGGAGACGACACACACGCTGCTGGACGCGTTGCCGTAGTCCATGGTCATCAGGTTGATGACGTACTTCTGCAGGCTGGAGCCGAGCACCGCCTTGACGACCTCGTCGCCGAGCGAGTTCACGCCGCTGTAGCTGCCGTCGGACGCGCCCAGCGTGGCGAGGGTGAACGAGAACTGGAGGTTCGGGTACTGCGCCTGCGCTCCGGCCGCCGCGGCGACCAGGTTCTGGATGTCCGACGCGCTCTGGCCGCTTTCGATGTCGAAGTCGACGCCGACCAGGTTCGGGCCGGCGTAGCGGGCGATGAACGACTCCATGCCCGCCGTCGAGTCGCACGTGAAGGTTCCGCCCGCACCGCCGGTGGACAGGACGTAGTCCAGGTTGGCGGACTGGAGTTGCGGCACGTTCTCGGCGGCCCAGTCGGCGCCCGAGACACCGCCCCAGTTCTCGCTGCCGCACGCGCCGGTGGCGAACGCGACCGTGAGCGCGGGCAGCTTCGGAAGGTACTGCGACACCAGGCTGCCGGAGCCCACCACCGGCAGGTCGGACCCGGTCACGGCCGACTGCATCTGGTAGGTGTTCCAGTTCATGTTGATGGTGACGTCCTTGTACGGGCTGAAGAGCAGCCCGCTGACCGAACCCGATCCGGTTCCGGGGCCGGTACCTCCCCCGCCTCCTGACGATCCGCCGGTACACGCGCCGTTGGACGTCCACGGTTGTCCGCTGCCGCTTCCGCCGTTGCTGGTCGCCGGGTCATTGCCCTGGGTCCAGTAATTGGCGGTGTAATTGGCCCCGTTCTCGCTCACCTGCTGGCCGGCGGTGTAGGCGGTGCCGGAACTCCACGCCGCGGCGCAGGTGGTGGCTGCCTGCGCGGCGGGTGCCTGTGCGGCGGCTGCCTGCGCGGCGGGTGCCTGGGCCAAGGGCGCCGCGGCCACCGCGAAGGCCGTGCCGCCGACAGTCAGCCCGAGTGCCGAGCCGGTGATGAGTGCAATGCGTAGAAGCTGTCTTCCGACTCGCATGGAATCCTCCAGGAGTGAGAGGCGCTCTTGCGGAGTGGTCCGGTCCTGACCGTCGAGCAGATTGGTCAAGACCAACTTGTACGGGCGGCGAGTGGGCCGGTCAACCCTTCAACAAAGTTGCATAATTAGTTTTGCCAGATCGGGGTGTGCGGCCTTTCGGGAACAGGTCCGCCGCAGAATTCACCATCTTTCGTGATAGGCCGCCGAGAGTCGGTGGAGATACTGGTCGTGAATGGTGGAGGTTGTGGAAAACCACGTCCTCGACCATTGATCGCGGCCCATTCCGGCGCGGTGCGCGCGTGAAGGTGTGTCCGCGGACGCACCCGGGTCGGAGCCCCGCGGAGGCTGCCATGTGCCGCCCGGATCGGCCGGTTGTGGCCGCTGCCCGTGTCGAGGGGTGGCAGGGGGTGGAGAGGCGATGTCCACCCGGGGTTCCACCCGTGGGTTGAGGGCGCGGGGGCCGTCGGAGCGGATGCTCGGTGCCATGACAACCACTGACTGGGTCATCGACATCGTTCTGGTTCTGATCGTCTTCCGGCAGATGCGGGAGGAGCGGCTGACGGTGCGGACCGTGCTGTTGCCGCTGGGCATCATCGGCTGGGCGGCGTCCACCTACCTGCACCACATCCCCACGGCGGGGAACGACCTGCTACTGGCGGGTGTGTTCGCCGGCGTGGGTGTCGTCTTCGGTCTTCTCGGCGGTCTGCTCACCCGTGTCCGGCTGGCCGACGGTCACGTGCGGATTCGTGCTTCGGTGGGTGCGGCCGCCTTGTGGGTGGTCAGCATGGGGTTCCGGCTCGGGTTCGCCGTGTGGTCCTCGCACCCTTCCGGCGCGGTCCACGTCGCCCACTTCTCGGCGGCGCACGACATCACCAGCGGTCAGGCGTGGGTGGTGGCGCTCATCCTGATGGCGTTCGGTGAGGTCGTGGTCCGGCTGGGCACCATCGTGGTCCGCGGGCAGCTGCTGCTCGGCCGTGCGAAGCGGGACGGCTCGGCCGTCTCGGCCGAGCAGTCCCGGCCCGTCGCGTACGTCTGACCGTGACAGCGGCCACCGTGCCCGTGGATGCCCCGGCCCGCGGCCCACGCCGCCCGCCGGGGCATCCACCCTCGCGTACGGCCCGGTTTCGGTCCGCGCGCGGATGTTCCGGTCGTCCGCGTATGCCGCGGGCCGCGGGCCCGTCCCGTCTTCGTGCCGCCGGAATCTTCACGAAGCTATGGCGGATGACGGCTCCGGTGTCCTCTTGGAACGGTTGGCGGCCGGCAATCCGCCGCACGTCGCGGCAGACCAGTAGCGACGAGGTCGATCCGCCCAAAGACATCGGGCGGCGTGGAAAAGCCCCCCCAACAGCGCTTCTCCGCAGCCGTTTTCCTCGCCTTGCGACACGCCCATGGCACGCGGCTCGCGAAATGGTCTACGCAACAACAAAGCCCCAGGCCATTGACCCGGGGCTCTTTCTTTACGGAGCGGATGACGGGAATCGAACCGGCGCTCTGAGCCTGCTGCTGAGCAGGAGACATCCGCGGTGATCCGTGACTGCCCCTGGGGCGCCGCGTGAAGTAGTGGGGGAGCGGTGCACTTGTACCGCGGTCCTGCGTCGGTGGGCCGCGATCGGCCTGTACCGCTCTGCCTGGTGCGGGAACGGCGCGATGGCCGTGGCTTACCGATCATGGAGGACGGTGGGTCGGGTGACGGGTACGACGGTGAGGAGGCCGTCGAGGCCCTTGTAGTCGCCGGGGTTGGTGGTGAAGAGGGGGAGTTCTTCGGTGACGGCGATGGCGGCGATCATGAGTTCGGCGACCCGGCGACCCGGCGACCCGGCGACCCGGCGACCCGGCGTCGTGGCTTGCGTCCAGCCCCGATCACGGCTGCGCAGACCCGGCCGTAGATGCGCGCGGCTTCGGTGTCGAAGCGGATGGGGTCGAACTCGTTCTCGGCGCGTTGCAGGATGTCCAGGCGCCGGCCCCGTTCCGCGTGCTCGTCGTAGTCGCTCCGCTCTTCGTTCCTGCGCACCTCGTGTGCGCCTGCGGAGAGTACTGCCAGGGTGATGGCGGTGATCGCGACTTCGCCGGGGAGTTCTGCGGGGTCGAGCCACTTGCGCAGGATGACGATGTTGGTGTCGAGCAGGCCCTGCGCGTGCTCAACGGCCATAGGGGTCGTCCGTCTCCTGCTCGGCTGTGGCGTTCTGGTCGGCCCGGGCAGGGCCGGACAGGATCTGTTCGGCGTGGGTGGGGATGGTCTGGCGTATGCGCTGGGCGTGGCGATCCGCGGCCGGCTGTGCAGGGGCGCGGTGGGTGAGGGTGGCCGGTGGTGTAGCGGCGGCGACGCTTCGGTGGGCGGCGCCGGCGGCCGCGGCACTGCTGGCGTCGGCGGTCGTGGTGGCGGGCGGAGTGCCAGCGCTGGATGGTGATCACGGCGAGGATCGCGGCGTCCAGGAACATCGCGAGGCCGGTGCCGTCGCTGGTGGCGGGCTGGCGGGCGATGGCGCGGATGGCTCCTCGCAGGGCGCGGGCGTGGTGGTGGTCGGTCTGGATGCGGGAGCGGCTGGCACGTTCGAAAACGAGGGCGGCTTCGCGGAGTTGGGGTCGCAGGCTGGCGGGGACCTGGAGGGGCAAGGCGTCGAGGGCTTCGGCGAAGGCAGCGATGTGGGCTTGGGAGGTGGCGTCGTCGGTGCCGTCCAGCTGGTGGGGGATACGTTCCGCGGCGGCGATCGCCTGGGTCCACGGGTCGGTTCGGCGGATGCCAGGGCTGATGGCGGTGATGGGTGAGGTGGTGGTGAGGCGGTCGAGGATCTGGAGGCAGGACAACTCGGGGGCGAGGGGTGGAGCCGGAGAACCACACGGGCTCGCCCGCCGCGTTGGCGCGCTTTCGGAGGGCACAGGTCGATTCAGGGGCGAGGCTGCTGGTACTGCTTCTCGCCGCACATCATCTGAACGTGAACGGCCAGGCGGGGAAGCCAAGGCCGACTGTCAGCATGGCCGCATAGGATCACCGCTTCCTTGAAGTCGATGCGTTGACAGGAGGGCATGGTGAGCTTTGACCTCGCAGTGTGGAGCGAGGAACTCCGCCCATCTCGTGCTGCGGCAGAGCAGACGTTTCGGCGACTGTGCGCGGGTGAGGCTGAGGTCGTCATGCCGGTCGAGGCGGTGCGGGGTTTCCACGCCGCACTGGTAGCCGAGTTCCCGGAGGCCGATGGCATCACGGACGAGGCGTCGCCGTGGTCGGCGGGTCTGGATGTCGGTGACGGCTTCGTTCTGATGCCGGTCCAATGGAGCCGGGCGGCAGAGGTGGCCACCCGGGTTGTCGAACTGGCCGGGGAGCATGGGCTGGTCTGCTTCGACCCGCAGGCCGGCGTTGTGCACGTCCCCCCTTCTCTCCGGGCCGCAGGAGCGTTGGAACTGCAATCATGTGTCGGCCTGCCGGTCAGCGACCCGGACCCGGAGACCGTCGAGCGGGCTGTGCGCAGGCTGTCGGCGGAGAACTGGTTCGTGATCCTTGAAGACCCGGCAGGACGATATGTACAGGTCGGAATAGGTGCTCATGCGGGAGTCGCTGCGGGGGGCCACGCGGTCGAGTTCCGGGATGACTCGTCCGGACGGCACTATCGCTGCGTGCTCCAGGAGCGTGAGCGGGCTGTGAGCGTTTTCGCGGCCTTCACGCGCGATTCGGCGACCCGACCGGATGGGATTGCGTGGGAGGAGCTGACGTTGTGAGCGTTGTCGGAAGCGGTACCAGCCCGCTATGGCACGCCAATGGCACGCGGCACCGTAATTGGTCTGGACAACGACAAAGCCCCAACTCGCTGAGCCGGGGCTTTTATATGGAGCGGATGACGGGAATCGAACCCGCGCTCTGAGCTTGGGAATCACGTAGCTCGGGGCCTCACGTGTGCTCTCACCAGGCGGAACGTAGCCGTGGACCGTAGCCGGGCAAGGAGGCTGATGCCCCCACGGACCGTCGTTCTCCGCACGATCTGGCACGCTTCTGGCACGCCCCGCGAGGCTGGCAGACGTGCACTAGTGCCACTCGGGTCCCCACGGGGCGGCGGTCACCCTCAGCGCTTGCGCTTGGTGGCCTTCTTCTGCGCGGCTTGCTTTCGTTTCGCGACTTCGTAGGCAGACCAGGAACCCTGGTGCTTCTCACATCGAGAAGTCCCGATCATCGCGGGTTTGGTGCATCGAGTGTTCTTCTTCGTTAACGCGCCACACGTTGGCTGTGTCTTGGCCAAGATTCCTCCATGGGGGCGCTCGTTGCGTCGAAAGTGACCGCTACACGGTTGCAAGAGAGCCGAGGGGTGGCCAGGCGCACACCCGGTCGTGAACGAAGCACTCCCGGCGCGCGATGCCGGGACCATGAACGAGCTGGAGGGCGTGATCCCGTCTCTCCGCAGCAGACCATCTGTTCGTGGTGCGGTCGTAGCCGTAGGGTCGGTTGCATGGTGAGCGGCGTCTCTGGCGATGACATGACTGGTGGCAGGGCCGGGGAGTTCACGGCGGAGACATCACTCCACGTGCTCCAAGCGGCCTGCGCGGAGGTCGGGTTGGACCCGGTAGGGGCCCGATTGATGCGGTTGGGCTCCAACGCCGTCTACGACTTAGCCGACCTGCGCGTGATCGTTCGTATCGCGGCCGACCCTGATGCTCTGCCGGAGATGGAGCGGGCAGTCCGGGTTGCGCGATGGCTGGAGGCAGAGGAGTTCCCGGCGAACAGGGTGATGCGGGACGTGGCGCAGCCGCTCGTCGTGGGTGGTCGCGTGGTCACCTTCTGGGAGAGCGTCCAGGACGCGGAGGAGTACGCGAGCGTCACGGAGCTGGCGGACCTGCTCAAGCGGCTGCACTGGCTGGAGGAGCCGGAGTCGCTGGGGCTGCCGTACTACGACCCGTTCGCGAAGGTCCGTGCCTCGCTCCGCGGCTTGGGCCGCAACGTACGGCCTGAGGATGCGGCCTTCCTGGCCGAGCGGGCCGACCGTTTGGAGAAGGACTATGGCCGGCTCGACTTCGTGTTGCCGTTCGGAGTGATCCACGGGGATGCGAACATCGGGAACATCCTGCGTGACCGTTCCGGCCGCGCGGTGCTGATCGACTTGGACGGCTTCGCTCTGGCCCCGCGTGAGTGGGACCTGATCCTCACTGCCATCTATTACGAACGCTACGGCTGGCACTCCCGCGAGCAGTACGAGTCCTTCGTCCACCACTACGGCTTCGACCTGATGAACTGGCCCGGCTACCCGGTCCTGGCCGACCTTCGGGAGCTGAAGATGACGCTGTGGATGGGCGGCAAGGCGGCTGCGGAGCCCCGGGCGGCTGAGGAGTTCGTGCGGCGGGTGACAGCAATCCGCACGAACGGCAGCCGGCGTGATTGGGGGGCGTTCTGAACCTCGATGTCCAGCGACTCGCAGCGCTGAGGCGCAACGAATACCACGCCCGGCCAGGGGCTGCTACTGGGGCACCTGCCCGGACCTGGGGGCAAGCAGCGGAAGTCTCGGGTGAGGGCTACCGGTGCTCGACCGCATATCCGCCTCCAGCGGCCCCGCACGTGCGCTCACAACCGCCGTTTCAGGTCCTGCTTGAACCTCCGGCAGGTGCGAGAATCGCTGCGAGAGCGGCCCGCTCCTGCTCGGGCAGGTGGCGGCCCAAGGGCACTTTGCGAGGGCTGTGGTCTCCTTCGCACGTCCAGCTGTGTTCGTCGACGTCGAACGACCAGTCCTGCGCTCCCCACATGGGATGCCCCTGAAGCAGTTGCCTGGCCAGCGGCTCGCTCGCCTCTGGAGCTCCCTGACTGATCAGGGCCTCGACCACAGCCGCCACGGCGTTGTCCGCCGCAGTGTCGCCCAGGACCGGGAGAAGGAGGAGGAGTCTGGCGTGGGGGTCGGTGACACCCGCCGCGCCGAGCGGCGGCGCAAGAAGTGCGGCAAGCTCGGGCCAGCACAGTCCTGGTCCTATTCGGTCCTGATCGTCACTGGCTAGGACCAGGTCGTGAGCCCAGCGGGGATGCGTGAGGAAGTAGTCGGTGGTGGTGAATTCCTCCCCGCTGTTGTAGTGCACGACGATCGTGAGGCCGCCGGTCAGGGGGATGGTGAACACCGGCCAGGCCGAGGGGTTATGGAGCCGGTCCAGCATGGCGCCCGCGTCACCTGCGTCCGAGCCGAATGCTTCCGGTGGGAAACCATCGGACAGGTCCGCGAGGTGAGCCGGCCAGAAGCCCGGCAAGTCGATGAGCGGATGTCCGTCCACGACGGGCGAAGAGGAGTACCAGTGCCGGGTCATCACCATGCCGGGATTCTCTCCTTGATCGGGTTGTCCGGACCCGGCGGCAGGGATCCAACTCATTTCCGAGCCTGTCCGCCCCTGGTGGCGAGCCAGAGCCGGTGCTCCGCTGCCTGTTCGTTCAACTCCCGTACGGCTGGGTTCTTGGCGTGCGGAGCCAGGGCAGTCCGGAACTCGGCGAGGTAGCTGACGCAGCGAGCCGACCGCAGTTGCTCGCCCAGGTCGAGTGCGTCCAGCGCGACGCGGCACGCTTCCTCCAGGTCCCCGGCCCGAAGGTGTGCGTCGGTCAGCACCATGGTCGCGAAGAAGTCGGAGCGGACGTGGCTGCCGCTCATCGCGTTGCGGGCGTACTCGACCGCCTGACGAGCGCTGTTGACGTCGCGGAAGCAGTGGGCGGATTCAGCGGCGAGCTCGGCCTCGTCGAAGTAGGTGATCCACTCGGGTTCGTCCCCGTCGTTGCGTCGGTCGAGGTGGCGGGCGGCTTCGGCGAGGGCGTGTTCGCAGGCGTGCCGGTCGCCGGTTCGGGCCAGTGCGCGGGCTTCCATGGCGTGGAACTGGGCCATGAGCGTCGGCGTCGCCACGCCGGAGATACCCATGCGGGCGGCTCGGGCGAGGGTTGCGGCCTGCGTGAAGTGGCCGAGGAAAGTGGCCTGGTGGCTCATCGCGGACAGGATGCTCCCGGCGAGCCGGCGGTCTCCGCTGTCCTGGGCGAAACGGAGTGCCTGGAGGAAGTAGCGCTGAGCGAGACCGTGTTGGCCTGCGTCGTAGGACATCCACGCGCTGAGGAGAGTGACCTCTGCGACGGTCGAGAACAGTGCGCGGCCGACGTTGTCGGCGTAACGGCCGTGGAGGAGCGGGGCCACGTCGGCGCTGAGGTACTGGACCACCGCGTGCCGGGCGTGTTCGCCGCCGAACTGGTCGTCCAGCATCGCGAAGGTGTCGCCGGTGGATTTGATCACGGCGACGTCGGTGAGGCCGACGCGCGCTCCATTTCGGGCGTCTGCGGTCAAGGGCGCCGGCTCGGGGGCCACCAGCCAGCGCAAGGAGGCGTCGCTCCAGGCTGGTTCGGAAGGAGCAGCGTTGAGCAGGGGTTCGTACCCGTGGAGGTCAGCGCGCCAGAGTTGATCGACTGCGGAGATCGCCGCCTCGGGGGAGGGCGGATACCGCACCTCAAGGAGGGAGCCGTCCCGTACTCCGCTGGGAGACAGACCAAGTTCTTCCGCACCGAGATCCAGGGCGCCCGCGAGGAGCAGACCGTAGAACTCGTCCGGTGTGCTGTGCCCGTTCTCCCAGCTCGCCACTCGCCGCTTCACGCTCGCGTCCGAAGGGAGCGCCTGCCCGCTTGCCTGCGCACAGCGGCGCAACTCGCTGACCAACCGGGGCTGGCTCCAACCCCGCTGCTGGCGAGCTGCCTTGACGCGTAAGCCGATCTGCTCAGGAGCGCCCGACATCGTGCGCCCTCCCCGCCGTGGATACGTGTAGTTGCCCCACCACCGTACGTGTCGGAACGCCGGAGGCAACCCCCGATTTCCACGGACCTGCCGCCGTCGTCGGTGACGAGGGATGACATACGAGGCGCGCCCTCGTCATCCCCCGTCACCTGTCGTCATCTGCCCCGCATGGCGGCACCGCCCCGACGCTGGAACAGCAGCGGGCGCCACGACCCGCTGCCGACCGAGAAGGGAGGGCGGGGACATGCAACGTGTCACGAGGGCGGGCGTCCGCTGGCTCGTCGGCGCTGCGGCGAACCGCGAGGAGTGTGGCAGCGTGTGGCGCGACAACCCACGAGCCCCGTACCTCCTGCCGACCGGTTCCCACTTCGACGTGGTGGTGGTCGGGCAGGAACTCGGTCTTGAGACCTTCGACCAACTTCGCCGCCGCCGAATGCCCGCCGGGCCCGTACTGGCTGACTGGGCCGCGCGGCAGATCGGCTTCATGCTGCCGCCCTCGTCCCGCGACAATTTCGTCCGCACCCTGACCCGCGAGGAGAGCGAACCGCCCGCGTACCGCTATCTCGCTGCTGACGCTGTCGTCGTGGTGCCGGGACCACTCACCTTGGCCGGCGATCGCTACGAGTGGCTGTGCGCTCCTTCCCATGAGAGCGGACCTTCTCCGGAGCGAGCCCCCGCCGTAGCCGTGATGCTCGCCGCTTCCGCGGAACTCATCGCCCGTGCAGCGAACTTCGCGGAGGTGCCGTTCCATGACGCCGGATGACATCGGCCCCGGGGGTGACGCGGCCCATTGGTCTCCTGTCGACACCTCGGAGTGGTACGCGGCCCGCCACGCGACCACCGCCCTGCGCGACGTTCTCACCTCGGCCGGCCTGCATCGCGAATTCCCCTACCTGCGCGCAGACATGAACGCCTTCGGCCTCGGCTACGTCGACCTCGGCCGGATCTCCCCGGAGACGGCCGTGCGACTGGCCGAACTCCTGCGCCTGGGGCTTGCGACAGACCAGCCATCGAGCGCCCACACGCACAAGACGGGAGAGCCGACATGACCGACCCACGAGGCGTCTGCGCACGGCGCGCCGAATCCCTCGCTCCCGGTATCCCGTACGTCCGCGGTTGGGCGGACGGCAGACGCGGAGCCGACGCCCTGGCCGAACAACTGGCGCTCGCCGGGCTCGCCGCCGACGTCCCCAGCCTGCGCGCCGACGTCAACGTCATCGGACAGGGCGTCGTCAACGTCGGCACCGTCCGACCGGACGCGGCCCGGGAACTCGCGCGGCTGCTCGCCGCCGGACTCGCCGCGGAGATGGCCCAACAGCACTCGCACCACACGCACCGCGCCACCTCCACCTTCCCGCACGTCGGCCGAATCCCCTGACCACGAACGGCCGTTCACCCACAAACCCGAGGGACTTGCCACCTCATGCCCAAAACAGCACTTGCACGTCCGGACGTCCATCGGCCAGCAACCGACCCACCGGACCGGCCCACCATTCCGTACATCGTCTCTTGGACAGCCGAGGACCGCCCCACGGGTCGGCTCGTCATCCGCAGCACCGGACGCGGCATCGCTTACGCGGACGAGGTACCCCACGACCGCGACAGTCACGGGTCCTATGGCGCCGTAGCGCCCTCCAACCTGGTCAGGGCCGCCCTACCTTCGGCACCGTCCACACCGCGCGCCAACGCCGCACGATGCGCAAACTCCTGTGTCAGGTCTGCGCCGGGCCTGCCGACCGTAACCGTGACGGCGTGCTCTGGCTCCTCGGTGACGACCGCGACGACTGGCCGGGCTGGCCGGAACAGATGGGAGCCACCCACCCGCCGGTCTGCCTGCCGTGCGCAGCGCTGTCCGTACGGCTCTGCCCCTACCTGCGGGGTGGCGGACACGTCGCTGTACGCGTCAAGGAGCCTCGACCTGGGGGCGTCCTCGGTGCCCTGTACAAGCCGGGCCCGGCCGGACCGTTGCCAGTCGGGCGGACGCTGCTGCCCTGGAATGACGAACTGATGCCGTGGGTGCTGGCCTCACAGATGGCCATGGAACTGCACGGCTGCACGTTCGTGGACCTGGAAGCCGAACTTGCCGCAGCGGGAGTGGCAGTACCGGCGCTGAGGCCCCGCTGATCGTGCTCGACCGCTGTTGCCGCTCCGGGGCGGGACCGGCGCCCCAGCGCCGCAGCCCGCACCGGAAGCGGCCCAACCGTCGTCCGTAGTCCCCCGTATCAGCCTGACCCGTCGCCAAAGCCAGACCAACAACTCCCAACCTTGAGGAACCGATGCCCAGCAACGGCCAACACCCGGCGGTGCCGATCGACTGCCACATCGACCAGGCCCGCGACTGCTTCCGCGACTTCGTCACCACCTACGCCCCCACGGACGTCCACACCACGGACGTCTACCTCGAACCCCTCCTCGCCGGCTGGCTCCACACCGGCCCCGGTATCGAGTCCACCGCCGGCGCCTACGACCACTTCCTCCAAGCCGTCCTGGACATCACCGATGCCATCCTGACCGGCACCCTCTGCCTCGACTACGCCGGCCCCGACGCCCCGCCCTACCCCCGCCGGCTCATCGGCCTCCAAGACCCCCGCGCGGGCGCAAACGTCCTGAGCCGCATGGGCTACGACTGCCTTGTCCACGACACGTTGGAGGGTCGCCGCGCTGAGGATGTCCGGTTCGTCGTCAAGACCACACGTATCTGCAGGTTGTGAGCGCAGCCAGCGGCGCGCCATGCCTACCTTCTGATCCGTAGACCTATACGGGTCAGCCGATGACTTCCTCGCCACCCCCTCCGTGTGGCTCACTCCTCCCCATCTCTGTTCAGGTACAGCGGGGAGGAGAGGTCCGTGTCCAGGTCCAGGAACCACATGGTGACGGCGTGTTCGAACTTCGCGCAGGCGTTGAGGTGCTGGGCGGTGAGGTGGGCGACGTACCGGGCGGCGGACGTGCTGTACCGGGCGATCTCGTCGGTGCCAGTCGGCAGGTCGTTCTTCAACGAGAGGATCGCCAGCCACCAGCCGTTGAGGAAGTCGGTAGCGAATGAGTGCAGCATCCTGTGGGCTTCGCCCATGCCGTGTTCGGACGCGAAGTGGCGGATCCCGTCGGCGTCAAAGCCCTTGAAGGCAATGACGGGGATGCGGGACAGGTTTTCGCGGAAGCGGGCAATCGAGTCCAGCTCGGCCGCGGTGAACGGGTTGGTCCCGGACTCGTACTTGGACAGGTCGTCAATGCCTGTGTCAGCCATCGTGCTCCTTCGGTAGTGCTACGGGGTGGGGCGCGGGTCAGCCAAGGCAAGAGCACAGGTGCAGGCTCGGCCGCTCCAGTAGGGGCATGATGCCGAGGACAGTGGGGGCGCAGCCTAAGTAGCGAGCAGCGAGCAGCGAGCAGCGAGCAGCGAGGGCTCAGGGGGCGCTGAGGGCGACCGCTGCCGCATCATTCCCGATCTGGCGCCTACGGGTGACTGAGCGCAATATTTCGGCGTCGACACGTATTCAACAGGAGGGGTTCCGAGCGTCTATCGGCCAGGGGCCGAGTGAAGTTGGTGGAGCGAGTTGACCTGCCCAATCCAGAACTCCAGTCTCGCCGTTGCGGAGGAGCCCTTGGGGAGCAGGTCAAGCTGCTGCGCGAGCGTGTAGAAGCCAGGCCCGGCGTCGTTCGCACCGAGATAGTGAACCAGTGCAGAGATCATGAGCCCGCTCTTTGGGTAGTCCTGTTCCACTATCAGTCCAAGCAGGTAGCCCATGGCTGCACGTTCGTCCGCCTGCTCTAAGTCGAACCCAGGAAGCCCCGTCCGCCGGGCCAGTACAGAGTTCATCTCCGTGTAGGTCGTGACCTTGTGGAGCTGTGCCCGTTCAACGAGGAACTTCAATCCGGCATTGGTCAACTGCTCCCATGCCTCATCGCTTCGGCCGTACATCGTCACCCCCTGCGTTCGCGGTTCTTGGCATCGAGTATGCCGATCTGGCTGCCACGGTGGGGCGGCTTTGATCGCACGCGGCTTCGGAGGCCCCTTCGTAGCGCGAGAGAAGTCCTGATCACAGCCCTACGAGCGGTCCAATGGATGCATGCTGTCCACGAGTAGTCCACGGCGGGGAACCTGCGCCACGCCAGGCGCTGGAGGCGGTGCCGCACTTCCACAGGGAGCCGGTTAGGTCCGCCCGCGGAGCCGATGGCAGCCACTCGGAGCATGAGCCTAGGTAGGACAGTAGGGCGGCGGTTGCGGTGGCGCTGGTGGCGGCCTCAGGCCTCAGGGCGCCAAGGCCGCTGGGGAACGGACGCGGCAGGCCGGCGTGTAAGGCGGGCTTAGAACAGTCCAGTTGGCGTCGAGACTCGTGATCCTCCACCGGCGCCGGGCATCTGATGGCACAATCAGCGGCGAAGGGTGTTCCAGGAGGGGTGATGACGGAAAACAGGCTGTTCTACGGCGACAACCTTGAGATGTTGCGGAAGCACGTTGCCGACGAGTCGGTAGATCTTGTGTATCTAGATCCCCCTTTCAACTCGAACCGAAATTACAACATTATTTTTGGTACCAGTTCGACTGCGGGGAAGGGGGCTACTGCGCAAATTCAAGCATTCGGGGATACTTGGACTTGGACACATGTCACCGAGCAGCAGTATCAAGAAGCTGTAAGCGGCGGTGTGCCAGGCAAGGTCGCTGATGCCCTCGTTGCAATTCGGGGACTGCTCACCGAGAACGACGCAATGGCCTATCTCGTAAACATGGCGCCCAGATTGGTCGAATTGAGGCGCGTATTGAAGCCGAGCGGTTCTCTCTATCTGCACTGCGACCCGACTATGAGTCATTACCTCAAGGTATTGCTGGATTCGATTTTCGGGGCCGCTTGTTTCCGCAATGACATCGTGTGGAAGCGAAAAGCGGGGCGAGGGGAAACGAACAAGGCGGCGGTTCGATTCGGTGTAACCAACGACAACATCCTCTTTTATGTCAAAAGCTCCGGCGCGCACTTTGCTCGACAGTATCGTGAGAGCAATCCCGAATATATTGCCACCAAGTTCACCCACATTGACCCTGAGTCAGGACGTAGGTACCGGCTCGACAACCTGGCTAGCCCGTCATACCGAGCCAATCTTGTCTATGAGTACAAGGGATATCCTCCCCCGCAAAAGGGGTGGGCGGTATCTCTTGAGCGCATGAAGGAGATGGATCAAGAGGGGCGACTTCACTTTCCAGCAAAAAAGACGCAGCGAATCCAGCGGAAGCGCTTCTTGGATGAGTTGGAGGGCGAGACTGTGGACAGTCTTTGGGATGACATCCCGCCCATCAATTCTCAGGCAAAAGAGCGGCTTGGGTACCCGACTCAGAAGCCCGTTGCTCTGCTGGAACGAATTCTACAGGCCAGCACCTCAGAGGGAGATATCGTACTTGATCCGTTTTGTGGCTGCGGTACGACGATAGATGCCGCCATCCGTCTCAAGCGGAAGTGGGTCGGTATTGACATCACGTACATCGCCGTGGACCTTATCGAAAAGCGCCTGCAGCATACTTTCGGCGGGTCCGTGGCGAGCGAGTACGAAGTCTTCGGAATCCCGAAAGACATTGATGGAGCTCAGGCTCTCTTCAAGCACTCGCCATTTGATTTCGAGAGATGGGCTGTATCGCTCATCAGGGCGCAGCCCAATGAAAAGCAGGTTGGTGACAAGGGCGTCGATGGCGTGGCGCGTTTCCCGCTCGACAATGCTGGCAAGATCGGTAGAGTGCTGGCGAGCGTCAAGGGGGGGAAGACGGTAACGCCGCAGTTCGTGCGGGACCTGGTAGGGACCGTGGAGACGCAGAAAGCGCAGATGGGCGTCTTGATCACCATGGCTAAGCCTTCTAAGGGCGTGTTGGATGCCGTGTCGCATGGCGGGACGTACACCTGGCCTATTAACGGCGAGGTGTTTCCCAAGATCCAGGTCATTACCGTTCAGGAGCTTTTGAGTGGCGAACGTCCCGCCACTCCCTCACTCCTCACGCCCTACATCCAGGCGAGCAAGATTGTCCGTGCCGCTGATCAGGATGCCATCTTTTAGCCATTGCTCAGCTAGCGATCCGTATGAGTCTGTGGAACGGGTTTCGGCGGGAGTACCCACGTTCGTAGCCCAGCGCCTTTCACGCTTCCATCCCGTCTGCCGTCGGCCCGCACTCCTGTGGAGCGGGCGTGGCTCAGGGCGTCAAGGTGGAGCGCGTCACTGTACGAACGACCTTGACGCCCTGGGCCACGACTGCTCGGCTTGCCCGGGTCGATGGCAGACGGGATGGGAGCACCCCACACCCATCCTCGACGAACGCGCGGTCGCCGGCCGGGCCTGGTCCATCTCGGAGCCGGAGCGCCCCCGCCGGAGGCATGGTCTTGACCTCGGCTGTCTAGTGTCCTGAGTCGTTAGTGCATGAGCGGTTGTAGGGTGGATCACTGCCTGGTCCGAAGCCGTTGCTGTTGGAGTTGTCCGATCACGAACGCCGGGTGCTGCGGGGCTGGTTGCGTAAGCAGACCGCCTCGCAGGCGCTGGTGCTGCGGTCGAGGATCGTGTTGGCGTGCGCGGACGGTCGGCCCAACGCGCAGGTCGCGGACGACCTGGGTGTCTCTCGGGAGACGGTGCGCAAGTGGCGGGCCAGGTTCGTCGCGGACCGGCTGGAGGGCCTGGTGGACCGGCCACGTTCGGGGGCGCCGCGGAAGATCACGGACGAGCAGGTCGAAGCCCTGGTCGCCAGGACACTCGGCCAGTCGCCGCCGACGGGTGATTCGCACTGGTCGACGCGTTCGATGGCCCAGGCGGCGGGCATGTCGCAGTCTGCCTTCTCCCGGATCTGGCGGGCGTTCGGCCTCAAGCCGCACATCGTGGAGACCTGGAAGCTGTCGACCGACCCGCAGTTCGTGACCAAGGTCCGCGACGTGGTGGGCATCTACCTGGCCCCGCCGGAGAACGCCCTGGTCCTGGCGGTGGACGAGAAGTCGCAGATACAGGCCCTGGACCGGACCCAGCCCGTGCTGCCGATGGCGCCGACCACGCCGGCGAAGATGACACACGACTACATCCGGCATGGCACGACCAGCCTGTTCGCCGCCCTGGACATCACCTCCGGCTCGGTCATCGCCCAGCACTACCGCCGCCACCGCCACCAGGAGTTCCTCCGCTTCCTGAAGGTCATCGACGCCGCCGTCCCCCAGCACCTCGAACTCCACCTGGTCCTGGACAACTACGCCACCCACAAGACCGAACCGGTCAAGAAGTGGCTGCTGCGGCACCCCCGCTTCCACCTGCACTTCACTCCCACCTCGGCGTCCTGGCTCAACCTCGTCGAACGCTGGTTCGCCGAGCTGACCTGCCGCAAACTCCGCCGCTCGGCCCACCACAGCGTCGTCGAACTCGAACGGGACGTCCGCAGCTGGATCAACGAGTGGAACAAGAACCCCAGGCCATTCGTCTGGACGAAGACCGCCGACGACATCCTCGACACCCTCGCGCCTACTGCACACGAATAAACGACTCAGGACACTAGTCTCGTCTCATGCCGCCGGCCTCCCCACCGTGGGCGCGCGCGGCGCGGGCCGTGCCGAGCCGGGCGGAGACAGGAGCGACGGCGCGGCCAGGCGCCGGACGGGCGCCCGGCGGAGCGGCAGCGACGCCGGGTGCCTTGAAGACGTAGAGAAAGTTTGGACCGTGGGCCGCGGTCAGAGGGGGTAGGACAGCTCCAGGTCGTCGCCGGGGAGTTGAAACTCCTCCAGGGCGAGGGGCTTGTCGTGCTCGTTCGCAGTGACGCGGAGGATGGTCAGGATGGGGACGCCTTCGGGGAGGCGGAGGGCGGCGGCCTGGTCGGGGAGGGGCATGCGGGGGCGTAGATACTCCGTGAAGTGGAGTTCGTGGCCCAGATCCGCCAGGGCGGTGTAGAGCTTGGGCGCCGGCGGGGGAGCTGTGTCTTCGTACTTGGTGCCTACCAGGATGGAGAACGGCACGTAGGTCCGGTGGAGCTGGCGGAAAGTCGGGCCCGCGGTCTGCAAGGCGTCGTAGGTGTAGAGCGGTTCGCCCGGCGGGACGCGGAGGAGATCGGCTAGGGCGAGCGGGGCGTCTGTGCGAGTGGCGATGGCCTCTTCGGCTTCGGTCCACTGGATCTCGTCGGCCTCGGCGTAACCGCCGCTTCTCTTCCGCCGGACGCCGCGGGGACGGGCCATGCTCGGGCGGCTGTGGGGCGAGCGGGCGAACGTTCCGCGGCCCATGATGACCTCGACCAGGCCCGAGGCCCGGAGCTCCGTGAGCCCCTGCCGGACCGTCGGGCGCGTGACGCCGAACTGCTTGGCTAGGGCTTCCTCGGAGGGGAGCGGTTGGCCGGCCGGATAGGTGCCGTCCAGGATGCCGCGTCGCAGGTAGTCGGCGATCTGCCGGTACTTGGGCTGCGTATTCTCCGCTGGCATCGGGCCTCCGGTGGCCTGCTGATCTGGTGTGTTCGTCCGCATGGACCATCTCGATGGACAGAGTCTCGCATCCCGACGCACTTGACAACCCGTACTACGGGTTGCACTCTGGACCCTGCACCCGTACTACGGGTTGTCAATCAGGGCGAGGAATCTTCTCCTGCCCATGACCTCAAGGGAGTTCAGAACCGTGGCAACACTTCCGATCGACACCGCCAAGTTCACGGCGAACATCTGCGCCGTCCCCCCGGCCCCGCGTGTCGCCAACCGAGAGACCGGACAGCTCCGAGTGGACCGGGACACCGGTCGCACGGTCTTTCAGGTCGGGTTGTGCCTGATGTCCGGGGGAGCCGCCGACGTGGTGAACGTGAGCGTGGTCGGCGAGCCCTCCGGCGTTCAGCTCGGGATGCCCGTCCAGGTGCGGGACCTGGTGGCGACGCCGTGGGAGAACGAGGGGCGGCACGGCATCGCCTTCCGTGCTTCCGAGATCCGACCGCTCTCCGCCCCGGCGCCGGCGCCTGCCGCTGGCGGAAAGGGGGCCGCGCAGTGACCCTCTTAGCTGCTACATCTGCCGGGACGACGTCCACCCCGACCGCTCCAGGCCTCCTGCTCGTCCTCTTCCTGGCCCTCGTGGCCAGCACCGTAGTGGCCGCCCCGATCCTGCGTCGCCGGTACCCCACCGCCTGGTGGCTGGCAGTCGGCTTCCCCCTCACCTGCGTGCGACTGACGCGTACCTGGCGTCCGCTCATGGCGGGTTGCGGGCTGGCGGTGAGCCGTAAAGCCGCGCTGACCGTCGTGTCCGGGCTCGTCGGCAACGGAGCACCCCCACCCCAACCCCGGGTACCCCGCCGGGGCCCGATCCGTCCGACGCTCGGCGGCTTCCGGCTCGTCGTACGACTCCTGCCCGGTCAGGTTCCGGCGGACTTCGTGAAAGCGGCGCCCGCGATGGCGGAGGCGTGGCAGGTGCACGGGGTACGGGTCACACCATGGCGCCCGGGCTACGTACGGCTCGTCGCCTCGGTTGATGATCCGCTCGCCGCGCCCCGCGTCCCTGCCCAGCGGGACGGCAGCCGACTCCTCAGCGTTGCTGTCGGCGTCCTGGAGAGCGGGGTCGCCTGGGTGGTCGACCTGCGCCAGATACCGCACTGGCTGATCGTCGGAGCCACCCGATCTGGGAAGTCCACCCTGATCAACGCCCTCGTTGCTGGGCTGGCTCCGCAACCCGTCGCCTTGGTCGGCATCGACTGCAAGGGCGGCATGGAACTGTCCCTCTACGAGCCCCGGTTGTCGGCACTCGCCACCAACCGCGCCCAAGCCGTGCGCCTCCTGTCGGCGTTGGTGGACCTGACCCTCGACCGCATGGCCCTGTGCCGAGCTGCCCGGGTCCGGAACGTGTGGGGCCTGCCCCAGGACGAACGGCCGGTCCCTGTCGTCGTGATCGTGGATGAGTTGGCAGAGCTGTTCCTCGTCGCCAGCCGCAGCGAGAAGGACGAGGCGCATGCGGCCGGCACCGCGCTCATCCGCCTGGCCCAACTCGGCGCGGCACTCGGCGTCTTCCTTGTCGTCGCCGGCCAACGCGTCGGCTCCGACCTCGGCCCGGGCGTCACTGCTCTACGGGCCCAGCTCGGCGGCCGGGTCTGTCATCGCGTCGCCGACCCCGGAACGGCGGAGATGGCTCTTGGGGACCTGAACCCCGATGCCCTCAAGGCCGCCCAGGCTATCCGCCCCGAGCAGGCTGGCACCGCTGTCCTCGCCTCGGGCGACGGCTGGGAGCGGGCTCGCTCGCACCTGGTCTCCGAAGCGGACGCCGAAGCAATCGCCGCCGAGTACGGCCACCTCACCCCTGATTTGCCGGAGCTGCACGCGGCGCTCCACGGACCGGACATCACCAAACCGGGCCCGCCTGGAGTCGCGGTGATCGAACGACTCGACCTCGACCACGACAACTGACCGGAGGGCAGCCGTGCTTGTGACCGCCTCGGCCGTTGTTCTCCTCGGCCTCCTGATCTGGTTCCTGCTGCGCATCCGCTACCTACGCCTGCCCGACGTCCTGATCAGCGGAACGTTCGGCTTCCTGCTCGCCGCGACCGGCGCTGCGCCGCTCGTGCGGTCGGCACTCAACGGCTTGAGCCTCTTCCTCGCCGAACTGCACCTCTGATCGACCTCCCTCGCACGCAACGCAAGGGGACAGCCATGCCCAGAACCATGCCCGCGCTCGTCCGCGCAAAGGGCTCCCGGCGGGGCGCGAAGTCGCCAAACCCGACCCCGCCAGGAACCCACCCCATCCGCCACATGAGCAGTGAAAGGAGCACCCACACTGTGTCCACCGCCAACCGCCCGCGCAAATCGCGCCCACCCGAATGCGAGGAGAAGGACCTCGAACGCCCGACGTGCGCCGGCCGGGAACAGGTCGTCCTCGTCGGCCTGGATGGCTTCGAACGTCACCTCTGCCCCGCGCACGCCGCCGCGCTGTGGCTGACCGACCCCACCATGAGGTTCAGCGCCAAGTCCGGGCCACAGGCCATCTCGGCCGTGATGTGGCAGGCGTTCGGCGGTGGTCGCGCATGAGCATGCCCACCCACGCTGTTGCGACCCTCCTCGCCAGGGGAGCCGCGCCCGACTTCGACGCCTGGCGGCGCAACGTCCTCGGCCTGAACGGCTGCACCAACCCTGTTCACCTGGTCGGCTCGGCACTCCTCGTCGACCCTTCGACCGGCGAGGCACTGCGCTCGTACGACTCCGGCCTGTACGGCGGCCGGCTGCTCGTCGCGTGCGGCAACCGGCGGGCGAGTGTCTGTCCCACCTGCGCCCGTACGTACCGGGCTGACACCTTCCACCTCATCCGGGCCGGACTCGTCGGGGGAAAGTCGGCTCCGGCTTCGGTCGCCGCTCATCCGCGAGTCTTCGTGACGCTCACTGCTCCCGGCTTCGGACGCGTCCACACCCGACGGGAGCGGGAAGGGCGGGTATGGGTCTGCCGACCGCGCCGGGCCGGTGGGGAACGCTGCCCGCACGAACTGCCGGTGGGCTGCCGCGAACGCCATTGCGCCGATGACCCGCGACTCGGCGAACCCCTCTGCCCGCACTGCTACGACTACGCCGGCGCCGTGCTCTGGCAGGCGAACGCCGCGAGGCTCTGGCACCGCTTCGTGCTGGAACTGCGGCGCGAAATCGCCCGGCACGCTGGAGTAGACCGTACGCGGCTGGCCGAGTCGGCCCGACTGTCGTACGCCAAGGTCGCCGAGTACCAACGGCGCGGCCTGATCCACTTCCATGCAGTCATCCGACTCGACGGCCCGGACGGACCCGACTCGGCGCCGCCGAGATGGGCGACGACCGAACTCCTCGCCGGCGCGGTATCGGCTTCGGTCGGTCGGGCACGCCTGATCGCCCCGGGCACGGCGGTCGTCGGTCGGCGGGCCCTACTCTTCGGCGCGCAGGTCGACGTACGACCGATCGCCGAGTTCGGCACCGGACAGCTCACCTCAGGCGCCGTGGCCGGCTACATCGCCAAGTACGCCACCAAAGGTGCGGAAGTGGCCGGCGCGGTCGACGTACGCATCCAGCACGCCCGTCAACTGGTCCTCTTGCCGGTACGGCGGCATGTCCTCCGCATGGTCGGTACGTGCTGGTGGCTCGGCGCTCTGCCCGACTTCGAACCCCTGGGCCTGCGCCGCTGGGCCCACATGCTCGGCTACGGCGGCCACTTCTCCACCAAGTCCCGCCGGTACTCGACCACTCTCACCGCCCTCCGCCAGGCCCGCGCCGAGCACCGCGCGGACGAACAGCGAGCTGCGCGCGGCTTGGCGGAGCGGCCCCTCGTCACCGTCGGCCACTGGCGCTACGCCGGGCGCGGCTACTCCCCGGAGGCGGCCCTCCTCGCCGCCTCGGTACGGGAACGGGGCGCATCCCATGACGCGTGAGAGACAGGGCCCGCTCAGCCCCACCGCTGAAAAGCGCGCGGATGGAAACGGCGTACTCCCATCCGTGGCGCAGGTCGCCGAACGGCTCGGCACCACCCAGCGATTCCCCCGGCGTCTGGTGGCGGAGCGACGCATCACCTTCGTCAAGGTCGGTCGCCACGTCCGCATCCCCGAGAGCGCGTTGTCCGCGTTCATCGACGCCAACACCGTTGCGCCTGCACGTCGTCACCGTCGTAGCAAACTTGGGAGGGCCGTCTGATGGGGAACGACAAGGGCAGGCGCCGGACCTTCGGAGCGGTCCGCAAGTTGCCCTCAGGTCGGTACCAGGCCCGCTATCCGGGACCGGACGGTCTGATGCGCCCTGCGCCCGACACGTTCGCCGCCTCGCGGGACGCGGATGACTGGCTGGCGGAAAAACAGACGGAGATCAGGCGCGGAGAGTGGATGGACCCTGACGCCGGCGCGGTGACGTTCGAGGAGTTCGCACTCCGGTGGGTGAAGGAGCGCAAGCTCGCCGCGACGTCGGAGGAGTTGTACCGGCGATTGTTGCGGCTGCACCTCCTCCCGTTCGTGGGCGCGTTGGACCTGGACGAGATCACCGCTCCGGTCGTCCGGTCGTGGCGGTCCGAACGCCTGGACACGACCGGTGCCCCGACGACCGTGGCGAAGGCGTACCGCCTGCTCAAGGCGATCATGGAGACCGCGGTCGACGACGAGTTGATCCGCCGGAATCCGTGCCGGATCAGGGGAGCCGGGAAGGAGTCGGCGCCGGAGCGCCCGGTGGCGACCGTGGGGCAGGTGGACGCGCTCGCCGAAGCTATGGGCCCGCGGTGGCGGCTGATGGTCTACGTAGCGGCCTACGGCCCTGCCCGCCCTGAGGAGTAGGCGGCCTTGCGGCGGCGGGACGTCGACGTCGACAACGTCGGGTTGTGGATCAGGACCGCCGAGCCGGAACTGACCACGGGTCGCCGGGCTCCCGGTGCCACGAAATCCGAGGCGGGACGCCGGTACCTCGGGCTTCCGGAATTCCTGCACAAGGAGCTGGTGCGGCATCTCGATTGGTGGGCGGAGAAACAGCCCGACGGCCTTCTCTTCGTCGGGGAGAAAGGCGCCCCGCTACGACGTTCGACCTTCGGTCGGAAATGGAGGAAGGTGAGGGCGTATGTCGGATTGCCGGACGACTTCCGGTTCTACGACCTGCGGCACACCGGCCATACGCTGACGACCCGCTCCGGAGCGACGCTCAAGGACACCATGGTTCGCGCTGGTCAGTCCACGGAGAAGGCGGCGTTGATCTACCAACACTCGGATCGGGAGCGGCAGAAGGAGGTGGCGGCCGGCCTCGACCGGATGGTGCGGGACGCTCGCGCGAAGATCGCGGAGGCGGACGGCGACTGAAAGCGTTCTGGCACGGATCTGGCACGAGACTGGTGAATTGGTCCAGACAACAAAAAGGCCCCGGGCTTCTCGCCGGGGGCTTTTATATGGAGCGGATGACGGGAATCGAACCCGCGCTCTGAGCTTGGGAAGCTCATGTTCTACCATTAAACTACATCCGCGAGGTGAGCGGCTTTGGGAAGTCGCTGCGAGGCTACTGTACCCCATGGTGGGAGGCGGACGGGGCGGGGTCGGGGGGTGGGGGAGGGGTAGGTTGGGGGTCGGTGTGGTGGAGCCGGGTGGGGCGGGGGAATCCCCTAATGTGTGGGTTTGTCGGCCACGCGGAGTTGGGGAAGGGGCTACATGGAGCGCACGGTTGTTCGGTGTGCGGAGGGACATGTGTTCAGTACGGCGTCGTTTCCGATGCAGCATCTCGGAGCCGAGCGGTTGGGGCCTGGGCGGCTGTTGAGGTGTCCGAAGTGCGCGCGGCTGCGGCACGCGGTGCCGGTGGACGAGCTGCACGGGAGCACGGGGAAGTGAGCGGGAAGTAGGGCCACGCGTCCCGGTGCGCCCCGTCGCTCGGTGCCGCGAGGCGCCATGGCGGTGCCGTGACGGCCCCGCGGGGTGCGGGGCGCCGGGACGCGTGATCGGGTTCGGCTAGTCTCGGGGGGTGCTTCTCTCAGACAAGGACATCCGGGCCGAGATCGACAACGGGCGGGTGCGGGTGGACCCGTTCGACGCGGCGATGGTGCAGCCGTCGAGTATCGACGTGCGGTTGGACCGGTTCTTCCGGGTGTTCGAGAACCACCGCTACCCGCACATCGACCCCGCGGTGGAACAGCCCGACCTGACCCGGCTGGTGGAGCCGGAGGGCGACGACGCGTTCATCCTGCACCCGGGGGAGTTCGTGCTCGCCTCGACGTACGAGGTGATCTCGCTCCCCGACGACATCGCGTCGCGGCTGGAGGGGAAGTCGAGCCTCGGGCGGCTGGGGCTGCTCACGCACTCGACGGCCGGCTTCATCGACCCCGGGTTCTCCGGCCACGTGACGCTCGAACTGTCGAACATGGCGACGCTGCCGATCAAGTTGTGGCCCGGGATGAAGATCGGGCAGCTCTGCCTGTTCCGGCTGTCGTCCCCCGCGGAGTTCCCGTACGGGTCAGCCCGCTACGGTTCGCGCTACCAGGGCCAGCGCGGCCCCACGCCCTCCCGCTCGTTCCTCAACTTCCACCGCACGCAGGTCTAGCCAACGCCTCGAAGGCCCTCAGGGGTGCATCCGCGCACCCTTCAGCACCTTGTCCACCGCGTTCTTCGGCCCGTACACCGCCAGCCCCACCAGATCGAGCCCGTCC
The DNA here is from genome assembly GCF_044744625.1 of Streptomyces sp. NPDC087270. Classification (NCBI taxonomy): domain Bacteria; kingdom Bacillati; phylum Actinomycetota; class Actinomycetes; order Kitasatosporales; family Streptomycetaceae; genus Streptomyces; species Streptomyces sp. NPDC087270. The sequence goes on from NZ_JBIUYR010000001.1 coordinate 705,281, forward strand.
CGCGGCACCGCGCGGACCGCAGCCCGGTTGTCGTGGTCGTTGCCGGTGCTGAAGAGGTCCGCGGTGAAGACCGACCGCGGCAGCGCGCGGGACAGCGCCCGGGCGTGCGCGGTGGTCAAGGTCTGCTTGTCGCCCTCGAAGACCAGGACCGGCTGCCGGAACATCGGCAGGTACGACGTGCCGTCGGCGTCCTCGTACGGCTCGCCGACCACCTCGGGCACCTGCGAGCCGAGCCCGCTGACGAGGAAGGCGGTCGTGTTCAGCCGCTGCCAGGTCTCCAGGTCGTCCCGCAGGAGTACGGCGATCTTCGTGTCGAAGCGGAACGGTTCGGGTGCGATGTCGTTCTCGGTGCTCATGCACCCAGCCTCACGCCCGGCCGGCCCCGGATCTTGTACGTTCCTGACCGATCCCGCGGATCGGCGCCGACCCGGCCCCGCGCCCCGGGCCACCCGGCCCGCGCGCACCGTCCGCGCCCCCCGGCCCACCCCTCAGATCAGCGGCAGCTTGAACAACATCAGCAGCGCCACCAGCTGGATCGACGACGCCCCGAGCGCCTTGAGCCACGGCAGATCGTGCGACTTCGCCACCATCGACGTCAGCAGCGCCCCGCACGCGATCCACGTCGCCCAACCGAGCAACTGCACGAACCCGTTGCCGCCGCCGAGGAACAGCGCGAAGAGCAGGCGCGGTGCGTCCGTGAGCGAACTCACCAGCATCGCCAGGCCGATGGTGGGCGCCCAGGCGCCGTCCCCGCCGAGCTGGCGGGCGAGCGTGTTGGTGACCGCGCCGAGCGTCAGCCCGCACAGCACGACCATGACCGCGGTGGTCAGCACCCACGGCACGCTCGCGGTCAGCGTGGAGTTGAGCACGTCGCTGCGGGCCGCGTCGAAGCCGAAGACGGCGAGCAGCCCGTAGACGAAGGTCACGATGAGGGCCGGGCCCCACACCGTGTGGTCGCGCATCTGCCAGAACGTACGGCCCGGCCGCAGCACGATCCCGCTCAGCAGTTCCTTCCAGTGCAGCCGCGGGGCGACCGGCGGCGCGCTCGCCTGGCCGGCCCGGTACGTGGCCACGTTGTCATCGCCGTAGGGCGCGCCGCCGTAACCGCCGTCGTACCCGCTGCCGTAGGAACCGCGGTCGTAGGACCCGCCGTCGTAGGAACCGCGGTCGTACGACCCGCCGTCGTACGCCTGCTCCGCATACGGGTCGGCGTACCGCGCGTCGTTGCCCACGGTGAACGCGCGGGTGCTGCCGGGGGAGTCGTCGTACGAGGGGGCCGGGGCGCCGCGGTGGTCGTAGTAACCGGGCTGGTCGGGCCCGCCGTGCGGCGCACCCGCGCCGGGCGCGCCGTCGGGATAGCCGCCTCCGCCGCCCCCGCCGTATCCCCCGCCGTACGCCCGCGGGTGCCCCTGCGGCTGCTGCGGCGCCGCGCCGGGCCCGGGCGGCCGGTACCGCGCCGACCGCGCCCCGCCCCGCTGCCCGCCCTCGCCCCGTCGTCCCTTGAAACCTGCCACGCCTTCGAACGTACCCGCTACTTCCGGATGCGGGGACGGCCCTCTGTGCGCGGGCGGCCCATTGCTGCCAACCTGTGACACGCCCGGTAGCCTGCCGGGCGGCAACGGGTGACGGGCTGGACCGGGTGTGGGGAAGTCGACGATGAAGAAGAACGCCGCTGGGATCATCGGAGCGGAAGCCGCGGACGAGGGCGCGCGGACCAGGGCCGTTCGGGTGATACGCACCCCTCCCACCCCCTTCCCCGCCCGCCGCAGGGCCGCCCTGGTCGCCACGGCCGTTCTCGCCCTCGCGCTGCCGCTGGCCGCCTGCTCCACCGGCACGGACCCCGGCTACGGCTCCCACCTCCCGGACTCCCGTACGAGCGCGCCCGCGACCCCTTCGGCACCGACGGCGACCGGCACCGGCGCCCCCGCCGACGCCGGGCACGCGATCCCGGCCCGCCTGGAGGCGGACGGCACCACCATCACCGTCGGTGACCCCTCCGCGGCGCACACCCTCACCGTCTTCGAGGACCCGCGCTGCCCGATCTGCGAGCAGTTCGAGCAGGCGAACGCGGCCCAGGTCCAGGCGCTGGAGGTGGCGGGCAAGATCCGCGTGCAGTACACGTTCGCGTCGTTCCTCGACCAGCGCGGCGGGGGCGGCTCGAAGCGGACGGTGAACGCGCTGCGCGCGGCGTTGGACGCGTCGGCGGACGGCAGCGGCTTTGCGGCGCTGCACACGCTGGTCTACCAGTACCAGCCCGACGAGCAGACCGACGGCTTCACCGTGGACTACCTGCTCCAACTCGCCGGGCGGGTGCCGGGGTTGCGCAGCACCACCTTCGACGCGGCGGTGCGCGACCAGAAGTACGCGAGCTTCGTCAGCGCCTCGGAGAACGCGTTCGACAAGAGCGGGGCGGCCGGCACCCCGATGGTGAAGATCGACGGCGACAAGGTGTCGGACGACAGCGGGATCTTCAAGACGGCGGACTTCAAGAAGATGCTGGCCGACCACGGGGTGTCCTGAGGGACCACCACCCGGCGGCCGGCCACTGCCCGCCGCACGCTGCACGCCGCGCGCCGGCCACCGCACGCCGGCCGCCGGCCGCTGGTGACGTCCGGGGCCCGGTTGACGTCCGGGCCCCGCACCGTCCGTGCGGCTCAACCCGTCGTGGTCGCCTCCGCCGGCACCGCAGCCGGCGTCCGCACCGAGTCGAGCAGCAACTGCGCGACATCCACGACCTGCAGCGACTCCTTCGCCTTGCCGTCGTTCTTCTTCCCGTTGACCGAGTCCGTGAGCATCACCAGGCAGAACGGGCAGGCGGTGGAGACGATGTCCGGGTTCAGGGACAGCGCCTCGTCGACGCGCTCGTTGTTGATGCGCTTGCCGATCCGCTCCTCCATCCACATCCGCGCGCCGCCCGCGCCGCAGCAGAAGCCGCGCTCCTTGTGGCGGTGCATCTCCTCGTTGCGCAGCCCGGGCACCTTGGCGATGATCTCGCGCGGCGGTGTGTAGACCTTGTTGTGCCGGCCGAGGTAGCAGGGGTCGTGGTAGGTGATCAGGCCCTCGACGGGCGTGACCGGGACCAGCTTCCCGTCGTCCACCAGGTGCTGGAGCAACTGGGTGTGGTGGATGACCTCGTACTCGCCGCCGAGCTGCGGGTACTCGTTGGCGATGGTGTTGAAGCAGTGCGGGCAGGTGGCGACGATCTTCTTCGAGGCGCGCGGCTTGCGGGAGGTGGGGACCACCTTGCCGTCGTCGTCGAGTTCCTCGCCGAACGCCATGTTGAGCATGGCGACGTTCTCCTGGCCGAGCTGCTGGAAGAGGAACTCGTTGCCCAGGCGGCGGGCCGAGTCGCCGGTGCAGTTCTCGTCGCCGCCCATGGTGGCGAACTTCACGCCCGCGATGTGCAGCAGCTCGGCGAACGCCTTGGTGGTCTTCTTGGCGCGGTCCTCCAGCGAGCCCGCGCAGCCGACCCAGTACAGGTACTCGACCTCGGTCAGGTCCTCGACGTCCTCGCCGACGACCGGCACCTCGAAGTCGACCTCCTTGACCCAGGCGAGCCGCTGCTTCTTCGGCAGGCCCCAGGGGTTGCCCTTCTTCTCCAGGTTCTTCAGCATCGTGCCGGCCTCGCTGGGGAAGGCCGACTCGATCATCACCTGGTAGCGGCGCATGTCCACGATGTGGTCGACGTGCTCGATGTCGACCGGGCACTGCTCGACGCAGGCGCCGCAGGTGGTGCAGGACCACAGCACGTCGGGGTCGATGACCCCGTTCTCCTCCAGGGTGCCGATCAGCGGGCGTTCCGCCTCGGCGAGGGCGGCGGCCGGCACCCCGGCGAGCTGCTCCTCGGTCGCCTTCTCCTCGCCCTCCGCGGACTTGCCGCCGCCTGCCAGCAGGTAGGGCGCCTTGGCGTGGGCGTGGTCGCGCAGGCTCATGATCAGCAGCTTCGGCGACAGCGGCTTGCCGGTGTTCCAGGCCGGGCACTGCGACTGGCAGCGGCCGCACTCGGTGCAGGTGGAGAAGTCGAGGATGCCCTTCCAGGAGAACTGCTCGACCTGGGAGACGCCGAACACGTCGTCCTCGCCCGGGTCCTCGAAGTCGATCGGCACGCCGCCGCTGGTCATCGGCTGGAGCGCGCCCAGGGCCACCGGGCCGTCGGCGTTGCGCTTGAACCAGATGTTGAAGAAGGCGAGGAAGCGGTGCCAGGCCACGCCCATCGAGGTGTTCAGGCCCAGGGTGATCGCCCAGATCATGGTGACGCCGAGCTTGATCATCGCGACCAGGTACACGGTGTTCTGCAGGGTGTGGGTGCTCAGCCCGCGCAGGCCCGCCACCAGGGGGTACGACACCCAGTACGCGGCTTCGTAGTGGTCGACGCCGTGCAGGGCGCCCTCCAGGCCGCGCAGCATCAGGATGGCCAGGCCGATGACGAGCACCACGTACTCGACGAAGTACGCCTGCCAGGCGGTCGATCCGGCGAAGCGCGACTTGCGTCCGGCGCGGGAGGGCAGGTTCATCAGCCGGACCGCGATGAGCACCAGGATGCCCAGGGTGGTGAAGAGCGTGATGAACTCGATGTACACCTCGTACGGCAGCCAGGTGCCGATCACCGGGAGAATCCAGTCGGCCTTGAAGAGCTGTCCGTAGGCGTTGAGGATGGTCAGGCCCAAGGTGAGGAAGCCGACCGCCACGAACCAGTGGGCGACGCCGATCGGGCCCCACTTGTTCATCCGGGTGTGGCCGACGAACTCCTTGGCCAGCGTCTTCGTGCGCGCGACCGGGTCGTTGGTGCGGCTGCCCGCGGGGACGGGCGTCCCGAGCTTGACGAACCGGTAGATCTGCGCGACGGCGAGGCCGATCAGGGCGACGCCGACCGCCGTGAGGACCAGCGACACGATGATCGCGGCGAGCTGCATGAGGGCTCCTCGGGCCTGCTGCGAGCAAAAACGTACTAAGCGGTAACTTACTCCGGTCTCGGCTGAGGTTACCCGGGAATTCCGGGCCCATAAAGCCGCCCTGCTGGTGATCTGCGTCGCGACGGGGGTACCCGCGGGGCGGAGCGGGGGTGCCTGCTGGGTGGGAGTGGGGGCGCCTGCGGAGCGGAGCGGGGGTGTCCGCGGGGCGGATCTGCCGCCGATCGGGTGAATTGCGGCAGTTCAGGCGTGGCCGGGGAACTACGCAGGGTGCCCATCCGTGAGACAGGTGAGGGGCGGCGCCGGTGGTCGGGTGGGCGTCGCTCGGGTAGTGCGTCAGACACGCGCCGTTAAGTTGAGTCGCCTCGACTCATGTCAATTGACAGCGGGCTCGTTGTCGTGCACTGTTGAGCCAGTTGCACTCAAGTCAGTTGTTGGAGGATTAACCATGGCACGTGCGGTCGGCATCGACCTGGGCACGACTAACTCCGTCGTCAGCGTTCTCGAAGGCGGCGAGCCCACCGTCATCACCAACGCAGAGGGCGCCAGGACCACGCCGTCCGTCGTCGCCTTCGCCAAGAACGGCGAGGTGCTCGTCGGCGAGGTGGCCAAGCGCCAGGCCGTCACCAACGTGGACAGGACCGTCCGCTCGGTCAAGCGCCACATGGGCACCGACTGGCGGATCAACCTGGACGGCAAGGACTTCAACCCGCAGCAGATGAGCGCCTTCATCCTGCAGAAGCTGAAGCGGGACGCGGAGTCGTACCTGGGCGAGAAGGTCACCGACGCGGTGATCACCGTCCCCGCGTACTTCAACGACTCCGAGCGGCAGGCCACCAAGGAGGCCGGCGAGATCGCCGGTCTGAACGTGCTGCGCATCGTCAACGAGCCGACCGCCGCCGCGCTGGCGTACGGCCTGGACAAGGACGACCAGACGATCCTCGTCTTCGACCTCGGCGGCGGCACCTTCGACGTGTCCCTGCTGGAGATCGGCGACGGCGTGGTGGAGGTCAAGGCCACCAACGGCGACAACCACCTCGGTGGTGACGACTGGGACCAGCGCGTGGTGGACTACCTGGTCAAGCAGTTCCAGTCCGGCCACGGCGTGGACCTGGGCAAGGACAAGATGGCGCTCCAGCGGCTGCGCGAGGCCGCGGAGAAGGCGAAGATCGAGCTGTCCTCGTCGACCGAGACCTCGATCAACCTGCCCTACATCACGGCGTCCGCCGAGGGCCCGCTGCACCTGGACGAGAAGCTGACCCGGGCGCAGTTCCAGCAGCTCACCTCCGACCTGCTGGAGCGCTGCAAGACCCCGTTCCACAACGTGATCAAGGACGCCGGCATCCAGCTGTCCGAGATCGACCACGTGGTCCTGGTCGGCGGCTCGACCCGTATGCCCGCCGTCGCGGAGCTGGTGCGCGAGCTGACCGGTGGCAAGGAGGCCAACAAGGGCGTCAACCCGGACGAGGTCGTCGCCATCGGCGCGTCCCTCCAGGCCGGTGTCCTCAAGGGCGAGGTCAAGGACGTCCTGCTGCTCGACGTCACCCCGCTGTCCCTCGGCATCGAGACCAAGGGCGGCATCATGACCAAGCTGATCGAGCGGAACACCACGATCCCGACCAAGCGTTCGGAGATCTTCACCACCGCCGAGGACAACCAGCCGTCGGTGCAGATCCAGGTCTACCAGGGCGAGCGCGAGATCGCGGCGTACAACAAGAAGCTCGGCATGTTCGAGCTGACCGGCCTGCCGCCGGCCCCGCGCGGGATGCCCCAGATCGAGGTCACCTTCGACATCGACGCCAACGGCATCATGCACGTGGGCGCGAAGGACCTCGGCACCGGCAAGGAGCAGCGGATGACCGTCACGGGTGGCTCCTCGCTGCCCAAGGACGAGGTCGACCGGATGCGCCAGGAGGCCGAGCAGTACGCGGACGAGGACCACAAGCGCCGCGAGGCCGCCGAGACCCGCAACCAGGGTGAGCAACTCGTCTACCAGACCGAGAAGTTCATCGCGGACAACAAGGACAAGCTTCCCGAGGACGTGAAGTCCGAGGTCGAGACCGCGGTCGCCGACCTCAAGGAGAAGCTGAAGAACGAGTCGTCCGACGACGGCAACACCGCGTCGATCCGCGAGGCCACCGAGAAGGTCGCGGCCACCAGCCAGAAGCTCGGCCAGGCGCTGTACGCCAACGCGCAGGCCGAGGGCGGCGCGGCGACCGCGGGTGCCGGCGCGGGCGCCGGTCCGGCCGACGACTCGGCCCAGGCCGCGGACGACGACGTCGTGGACGCCGAGATCGTCGACGACGAGAACAAGAGGGATGGTGCCGCGTGACGGAGGAGCCGAAGGGCTTCGAGGAGCCCGACGTCCCCTCCGACGCCGCCGACAAGCCGGAGTCCGGCAAGGCGGGCAAGTCCGGCTCGGGCAACGGGACCGCCGGTAAGGCGGGCCCGGTGTCCGGGGCCGGGGACGACGCGACCTCCCAGGAGCTGACGGCCGTCAAGGCGCAGTTGGACCAGGTGCGCACCGCGCTCGGCGAGCGCACCGCCGACCTCCAGCGCCTCCAGGCCGAGTACCAGAACTACCGCCGCCGGGTGGAGCGGGACCGCGTCGCCGTCAAGGAGGTCGCGGTCGCCAACCTGCTGACCGAACTGCTCCCGGTGCTCGACGACATCGGCCGGGCGCGGGAACACGGCGAACTGGTGGGCGGCTTCAAGTCGGTCGCCGAGTCGCTGGAGACGGTCGCCGCGAAGCTGGGCCTGCAGCAGTTCGGCAAGGAGGGCGAGCCCTTCGACCCGCTGGTGCACGAGGCGCTGATGCACAGCTATTCGCCTGATGTCACACAGACGACATGCGTGCAGATCCTCCAGCCGGGGTACCGCATCGGGGAGCGCAATCTGCGGCCGGCCCGGGTCGCGGTCGCCGAGCCCCAGCCGGGCGCCCACGGCAAGGACGAGCAGTCCGAGTCGGACGAGCCGGCCGACCAGGCCGACCGGGCCGACCGGAAGGCGGACGACGACGAGGAGACCGGTGGCCCGTCCAAGGGCTGACGGAGCGGGACGTGACGGAGAGGAGGGACGCCGAGGATGAGCATCAGTAGGGACCTGTTGGAGAAGGACCTGTACAAGGTCCTCGGTGTCCCCAAGGACGCCACCGACGCCGAGATCAAGAAGGCGTACCGCAAGCTGGCCCGGGAGTTCCACCCCGACGCCAACAAGGGCGACGCCAAGGCCGAGGAGCGCTTCAAGGAGATCTCCGAGGCCAACGACGTCCTCTCCGACACCAAGCGGCGCAAGGAGTACGACGAGGGCCGCGCGCTGTTCGGCAACGGCGGCATGCGGCCCGGTCCCGGCGCGGGTGGCAGCGGCGGGTTCAACTTCGACCTGGGCGACCTCTTCGGCGGCGCCCAGGGGCCCGGCGGCACCACCACGACCGGCCAGGGCGGCGGCTTCGGCGGCGGCCTGGGCGACGTGTTCGGCGGCCTGTTCAACCGGGGCGGCGGCACCCGCGTGCAGCCGCGCCGCGGCCAGGACATCGAGTCCGAGGTGACGCTCAGCTTCACCGAGGCCGTCGACGGGGCCACCGTCCCGCTGCGGATGTCCTCGCAGTCGCCCTGCAAGGCGTGCTCCGGCACCGGCGACAGGAACGGCACGCCCCGGGTGTGCCCGACCTGCGTCGGCACCGGGCAGGTCTCCCGTGGCGGCGGTGGCGGCTTCTCGCTCACCGACCCGTGCGTGGACTGCAAGGGCCGCGGTCTGATCGCGGAGAACCCCTGCGAGGTCTGCCACGGCAGCGGCCGGGCGAAGAGCTCGCGCACCATGCAGGTCCGCATCCCCGCCGGGGTCACCGACGGGCAGCGCATCCGGCTGCGCGGCAAGGGCGCCCCCGGCGAGCGCGGCGGACCGGCCGGCGACCTGTACGTGGTCGTGCACGTCGGCCGGCACCCGGTGTTCGGCCGCAAGGACGCCAACCTGACGGTCACGGTCCCGGTGAGCTTCACCGAGGCCGCGCTCGGCGGCGAGATCAAGGTGCCCACCCTCGGCGGGCCGCCGGTCACCTTGAAGCTGCCCGCCGGCACGCCGAACGGCCGGACCCTGCGGGCCCGGGGCAAGGGCGCGGTGCGCAAGGACGGTTCACGCGGCGATCTGCTCGTCACAGTCGAGGTGGCGGTGCCCGCACGGACCGAGGGCAAGGCGCTGGACGCGCTGGAGTCCTACCGTGAGGCGACCGCGGACCTCGACCCGCGGGCGGAGTTGTTCAAGGCCGCAAAGGGAGCGTGAGCGGATGAGCATCGACGGCGGCGGGGTCTCCGGGCCCCGGATGGGACGCGGCCGCAATCCGTACCAGTTGACGGAGGAGTCGCCGGTCTACGTGATCTCCGTGGCGGCCGAGCTGTCCGGGCTGCACCCGCAGACCCTGCGGCAGTACGACCGCCTCGGCCTGGTCTCGCCGGACCGCGCGGCCGGCCGCGGGCGCCGTTACTCGGCCCGCGACATCGAGCAGTTGCGGGAGGTGCAGCGCCTCTCGCAGGACGAGGGCATCAACCTCGCCGGCATCAAGCGGATCATCGAGCTGGAGAACCAGGTCGCCGCGCTCCAGGCCCGGGTCGCCGAACTCTCCGCCGCCGTCGACGGCGCCGCCGCCGTCATCCAGCAGCGCGAGGCCGCGGTGCACGCGTCGTACCGCCGCGACCTGGTGCCGTACCAGGACGTGCAGCACACGAGCGCGCTGGTGGTGTGGCGTCCCAAGCGGGACGGCTAGAGCCAGCCTGCCCTGGGAACCCGCGTTGCCGTTGCCGTACCCGCGTCCCTTCGGGGGCGCGGGTACCGCACGTTGCCGGCCGTAAATGCGGCGACAGCCCCGCGGGTCGCTTGTTAGCTTCGGATGCCATGGACCCACTTGGCGAAGCGCAGATCCGGGACTCCTTCGTGAACTGCTCGAAGGGGGAGGCGAAGCGGATCAGGCTGCCTCGGGACCTGGCGGAGGTGCCGTGGGGCGACCTCGACTTCTTCGGCTGGCGGGACCCGGGCGCGCCGGACCGCGCGTACGTGGTGACCGGCGGGGAGCGGCCGCTGGGGATCACCCTGCGGATCGCGCCGGGGGCACGGAGGAACCTGATGCGCAGCAGCCTGTGCTCGATCTGCCTGACCGGGCACTCCGGCGGCGGGGTGGACCTGCTGGCCGCGCCGCTGGCCGGCCCGGCCGGGCGGCAGGGCAACACCGTGGGCATCTACATGTGCGCCGACCTGGCCTGTTCCCTGTATGTGCGGGGCAAGAAGACCTCGGTGCTGGCCAAGCGCATGGAGGAGACCCTGACGCTGGAGGAGCAGGTGGAGCGCACCCTGCGCAACCTGGACGCCTTCCTGGCCAAGGTCACCGGCGCCCGCGCGGCCTGAACCGGCGGCCGCGCGGCCTGAACCGGCGGCACGAACCCGGATCACCCGAAACAGGGCGGCCCGAACCCGGGGTGTGCCCGAACCCGGGGTGCCCGCAACCGAGTGCGCGGCGTCGGGCGGACGCGTCAGGCGTTGCCCATCGCGCGGGTGAGGGCGATCTCGATGACGACGCGGTCCGGGTTGAACGCGGGGGTGCGGTCGTAGCGCTCGGTGTAGCGGCGTACGGCGTCGGCGACGCGTTCCGGGTCGGCGCTGACCGTGGCGAGCCCTTCGAGGGTGGCCCAACGGCGGCCCTCCGCCTGGCAGACCGCGACCCGGGCGCCGGACGGCCCGGCGGCCCGCACGTTCGCCGCCTTGCGGCTGGCGGTGTTGGTGATCACCCGGGCGAGCCCCGCCTCGGGGTCGTAGGTGACGCCGACCGGGACGACGTGCGGGGAGCCGTCGGGGCGGCTGGTGGTCAGCGTGCACAGGTGGTACTCGCGCCAGAAGTAGAGGAATCCGGCGTCGGGGGAGCGGGGGTCACGGCGGGCCATGGGAGGAACCGTAGCCCGTCGGCGCGGTGGCGTTGCCCGCGCGGGGCTCAACCGTCCAGCCGGACCGGCAGTTCCTCCACGCTGTTGCCGACGAAGCCCGGCAGGGGCGGCAACTCGTCCTCGTCCACGGCCATCGCCAGCCGCGGATACGCCCCGTACAGCGTGCGCAGCGCGACCGCGGCTTCCAGGCGGGCCAGCGGGGCGCCCAGGCAGTAGTGGGCGCCGTGCCCGAAGGAGAGGTGGCGGGTGCCCGGCGGCCGGGTGATGTCGAACCGGCCCGCGTCGGGGCCGTATTCGCGCGGGTCGCGTCCGGCGGCGGCGTACCCGGCGAGCACGGGCGTGCCGCGCGGCACCCTGGTGCCGTCCACGTCGAGGTCGGTGGTGGGGTAGCGGAACGGGAAGTTCGCCACCGGGCTGTCCCAGCGCAGCGTCTCCTCGATCACCGCGTCCCAGGAGGCTTCACCCGAAAGAACGAGGTCGCGCTGACCGGGGTGGCCGCACAGGGCGCGCACCGCGTTGGTGATGAGATTGAGCGTGGTCTCGTGCCCGGCGACGATCATCAGCAGCAGGGTGCCGGTCACCTCCTCGTCGCTCAGCCGCTCGGCGCCGTCCGTCCGGTCCCCGTCGCGGGCCGCGATCAGCGCGCTGGTCAGGTCGTCGCCGGGGCGGGCCCGGCGCTCGGCGACGACATCGGCGAGCACGCCGTGGATCGCGCGCTGCGCGGCCATCGCGTCGGCGGCCGAACTGGAGGTGCTGACCAGGAGGTGGGTGAGGTCGTGCAGGCGGTCGCGGTGCGCCGGGGCCACCCCGAGCAGCTCGCTGATCACGCCCATCGGCAGCGGGTACGCGAAGTGCGCCCGCAGGTCCACCACGCCGTCCTCGCCCGCCCGGCCGGGCAGTTCGGCCACCAGGTCGCCGGCCAGCCGCTCGATCCAGGGGCGCATGGCGGCCACCCGGCGCGGTGTGAACGCCTTGGTGGCCAGCCCCCGCAGCCGCCGGTGGCTGTCGCCGTCGGCCGTCGTCATCCCGTTGACCAGGGCGAAGGCGTTGAGCTGCCACTGGTCCGGGATACGGCCCTCCTGGAGTGCGGCGAAGTGCCGGGCGTTCTTGGCCACTTCGGGGTCGGCGAGGAAATCGCGCAGTTCCCGGTAGCGGGAGACGATCATGCCGGGGACGCCGTCGGGCAGCATCACCGGACAGGCGGCCGCGCGCTCGCGCAGTATGGCGGCGTCGGCCCGTACGGACGCGCCGCTGGCGTCCATCGGATACGGGTCGGCGGGGCCGGTCGTGCCGGCCGCGCCGGCCGCGCCGGCTGGGCCGGTGGACTCCGTGGACTCCGTGGGCTCGGTCGGGCCGGTCGGCCGGGAATCCGTCGGGTGTGCCGAGCTCATGGGTCCTCCCGAGACGGTGCCCCGAACCGGTGCGCGAACCTGTGCCCGGAATCACCTTGAGTGGAATAGACTCAACTTGCTTCATGTTCCTGTGATCAGGTTGAGGTACATGGTAGCGACGATCGAATGAGGAGGACAGCACGCCCGTGGAAGCCGAGCTGACCAACAAGAGCCGGGAAGCGCTGAACAGCGCCAACGCCAAGGCCGTCGCGGAGGGGAACCCGGACCTGACGCCCGCGCATCTGCTGCTCGCTCTGTTGAGCGGCACGGACAACGAGAACGTGCTCGACCTGGTGGCCGCGACCGGCGCCGACCCGGCGGCGCTGCGCGCCGACGCGGAGCGGCTGGTGGAGAGCCTGCCGTCGGTACAGGGGGCCACCGTCGCACCCCCGCAGGCGAACCGTGACATGCTCGCGGTCATCGCCGACGCGTCCCAGCGCGCCACGGACCTCGGCGACGCGTACGTGTCGACCGAGCACCTGCTGATCGGGACCGCCGTCAAGGGCGGCCCGGCCGGCGAACTGCTCAACGCCGCGGGCGCCAAGGCCAAGGCGCTGCTGACGGCGTTCGAGAGCGCCAGGGGAGGGCAACGGGTGACCAGCCAGGACCCGGAGGGCACCTACAAGGCGCTGGAGAAGTACGGCACCGACTTCACCGCCGCCGCCCGCGAGGGCAAGCTCGACCCGGTGATCGGCCGGGACCAGGAGATCCGCCGGGTGGTCCAGGTGCTCTCGCGCCGGACCAAGAACAACCCGGTGCTGATCGGCGAGCCCGGCGTCGGCAAGACCGCCGTCGTGGAGGGCCTGGCCCAGCGCATCGTCAAGGGCGATGTCCCCGAGAGCCTGCGCAACAAGCGGCTGGTCTCCCTCGACCTGGGCGCGATGGTGGCCGGGGCGAAGTACCGCGGCGAGTTCGAGGAGCGGCTGAAGGCGGTGCTCGCCGAGATCAAGGACAGCGGCGGGCAGGTCATCACCTTCATCGACGAGCTGCACACCGTCGTCGGCGCGGGCGCCGGCGGCGACTCCGCGATGGACGCGGGCAACATGCTCAAGCCGATGCTGGCCCGCGGCGAGCTGCGGATGGTCGGCGCCACCACGCTGGACGAGTACCGCGAGCGGATCGAGAAGGACCCGGCGCTGGAGCGGCGCTTCCAGCAGGTGCTGGTCGCCGAGCCGACCGTCGAGGACACCGTGGCGATCCTGCGCGGCCTCAAGGGCCGCTACGAGGCGCACCACAAGGTGCAGATCGCCGACTCCGCACTGGTCGCCGCCGCGACGCTCTCCGACCGCTACATCACCTCCCGCTTCCTGCCCGACAAGGCCATCGACCTGGTCGACGAGTCCGCGTCCCGGCTGCGGATGGAGATCGACTCCTCGCCGGTCGAGATCGACGAGCTCCAGCGCTCGGTGGACCGGCTGCGGATGGAGGAGATGGCGCTCAAGAACGAGACCGACCCCGGCTCCGTGCAGCGGCTGGACAAGCTCCGCAAGGACCTCGCCGACCGCGAGGAGGAGCTGCGCGGCCTGACCGCCCGCTGGGAGAAGGAGAAGCAGGGCCTGAACCGGGTCGGCGAGCTGAAGGAGCGGCTCGACGACATCGTCACCCGGATCGAGCGGGCCCAGCGCGACGGCGACTTCGAGGCCGCGTCGAAGCTGATGTACGGGGAGAAGCCCAAGCTGGAGGAGGAGCTGGAGGAGGCCACCCGCGAGGAGCAGGAGGCCAAGACCAGGGGTGCCGACGAGAAGATGGTCAAGGAGGAGGTCGGCCCGGACGACATCGCCGACGTCGTCGCCGCCTGGACCGGCATCCCCGCCGGCCGCCTGCTGGAGGGCGAGACGCAGAAGCTGCTGCGGATGGAGGACGAGCTCGGCAAGCGGCTGATCGGCCAGACCGAGGCGGTCCGCGCCGTCTCCGACGCGGTGCGCCGCTCCCGCTCCGGCATCGCCGACCCGGACCGCCCCACCGGCTCCTTCCTCTTCCTCGGCCCCACCGGTGTCGGCAAGACCGAACTGGCCAAGGCGCTCGCCGACTTCCTCTTCGACGACGAGTGGGCCATGGTCCGCATCGACATGAGCGAGTACGGCGAGAAGCACTCGGTGGCCCGGCTGGTCGGCGCCCCGCCCGGATACGTCGGGTACGAGGAGGGCGGCCAGCTCACCGAGGCGGTCCGCCGCCGCCCGTACAGCGTGGTGCTGCTCGACGAGGTGGAGAAGGCGCACCCGGAGGTCTTCGACGTCCTGCTCCAGGTCCTCGACGACGGCCGGCTCACCGACGGCCAGGGCCGTACCGTCGACTTCCGCAACGCGATCCTGATCCTCACCTCCAACCTGGGCAGCCAGTACCTGGTCGACCCCAAGCTGGACCCGGAGCAGAAGAAGGAGAACGTCCTCGCCACCGTCCGCGCCTCCTTCAAGCCGGAGTTCCTCAACCGGCTGGACGACATCGTGGTGTTCTCCGCGCTCGACCAGGACGAGCTGCGCCGGATCGCGCGGCTGCAGACCGCCCGGCTCGCCGAGCGGCTCAGGGACCGCCGGCTCACCCTGGACATCACCGACGGTGCCCTGGACTGGCTCGCCGAGGAGGGCAACGACCCCGCCTACGGCGCCCGCCCGCTGCGCCGGCTGATCCAGACCGCGATCGGCGACCCGCTGGCCCGCGCCATCCTGGCCGGAGAGGTGCTGGACGGGCAGAACGTCCGGGTGGACCGGGCGGTCGACGGGCTCATCGTCATGGGGGAGGATGGCGGGGAAACGTCACGAAGGGAACCCTCACGGTGAGCATCGACCCCTCCTCGATTCCGAACTTCGGGAGCCAGCCGGAACCCGACCAGCCGAGCGGAGGACCCACCGCCAACGTGGTGATCCCGGACCAGGACCTGGTCAAGCAGCTCCTCGACCAGATGGGGCTCAAGCACGCCATCGACGACGAGGACGACCTCCTGGCGCCGTGGGAGGAGTTCCGCACCTACTTCATGTTCCGCGGCGAGGCCCAGCAGCACGTCTTCGCGGTGCGCACGTTCTACGAGCGCACGTACTCCGTCGACGAGAAGGCACAGCTCCACGAGGCGATCGACGAGTGGAACCACCTCACGCTGTGGCCGAAGGTCTACACGAACACCGACGACGAAGGCGCCGTCCGCCTCGTCGGCGAGGCCCAGATGCTCATCGGCATGGGCGTCAACCTCGACCACTTCGTGGCCACCACGGTGAGCTGGGTGCAGGCGTCCATCGAGTTCAACAAGTGGCTCGGTGAGCGGCTGGGCCTGGAGGAGGCGGCCGGCGACGACAGCGACGGCGAAGGCGGCTCCGACTCCGGCTCCGGCGACTCGGGCGACGGCTCCGAGGGCTGAACGAAGGAAGTGCCGGGCGAGGAATCGTCCGGACCCGCACACGCACCTCCACGGGCGCCCGGGACGAAGCAGGTACGCGCACGCACGCGTACGACGTCCCGGGTGTCCGTGCGTGCGCTGAGCGTGCGTGCGCTGAGCGTGCGGGCGCCGAACGTCGGCGCAACCGAACGGGCGTACGTGTCCGGCGCGGTGGGTCAGTAAGGTGTTGGCCATGGCTTCTCCGCGTGGTGCCGATCTGACGGCGCCGACCATCCTGCGTGCCCACGGGCTGGTGCTGCGCCCCGTCGTCGCGTCCGACGAACCGGCGGTCGCGCGGGCGATGACCGATGGCGAGGTGCTCCAGTGGGCCGCGGGCATGGCGGTGCTCGACGCACCGCCGAAGGACCGCGCCACGGTGTGGCTGTCGGCCCGCCTCACCGCGTGGTCGACCGGCACCGCGGCGTTCGCCGTGACCGACCCGGCCGATGACGTCATGATCGGCTACCTCGGCCTGCGCGACGTGCACCGGGTGCCCGACCAGGCGGTGGCCGGGTACTGGGTGACGCCCGCCGCCCGCGGCCGCAAGGTCACCGCCCGCGCTCTGGACGCCGCCGCGGACTGGGCCTTCAGCCCGGCCCACGCCGGCGGCCTGGGACTGCACCGGATCGTCCTCGACCACGTCCTGCACAACGTCGGCTCCTGCCGGGCCGCCCTGCGGGCGGGGTTCGCGGAGGAGGGCGTGATGCGGGAGGCGTTCGTCGAGCCGAACGGAAAGCGGCACGACTGCCACCTGCACGCCCGGCTCGCCACGGACCCGTCCGCGCGGCCCTTCGACTGAGCGGACCTGCGGCCGAACCGAGCGGCGGAGCGGCGGAGCGGCTGGGTCGGTCGGCCGGGCGGTGCGTACGGCTGAGCCCGGACCTGTGACTGTGACTCAGGTCTCATCGGGGGCGTGCAGCAGACGGGACCGCTGCCGCGTCGGGAAGGGGAGAACGCAGCACGGACGACACCCCCTTCGAGCAGGAACCGGTGAACGCCATGAACGACTCGACCAACAGCGCCGAAGCGCCGCACTCCGGCACCGCCACCACCGCGCGCGGAGCCCGTCGCAAGCGGGCCACCGCCGTCGCCGGTATCGCCACCGCACTCGTCCTGGCCGGTGCCGGCACCGCCCTGGCCGCAGGCGGCGGCTCGCACACCTCGCATCCGTCGCACACCTCGCACCGGTCGCACACCTCGCGGCCGGCCGCCACGGCGGCCCACAAGACCACCGCCGACGGGAACGTCACCACCGTGCAGTACGGCGACATCCCGATCCAACTGGCCGGCTTCAGCCTGGACATGGCCAGGGCCGAGCTGGTGGACAAGGCTCAGCTCAAGATCGGCACCGTCACCAAGGCGTCGCCCCGCGGCTGCAAGCCGACCTCCGTGCTCGCGGTCTCCCCGCACGCCCCGACCGTCGTCCACAAGGGCGACACCGTCGACCTGACCATCTGCGCCGCCTGACCCGACGGGGCCTGAGGACCGCCTCCCGCCCTACCCGACGCGCTCGCGATCGATGAACGCGGTCAACGCGCCCACCACCGCGTCGGGCTGCTCGTCGGGAATGAAGTGCCCGGCACCAGGGATGACGGCTCCGGTCACGTGGTCCGCCCAGGGGCTGATGGAGGCGGCCATGTCCGGGATCGAGCCGTGGGACGAGGAGACCGCCAGGATCGGGACGGCCAAGTGCCGCCGTCCGAGGGCCTCATGGTTCCCGCGCGCCGATTCCGCGGCGGCGCGGTAGTACGAGAGCGACGCCCGCAGCCCGCCCTCCGCCGCGACGGCGGCGGCGTAGTGGTCGATCTCGGCGTCGTCGAACGTGTCCGGGGACAGCGTCTTGGCCTTCAGGAACCAGTCGACGTAGTCGCGTTCGCGACCGGCGAGCAGCGTCTCGGGCAGGTCGGGCACGAGGTGGAACGCGAAGTGCCAGGTCTTCCAGGCGCGTTGGGGGTCCGTCGGGATGGCGTCCGGGAGGCTGATACCGGGAATGCCGGCGTCGAGCAGGGCGACACCGTGCAGGCGCTCCTCGTACGCCAGGGCCAGCGAGAAGGCGACCCAGGCCCCGATGTCGTGGGCCACGAGCCAGTACTCCTCCACGTGGAGCGCGGTCACGGCGGCGTGGACGCGCGAGGCGACGGTGTGCGTGTCGTAGCCGTGTGGAGGGCGGTCGGAGTGGCCCTGCCCCGGCAGGTCGATCGCTATCACGTGGTACCGCTCGGCGAGGCCCGGCATCACCTTGCGCCAAGCCCACCAGGTCTGCGGGAACCCGGCGAGCAGGACGACGGCGGGGCCGCTCGGCCGACCCCCTTCCACGGCATGGAGGCGGATGCCTCCGGCATCGACCCAGCGGTGGCCGAAGCCCGCGAGGTCGTGCAGCGGCAGCCCGGAGATCGGGTGCTGCCCGGGGGAGCGGTTCTCGGTGGTCGCGGTGTCGGTCATGCCGCGAGCCTAACCTATCTTGAACCGATCAGTTCAAGATAGGATGGGCAGGGGCCGCGACGAAGTGGCCCGAGCCCGTCGACGAGGTGCGTGCGTGATGGCCGGGAAGAAGCAGTTCGATGTGGACACCGCGCTCGACGCGGCGATGGTCCGGTTCTGGCGAGCCGGATACGCCGACACCTCCCTCGACGACCTCTCCCGGGCGACCGGACTGAACCGCAGTTCCATCTACTCCTCGCTCGGCGACAAGGACACGCTCTACCTGCGCTGCCTGGACCGCTACGCCACGCGGTACGGAGGCAGGTACGACCAGGCCCTCTCGGCCGCGTCCGAGGAACCGCTGCGGGCGGTACGGGCCTTCTTCGAGGTCACGCTCGCGCGCATCGCCGACCCCGACGTGCCGGACGGATGCCTGGTCGCCCAGACCGCGATGGCGGTACCGGTGCTGAACCCCGCCATCGCCGCGCGCGCGATCGAAGCCCTGGCCATGCAGCGCACCCGGCTGCGGACCGCCCTGACCGCCGCGGACCTGGCCGACCCCGATGCCGACGCCTTCGCGGTCCACCTCGCGGCGGTCAACCAGTCGCTGGCCGTGATGAGCAGAGCCGGCACGAGCAGCCGGCAACTCCACACGATCGTCGACATCAGCATCAGCGCACTCGCCCACGCACTCCCCACCCCCACCCCCGCCCCCAACCCCTGAGCCCGAGCCCGAGCCCGCCGACGCCCTGTCCCGGGCGAACCGGAGTGGGGGGCGTGTCGGGTCAGCCCTTCAGGCCGGTTTGCGCGAGCCCTTCGACGAAGTGGCGCTGGGCGGCGATGAAGACGGCCAGGACGGGGACGACCGTCGTCACGGAGGCGGCGAGTTGGACGTTCCACAGGTGGGAGCCGTAGGCGTCGGTGTACTGGGTGAGGGCGACCGGGAGCGTGTAGTTGCGCTTGTCGGTCTCGTAGACGAGTGGTTCGAGGTACATGTTCCAGCTGTTGAGGAACGTGAAGATCGCCACCGACGCCAGCGCCGGCCGGGCCAGCGGCAGCGCCACCCGGAAGTACAGGCCGAACCGGTTCAGACCGTCCATGCGGCCGGCGTCCTCGAGTTCGTCGGGGACGGCCAGGAAGAACTGCCGCATCACGAAGGTGCCGAGCACGCTCGGCGCCCCGAGGATCGGGATGACGATCAGCGGCCAGTGGGTGTTGGTCAGCCCGAGCCGGTCGACCATCTTGAACAGCGGGATGACGGTGACCTCGGTCGGGATCAGCAGGCCGCTGAGGATCAGCGGGAACAGCACCTTGTTGCCGGGGAAGGGGATGCGGGCGAAGGCGTACCCCGACAGGGACGCGACCACCATCGTGCCCGCGGTGACGAGCAGCGCGATGTAGAGGCTGTTCAGGTACTGATGGGCCAGCGGGTAGTTCGCGAACGCGGTCTTGTAGTTGGACCACTGCGGGTGCAGCGGCAGCAGCTTCGGCGGATAGCCGAGCACCTCGTTCTCCGGCAGGAGGGAGGAGGTGATCATCCACCAGGTCGGGAAGACGAAGGGGATCGCGAGCACGACCATGACCGCGTACAGCAGGGGCTTCTTCCACCTGCCGCGGCGCCGTCCGGGTGGTCTCGGCGCGGTGGCCGCGTCCCGGAGCGCGACCGGGTGGCGGGCGGCTGTCTCAAGACTCATAGAACACCCACTTCTTGCGCAGGCGCCACTGGATCAGGGTGAGCACCAGGATGATCGCGAACAGGACGACCGCGACGGCGCTGCCGTATCCGAAGTCGTGGTTGTCGAACGCCTGCTGGTAGAAGAAGTACACGAGGACGTTGGTCCGGTTGTCCGGGCCGCCCTCGGTGAGGATCTGGATCTGCGCGAACACCTGTAGGGAGCCGCTGATCGTCACGATCGTGGTCAGCAGCGTCGTGGGGCTGATCATCGGCAGGATCACCGAGCGGAACCGGCGCCACGGCCCCGCGCCGTCGATCTCCGCGGCCTCCAGCAGCGACCGCGGTACGCCTTGGAGGGCCGCGAGGAACAGCACCATGTTGAGCCCGACGTTCTTGAAGACCTGCACGATCACGACCGACACCAGCGCCGAGTCGTCGCCGCGCAGCCAGTTGGGTCCGTCGATGCCCACCGCGTGCAGCAGCGCGTTGATGCCGCCGTTGTTCTGCAACAGGAAGTTCCAGGTGATCGTCCAGGCCACCAGCGAGACGACGACGGGCGAGAAGAAGAGCGTCCGGAACACCGTGGTGCCGCGCAGCCGCTGGTTCAGCAGCAGGGCCAGCAGCAGGGCCAGGGAGATGTTGATCACCACGAGCCCGACGCAGAACAGCACCGTGGCCCGCGCCACCGACGGCGTGGCCGGATCGTGGATCAACTGCGAGTAGTTCTTGGTGCCCACGTACGTTGTCACGCCGGAGAGCACGTTGGACTTGTGGAAGCTGTAGTAGACGACCGCGATCAGGGGGTAGAGGACGAAGGCGAGGAACCCGAGGGTCTGCGGCAGCACGAACAGCCAGCCGCTGAAGGCATCCTGCCGCCGCAGCGTCCAGAACCGCCCGGGCCCGGTCCGCGGCCTGGTCGGTGACTCGGTCCGTGATCCGGTCCGTGATCCGGTCCGTTGCTCGGGGGCGCTCGCCCCCTGTCGCGTGGGCGGTATCTCCCTCATGGCGGTCACTCGGACAGGGCCGGTGCGATCGCCTTGCAGACGCCCGCCAGCACCGAGTCGACGTTCGCGCCGGCCTTCCACATCGGATCGAGCGCGTTCTGCACGAGGTTGGCGATCTTGGCGCTGTCCTGGTGGGACGGAAGGACGGCGCCGTTCTTGATGCCGTCGATGACCACCTGCTGCAACTGCTGCGGGGTGAAAAGGGGGTTGGCGCCCGCCAGGGTGCCGGTGGTGAGCTGGCTGGTGCGGGCCGGCGGGAAGTAGCGGGCGAGCTTGGCGGAGTTGGCCGGGTCGGAGAAGTACGCGAGGAAGTCGGCCGCCTGCTGCTTGTGCGAGCCCTTGGTCAGCACGCCGATGCCGGCCTGCCCGATGACCTGGGACGCGCCGGTCGGGCCGGACGGGAGCGGGACGATCCCCCAGTCGAACGGATGGTTCGCCAGCAGCGTCGCCCGGCTGATCTGGGTGACGGTGAGGGCGGACTCGCCGGCGAAGAAGTCGGCGGTCTCACCGGGGCCCGGCAGCGCCTTGTCCGTGAAGATCGCGTCGTGCAGGAAGGTCATCGCCTGCCGCATCGCGGGCGCGTCGAACGTGCAGGTCTTCCCGTCGGCCGACCACGCGTCGGCCCCCCAGCCGCGCCACAGTGCGGCGAGTTCGATCCAGGTCTTGTAGTCCCAGTCGCGGATCACCAGGCCCTGCTTGTCGGTGTGGGCGGCGACCCGCGCGGCGATCTGCTCCGCGTTCTGCCACGTCCACTGGTGGGCGGCCACCATCTGGTCCGGGGTCTGCTTCACCCCGGCCTTCTTGAGCAGGTCCTTGTTGTAGAACATCCCGAACGGCGAGGTGGAGAAGGGGTACGCGTACAGGTCCCCGCCCTGCTTCCACAGCTTGGTGGCCGCGGGCGTCAGGTCGCCGTACTGGTAGCCGGCCGTCTTCTCCAGGGTCGGGGTCAGGTCGGTGAGCGCCCCGGACGTGACGAAGTCGGGCGCGTCCCGCTCCAGTACCCAGGCCATGTCCGGCGGGTTGCTGCCGGCGATCTGGGTGGTCAGGGCGGTGGTGTAGTTGTCGATCGGGATGTAGTCGAAGGTGATCGACCTGATGTCCGGGTGGGTCTTGCGGTACTCCGCCGCGATGCTGTCGAACAGCGCCGTCTGCGACTTGTCATTGCTCCACACGGTCATCCGCAGCGACACGTTCGAGTCGTCGCCCGAGCCGGACCCGTTCGAGCACCCCGCGAGCGGGACGACCAGCAGGGAGACGGCGGACAGCGCGAGGGAGGTGAGCCGGAGGCGTCTGGTTCTCATCGTTGCTCCAGAGGATTCGGTTCTAGTAGCCGCGGATCTCGGGCCAGGCCAGCGGAACACCGCGCCCGGACAGCAGGGACTGGTAGTCGTGGAGGTGGTCGGGCGTGGCGTGCACGCCGTGCGGCGTACGGCCGGTGGCGACGCAGTGCGCGGCGAGCGCGCCGGCGGCCTCGCCGATGTTCCACTCGACCGGATGCAGGCGGTAGGCGCCGTTGGTGATGTGCGTGGTGCCGATGTTCTTGGCGGCCGGCAGCAGGTTGGCCATCCGCCGGGGCAGCAGCGCGCCGAGCGGGATCTGGAACGGGGTCGACGCCACGTCGAGGTAGGTGTCGCCCCCGGTCGAGGGGTGCAGGTCGATCCGGTACATGCCGATGCCGACCGAGTCCGGGTAGCGGGTCGCGCCGCGCTCGCCGCGGATCTCCAGCGAGACGTCGTCCTCGCGGATGGTCGTGACGGCCCGGATACGGCGGGACTCCCGCACGTAGATGTCCTGGGCCAGGCCGTCGTCGGTGCCGAGCAGGTCACCGCGCAGCCGCAGGGACGGGAAACCGGTGCCGCCGTCGGGCCGCGGCGCTTCGGTCTGCATCCAGTACAGCGCCGACAGCGCCAGTTCGCGCGCGCCCGCCCGGTGCTTGGCGGCCTCGTCGGCCGAGACCTCGAAGAGCGGCCCGTCCATGTAGTCGATCATCGGCCAGTTCACCAGGGTGATGTCACTGGCGTAGGCGCCGGGTTCGAAGAGCTTGCGGGCCGCGATACGGCGGAACCGCCACAGGTCGTCGGTCCCGGCGTCCTTGCTCTGGTCCGCCTCGACGGACAGCGGGTCGTCGTCCGGGTTCGGGTCGAGCCGGCCGTTCGACGGTTCGAGGGTGCGCGGGTTGGGCCAGGAGAACGCGAGCAGCGGTCCCGGCCAGACGTCCGGGCGGACCGACCGCCAGTAGTCGTACGTCGCCGGCCGGTCGATGGTGTGGTCGCCGTCCACGTGGTCGACGGCGAAGCACCAGGACGCGGCCTGCATGGTCAGCGGTTCCGCGGTGTCCTTCGCGCTGGGCTCGCCGGTGTCGTCCCTGGACTCGGCGCCGGTGACGTACTCGGCGCCGCTCAGCGGCAGCAACTCGCCGGTCTCGGTCGCGTCGATCACGTACCGGGCCTGCACGGTGACCGGGCCGTCCCCGGTGTCGCCGTCCGGCACCAGGGTCACCGCGGTGATCGCGTCGCCGTCGACCGAGACCGCGTCCGCGCGGTAGGGCCGCAGCACCGTGAGCCGGCCGGAGCTGCGGGCCGGCGCGAGCATCGCCTCCAGGACCGCCACGGCGACCCGCGGCTCGTGGCAGAGCCGGCTCACCAGGCCCGCGCCCGGGTTCAGTTGGCGAGCCCGCAGGGCCCGCGCGGTCAGCGGGTAGTGGCGCCGGTAGTACTCGCGTATGCCCTCCCGCATCGACCGGTACGAGGCGGTGACGCCGAGCATCTCGACCCACGGGTGCTCGTCCGGCGGGGTGGCCTGAGCGGTGAGTTGGCCGCCGAGCCACCGCGAGCCCTCGGTGAGCACCACCCGTGCGCCGTGCTCGGTCGCGGCCAGGGCGGCGGCTATGCCACCGAGTCCTCCGCCGACGACCAGCACGTCCGTGCGTACTTCCTTCACCTGCACGTCCTTCCTGGTAATTCGTATTAGCGCACGCTAGGGAAGGAACCCGGAGAAGTCAACGACAAGTGCGGAAGCGGTGGGAGGGGGGTGCGGGCGCCTCCTGGAGGGGCTCGGCTTCCGGTCGTACGCGCGGGAGGTCGGCTCGGCGCGGGGCCACGGGCGGGTGGCGCGGCGCGGGGCAACGGGCGGGCGGCGCGGCGCGGGGCAACGGGCGGGCGTGCGGCGGGGTGCGGCGCGGGGCGCTGCCGGTTCGCCGCGGGGCGCGGCCGGTTCACCGCGGAAGCGTTCGGCCCGTTTCGGGCTCGCGTACCGCCCGGTTCAGCGCCGCCGGGCGGGCGGCGCGGCGGTGACGGTGGCCCCTTCGACCAGCTCGCACGGGAGCAGGACCTGCGTCTTGCGGCCCGGCTTCATCTCGCCGCGCAGCATCCCGACCAGGATGCGCACCGCACGCGCGCCCATCTCGCGGCGGGGGATGCGGAACGTGGTCCAGTCGACCTCGGGCGCCGTCCGCAGCGGCCATGCCGACGTCTGCGTGGGGTCGGTGTCGCCGAGTACGCCGATCGACAGGTCCTCGGGTACCCGCAGCCCGCAACCCGTGGCCAGCGCACGTAGCGCGGCCGCCATCTCCGTCGCCTCCACCAGGGCGGCGGTGACCTCGTCGGCGCGCAGCCGGTCGAACACCGCGGTCGGATCGTCGTCGGTGAGGGCGAGCGGTGCCTTGCGGTGCCGTCGGCAGGCGCGCAGGTATCCGGAGCGGCGGTCGGCCGTCGACTCGCTCTCCTCGCGGTAGCCGACGAGCGCCACCCGGCGGTGGCCGAGCGACCACAGCCGCTCGTACAGCTCCGCGGTCGCCGCCGCGTAGTCGCCGCCGACGTAGCTGACCGGCCCGGCGGACGACTCGCGCCGGCCGATGAACACGAACGGGAACCGCTCGTCGACCAGGCGGTCGAGCTCGTCGCGGTCGGTGTGCCGGCCGAGCAGGATGCAGCCGTCCGCTATGCCGAGCCGGTTCGACCCCTCCTCGTAGACCTTGCGCCGGCCCTGCCGGCGCCCCGGACTGGTGAAGAGCAGCAGGTCGAAGCCCTGCGCCTCGGACTCCTCCTCGATGCCGCCGAGGAAGGGGCCGTAGAAGTCGGCCGTGCCGGAGGGGAAGACCGCCTCGTAGGTGAACACCCCGATGATCTGGTTCGACTTGCCGCGCAGGCGCCGGCCCATGATGTCCACGGTGTAGCCGGTCTGGCGCAGTGCGTCCTCGACGCGCTTGCGGGTCTCGGGCGCGACGCGCACCCCGTCGGAGTCGTTGAGCACCAGGGAGACCATCGCCTGCGAGACGCCCGCGAGGCGGGCCACCTCGGCCTGGGTCACCCGTTTCCGGCGCTGCGTCACGTGTCGCATCGTAACGCCACCCTTTCCCTCCGGAGGATCGGCTCCGGGCCGGCGCGATCCGGCCGCTCTCTGCCGGAGCCCATGCTAATACGTATTATCGCTTGACTTCCACCGGCACGCGGCGCCACCATCCCTCACGCCCCCCGGCACCGCCCTTTCCGGTCCGCTCCCGGCCGCCGCCCTTCCCCCTACCGTGAGGGTCCTTTCATGTCCGCTGAGCACAGTTCCCGTGGCATCACCCGCCGCTCCACGCTGCTGGCCGGCGCCGCGCTGGCCCCCGCGTGGTTCCTCGGCTCGTCCCTCGGCGCTCCGGGCCGCGCCGCAGCGGCGACGGCCGCGGACTTCGCGAAGGTCAGGAGCCAGTGGCAGGACACCCTGATCGGCAGCTACGACACCTCCGACCCGGTGATCTCCGGCTACGTGCAGGACGCGGCCGACGCGGCGAGCGGCCTGTGGTCGACGCTGGACACCTCCAGCTCCCGCAGCTACCTGTGGGCGGACCTGGACAGCAGTACCGTCTCGGCCGTCCAGCGCGACGTGATCGGACGGCTGCGCCAACTCGCCCTGGTCTACGCGTCCCCCGGCTCCTCGCTGTCCGGCAACTCCGAGCTGCTGGCCGACATCCGGTCGGCCGTCGACTGGTTCCTCGCCCACAAGTACGGCGTCACCGCGCAGTACGACAACTGGTGGGACTTCCAGATCGGCATCCCGCTGGCGCTGGGCGACACCTGTGTCGCGCTGTACGGCGAGCTCTCGGCGAGCCAGATCGGCACCGCCATGGCCGCGATCGCCCGCTACCTGCCGGACCCGAGCCAGGTGGGCGGAGGCGCGGCCACCGGCGCCAACCTCGACTGGACCTGCGCCGTCACGACCGTGCGCGGCGCGCTGAGCGAGGACGCGAGCGTGATCGACAGCGCCATGACGGCGATCGCGAACCTCTTCCCCTACAGCTCCGGCGGCGACGGCTTCTATCCCGACGGCGGCTTCATCCAGCACAAGCTGTACGCCTACAACGGTTCCTACGGCGTGTCCCTGCTGCAGTACCTGACCTATCTGCTGGTCGCCCTGCAAGGCACCCCGTGGGCGGCGACGACCGACCAGGTGCAGCGCGTCTTCACCTGGACGCAGGCCAACTACGTGCCCTGGATCTACCGCGGGGCGTTCATGGACATGGTGCGAGGCCGGGCGCTGTCCCGCTTCTACGAGACCGACCACCGTATCGGGCGGCTGACCAGCGCCACCCTGCTCCAGCTCGCCCACCTCTTCCCGGCGAGCCAGGCGCTGACCCTCCGCTCGCAGGTCAAGGGCTGGATCACCGCGGACACCTACCAGGACTTCTTCGGCTACGACCCGGTGCCGCTCGAACAGGTACGCACCTCGTCGATCGCGCTCGGCCGGGCCGTCGTCGCCGACCAGGCCATCCCGACCGGAACGGAGTCCACCACCTCCGTCGTCGCGACCTCGATGGCGCGGGTCGTGCACCGGCGGCCCGCGTTCGCCTTCGCCATCGCCATGGACAGCACCCGGATCAAGCCGTACGAGAGCGCGAACGCGGAGAACCTCGAAGGCTGGTACACCGGTGAGGGCGCCGCCTACCTCTATCTGGCCACCCAACCCGGCCACTGGACGAACGCCTACTGGCCGACCGCGAACAAGTACCGGGTGCCCGGCGTCACCCTTGACGCCAAGACCCTCGCGCTCGGCGCCAACCGCGGCTCCACCAACACCTGGGCCGGCGGCGCCCTGCTGGACGGGAACGTGGCCGCGGGCATGGGGCTGTCGTTCGCCGTGCAGACGCTCACCGGCCGCAAGTCGTGGTTCTGCCTCGACGACATCGTGGTCTGCCTGGGTGCCGGGATCACCAGCACCGACGGCCACACCGTCGAGTCGGTGATCGAGAACCGCAACACCGGCCCCGACGGGCGGGCGAACATCCACGTCGACGGCGCCGTGGTGCTCGCCACCCCGAGCAGCACGCCGACCGTCGTCCAGCCGCGGTGGATCTTCGTGGACAACCTCGGCGGCTACGTGTTCCCGGTCGGCGGCCACGTCACGCTGCTGCGCGAGGACCGTACCGGCAAGTGGACCGACATGGACCACCGCGGCGTCTACGACGACACGACCGCGTACACCCGACGGTTCGTCACCATGTGGGTCGACCACGGGGTCAGCCCGACCGACGGCAGCTACCGCTACATCCAGCTGCCCGCCGCGACCTCGGCCCAGACCGAGGCGTTCGCCGCGTCGAACGACGTCACCGTCGCGAACACGACCCAGGTGCAGGCGGTCAGGCGCGCCGGCGCCGGGATCGCGATGGCCAACGTCTGGCAGGCCGGCGCGCCCAAGGCCGGGGGCATCCAGGTCGACCGGACCGCCTCGGTCATCACGCAGCGGAAGGACGGCACGCTCAGCGTGGCCGTCTGCGACCCGACCCAGCAGCTCACCGGCACGGTGACCGTCACCGTCGACGGCGCGGTGTCGGCCGTGGTCTCCGCCGACCCCGGCATCACAGTCCTGGCGACCACGCCGAACGTGCGCCTGGCGGTGGCCGTCGGGGGAGCGGCGGGCAAGAGCTTCGTCGCCCGGTTCACCGAATGACGGAACGGTTGCCATGACCGCAAACGCGCCCGGTTCACCGAAGAGAGGAGAGTCCATGCGCACCAGAGCAGTGGCGGCGGTGCTCGGGTTACTCGCCGCGAGTTGCGCGGTGGCGATCGGCCCGGCACACGCGGCGTCGTCTGTCAACGCGGCGTCGTCCGTATACGAGGGGTCGTCCGCTCACGAGACGTCATCCGTTCACGCGGCGTCGTCTGTCAACGCGGCGTCGTCTGTCAACGCGGCGTCGTCCGTCTACGAGGCGGAGAACGCGACCATCTTCCACGGCACCGTGGACACCGACCATCTGGGCTTCACCGGAACGGGATTCGTCAACACCGCCAACGAGGTCGGCGCCTACGTCGAGTTCACCGTCGACTCGCCCACGGCGGGCGACGCCACCTTGGCCCTGCGCTACGCGAACGGAACGACGGCCGGACGCCAGGCGGACGTCAGCGTCGACGGCACGGTGGTGTCCACACCGGCTTTCGCGCCGACCACGGACTGGAACACCTGGGCCGTCTCCAGGCTCCCCGTGACCCTGCGCGCGGGAACCAACCTGATCCGGGTCACCGGCACGACCACCGGCGGCCTGCCCGACCTCGACTCGCTCACCGTCGCCGACCTGCTGGGCACCCAGTGGTCGGACGCGCTCGTCGACTCGACCATGCACCGGTACATCCCGGCGACCGTCGGCGGCTGGAGCTACCCGGTCGCCCTCTACATGATGGGCCAGTACCAACTCGCCCAGCACACCACCGATCCCGCGCGCCGGGCCGCCCTGATCGCGTACATCAAGGCGTGGGCCGACCGCTTCGTCGACGCCTCCGGGCACATCGCCAACAGCTTCACCAGCCTGGACAGCATGATGCCCGGCCAGGTGATGATCGCCCTCTACCGGGAGACCGGCCAGACCAAGTACGGACTGGCCGCCAAGCAGATCCACGACCGGCTGCTGCCCGGCGCCGGATACCCGACCACGCCCGACGGCGGATTCTGGCACGCCACCAGCGCCGACCGGGCCGACCAACTCTGGTCCGACGGCACCTTCATGGCCGACCCGTTCATGGCGCAGTACGGCAGGTACATCGGCGACAGCACCCAGTCGTTCGACATCGCGACCAAGCAACTGGTGGTCTACGCGAGCCATCTCCAGCAGCCGAACGGCCTGTTGAAGCACGCCTACGACGCCTCCAAGTCGGCGTCCTGGGCGGACCCGGCCACCGGACTCGCGCCCGAGTACTGGTGCCGCGCCGTCGGCTGGTACGGCATCGCCGCCACGGAGATCCTCGACCTGATCCCCGCCGACCACCCGCGCCGGGCCCAGCTGATCTCCATCGTCCGCGATCTGGTCCGCGGCATGGCCGCCTACCAGGACCCGGCCAGCGGCCGGTGGTTCCAGGTCGTCGACAAGGGCGCCGACCCGGGCAACTGGACCGAGACGTCCTGTTCGGCGATGTTCACCCAGACCATCGACACCGCGATCAAACGCGGATACGTCCCCGCCGACACCTACCAGCCCGTCGTGGACGCCGGGGAACGCGGCGAGCTGGCCCGCATCTCCCTCCACGACGACGGCCTCACCTACCTCACGTCCACCTCCGTCGGAACGAACGTCGGGGACTACGCCTACTACGTCGACCGCCCCCAGGCCACCAACGACTTCCACGGCCTCGGCGCCTTCCTCTACTTCTACGAGGAGACCCACCCCTGACCCGAAACCGCCCCCCGACCGGGGCAAAGCCGTCCCCCAGCCCCCGCCGGGTTCATGCACTCACGGGGCCACGAGGGAAGGTCGCCGGCCGGGAGACGGCAGCACGTCTCCCGGCCCGGCGGGCGCACCGGAAGTGGCCCGTCAGACCGTGGCGTGGTCAGCAGGCTCCGCGGCTCCAGGGAACCCCAGCCTGTCCAGGAGTGCCATGAACGACTCCTCCACGAAGACCTCGTGGGAGCGCAGAACCGCTTCGATCGAGGCGGGGTCGGCCTTGCCGGGGAATCCCGCGTTGGCCGCCCAGGCGAGAGCAGCCCGCGCGTCGGCCGGCACCGTCGCTTCCAGTTCCGCCAACTTGCGCCGCGCGGCCGCCGCGTAGGCGGGTGTGGTCACCCATACGCTCATATCGCCCCTGCTCGGGCTCCTCCTCCCAGAGATTTCCCGCCTTGCCGGCCGCCAGCAACTCCAGGTGCAGATAGGCGTCCCCCTGCCGGCCATCGGCCCCCAGCCCGTTGATCAGCGCAGTGTCACTGTCGTGGACGCAGGCGCAACAGGCCGCGGCTAGGCGGACGACGACGATCAGACCGGCGTCGACCGCCAAGAACGGATCTGCCGTGAGATCGCCGAGCGCCGCGGTCTCGTCACAGACCCCGCTCACGTGTACGTGGACAACAGCCGCTCGGCGTGGAGCCGCATGCGGAAGCGCCCGGGCTGGGAGCGCCTGCTGGACGATGCCCGAGAGCGCGGCTTCCGGCACATCATCGCCTACCACCCCGACCGCCTCATGCGGCAGCCCCGGGACCTGGAGGAGCTGCTCCAGGTCTCCGACGACCACGCGATCACTCTCCACGGAGAGGCGAACCGGCGGGACCTCTCCGACCCCGACGACCGGTTCATCCTCCGGATCGAGGTCGCGCACGCCTGCCGGTCGTCGGACGACATCTCACGACGGTTGAAGTCCGTGCAGGACCGGGTGAGGGACGGCAAGCCGCAAGGTGGCATGCGGCGGTTCGGCTACAGCAAGGACGGCATGACCATCGTCGAGGAGGAGGCGGAGATCGTCCGGGAGGTCTTCGATCGCTATCTGAAGGGCGAGGGTGCGGCCCCACTCGCGAAGGACCTCCACCGGCGAGGCATCCGCACGGCTGGCGGCAAGGCGTGAAGTGCCGGGACCGTGCGCGGCCTGCTCGACTCCCGGCACGTCGCCGGCATCCGGATGCACCAGGGCGAGGAGGTCGGCCCCGGCACCTGGCCCGCGATCATCGACGCGGGCAGTCTGGGCTGAGGTCAGGGCTCGGCGCGAGTTCCGGTCGGCAGCCCACAAGGAGGCACTGAGCAAGCCCCGGCAGCGGTACCACCTCCTACGCGGCCTGGTGATGTGCGGGCGCTGCGGCACCCTGATGTCGGGCACCGCGAAGACCGCAGGCCCCGCCTACCAGTGCAATCGCCGAAGACGGAACGACGAAAAGAAGTGCTCCCGGGCGATCGTGGCTCCGACACTGGAGGACTTCGTCAGCGACGCCGCCGTCAAGCTGCTCAGCGAGCTCCGGGTGGACGGCCGGCTCGCCAGCAGCAACCTCTCCGAGGGCATGGCTGAGGAGGTGGAGGACGACCAGCGCCAGCTCGCCGAGCTGAACGACATGTGGACGGCGAAGGAGCTGTCCACGGCGGAGTACCGGAAGATGCGCAAGGAGATCACCGATCGCATCGCCGAGGCGCAACGCCGCGTCGTCATCCGGCCGATGGTGCTGCTCGACGGCCTTTACGGGCGCTGGCGCCCGCGCTGCTTGGGACGCCGACGACATGACGAATGAGCGCGTAATGCGGTGTTGCGGTTCTTGTTCTCCGGTGTCGTCATCGACGAACCAACGAAGCTCGGCCGGTACATGGACCGGGGCCGGATCCGCATCGACCAGAACCCGCTGTAGTGAGGTGTTGGGCCCAGCCGGCTCATGTCCTCGATGTGGCGTGGGGCGGAGGTTGGATCCACTGGAGCATCTGCTCCATGACGGGGGTGGGCAACGCCGGGTGCCGGGCTGCCGTCTGTGCGGTGTCGGGGTCTCCCAGCAGCCGGATCAGCACCTGTGCGGGCAGGGCGGGGTGCCGGGCGGCCGCGTGGCGCACGCGTTCGTTCGGGTCGTCAAGCAGCCGCACGGCCGACGCAGGTGTCAGCCGGGGGTCAGTCGCGGCCCGGTGTCGAACTTCTTCATCGCTGTCCCGGCTGAACCGCTCGATCATCTCGGCTGTCGACTCCGGGTCATCCAGGGCCAGTTGACGCATTCGCGGGTTCGGGTCGTCGGTGTAGCGGAGCAGGTCGCGACGGGGGAAGTTCGGATGGCCATGGGGGCGGTCGGGGATGCTGAGGCTGCCGGTCCACCACTGCCACACCCTCAGCAGCATGTCCGCTGGTGCGTCGTCGCAGGATTCCGCGAGAAAGAGCTGGACGACACGGTCTTCGTCGCGGGCGAGGCGTTCGACGACGTCCGGTGGAAGGCGCCGGGCTCGGGCAACGCTTCTGCGTACGAGGGGGTGGGTGGAGGCGGCCAATCGGCGCATGGCGCCGGGATCGTGGTGCAGCGCCATGACCCAGTCGAGCGCGTGGTGGTGGCCGCGCGGGTCGAAGTCGATGGGGATGTCCGCCCGCTGTCCCTCGGTGATGTCGGAGCGTATGGCCACCACGGAGCGGACGTTCTCGTCGGAATCATGGGCGAGGAGGATCACCAGGTCCGGGTCCAGGTGCGGGTTGCCCGCGAGGGAGCAACGCTGGGCAGGGCTGCCCTGATGGGCCAGGTGTTCGGCGAGGACGCGCTCCAGCCGGCACGTGCTGATCGCGCGCTCTGTGAGTTCCGCGGTGTCAAAGACCGACCGGGGCATCGGGTGCTCCTGGTGGTACTGGATCAGTGCTTCGATGCGGACGTTGCCGTAGGGATCACTCAGGAGAGAGCGTCGGGTCGGAGGGTTCAGATGAGGCCAGGCTCTCCGGCAGGCCGAGGCCCGTACGGACGGGTCGACGTCGGCGGCCAGGGCGGCGAGTATCCGTACGGGCAGACCGGAAAGGCGAGCGGTCTCTTCGCGGACCCGTGCCGACGGGTCCGTTGCGAGTTGCTCGTACGCGGCGTCGGTGAGCTCGGCGCGCCGGTCCGCCGCGAGCATGGTGAGGATCCATCGGTGCCGGGATTCCTGTTCGCCCAGGATCAGGCGGGTCCACTGTTCGGCGGTGATGTTCGGCTGGGCCTCGGCCAGCAACTGCCGCAGCTTCCAGTCCGGGTGGACCATGGCCGCCTCAACGACCGCCGTCGGCAGGTGGTGCCACAGGAGGAAGTGCGACAGGCCCAGGAGGCGGGCGCGGAGGTCATCGGGTGTGGCCGAGTTGAGGGCCAGCCCGTGCGCCCACATCTCGCGCACTCGCGTCGAAGGCCCCGGTCCCTGAAGCAATGCCGCCCAAGCAGCTTCCCGCTCCCGAGGGGTTTCCCGAGCCGCCACCTGCGCGGCCGCCTCCTGCCGTTCGGCGATGTGATCCAGCAGGGTGAACCAGACCTCGTCCTCCTCGGTGGTCACCCCGACCAGCGTGCCGCCGTCCGTCGCGAGGGTGACGAACTTCGGCTGCCCGGGCCGCTCGCCGAGGACTCCGGCGAGGTCCCACCGGCCAGTGAGCCGCACCGCCGTCCAGCGCCTGGCCGCCCTGCCCGTCCAGGCGCCGGCGACATCGATGAGGAATACGCCGTCCTCACCAATGATGCCGTTGTCGGCCGCGAGCCGGTGCCACTGCGCGTTGAGTTCGGCGATCAGGTCGGGCAGGTCCTCCCGCACAGCCACGGTCGGCTTGGCGTCGCCCGAGACAACCGATCGCCAAGCGGCTCGGGGCGGCAGTACCTCCTCGGTCCGCCAGTCCTCCACGACTTCCAGCCCCGCACGCTGCAACAGCTCCATGAGCGTGTCTTTCCCACCCGTCACGGGAACCCATTTTGCCCGATTGCGGCTTTCCATCTTCTCGTGACCTTTGGAGTGTGCTGCGCGGTTGGTTGCCGGCTTCAGGGCGGCTGGCTATGTCGCCGCCCGGAGAAGGCCGCTAAGGAGGAGGCCGATCATGGAGCACCCGCTGCCATTGGAACTTGAGTGGGTTCAGAACCGGTAGAGACTGTCACTCGGCGAGCGACCGTTGCGCGATGAGTTCGGAACGGGTCAGCTCCAGCAGTCGGCCCATCCAGTTCCGTCCGCGACTGTCAGGGGCGTCTCTCCAGAAGGGGGAGTCCGACAACCCGGTGTAGCGGATGGCGGCGTCGCCGGTGGAGACGAGGATCTCGGCGAGTTCGATGTGCTGGGCGAACTTCGCCCGCAGCAGGCCAGCCATCACGGCGAGTCGAACGCTGGGCCAGTCTGCTCTCCGGCTTGCGCGTCCCCCCAGGTCATGCGCCTCCCGGGCGGTGGGAGCAGCTGCTATCTGCCGACGATCGGTGGCATTCGCCGCGGACAGGGACCAGTATCCGTGAAGTACGGAGGGGTAGGACTCACCCGCGAACCGTACGGACGCTGGAAAATCGTTGCGCAGCACGAACAGTCCCAGTTCTTCGGGCCAGCCTCGCGGATAGACGGTCTCGTGCAAGGTGACGGCCGGACCGGTGCCCTCGTGGGGGTCGTCCGCGTGTTGCACAGCGCGTTGCTCCTGCGCCCGGGCAACTCCCTCGTCCCCGCGGTTGAAATAGTCCAGGGCTGACTGGTGCATGTCCTCTGTCACCACTGGACCGTCACCGTCGACAGGCTCGCCCGGCTCGGTGAGCAGGACCCGCAGGGGACGATCCTGGCGGTCCATGTCGCCGAGAACGTAGATGCGCAGGTGCGGCGGCACTGCCAGATATGCGTCCCGCAACAGGGCGCGACGCTCTTCGGTCGGAGACTGCTGGTAGCGCCGGATAGCCTCCCAGCAGCGTTCGCCCGCGGTTGATCGGCCGCTCAGCTCTTCGATCCGGTCGGCGACCTCCGCGAGGAATCCCACGGGAGTCAGCGGTTCGCCGTGCCGTGAAAGCCACTTCGACGGTTCGGCGGCCGGCGGGGTGATCCCAGGCTTGGTCGGGGAGAGCATCTCCGATGCCAGCAACTTCTTGAGGCCGGCCAGGTCGGTCCGGTCCCCGCACATGATCGCGCCGTCGGCATAGACGATCAGATCGTTCACGAACCACTCTGCCTCTGGGCGATGACGGCGCCACACGTGACACCAGGCCCCGTCGATCCGTTCCCCGTCCACCATCCGATACGTCGGTCGCTGCCATGCCATGGGCCGCACGCTACCGTCTGCTCATGGGCCTCTGACGAGCACAAGCGTCAACCCATGGCGAGGACCCGGGCCACCTCTCGTTCACGCACTCATCGGCTCACCGGGGCGGCAAGGGCTACGTTCACTGCATCGGCGAGGCCGGATTCGAGGTCGAGGTCGCGATACCGGGCGCGTACCGACTGCGCCGCCGACAGATGCGCCTCGGTGACCTCCGCGACGACGATGATCACGTGTCGTCCTTCTCCCACGACGTTGGACAGGTACGCGCGCCTGGCGGCGGCCTCAGCCGTGGAACGCCCCGCGAAGGCGTTCGGCCGCCTCGGTCAGGACCTTCTCCTTCTTGCAGAAGGTGAAGCGGACCTGGGTGCGGCCGGCGTCGGGGTGGTCGTAGAAGACGGAGTTGGGGACGGCGACGACGCCGGCGCGTTCGGGGAGGGTGCGGCAGAAGGTGAAGGCGTCCTTCTCGCCGAGGCCGGCGATGTCGGTGGTGATGAAGTAGGTGCCCTGGGGCTGGAAGACCTCGAAGCCGGCGTCCTGGAGGCCCGCGGCCAGCAGGTCGCGCTTGGCCTGGAGGGTGTCGCGGAAGGCGGTGAAGTAGTCGTCCGGGAGGCGGAGGGCTTCGGCGATGGCGTACTGGAAGGGGCCTGAGGCGACGTAGGTGAGGAACTGCTTGGCGGTGCGGACCGCCGCGACCAGGGGCGCGGAGGCGGTAACCCAACCAACCTTCCAACCCGTGAACGAGAAGGTCTTGCCGGCCGAGGAGATGGAGACGGTGCGGTCGCGCATGCCGGGCAGGGAGATCAGCGGGATGTGCTCGCCGTCGAAGACGAGGTGCTCGTAGACCTCGTCGGTGACCACGACGAGGTCGCGCTCGACGGCCAGTTCGGCGATGGCGGTCAGCTCGTCGCGGGTGAGCACCATGCCCGTGGGGTTGTGCGGGCTGTTCAGGAGCAGCAGGCGGGTACGCGGAGTGACGGCACCGCGTAGGGCGTCCAGGTCCGGGCGGAAGTCGGGGGCGCGCAAGGTCAGCGGGACGCGGGTCGCGCCGGCCATCGCGATGCAGGCCGCGTAGGAGTCGTAGA
Source organism: Streptomyces sp. NPDC087270 (assembly GCF_044744625.1). Lineage (NCBI taxonomy): Bacteria > Bacillati > Actinomycetota > Actinomycetes > Kitasatosporales > Streptomycetaceae > Streptomyces > Streptomyces sp. NPDC087270. The sequence continues at coordinate 740,965 of NZ_JBIUYR010000001.1, forward strand.
ACGGTTCGAACGCGATCACCTCGTCGCCCGGTTCGAGCAGCGCGAGCATCGCCGCCGCGATGGCCTCGGTCGCCCCGGCGGTGACAAGGACCTCGCTGTCCGGGTCGAAGTCCAGGCCGTAGAAGCGCCGTTGGTGGTCGCTGATGGCGGCGCGCAGCGGGGGCACCCCCATGCCCGGCGGGTACTGGTTGCCGTGGCCGTCCCGCAGCGCCTGAACGGCCGCTTCCCGGATCGCTTCCGGCCCGTCGGTGTCGGGGAAGCCCTGCCCGAGGTTGATCGCGCCGGTGGCCACGGCCAGGGCGGACATCTCCGCGAAGATCGTCGTCCCGAGCCCGTCCAGCCTGCGGTTCAGCAGGGGGCGGCCGGGGCGGTGGAGGCCGTGGCGGCGGTCAGTGCCGCCCGCGGCGCCGGCACCGCCCGGGGCACCGGCGCCGGCATCGCCCGCGGCACCGGCATCGGCATCACCCGGGGTGCCCGCCCTGCCCGTCGCATCGGCCGTGCCCGCCATTGCGTTCCACCCGCTCTCCGCCGCGTGCCCGCCATTCGATCAGCCGATGGTACCGGGTTGTCATATCGGAACACCTGAACTCGTAAGCGCTCCAAGGGATGGAAAGTACGCACAGATGGGTAAAAACGCTGAGAAGGCGATGCGATCCGTGATTCCGTTGGTTCCGGATCTCTTCGGGGCCTCCCGATCATCCAGATCACCCCGAACCCGCTGGACCAAGCCTGGTCCACCGCGATCCGTATCCGTATCACCCCTGATCCACCCGGCCCACGCCGGCGCAAGCCACCGCACCTTCGCCTCGCGGCGGGGGCGGGACGGCCCGATTCGCGCCGCGTGTGCGATCCCCAGCGTGACCCGCGGAGCCTTCCCATGCTCACCACCCTTGATACCGCATACACGGACACCCGGGCCGGCGACCTCGCCTGGTGCCTGGACAAGGATGCGCTGCCCGCGCTCGCCACCCTCGGCGTGCGGATCGGCGACGCCGCCCGGCTCCACGCCGACGTCGAGTTACGCCTGCTCGGTGCCTCCCACCAGGTGCTCGTCGACGCCGGCCGGGGCAGCTGCTCCGAGACGGTCGCCTGCCTGCCCGGCAGCCAGGCGCCACTGCCCTTCGGCGTCTCCCGCCGCGTCGGCCCGTGGGACTACGAGTTCGCCGCCCGCATCGAGCACCTCTCGCTGGGCTCCTTCACCGCCCGCGCCCAGGAGTTGCTCGCCCTGGTCGCCGACCACCCGCACGGCCTCGCCGGCACCTTCCCGGGCGACCCGAACGCGTTCACCGCGATGCTGGTGCAGTGCGGGGAGGGGAACGTGCGGTGGCGGACATGGCACGCGTACCCGCAGGAGGGGCGGTTGGTGGCGACACGGACGAAGGTGCGGGTGGCGGGGTGAGCAAAGTCCTTACGGGGGACGCTGTTTGTACGGTGCGACGCCAACCGGCTTTCCCGGGCTGCCTCGTGGCGCCGGGCGGGCACGCGGCGCCTGGCCGCCCCGCGTTGTCGGACGGCCTCGCGTTGTCGGGCGGGCGCGTGGTGCAGTGCCGCCCCGCGTTGTCGGACGGGCGCGCGGCGCCTGGCCGCCTTGCGCCGCCCCGTTCCCGTAGCAGGCCGCGTCCCCGTACGAAGCCGCATCCCCGTACGGCAGATGCCCGCGGGGCGCATACCGTCCGGTGCCGGCGCCCCGTCGTACCCCTGCGTGCTTCCGGGCGCCGTCGCCCGCCGCCACCCGCCTGCCCGGCCGCGCCGATTGAACCCTTGTGGGTGACCGGCGGCGGAGCAAGCCTGACATAACGTGCACTCATGCTTGACCAGCGCGGCCGTCCGCGAGCCCCCCACCAGCTCTCCTTAGCGCTGCCCGTCCCCGCGCGGGCGGCCCGCGCGCTGGTGCTCACCGCCGTCTTCGTCTGCGCCGCCTGCGGCCTGGTCTACGAACTCGAACTCGTCGCCCTCGCCTCGTACTTGGTCGGCGACTCGGTCACCCAGGCGTCGCTCGTACTGTCGGTGATGGTCTTCGCGATGGGCTGCGGCTCGCTGCTGGCAAAACGGTTACGCAACCGCCCCGCCGCCGCGTTCGTCGCCGTCGAGTCCGCGCTCGCACTCGTCGGCGGGCTGTCGGTGATGACGCTGTACGCCGTCTTCGCCTGGTACGGGCAGGCCCGCTTCGCCATGATCGGCTGCGCCTTCGCGATCGGCGTGCTGATCGGCGCGGAGGTGCCGCTGCTGATGACGCTCGTGCAGCGCATCCGCCGCCAGGACGCGGGCGGCGCCGTCGCCGACCTGTTCGCCGCGGACTACGTGGGCGCGCTCGTCGGCGGCCTCGCCTTCTCCTTCCTTCTGCTGCCGTATCTGGGGCAGTTGACCGGCGCGCTCGCCACCGGCGCGGTCAACGCGGTCGCGGGCGGCGCCACCGTGCTGTGGCTCTTCCGCGGCGACCTGTCCGGCCGCGCCCGCGGCTGGCTGCTCACCGCGAACGTCGGTGTGCTCGCTCTGCTGGCCTGTGCCGCCGTCGGCGCGGGACCGTTCGAACGCGCCGCCCGCCACGCGGTCTACGGCAGCCGGGTGCGGGTCGCCGAGCAGACCGGCGCGGAGGAGATCGTGCTGACCGGGGGGACCGGCGCGAGCGGCGTCTCCTCGCTGCGTCTCTACGTCGACGGCGACCTCGCGGTGTGCGGCGCCGACGAGGCGGTCTACCACCAGGCGCTGGTGGAGCCGGCGATGACCGGACCGCACGCCCGGGTGCTGATCCTCGGCGGCGGCGACGGGCTCGCGCTGCGGGAGGTGCTGCGCCACCAGGGCGTCGAGGCGGTGACGGTCGTCCCGGACGACGACGAACTCGCCCGGCTGGGCCGTACCGATCCGGGGCTCACCGCGCTCAACAGGCACGCGTTCGACGACCCGCGCGTGCGGGAGGTGGGGGGCGACGCGTTCGACTGGCTGCGGAGGGCGACGAGCCAGAGCGCCGAACGGGTAAGCGGCGCAGGGGCGTTCGGGAGCGCGGGTGCCGATACGGGCGGTGCCGATACGGGCGGGGGTGGTGTGGCCGGGGGAGTCGGTGCCGATGCGGGCGGGGGTGGCGCTCGCGGGGACGCGGGTGCCGATACGGGCGGGGGCGGCGGGGCGCCCGACACGGGAAGCCCCGGTCGGCAGCGGTACGACGTGATCATCGCGGACCTGCCCGCACCCGGCGCCTCCGACAGCGCCAAGCTCTACTCGCAGGAGTTCTACGGACTCACCGCGCACGCGCTCGCCGGCGGAGGGCGGCTCGCCGTCCACGCCGGTTCCTCTGCCCACACCCTGTGGACAACCGATGCCACCCTCCACACCGTCTCCCTGCGCACCACTCCGTACGTGATGACCGGCACCCGCGCCTGCGGCTCCTCCGCCGGCTGGAACTTCCTACTGGCCGCGCCCACTTCGGCCCCGCCGCACCTCGCTCTCCCGAACCGTCCGCCACCCGGCCAGTCCCTCACCGCCGCCGGCCTGCGCGCCGCCGCGCGCCAAGCCCGCCGCACCCGCCCGGCCCGCCCCCTGCCCCCGTCCACCCTTCTGCGCCCGCGCATCACCGAGTAGCGAGCACGCGCGCACGGGGAGTGACGTACGGTGTCCGAGTTGTGCCAGAATTCCCCTGTGTCGTGGGGGAGTTGATGACCCCACGCGACGAGCGTGCGATCGCGCGGACCACCGCGGACCAGCGCGGCGCGAGCACCGGACGAGTACGGGAGACGGCGAGTGGCGGCGTACGACGACCACGGGCCCATGGTCGACAATCCGTGGCGGCAGCACCTGGTGACGTTGAGGAGCGACCTCCTCAAGGAGATGCACGAACTCCGGTCCCTGTTCCAGGGTCCCTGCGCCGACATCGGCCTGGGGGAGACCTGGGTCGGCCCGGCCGCCGACACCTGGCACACCGAGGCCCAGGGCCGCCGGACCGACATACTCGCGCAACTCGGCCGGCTGGTCCCGCTGGTGGAGGCGGCGATCGGCACGTGCGCGGAGAAGGTCACGGTGGGCGAGGCGAAGAGCCTCCAGGTGGACCTGTTGTAGCCGGTCACGGGTGGCCGTAGCCCGTAGCCCGTAACTCGTATCCGCCGACAGCGGATCGCACCCCTTGAACCGTACGTACGCGGGCCCGCCGCGAGAGCGCGCCCGCGTACGGCTGCACCCTGGGACGACACGTGGGACACCCCGAGCACCAGCCGACCTTCTCCGGCATCGACCCGGACAAGCTGCCCGGCACCATCAACTCCCTTGAGCGCGACAAGAACCGGCTGCAGGACAGCGCCACCCGCTTCCGTACCCGCTTCACCCGCTACGGCCTCGACACCCGGCCGCTGGACCGGCTGATCGCCATCTCCCGCTGGGCCGACGGCGAACTCCCCCTGCTCCGCCGCCGGCAGCGCCTCGCGGTGGCCATCGGCGAACGCGGCTCCCAGCGCACGCTGACCTATCTCCCCGACAGTGCGGTCACTCCGGGCGCCGCCGCCCGCGCCACCGCCCAGGGGCGCGCCCTCGCCCAGCGCTTCGACCGGCAGATGGCCGACCACGACGGCGCCGTGCCCGAAGCCCTCTTCACCGCACTCGCCGCGGGCGGTGACGACGGCGACTTCCTCTACGGCTTCTACTCCTCCCTCGGCCCCCGCCGCCTCTCCCAACTCTCCAACTCCATGTCCGGCAACCCCTACGACCGTCGCTACCCCGACCACCCCGACCAACTCGCCCACGACCGCGACGTCCTGGCCCGCACTTTGGGCGGCTTCACCCGCGTCGCCGCCGACACCCGCCCCCGGCCCGGCCAACGCGCCTTCTGGTCCACCTGGTTCGACCGCTTCGACGACCCCGGCCAGGGGTTCCGCCCCGACCTCCTCCTCCCGCTCGTCGACAGCGGCACCTACGACCCCGACTTCCTCGTGGCCCTCGCCGACCGTGCCTTCACCACCGACCCGAACCGCAGCGTCACCCCGCGCATGCCCGGTTCCCCCGGCGCCGACGACCCCTGGCACGCCGACCACTACGTCCAGCTCTTCAACGCCCTCACCAAGAACCCACTCGCCGCAGGCCAGTTCATCGCCCTCCGGCCCGACATCGCCGTCAACGCCCTCTACCCGGGCGGCGGCAGCACCACCCCCGACCGCATCGCCGCCTTCACCGCCACCCTCAAAGCCGCGACGATCACCCTCCGCGCCTCCCACCCCACCCTCTCCGACCGCAACACCGCGTGGCTCCTCACCACCAACCTCGCCCACACCCAGGACCCCGCCCTCCAGACCACCCACCCCTACCCCGCGGTCTCCCTCCTCTTCTCCGAGATCCTGGCCCAGCACTGGGACGACCTCCAATACGCGATCACCTCCCCGGCCCAGGACGCCTTCTGGCCCGCCCCCACCTGGAACCCCACCGCCTTCACGAATTCCCAGGACCCCACCCGCGACGGCCTCGAACTCCACCCCACCGTATGGAAAGCCTTCATGGAAGAGGCCATCCGCGACCCCCACGCAGCAGCAAGCATGAGCGCACTCTTCGAGACCTACAGCAACAAACTTGCCGCGCTTACGTCCACTGCTATCCGTAGTACCGATGAGTCGATCGACTTCATCAGCTTCAAGATGGGCCTGAGCGAGAACTTCTACAGCAGCGCGTTCGGTGAGACCGAGAAGAACTTGGGAGATGAGGCGCAAGCGTGGGCTGACGACATGTCCAAGATCCGAAAGGACCTTGTTCTCACAGTGGTGGGGCTTGCGGCTGGCGGTGAGGAGGGTGCCGTGGAGTTCGCCAAGGAGCAGGGCAAAGGCTATGCGACCAGTCTGCTGGAGGGCTGGGTCGGTCGGCAGGTACAGGTTCCGCCGGAGCGGGCTCCGACAGACCTCATCGAGGGGATCAAGGGCCTCAAGAACACCCGTCTGGAGTCGACTTGGAGGTCCGCGTTTGCCACAAGTGTGGGTGCGCTGGTTGGCGCGAATTTCACGAATATTCCTAAGGTTAAATTCGTCGTCCCAGGAGAAGTCGACAAGTACCACTCCTTTTCGGGAAAACCATATTCTGCTGGCGCGCCTGATGATGGGCCGCGCTACATCACCGGACCGGCGGACGACTTCGTCGCGGCGATCAGAAGAAACCACGGGCAAGTGGACACAAGCAAGATGACGCCACAACAGCAGGGTGCGTACTCAAGTTGGCTGGAGGACCCCGCCGTGGTCGCCAAACTCGGCGATGACCGGGTCTACTTGCACATCATGGGGCAAGGCTGAACCGAGTCACTCTGCGACCGAGATAACCTGCCAGGCGAGGACTGCTGAGGCGGGCATGTACGTCTGGAAGGCGAAGGAGATGAGATCGCCTCCGGTGAAGGCGTATCGCAGCACATGGCGATTGCAGGTCACTGTTGGGTTGCCGCTGTGCGGGACTGCGGTGACCCGGGAGAAGCCCAGGCTCCCCACCCCAGCGCACGCCGCCTCCACGACGTAGGACCCACCGTCTTCGAGATCGACCGCCGTCCGCGGAAGGGCGGTCGGACCCTTCACCGGGCCGACCCAGTGCAGCTTCACCTGTGAGGACCGGGTGAGACTTGCCTCGGCTTCGTGCCGCAGGTCGTCTTCACTGCGGGCCGGGTTCCTGCTGTGGACGGGTGACGTGGTCGGTGTCGGTTGGACCGGGTGTCCTTGGGGCGAGCTGCATCCCGTGAGAGATAGGCCCGTCAGGACGAAAGTGACGGCGAAGGCGGGGGCGAGAGGCACAGCTCTTCCGGCTGCTGACCCCAGCCACATATTTCCCATACTGCTCTTTATATAGTTAATCGGGCAGAACCGAAGATAGTGCACCCCCGTTCGTGGGGGTGGGCCGGCGCGGTTGACGGGGACCGTGGGGGAGGGGAAAGCAGCCGGGCGGAGTAGCGGCGGGTGGGGAGGGGCGGGCGGGCGGGGGAAAACCGCACAGGGAGCCGTCATCACGGCCGCACGTGGGTAGGCTCCGCCGCATGGAGCACGAGTCTTTCGTCCCGACCCCGTCCGCCCGGGTGGCGGAAACGTTCCGTACCCCGGGCGCCGTGGCGTCCGCGCTGCCGGGATGGCAGCCGGACCCGGACGCGACGGAGGGCGAGCGCGTGGCGCGGGGGAGGCTGCGACTGCGCATCGCCGGCTCGACCATCACGTACCGCGGATTCGTCACCGTCAAGGGTGACGCCCCGCCGTTCACGCTGGAGGCCCGCGGCACGGAGGTGCGCGGCGACGGCGTGGTCGAGGTCAGCGCGCGGATCACGCTGACGGACACGGAACTGCCCCAACCGGGCACGACTGTGGAGTACCGAGGCGAGGCGACCGCGAACGGCCGGCTCGCGTCCTATGACCCGGCGGTGGCCGACGCCGCGGTCCGGCGTCTGCTTGACCGCTTCTCCGCGGGCATCGCCGAGCTGGCCGCGGCGGCCGACCCCACCGAGCCCGCCGACTCCGGGAGCCCCGCGCCCGCCGCCGCGGACCGTACCGCCGAAGACCCCACCGCCACCGACCCCGCATCGGCCGACCCTGACCCCGATGAGCCGGCCTCCGAGGAGCCCGACGTCGTGGACGACCTCGGTGACCCGAGCCCCGAACTGGAGGAGTTCGAACTCGTCGAGGTCGAGGTGGACGTCCCGGAGAGCGCCGCCGCGTTGGACGACCTGGTGCCGCCCGCCGAGGCCGCGCACGCCCGGCGGACGATGATCGGGCGCAGCGCGGAGGAGGTCGACCACGCGCCGCCGCGCGGCCGGTACGCGCCGGTGCCCGCGCCGGACGCCACCTCGGCGGCGACGCTGCGGTGGGCGGCGCCGGCGGCCGCGGCACTGCTGGCGTCGGCGGTCGTGGTGGGCAGGGTGCTGCGCCGCCGCAGGTGATACGGGGTCGCCCCGACGGCGAACCCGGGCGAGCGCGCGTGAGCCGACGGCATCACGGCCGCTACGCTCGCTTCCGTGGAGACTGAAACGAAACTGACGGCGGGCGACGCCGAACTGACCTTGCAGCCCGAGCACGGTTGCCGGATCGCCTCGCTGAAGGTCGGCGGGACCGAACTCCTGCGCCAGGGCGAGAAATTCGGCGCCTTCCTGATGGTGCCGTGGTGCGGCCGCACCGAGAACGGCGTGTTCCGCAACGGCGGGGTGACCCACCAGCTCCCGATCGACGCGCCGCCGCACGCGATCCACGGCACCGGACGGCACTCCGCCTGGCACGAGGCGTCCCCGGCTACGCAGACCACCGCGGCCTACTACTACGACCTCGCCGACCCGTGGCCGTATCCCGGCCGCGTCACGCACACCATCGAACTCGCCCCGCACTCCGTGAAGCTGTCGCTGAGCGTGGAGGCACGCGGCGACTCCTTCCCGGCGCAGGCCGGCTGGCACCCGTGGTGGCTGCGCAACCTCGGTCAGGGCGGCCAGGACGTCGAGTTGGCGTTCAGCGCCGCATGGCAGGAGGAGCGCGGCGACAATCACCTGCCCAACGGCAACCGCATCGACCCCAAGCCCGGCCCGTGGGACGACTGCTTCGGGATGCCGGACGGTGTGGACGTCACCCTGAACTGGCCCGGGGAGATGACGGTGCGGGTCAGCAGCCCGAGCGAGTGGGTCGTCGTCTACACCGAGCAGCCCGAAGCGGTGTGCGTGGAGCCGCAGTCAGGGCCGCCCAACGGCCTGAACGCGCGACCCCGCCTGGTCACCCCGATCGACCCGCTGGAGATCAGCACGGTGTGGAACTGGCAGAAGGTCGGCTGACGGGACCGGGGTAATGGCCGGTCGGAGCGTCGGCCCGGCGACTGGACCGGCGGTTCGCCCGGCTCCCGGGACCCGCTTCCGCCCTTCTGCTCGGAACATACCCATGCCTGTCGCTCGGCTAATCTCATCCGTATGAGCGACGTACGCACCGCCCTCCTGCGGCAGATCAAGGACAAGGCCGTCGTGCACGGCAAGGTGACCCTCTCCTCGGGCCTCGAAGCCGACTTCTACATCGACCTGCGCCGGATCACCCTGGACGGACAGGCCGCCCCGCTCGCCGGCCAGGTGATGCTCGACCTGACCGCGGACCTGGAGTTCGACGCGGTGGGCGGACTCACCCTGGGCGCCGACCCGGTGGCCACGTCGATGCTGCACGCGGCCGCCGCCCGCGGGCAGCGGCTGGACGCGTTCGTGGTGCGCAAGGCCACCAAGACCCACGGGCTCCAGCGCCGGATCGAGGGCACCGACGTCAAGGGCCGCCGGGTGCTGGTGGTGGAGGACACCTCCACCACCGGTGGTTCACCGCTCACCGCCGTCGAGGCGGTCCGCGAGGCCGGCGGCGAGGTCGTGGCCGTCGCGGTGATCGTCGACCGGGGCGCCGCCGCGAAGGTCGCCGAGGCGGGCCTGCCCTACCTGGCGGCGTACTCGCTCGCGGACCTCGAGCTGTCCTGACCGCCCGAGACCTGAGCGTGCGAGACGCGAGCGCCCGCTGAGACCGGAGCACCCGTTCTGACCTGGGATTTCATGGCTCCTGGGATGTTTCACGTGAAACATCCCAGGAGCCTTCGCGTGTGCGTGGCCCGCCCACCGCGGGCCCCGGGTACGGCGAGGTGGTGTATTCGTTCGAGTCTGGGAAGATAAGGGCGACGATGACGTCGCCACGCATGCCAGCAGTACCACCCGCACAGTCATGAGGAGCGGAAACGATGCCCATCGCAACCCCCGAGGTCTACGGCGAGATGCTCGACCGGGCGAAGGCCGGCAACTTCGCCTACCCGGCCATCAACGTCACGTCGTCGCAGACCCTGCACGCGGCCCTGCGCGGCCTCGCCGAGGCGGAGAGCGACGGCATCATCCAGATCTCCACGGGCGGCGCGGAGTTCCTCGGTGGCCAGTACAGCAAGGACATGGTGACCGGCGCGGTCGCGCTCGCCGAGTTCGCGCACATCGTCGCGGAGAAGTACCCGGTCACGGTCGCGCTGCACACCGACCACTGTCCCAAGGACAAGCTCGACGGGTACGTCCGCCCGCTGCTGAAGATCTCCCAGGAGCGGGTGGCCGCCGGCCGCAACCCGCTCTTCCAGTCGCACATGTGGGACGGCTCCGCCGAGACCCTGGACGACAACCTCGCCATCGCCAAGGAGCTGCTGGCCGAGGCGGTCAAGGCGAAGATCATCCTGGAGATGGAGATCACCCCGACCGGCGGTGAAGAGGACGGCATCTCCCACGAGATCAACGACTCCCTCTACACCACCGTCGACGACGCCTTCCGCACCGTGGAAGCCGTCGGCCTCGGCGAGAACGGCCGCTACCTGCTGGCCGCTTCCTTCGGCAACGTGCACGGCGTCTACAAGCCGGGCAACGTGGTGCTGCGCCCGGGCATCCTCCGGGAACTCCAGGACGCCGTGGCGCAGAAGTACGGCAAGGCCAACGCGTTCGACTTCGTCTTCCACGGCGGCTCCGGCTCGACGACCGACGAGATCAACGAGGCGCTGGAGAACGGCGTGGTCAAGATGAACATCGACACCGACCTCCAGTACGCGTTCACCCGTCCCGTCGCCGGCCACATGTTCAGCAACTACGACGGTGTGCTGAAGGTCGACGGCGAGGTCGGCAACAAGAAGGCGTACGACCCGCGGGTGTGGGGCAAGGCCGCCGAGGCCGGGATGGCCGCGCGCGTCGTCGTCGCCGCCCAGGACCTGCGTTCGGCGGGAAACCGCCGCAAGTAACGGTCGGGCGCGCCTGGTTCGGCGCCCGCGACGCGGCGGGAGCCGTGCGGAATCGAGGCCCCCGGCAGCTGCCGGGGGCCTTCTGCCTGCCCACTCGGGCAGACTGGAACCCATGGCCAATCACGAGAACCTGCTCGGGGGTCCCGCCCCCACCCACCTGCCCGACGACCCGGAGCCGCGTGAACTGCTCGCCTCCGGTGCCGCGCCCGCCGAGGTGGCGGCGAAGTACCCGTCCTCCTCGCTCGCCTGGGCGCAGCTCGCCGACGACGCGTTCGAAGGCGGCCGGGTGGTGGAGTCCTACGCCTACGCGCGGACCGGCTACCACCGCGGTCTGGACGCGTTGCGCAGGGCCGGATGGCGTGGCCACGGCCCCGTACCGTTCGAGCACGAGCCGAACCGCGGCTTCCTGCGCGCCCTGCACGCGTTGGCCCGGGCCGCTCAGGGCATCGGCGAGCAGGAGGAGTACGACCGCTGCACCACCTTCCTGCGGGACAGCTCGCCGACCGCCGCGGACACGCTGGGCTGACCCGCCGGTCCGCCCCACACGCCGGTATGCCCGGTGGTAGGGCGGTGTTAGGTGCCGGGAGGTGCCGGGGTGGCTCACCCCGGCACCTCCCGGAGCGGCCCCAGCAGGGCGGTCCAGCGCCCCCCGTTTTCTCCCCTCCTCTCCAGACGCCCCTCCCCTCCCGTCACGATTACCGCCGCTGACCTGCCCAAATGTCGCGGTTCGGCAACAGTCGGTTGACTCGTGGCATATTCACGTATCCATGTGCGATCGTGTCCATGCCGTCCTCACCGCAGGGCGGCATCACTACGTCCGGGACAGCCCGAACGTAGGCATGACGCCGACACGCAGCTCGGAAGCGCCACGGGGGGCCGGGGCCGCGGTTCCGGCTGCCGACGCCTTCAGGGGGAGCCTTGGCAGCAAAGGGCCGCCACGGCCGACATCAGCACAGCCGCCGTACGACACGACGCCGGGTCGCGTTCGTCGGCCCGCTGGCGGTGCTCTGCGTGGTCGTACTCGGCTGCGGCGGGGGCTACGCGGCCTGGCACAAGTCCAGGGGCGGCGGCTCCGCGGCGGCGATCGACGCGCCGATATCCCACTCGCCCTCGCCTGGCGGCGGCTCGCTCGCGCCGGCCAACGGTGACAGGACGGGCTCGGGCACCTCCTCCCCGTCCACCGCCGGCAAGCCCGCGACCGGCGGCCCGAGCGCGAGCCACTCACCCGCGCCCAAGCCCTCCAGCGTGCCCAAGTCGGGCACCGGCGCCTTCGGCACGGCGCACGCCACCGGCACCGCCTCCGGACACGGCAAGATCCGCCGCTACAAGGTCGAGGTCGAAGGCGGCATCCAGCTCTCCGCCAGTGACGCCGCTCACGAGATCGCCGGCATCCTCGCCGACTCGCGCGGCTGGGAGAACGACGGCCACGACGGCTTCCAGCTGGTCTCCTCCGGCCCCGCCGACTTCGTCATCAAGATCGCCACCCCCGACACGGTGGACAAGATCTGCGGCGCCGCCGGCCTGCTCACCCGGGGTGAGGTCAACTGCGACGTCGGCGCGACCGTCGTGGTCAACCTCAAGCGCTGGATGCTCGGCTCGCCGGAGTTCAGCGGCCCGATCCACGACTACCGGGCCCTGATCATCAACCACGAGGTCGGCCACCGCATCGGCCACGGCCACGAGGGCTGCCCCGGCCCCGGCAAGCTCGCCCCCGTGATGATGCAGCAGATCAAGGGCCTGCACGGCTGCAAGGCCAACGCCTGGCCGTACGACAGCAAGGGTCGCTACATCCAGGGCCCGTCCAGCGCCTGAACGGTCCGCCGCCTCGGCCACCCCGCCGCGCCGCGCCACACCTCCGCCCATCGCCGTCGGCTCTTGCCGGATCTGTCCGCACCGCAGATGATCGCGGCACAGGCCCGGTGACCCCGGGACACGATGGAGGTAGAACCATGTCCGACGCACCGACCGACGAGGCGGCGACCCCGAACCTGTCGTTCGAAGGCAGCACGCCCTACGAGGACTACGTGCAGGCGTCCGTCCTCACCCACCTGCAGCACCCGCTCTCCGACGAACCCGGAGAGATGGCCTTCCTGGTCACCACCCAGGTGATGGAGTTGTGGTTCACCCTCCTGGTACACGAGTGGACCACCGCGGCCGCGGCTCTGCGTCAGGACGACCTGCCGACGGCCAGGGCCGCGCTGCTCCGCAGCCTGCCGGAGTTGGAGTCGCTCAACGCCTCCTGGAAACCGATCGCCCACCTCACCCCCGCCCAGTTCAACGCCTACCGGTCCGCCCTCGGCGAGGGCTCCGGCTTCCAGTCCGCGATGTACCGCCGCCTGGAGTTCCTGCTCGGCGACAAGTCCGCGTCCATGATCGTCCCGCACCGCGGTACCCCCAGCGCGCACGCCGAACTGGAGAAGGCCCTCACCGAGCCGAGCCTCTACGACGAGGTGCTGCGGCTGCTGGCCCGTCGCGGCTACGACCTGCCCGCCGCGGTGCTCGACCGCGACCCGGCGCTGCGCTACGAGCCGCATCCGGAGGTCGAGGCCGCCTGGCAGGCCGTCTACGCGGACGACGACCAGGACTCCGACCTGATCCGGCTCGGTGAACTCCTCACCGACGTCGCCGAACTCGTCTGGCGCTGGCGCAACGACCACCTCGTGGCGACCCGGCGCGCGATGGGCGCCAAGGCCGGCACCGGCGGCTCGGCGGGGGTGGCCTGGCTGGAGAAACGCGCCACGAAGAACGTCTTCCCCGAGCTGTGGACGGCGCGCAGCCATGTCTGACGTCCCTGCCGTCCCCGCCGCCCTCGCCCTGGACGCGCTCGCCGACCGCGCCGCCGCCCTCGACGCCGCCGACCCGCTCGCACCTGTCAGGGACCGCTTCTTCCTCGGCGGCAGCTCCCCCGCCGAAGGCCATGGGGGAGGCACCGTCTACCTCGACGGCAACTCGCTGGGCGCGCTGCCCACCACGGTGCTGCCGCGGCTGACCGAGGTGATCGGCCGTGAGTGGGGCGAACTGCGCATCCGCTCCTGGGAGGAGAGCGGCTGGTGGACGGCGCCCGAGCGGATCGGCGACCGGATCGCTCCGCTGATCGGTGCCGCGCCGGGGCAGGTCGTGGTCGGCGACTCCACCAGCGTCAACGTCTTCAAGGCGCTGGTCGCCGCCGTCCGCATGGCCCCCCAGGACCGCGACGAGATCCTGGTCGACGCCGCCACCTTCCCCACCGACGGCTACATCGCGCAGTCCGCGGCCCGTCTCACCGGCCGGACCGTGCGGGCCGTGCCCGCGGGCGGGATCGCCGAGGCGGCCGGCGCCCGCACCGCCGTCGCTCTCGTCAACCACGTGGACTACCGCACCGGCCGGCTGCACGACCTGCCCGCCGTCACCGCCGCCCTGCACGCGGCCGGGGCACTGGCCGTATGGGACCTGTGCCACAGCGCCGGGGCCCTGCCGGTCGCTCTGGACACCGACGGAGTGGACCTCGCGGTCGGCTGCACCTACAAGTACCTCAACGGCGGCCCGGGCGCGCCGGCCTACCTCTACGTGCGAGCCGAGCACCAGCCCCGCTTCGACTCCCCGCTGCCCGGCTGGAACTCGCACGCCGACCCCTTCGGCATGGCCCGCGAGTACGTGGCCGCCGAGGGCGCGCCGCGCGGACGCGTGGGCACGCCGGAGATCCTGTCGCTGCTCGCGCTGGACGCGGCCCTCGACGTCTGGGAAGGCGTCGCGCTCGCCGATGTGCGCGCCAAGAGCCTCGCCCTGACCGACTTCTTCCTCGACTGCGTGGCCGCGGCCGCCCCCGCCGGACAGCTGCGGGCCATGACGCCCGGGGAACACGCGGAACGGGGCAGCCAGGTGTCGCTGCGCTGCGCGGACGCCGGCGAGGTGATGCGCGAGCTGATCGCACGCGGCGTCGTGGGCGACTTCCGGCCGCCCGACGTGCTGCGCTTCGGCTTCACCCCGCTCTACACCCGCTACGTGGACGCCTGGCGCGCCGCCCGTGTGCTGGCCGACATCCTTGAGGAACGCGACTCCACCCACGCTGGTGCCCGCCCGGGCGCCGGCACCGATATCCGACCCGACGGCCACCCCGACGGCGACCGCGAAGGGAACCCGTAACCGATGACCGCTGCCGCGCCCCGCCCACCCTCGCCCCAGCCCGCCGACCGGGCGGCGGCCGAGGAGGCATCGGCGTTCGGCCACGACCCCGTGCCCCCGGACGCCACCGCGTCCTACGGCGCCCACCCCGACCAGGTGGTCGACTTCTACCGGCCCGCCGGGGCCGGTACCGCCCGCCCGGCACCCCTGGTGGCGCTGCTGCACGGCGGCGCCTGGCGGGAGGCCCACGACCGCACCCACGTCTCCCCGCTCGCCGCGCATCTCGCGGCGCGCGGGCTGGCGGTGGCGTCGGTCGAATACCGCCGCGGCGGTACGGGCGGCGCGGCGGGCGGCGCACCAGGTGGTGCAACGGGTGGTCCGGAGGCACCCGGCGTCCCGCCGGGCAACGGCAGGCAACTGCCCCGGCAGGCGGAGGTCCAGGCGCAGACCGCCGAGCCTGCGCTTCCGCCCGCCGGCCGCTGGCCCGACACCTTCGACGACGTCGCCGCCGCGATGGACGCCCTGCCCGCGCTCGCCCGCGACGCCCTCGGCGAGGACACCGTCGACCCCCGCCGCATCGTGCTCACCGGGCACAGCGCGGGCGGCCACCTCGCGCTGTGGGCCGCCGCCCGTCACCTGCTGCCCGCCGACTCCCCTTGGCACCGCCCCGCACCTCCAGCCCTCCGCGGTGTCGTGGCCCTCGCCCCGATCGCCGACTTCACCTCGGCGATCCGGCTGCGCGTCTGCTCCGGTGCGGTGCTGGACCTCCTCGGCGGACCCGACCACGCCACCGACCGCCTGCCCCACGCCGACCCGGCCGCGCTGCTTCCCACCGGCATTGCCACCACCATCGTGCACGGCACCACTGACAATGAGGTTCCGCCGCAGGTCAGCGCGGCTTTCGCCCGTGCCGCCGGAGCAGCGGGGGAGGAGCCCACCGTGGCGTGGCTGCCGGCCACCGGCCACTTCCCGCTGATCGACCCGTCGAGCGACGCGTGTACGGCCGTGGCGGACGAGATCGGCCAACTCGCCTGGTGACTCCGCCCGAGGGCAAACCAAAGCGCCGGTGCCCATCCATCGATGGGCACCGGCGCGAACGGTAAGGGCGACCTCACCGGGGACGGCCGCGGGCCGCGTTCCGGCTCGGATACGACGGCCCCACCGGGGGCCTGCTGCTGCCGCAGACCGGCTACCGGAAGCCAGTCACCGGCTTCCAGCCACCGGCTACCGGCTGCGCTTCGCGAGCCGCTCCACGTCGAGGAGGATGACCGCGCGAGCCTCCAGCCGCAGCCAGCCGCGGCCGGCGAAGTCGGCGAGCGCCTTGTTCACGGTCTCGCGGGAGGCGCCGACGAGCTGCGCCAACTCCTCCTGGGTGAGGTCGTGCACGACGTGGATGCCCTCTTCGGACTGCACGCCGAAGCGGCGGGACAGGTCCAGCAGGGCCTTGGCGACACGGCCGGGCACGTCGGAGAAGACCAGGTCGGACATGACGTCGTTGGTGCGGCGCAGGCGCCGGGCGACCGCGCGCAGCAGCGCGGTGGAGACCTCGGGCCGTACGTTCAGCCAGGGCTGGAGGTCGCCGTGGCCCAGGCCGAGCAGCTTCACCTCGGTGAGCGCGGTACCGGTGGCGGTGCGCGGACCGGGGTCGAAGAGCGACAGCTCGCCGATCAACTCGCCGGGGCCCACCACGGCCAGCATGTTCTCCCGGCCGTCGGGCGAGGTGCGGTGCAGTTTCACCTTGCCCTCGGTCACGACGTACAGCCGGTCCCCGGGGTCACCCTCGTGGAACAGCGCGTCGCCACGCGCCAGCGTGACCTCGGTCATGGAGGCACGCAGTTCAGCGGCCTGCTCGTCGTCGAGCGCCGCGAAAAGCGGGGCACGGCGCAGAACGTCGTCCACGAGCTCTCTCCTTGTCGACTGTCGACATCACCGGGTTGTCCGCCGGGCTGTCCCCATGATGCATGACACGAGAAACAGTGCGATCAATCACAAGTTTGTCTTATGTGTGCGCGGCGCCGTGCCGCGGGGGTCCGATTGGCGGTCGGAATTCCGTGGTTAGGGGCGGCGCTGCCGCCGAATGAGTGGCCACCACGGGGTGTTCCGCTGTCAGCGAACACGCTACCTGAGCCGACCTCGGAAGGCACCGGTGTGACCGGTCCCACGCTGTCGGACCTTCGGCGTAGCCTTCGTACATGGCAGAGAGCAAGGTCGGCAAGGCCCCCAAGACGGAGTCCCAGGTAGCGAAGGTCCGCAGGGCCCGCCGGATCAACCGCGAACTCGCCGAGGTGTATCCGTACGCACATCCGGAGCTGGACTTCGAGAACCCGTTCCAGCTCCTGATCGCCACGGTGCTGTCCGCGCAGACCACCGACCTGCGGGTCAATCAGACGACGCCCGCGCTGTTCGCGAAGTACCCGACGGCGGCGGACATGGCGGCGGCCGATCCGGCGGACCTGGAGCAGATCCTGCGGCCGACCGGCTTCTTCCGGGCCAAGACGAGGTCCGTGCTGGGCCTGTCCGCCGCGCTGCGGGACGAGTTCGGCGGCGAGGTGCCCGGCCGCCTGGCCGACCTGGTGAAGCTGCCCGGCGTCGGCCGCAAGACCGCGAACGTGGTGCTGGGCAACGCGTTCGGGGTGCCCGGCATCACCGTGGACACCCACTTCGGCCGGCTCTCGCGCCGCTTCGGCTGGACCACCTCGCAGGACCCCGAGGAGGTCGAGCGGGATGTGGCCGCGCTCTTCCCCAAGTCGGACTGGACGATGCTGTCGCACCGCGTCGTCTTCCACGGCCGCCGGATGTGCCACGCCCGCAAGCCCGCCTGCGGGGTGTGCCCGATCGCCGCGCTCTGCCCGTCGTACGGCGAGGGCGAGATGGACCCGGATAAGGCGAAGAAGCTGCTGAAGTACGAGAAGGGCGGCTTCCCCGGGCAGCGGCTGAACCCGCCGCCGGACTACCCGGGGCAGCCCGCGCCCCCGCTGGGCGCCTCATGACGCGGTCCTGGGAGGCCGGCGCGTCGAAGGTGGACGTCAGCGCCGGCGGGCTGCCGCAGTGGCTGGAGCCGGTGGTCGAGGCCGTCGACACCGTGCGGCCCGAGCAGCTCAGCAGTTTCCTGCCGCCCGACGGAGGGGGGCGGCAGTCGGCCGTGCTCGTGCTGTTCGGCGAGGGCGATCAGGGGCCTGACCTGCTGCTCATCGAGCGTTCCGCGGCGCTTCGTTCGCACGCGGGCCAGCCGTCCTTCCCGGGCGGCGCGCTCGACCCCGAGGACGGCGACCCGGACGGCGAGGGCCCGCTGCGGGCGGCGCTGCGCGAGGCCGAGGAGGAGACCGGCCTCGACCCGGCGGGCGTGCAGCTCTTCGGCGTCCTGCCGCGGCTCTACATCCCGGTGAGCGGTTTCGTGGTCACTCCGGTGCTGGGCTGGTGGCGCGAGCCGAGCCCGATCCGCGCGGTCGACCCCGCGGAGACCGCTCGCGCCTTCCGGGTTCCCGTGACGGATCTCACCGATCCGGCCAACCGTGCGACTCTCGTGCACCCCAGCGGTTTCCGCGGCCCGGCCTTCCTCGTCCAGGGCGCCCTGGTGTGGGGCTTCACCGCCGGCCTGATCGACAAGTTGCTGCACTACGCGGGCTGGGAGCGGCCCTGGGACCGGGAGCGCACCGTGCCGCTGGCCTAGCGGCGGACCGTATCCGCACCGCATGGCCGCCGGGCCCGTCCGTGTGCGCGGACCGGACCGGCGGGGCCGTACCGCCCCACGCGCTCAGGCCGACGTGAGACCGTGTTCCCCGTGAACGTGCTGGACATCCTGCTCATCCTCGCCGCTGTGTGGTTCGCCGTGATCGGCTACCGGCAGGGCTTCGTCGTCGGCGTCATGTCGGTGATCGGCTTCCTCGGCGGCGGCCTGGCCGCCGTCTACCTGCTGCCGCTGCTGTGGGACAAGGCGACGGACCATGCGACCCCGGGCTCGGCCGCGGTGATGTCCGCGGTCGTGATCGTGATCGTGTGCGCGTCGGTGGGGCAGGCGTTCACCACGCACCTGGGCAACAAGGCGCGCACCCGCATCACCTGGTCCCCGGCCAGAACCCTGGACGCGGGCGGCGGCGCCCTGGTCAACGTGCTGGCGATGCTGCTGGTGGCGTGGCTGATCGGCAGCGCGCTGGCGACCACGACGCTGCCGACGATAGGGCGCGAGGTGCGGTCGTCGAAGGTGCTGATCGGGGTGTCCCGGGTGATGCCGCCGTCGGCCGACACCTGGTTCACCGACTTCAGCGACACCCTGGCGCAGAACGGCCTGCCGCAGGTCTTCGGCACGTTCGGCTCCGAGCCGATCACCTCGGTGCCCGCCCCCGACCCCGCGCTGGTCGGCAGCCCCGCGGTGGCCGACGCCCGCCCCAGCATCGTCAAGGTCGTCGGCACCGCCCCGAGCTGCGGGAAGGTGCTGGAGGGCTCGGGCTTCGTCTTCGCCAAGGACCGGGTGATGACCAACGCGCACGTCGTCGGCGGCGTCTCCGAGCCCACCGTGCAGGTCGGCGGCAAGGGCCGGCTGCACGACGCCCGCGTGGTCCTCTACGACTGGCAGCGCGACATCGCCGTCCTCGACGTGCCCGGGCTGGACGCGCCCGCGCTCCACTTCGCCACCACGAGCGAGCAGAGCCGCGACGACGCCATCGTGGCGGGCTTCCCCGAGAACGGCCCCTTCGACGTGCGCGCCGCCCGGATTCGAGACCGCATCAAGGCCAGCGGGCCGGACATCTACCACCGCGGCACCGTGCACCGCGACGTGTACTCGCTGTACGCGACGGTCCGGGCGGGGAACTCCGGCGGTCCGCTGCTGACCACCGACGGCGAGGTCGCCGGGGTGGTCTTCGCGAAGTCCCTGGACGACTCGCACACCGGTTACGCGCTGACCGCCGCCGAGGTGGCCCCGGACGTCACGGCCGGGCGTACCGCGAACCGGCAGGTGGACACCGAGGGGTGCGCGCTGTGACGCGGACCCGCGGTCTCATTCCTTCACATGGCGCAGCCGAGCGCTGACCCAGCGGGCCCGGCGGCCGAGTATGCGGGGGATGCCGAGACGGCCGGCCCCCGAGGGGATCAGCGTCATCGGGACCCGGTCGGCGGCTGCGAAGCTGCGGTGAGTGCGTGATACGTCACGGTAGTCGTGCGTCGAACCCATACGGAGCTACGTGCCCGCGCCGATAGGTCGGTAATCGCCCTCGGGTCGTCCGATTGGCTTATGCGCCCGGCATTTTGGCGATCATCGTACTGTCGCAATGTGGCCGTAGTGCGGCCGTATCGCGCCGGTTCAGCGGTCCGGTTCCGGGTCCTTGAGCCAGTTGACCAGCTCGGTCGAGAAGGCCACCGGGTCCTCCTCGTGCGGGAAGTGCCCGAGGCCGTCGAAGAGCCGCCAACGGTAGGGCGCCTCGACGTACTCCCCGCTGCCTGCCACGCTCCTGGTGCCGACCGCCCGGTCGAGCGAGCCGTGCATCTGCAGGGTGGGCACGCGCACCGGGCGCTTCATCCGGCGGTTGAACTGGAGGCCGTCCGGCCGGGCCATCGACCGCACCATCCAGCGGTAGGGCTCGACCGCGCAGTGCGCCGTGGACGGGATCTGCATGGCCTCGCGGTAGACGTCGATCGACTCCTCGTCCAGCGGCCGCGGTCCCGACCAGTCCCGGATCATCTGGCCGACCAGTGCCGCGTCGTCGGCGACGAGTTGCCGCTCGGGCACCCAGGGCCGCTGGAAGCCCCAGATGTAGCCGCCCGACCTGCTCTGCCGCAGGTCGGTGAGCATCGCGGCCCGCCAGCGTCGTGGGTGCGGCATCGAGCAGACGGCCAGCCGACGTACCAGCTTCGGCCGCATCGCGGCGGCGGTCCAGGCCAGGTATCCGCCCAGGTCGTGGCCGACCAGCGCGGCGTCGGGCTCGCCGAGCGAGCGGATCACCCCGGTCACGTCGAGTGCCAGGTTGCCGGGGTCGTAGCCGCGGGGCGTACGGTCGCTGCCGCCGACCCCGCGCAGGTCCATCGCGACCGCGCGGAAGCCCGCGTCGGCGAGCGCGGTGAGCTGGTGCCGCCAGGCCCACCAGAACTGCGGGAAGCCGTGCAGCAGGAGCACCAGCGGGCCGTCGCCGGCCTCGGCGATGTGGAAGCGGGCGCCGTTCGCGGCCACCTCGCGGTGGGTCCAGGGCCCGTCGAGGCGGGGTACCTGGCCGCCTCGGCCGAACTCCGCGCCGCCCGGCCCGCTCCGGTCCGTCGCGTCCGGCACCGGGACGGGCCGGTTGGGCTGGCTGGGCGAGCCGGCGGGGAGGTTCATGGTGTCGAGCGTGTCACATCTTCGATTCGAGCGCGGGAGCCGCGACGGTGGCGCCCAGCGGCTCGGCGTCCTGCGGACCGAGCTCGCGCGGGCGCGGCTTGGCCTTCTGCAGCACCGCGGCGGTCTCCTTGGCCGAGGCGATGGAGCGCTCCGGCTTCTTCACCTTCTTGAACCGGCCGTACGCCAGTGCGGCGAGCAGCACGCCGAGGACCACGAAGGCACCGCACACGATGCCGAACGACGCGTCGAGCGGCAGTCCGGTGCGGTGGATGACGTACGCCAGTGCCATGCAGCCCATGGGTACCGCGAACAGGCAGAGCGCCAGCGCCACGATGAGCGCGCCGCTGCCGATCGTGGCGCGCTTCACGTCCTGCCGGATCTCGGTCTTGGCCAGCGCGATCTCGTCGTGCACCAGGGCGGACAGCTCCGTCGTGGCGGCGGAGAACAGCTCGCCGAGGCTGCGCTCGTCACCGTTCGAGGCTGGGCTCATCGAGTCCTCCGTGGTCGTCGCACCGCTTCGCTCGCGGGTGGTGTGGTCCGGACAAGGGAATGTCTGCCCCCGATCATGCCTTACGTGCCGTCAGGGCCGCCCGCCTGCCGCCGCCGGGCGAGCGCGGCGAGCCTGCGGTGCTCGGCGGCCTGGCGCTCCAGGATCTCGGCCATCCGCATGTGGTACGCGGGTTGGTCCTGCTCGTAGATGTCGGGGATGCCGTCCCCGTCGTCGTCCCGCTCCTCCTCCGTGGTCAGCTTCCGGTATCTGTCGTTGCGCAGTTTGAGCAGGACCGCGGCCAGCACGGCCGCGATCACCGAGCCGACCAGCACGGCGGCCTTGGCCTCGTCGGCGAGCTTCGGGTGGGCGGCGAAGGCGAGTTCGCCGATCAGCAGGGAGACGGTGAAGCCGATGCCGGACAGTGTCGCGAGCGCGAGGACGTCCGGCCAGCGCAGGTCCGGGTTCAGCTCCGCGCGGGTGAAGCGGACCGCCAGCCAGGTGCCGCCGAACACGCCGATGGTCTTGCCGCAGACCAGGCCGAGGACGACGCCGAGGGTCTCGGGGCGGTGGAACACGTCGGCGAGCGCACCGCCGGAGATCGACACGCCCGCTGCGAACAGCGCGAACAGGGGTACGGCCAGGCCCGCCGACAGCGGCCGCACCAGGTGCTCGACGCGCTCGGCCGGCGGGTGCTGCTCGTCGCCCTGGCGGGTGCAGCGCAGCATCAGGCCCATGGCGACGCCCGAAATCGTGGCGTGGACGCCGCTGTTGTACATCAAGGCCCAGGTGACGAGCGCGAGCGGGACATACACGTACCAGCCGTGCACGCCGGCGCGTTGCAGCAGCCAGAACAGCACCAGGCACGCTGCCGCGCCGGCCAGGGCCGCGTAGTTGAGGCCGGAAGTGAAGAAGATTGCGATGATCAGGATCGCGAAGAGGTCGTCGACGACGGCGAGGGTGAGCAGGAACGCGCGCAGTGCCGAGGGCAGTGCGGTGCCGAGCACGGCGAGGACGGCGAGCGCGAAGGCGATGTCGGTGGCGGTGGGCACCGCCCAGCCCTTGAGCGAGCCGCCGCCCGCGGCGGCCACCACGGTGTACACGACCGCGGGCGCGGCCATGCCGCACAGGGCGGCGATGACGGGAAGCGCGGCCTTGGCCGGTTCGCGCAGTTCGCCCGCGACGAGTTCGCGTTTGAGTTCGATGCCGGCGACGAAGAAGAAGATGGCGAGCAGGCCGTCCGCCGACCAGTGCGCGACGGACAGGTGCAGGCCGAGCGCGGACGGGCCGAAGTGGAAGTGCGCGGTGGACTCGTAGCTGTGGTGGAGGGTGTTCGCCCAGATGAGGGCGATGACGGCGGCGAGCAGCAGCAGGATGCCGCCGACGGTCTCGGTGCGCAGGGCGTCGGCGACGAAGTTCCGTTCGGGCAGCGGGAGACGGCCGAAGAGGACTGAGGAGCGGCGGCGCGGCTGCTCGGTCACGGGGGGTGGCCTCCTGGGCGTCGTAGCCGGCTGTGGACACAGTTGTCCTGTGTGCCGACCAGACTTCCCGGCGCGCCCATAAGTCTCGTCGCCATGGTGCGGCGACGCGGGGTCAGCTTAACCCGGACGGGTGAAGGGGCGAGGGGGACCACGACGAGGGGCGCCCGCACTGCTGGAGTGCGGGCGCCCCTTGGGCCGTGACGGGCTCTTACGTCGTGACGGTTCCTACGCTCTGACGGCTCTTACCCGGCCTGGTCAGTCCTCGCTGGGGGCGGAGGGCAACTTGGTCTGGATCAGGTCCATGACGGAGGAGTCGGTGAGGGTGGTGACGTCGCCCAGCGCGCGGTTCTCCGCGACGTCGCGCAGCAGGCGGCGCATGATCTTGCCGGAGCGGGTCTTGGGCAGCTCGGAGACGATCAGGACGCGCTTGGGCTTGGCGATCGGGCCGAGTGTCTTGCCGACGTGGTCGCGCAGCTCGCCGACGAGTTCGGCGCTGTCCTCGGCGGTGCCGCGCAGGATCACGAACGCGACGATGGCCTGCCCGGTGGTCGCGTCGGCGGCGCCGACCACGGCGGACTCGGCGACCTTGGGGTGCGAGACGAGCGCGGACTCGACCTCGGTGGTGGAGATGTTGTGGCCGGAGACCAGCATCACGTCGTCGACCCGGCCGAGCAGCCAGATGTCGCCGTCCTCGTCCTTCTTCGCGCCGTCGCCCGCGAAGTAGCGGCCGGGGAAGCGGGACCAGTAGGTGTCGATGTAGCGCTGGTCGTCGCCCCAGATGGTGCGGAGCATCGACGGCCAGGGCTCGGTGAGGACCAGGTAGCCGCCGGAGCCGTTGGGCACTTCGTTCGCCTCGTCGTCCACGACGGTGGCCGCGATGCCGGGCAGCGGGGTCTGCGCGGAGCCGGGCTTGGTCTCGGTGACGCCCGGCAGCGGGCTGATCATCATGGCGCCGGTCTCGGTCTGCCACCAGGTGTCCACGATCGGCGTCTTGCCGGCGCCGATGTGCTCGCGGTACCAGATCCACGCCTCGGGGTTGATCGGTTCGCCGACGCTGCCCAGGACGCGCAGGCTGCTCAGGTCGAAGTTCGCGGGGATGTCGTCGCCCCACTTCATGAACGTGCGGATCGCCGTCGGCGCGGTGTAGAGGATGCTGACGCCGTACTTCTGCACGATCTCCCAGAACCGGCCCTGGTGCGGGGTGTCGGGCGTGCCCTCGTAGATCACCTGGGTGGCGCCGTTGGCGAGCGGGCCGTAGACGATGTACGAGTGGCCGGTGACCCAGCCGATGTCCGCGGTGCACCAGTAGACGTCGGTCTCCGGCTTGAGGTCGAAGACGGCGTGGTGGGTGTAGCTGGCCTGGGTGAGGTAGCCGCCGGAGGTGTGCAGGATGCCCTTCGGCTTACCGGTGGTGCCCGAGGTGTAGAGGATGAACAGCGGCTGCTCGGCCTCGAACGCCTCGGGGGTGTGCTCGGTGGACTGGCGACCGGTGATCTCGTGCCACCACACGTCGCGGCCCGAAGTCCACTCCACGTCCTGGCCGGTGCGGCGGACCACCAGGACGTGCTCGACCTGCGGGGTGCGGGACACCGCGTCGTCGATGGCGGGCTTGAGCGCGGACGGCTTGCCCCGGCGGTAGCCGCCGTCGGCGGTGATGACCAGCTTCGCGTCGGCGTCGTCGATGCGGGAGGCGACGGCGTCGGCCGAGAAGCCGCCGAAGACCACCGAGTGCGCCGCGCCGATCCGGGCGCAGGCGAGCATCGCGACCACGGCCTCGGGGATCATCGGCAGGTAGACCGCGACGCGGTCGCCCTTGCGCACGCCGAGTTCCGTCAGGGCGTTGGCGGCGCGGGACACCTCGTCCTTCAGCTCCGCGTACGTGATCGCGCGGCTGTCGCCCGGCTCGCCCTCGAAGTGGATGGCGACGCGGTCGCCGTGGCCGGCCTCGACGTGGCGGTCCACGCAGTTGTAGGCGACGTTCAGCCGTCCGTCGGCGAACCACTTCGCGAACGGCGGGTTCGACCAGTCAAGTGTCTGGGTGGGCTCGGTCTCCCAGGTCAGACGGCGGGCCTGCTCGGCCCAGAAGCCCAGCCGGTCGGCCTTGGCCTGTTCGTACGCGGCCGCGGTGACATTGGCCGCAGCGGCCAGTCCTTTCGGGGGAGCAAACCGCCGCTCCTCCTTCAGCAGGTTGGCCAGGCTCTCGTTGCTGCTCACGCCAGCTCCTTGTCAGGGTGTCCCAGATGTCCCGCCACTACCTCATCAGTCCTGGAGCACCCTGACAAGAGCCTCCGGTGAACTGGTTTAGACCTTTGTGATGAGAGTGACTGCTGATGTGTCTGCGTCCTCGTCCTGCTGCAGAGGCGTGCCGGCCTCCGGCCGGATCGGTGCGAACACCCCGGTGGGGTGGTCGAGGATGTACGCCTGCGCCTCGGCGACGTGGAAGTACATGCCGTGCAGTTGGAGGGTGCCGTCGGCGATCCGGCGGGCCACGCACGGATGGGCCGTCAGGTGCTCCAGCTGGGTGATGACGTTGACCAGTGCGAGGCGCTCCTGGTCGTCGGCCGCCGGGCGGCCTTCGAAGGTGGGGACGGCGGCGTGGCCGGCTATGGAGCCGTTGTCGTGGTCCACGGCGGCAACGGCGTTGAGCCGGGCCAGACTCGGTCGGCCGTGCCGCAGCCATCTGGCCAGCGGGGTCCGGGCGCCTGGTTCGTGGTCGGAGCCGAGGAGTGCCTGCATCGCGCCGCATCCGGAGTGCCCGCACACGGTGATGCTGGAGACCCGCAGGACGTCGACCGCGTACTCCACGGCGGCGGCCACCGAGTCGCAGGACGCGTCGGAACCGGGCGGCGGCACCATGTTGCCGACGTTGCGGACGGTGAACAGGTCGCCCGGGCCGCTTGAGGTGATCATGCTGGTGACCAGCCGGGAGTCGGCGCAGGTCAGGAAGAGCTGACCAGGACGCTGGCCTTCGCGGGCGAGCCGGGCGAGTTCGTCGCGCACCAGCGGGGCGGTGTGGCGCTGGAAGTTGCTGACCCCGCCGAGCAGTTGGCCGCCGCTGGTGGCCGGGATGGCCGCGGGGCGGGTGCAGTGGTGGTTGTGCCAGGGCGTCCAGGGGCGGCAGACGTGCGCGCTGACCGGTTCGCTGACGGTCCGTCCGGAGCCGTCGCCCAGGACGACCCGGCCACCGCGTGAGCGGTGCCGCGCGCACCACGCGCTCAGCGCCTCGTAGGCGGCGTGGTCCATGAACGAGCCGTCCAGTTCCACCACGACGCTCGCCCGCTCCGGCACCTCGGCGAACGCCTTGGTCAGCCGGGGCACCGCCAGGAATGTCAGTTGGCCGCGGGCGCGGACTCGGTGGCACGCCGCCTCTTCGGTGACGGTGACCCGGGTGTGGGTGAGGCTGCGCAGTGCGAGGACGGCGGCGACCGCGATGCCCGCGGCCACTCCCTGGAGCACCCCGAAGACCACCACGGTGCCGAGGGTCACCGCGTACACCGGGAACTCGCGGTGCCTTTGGATGTGCCGGATGTGGGCGAAGCTGACCATGCGTACGCCGACCAGCATCACCAGTGCGGCGAGCGCCGCGAGCGGGATCTGCTCCAGGACGCCGGCCGCGAGCCCCGCGCACAGCAGCACCCAAACACCGTGCAGCACCGTGGCCCGGCGGGTGCGGGCCCCCGCCTCGACGTTGGCGGAGCCACGCATCGCGCCGCCCGCCACCGGCAGTCCGCCGAGCAGCCCGGACACGACATTGGCCGCACCCTGGCCGAGCAGTTCGCGGTCGAGGCGGGCCGGAGGAGCGTGTGGTCCCGGGCGCCGTGCCTGCAGGGCGTCCACCGCGACGGCCGACAGCAGCGCCTCCATGCTCGCCACCAGGGTGACGGTCAGGACGGCCGCGACGAGCGCGGAGACCGGGCCGCCGGGCATGGCCGGCAGGCCAGGCGCGGTCAGGCGCGGCAGATCGACCCGCGGCACCGACCATGCGGCGCTCACCGCGGTGGCCAGGGCGACCGCCGCGAGTGGTGCCGGGACGGCGCGCAACGCCCGGGCCCGGCCGCGCAGCCGCGGCCAGCCGAGCAGCACGCCCACGGTGACCGCGCCGATGACCGGGGTGATGGGGTGACTGTGCATCAATTGATCCGGCAGCGCCGCGATGTTGGCGAGCGCGGAGATCTGCGGGCTGCCGCCGAGCACGACATGCAGTTGCCCGACGGCGATGACCGTGCCGATGCCGGCGAGCATGCCGTGCACGATGGCCGGGCTGACCGCGAGCGCGGCTCTGGCCACCCGCAGCCCGCCGAGCAGTAGTTGCGCCAGCCCGGCCAGCACGGTGATCGCGCAGGTGGCCCGCCAGCCGTAGCGCTCGACGAGGCCCGCGGTGATGACGACCAGGCTGGTGGCGCCGCCGCTGACCTGCAGCGGCGCCCCGCCCAGCAGTCCGGCGACGATGCCGCCGACCGCCGCGGCGACCAGGCCGGACTGCAACGGGGCGCCGGTCGCCAGCGCGATGCCGAGCGACAGGGGCACGGCGATCAGGAAGACGGTGATCGACGCGGACAGATCGGACCGATGGCATCTCATGGGCTCCCCACTCCTTCATTCCCTTGACACTCTCAAGCATCTGTAAATGGAGAGTAATGGAACGACTGCGGAGAGTGAAGTCCAGAATCCGAATCCGTATGCTATTTCCGTCTTTCGAGTGAACTGGTGCTGGTGGTGGTCGCGCTTGATCGAGGTGACGGGCCGTCGCGCCGCGGGGGCGAGGTGGACCCGAGCGGACCCCGTGGGTCAGTGCGCGAGCGCGGTGGGCGCTTCGATCAGGTCCTCGCTGAGCGTGAAGTCCGGGTCGATCTGGGCAGCGAGGTCGGCGCCGGTCCTGGCGTTGCCCCAACTCTCCGCGTTCTTCCGGTGGAAGTGCGCCATCTGCTGGGTGTAGCGGTCCCAGTCGCGGGCCTGGTACGAGCGGTCGGCGCGCTCGTGCATGACGCGCAGGGCCTGGCGGTTCGGCTCTTCCAGCTGTTCGAATCGGGGCGGGCCGCCCTTCTCCATCGCCCGTACCCAGTCCGAGTGCCCGACGGTGACCAGCAGGTCGTCTCCGACCTCGGCCCGCAGGAAGGCGAGGTCGTCCTCGCCGTGCACCTTGTTGCCGATCACGACCAGGCCCACGCCGAAGTCGCGGGCGTACTCCTTGTACTGCCGGTAGACCGCGACGCCCTTGCGGGTCGGCTCCGCCACCAGGAAGGTCAGGTCGAACCGGGTGAACAGGCCCGAGGCGAAGGAGTCGCTGCCCGCGGTCATGTCGACCACCAGGTACTCGTCGCGGCCGTCCACCAGGTGGTTCAGGCACAACTCGACCGCCCCGACCTTCGAGTGGTAGCAGGCCACGCCGAGGTCCGACTCGGTGAAGGGACCGGTGACCATCAGCCGTGCGCTGCCGGCGTCGGGGCCGAACGCGAGCGGGCGGGCGCACGCCGTGTAGACCGGGTTGTCCCCGCGCAACCGCAGCAGGCG
The DNA here is from genome assembly GCF_044744625.1 of Streptomyces sp. NPDC087270. Taxonomy (NCBI): domain Bacteria; kingdom Bacillati; phylum Actinomycetota; class Actinomycetes; order Kitasatosporales; family Streptomycetaceae; genus Streptomyces; species Streptomyces sp. NPDC087270. The sequence continues at coordinate 769,541 of NZ_JBIUYR010000001.1, forward strand.
GGAGCCGCGCCCGGGCGGGGTGGTCTTGATCATGCTGTCGGCCGAGGCGATGAGCGGGTTGGAGCCGCGCAGGTGCTCCTTGATCTCCGGCAGGTGCGCGCCGAGTGAGGGAAGCGCCGCCGCGTCGTCCTCGTCGAGCCCGAGCGCGGGGCCGAGGTGCTGGTTGATGTCCGCGTCGATCGCGACGACGGGGACGCGGGCGGCGGCGAGATGGCGAATGAACAGGGAGGACAGCGTCGTCTTGCCGCTGCCGCCCTTCCCAACGAAAGCGATCTTCATGTTCACTGAGCGTAGGGGTGTCTCCGGGGAAGAACTGACGGGGAGTGGGCAAGGCCACTCGATCGTGGTCTTTCCGGGCTGCGAGCGGTGCGTAGGGTCGGGGACATGGCTACGAACGCTGCTCCTTCTCCCGCTCCCGGGCAGGCGGACCCGCTGGTCGTACTCGCCGCGCTGCCGGGCGTGCCCGACGCGGTGGAGTCCGTGCGGCAGGCCGTGGATCGGGTCTACGGTCACCGGGTCATGCGCCGACGGGCCGGCGAGGTCGCGTCGGAGGCCGCCCTGCGCGGCGCCCGGGCTTCCGCGGCGCTCGCCGGCGCCGACTGGCCGCTGGAAGAGGTGCGCCGCCGCAGTGACTTCTCGGCCGACGGCCAGTCACGAGCGGTCGGGGCCGCGCTGCGGGTGACCGCCGAGGCAGGACAACTCCTCAGCGTGTGGCGGCAGTCGCCGGTCCAGGCACTGGCCCGGCTGCACCTGGTCGCGGCCGGCGGGGCCGCCGAGGAGCCCACGGTCGGGCGGCCGCGGCTGAGCGGCGAGCCGGTGGTCGACGAGACGGCCGGGTTCGAGCAGATCCCGCTGCCCGAGCCGTCCGAGGTCGCGGCGCGGCTCGACGGACTGGTCGGACTGCTGCGGTCGGGCTCTGCGGCGCCCGCGCTGGTGGTGAGCGCGGTCGTGCACGGCGAGCTGCTCTGCCTGCGCCCCTTCGGCTCGTTCAACGGCTCGGTGGCCCGCGCCGCCGAACGGATCGTCCTGGTCGGCAGCGGGCTGGACCCCAAATCCATCTGCCCCGCCGAGGTCGGCCACGCGGAGCTGGGCCTGGCCGGATACCTCAAGGCCCTGGAGGGATACGCCTCCGGTACGCCGGAGGGGATGTCCGAGTGGATCGCCCACTGCGGGCGGGCGCTCGAACTCGGGGTACGCGAGAGCGTCGCGGTCTGCGAGGCGCTGCAGCGCGGCGCGGCCTGAACGAGAATGCGGCGACACCCGCGGGTGCCGCCGCTCGCCACGTCCGCCGAGTTACCAGTGCGTGCTCGAATGGTGCCGATCAGGGCGGGGACATTGCCCGCTGCCTGGTGCGGCTGGCCCGGTTGGCGGGTCGGCTACGCGTGGGTGCCCGGTTTTCGTGCTCGGTCCGTGGGGCCAACTGCTGAACTGCGGTCTTCCTCTCGGAAGTCCGTGGTCTCGCGGGCCGCTAACTCTTTTGTACTCCCGACCGGCAGGTAGTGGAACCCCTGGCTGCACTTTTTACTTTTGCCGCCAATCGGGACATTTCGCTTGACTTTCTGCCACCTCGGGTCGCTGTGGCCCCAGTGGCCTCATCGATACGGTCAGGACGCCGCCAGTGGACGGCGCCGGCGCGCCGCGAGCCACACCAGCCCGGCGGTGGCGGCGGCGGCGCCGATCGCGGCCGCGGCCAGAACCGGGCGAGGCGGCATCGAGAGCGACTGGATGCGCTGCTTCAGGCGCACCGGGCGGCTGAAGGTGAGGACCGGCCAGTCCCGGGCGGCGGCCTCCTTGCGCAGCGCCCGGTCGGGGTTGACCGCGTACGGGTGGCCGACCGATTCCAGCATGGGGATGTCCGTAGCCGAATCGCTGTAGGCGAAGGACCGTTGCAAGTCGTAGCCTTCGGACTCCGCCAGCCGGGTGATGGCTTCGGCTTTCGCCGGACCGTAGACGTAGTGCTCAATCTCCCCGTTGTAGGCGCCGTCGGCTACCACCATCCGGGTGGCCACGACGTGGTCGGCGCCCAGCATCTCCCCGATCGGCTCGACGACTTCGGACCCCGAGGCGCTGACGATCACCACGTCGCGGCCTGCCGCGTGGTGCTCCTCGATCAGTGAGGCGGCCTCGTCGTAGATGATCGGGTCGATCAGGTCGTGCAGGGTCTCGGCGACGATCTCCCGGACCTGCTGCACATTCCAGCCGCGGCACAGATCAGAGAGGTATTTGCGCATACCTTCCATCTGGTCGTGATCTGCGCCGCCGACGAGGTACACGAACTGGGCATATGCGGTACGCAATACCGCTCGCCTGTTGATGAGCCCGCCGTGGTAGAAGGACCGTCCGAAGGCGAGCGTGCTGGACTTGGCGATCACGGTCTTGTCGAGATCGAAGAACGCCGCAGTGCGCGGGTGCAGGTGGTTTTCCACGAGACGAGCATAGGCAACCACCATTCGGCCTAAGGTCCGGCGCGTGGGTTTGCCTGAGAGTGCCTTCGGGTACACCATGGAAGTCACGGATCGTTCGCGACCGTGCTAACCCGGTCTGGCTCCTCCCCCCCCGAGTCGGACCGTGGGGACGACCCCCGCTCTCCCCCCCGGCGGGGGTCGTCGCATGTCCGGATGCGTTTGGGCGGTAGACCCCGGGGGCTGCGGCACCAGTCAGCATGTTCATGTTGCTCCCACTCCTTCGCGCATGTGTGCGTTTCTATGTGTACGACACGTGACGTTCGGTAATCGTTCGCGGATCTCGTGGAACTCACCCGTCCGGGTGGCGAAGTTATCCACAATCGCCGAGTTATCCACAGATTCCGACCAAGATCATCTCAATTCCACTTCCTGTCCCAAGCTGATCGCAGGCGAAGCACGCCGTGCTCGCACGACTAGCGACAGGGGACAGGGAAATGGCCCGGACCAACGCATCCGATCGACCGAGCGGCGCTACCGAAGCGGCCCGCGGACCGCTCATTGTGACCGAGGACGAAAGCCTCCTCGACGATCTGCTCAGACTGTGCGCCGCGGCCGGCACGGAACCGGAAGTCGTCTTCACCGCGCCCCCGCGCGCGGTGAGTTGGGACAACGCACCACTTGTCCTGGTCGGAGTGGAAGCATCCGGAAGGGCCCGCGGCTGCGGGCGGCGCAAGGGCGTTCTACTGGTCGGACGCGGCGGCACCGACTCGGCCGACTCCGAAGCGTGGCGCCGGGCCGTCGCGGTCGGGGCCGACCATGTCCTGTTCCTGCCGGCCGCCGAGACATGGCTGGTGGACCGCCTCGCAGATGTCGCCGAGGGCAGCGGCGGCCCGGCCCTGACCATCGGCGTGGTCGGCGGGCGCGGCGGCGCCGGTGCCAGCACCCTGGCCTGCGGCCTCGCGGTCACCGCCGCCCGCACCGGCCTGCGCGCCATGCTCGTCGACGGAGACCCGCTCGGCGGCGGCCTGGACATCCTGCTCGGCGCGGAGCGCACGGGAGGGCTGCGCTGGCCCGACCTCGCCGACTCCCGCGGCCGGGTCAACAGCGGAGTGCTGGAGGAATCGCTGCCCCGGCTCGGCTCGCTCAGCGTGCTGAGCTGGGACCGCGGACAGCCCGTGCTCATTCCGCCCCAGGCGATGCGGTCGGTGCTGGGCGCCGCCAGACGGCGGGGCGGGGTGGTCGTCGTCGACCTGCCGCGCAAGGTGGATGACACCGTCGCCGAGACGCTCGGCCAAGTGGACGTGGGACTGCTGGTGGTGCCCGCCGAACTCCGCGCGGTGGCCGCGGGATGCAGGGTGGCCGCGGCCTTCGCCCAGGAAATCGACGACCTGCGGGTGGTCGCCCGCGGGCCGTTCGGTTCCGGCCTGGACGGCGCCGAGATCGCCCGGCTGGTCGGCCTGCCGCTCGCTGGGGAACTGGCGCCGGAACCCGCGCTGGCCGACCCGATGTCCGGCGGCGTACCACCGGGTTCCGCCACCCGCGGCCCCCTCGCACGCTTCAGTGGCGCCTTCCTCGGGCAGGCGCTCGCGGCGACCGGGTGCGTGGCGGCATGAGCGCCGCACTGCTGGACGCGGTCCGGCTGCACCTCGCCGAACACGGCGGCGAACCCACCCCGGCCCGTGTCGCGGCCGCGCTGCGCGCCCAAGGACGCCTGATCGGGGACTCCGAAGTGCTCGACGTGGTCGCCGCGTTGCGTTCCGAACTGGTCGGCGCGGGCCCGCTGGAGCCCCTGCTGGCCGACCCCGACGTCACCGACATCCTCGTCAACGCACCCGACCAGGTCTGGATCGACCGGGGCCGCGGTCTCGAACGCAGCCCGATCCGGTTCTCCGACACAGCCGCGGTGCGCCGCCTCGCGCAGCGGCTGGCCACGACCGCCGGCCGCCGCCTCGATGACGCGAGGCCCTGGGTCGACGCCCGACTGCCGGACGGCACAAGGCTGCACGCGGTGCTGCCGCCCGTCGTGGTCGGCTCGCCCTGCCTGTCCCTGCGTGTCGTGAGAGCCCGCGCCTTCACCCTCACCGAACTCGTCGCGGCCGGCACGCTCGACGAGGAGACCGCCGCGCTGCTGCGCGCGATGCTCGACGCGCGGCTGTCGTTCATGATCAGCGGCGGCACGGGCTCGGGGAAGACCACCCTGCTCAGCTGCCTGCTCGGCCTGGTCGACCCAGCGGCCCGGATCGTCCTCGCCGAGGACTCGGCCGAACTGCGCCCGGACCACCCGCATGTCGTCCGGTTGGAGACCCGGCCCGCCAACCAGGAGGGCGCCGGGCAGGTCACGCTGCGGGACCTGGTGCGGCAGGCACTGAGGATGCGGCCCGACCGGCTCGTGGTCGGCGAGGTCCGCGGCGCCGAGGTGCTCGACCTCCTGGGTGCCCTCAACACCGGTCACGAGGGCGGCTGCGGCACCGTTCACGCGAACGCCGCGGCGGATGTGCCCGCACGTTTGGAGGCGCTCGGTTCGACCGCCGGCCTGGACCGGGCCGCGCTGCACAGCCAGTTGGCCGCCGCGCTGTCGGCCGTCGTCCACCTGGTGCGGGACGGTGAGGGCCGCCGCAGGGTGGCCGAGATCCATGTCCTGAGCCGACGCCCGGACGGGCTGGTCGGCACCGTTCCCGCGCTGGTCCGGCACACCGGGGGCGGTGCCGAACGCGGCCCGGGCTGGCGGCGCCTGACGGATCTGTGCTCGACGGGTGCGTCATGAGCGCGGCGACCTCTCCGGCGGTGACTCCCGCCGTCGCGCTGTGGGCCGCGCTGCTGGTGGCCTGCCTGCCCGCCTGGACGGCCCTGCAGCGGCACGGACGCAAGCGCCGGGCGTGCGGCCTTCTGAAGGGCCCACAGGCCCGTCCTGGGCCCGCTCCAGGCGGTGTTGGGCGAGGGCGGGCGTGGTGGAGCCGCGTGGTCGCCGGCAGCCGGGTGCGGATCGGTGGCCGAGGCCCGGGCAGGCGTCGGCGGTCGGGCCGAGTGTTCCTTGGCGGGTGGCGTGACAGGCATCCGGGCGGGCGTGGAGATCCGGGCAGCGATGCCGGGCGCCGAGCGGCGGGGACCGTCGGGGCGCGGCAGAGCGGTGGCGGCCCCGAGTGGCTGTGTCTGCCCGCCGGCGCGGTACTCGCGGCGATCACCTGGTCGGTGGTGCCGATGGTCGCGGGAATGGTCGCGATGCCGTTGGTGCGGGGCGCTTTGCGAGGCCGCGCCGAGCGGGCGGCGGCCGAACGGACCGCGGCTGCCGTGAGCGCGCTGTGCGGCACCCTGGCGGGTGATCTGCGGGCAGGACGGCCACCGCACGCGGCACTCGCGGACGCGGTGCAGTCGGCTGGATGGCCCGGCTCGCCCGAACTGGGCCGGATCTCGGGCCTGCTGCTGTCCGCCGCCCGGTTCGGCGGGGACGTGCCACGAGCGCTGCGCACGGCGGCGCGCGTCGGGCCGGGCGCACAGGGGCTCGCTGCGGTGGCCGCGTGCTGGCAGGTCGCGGTGGACGGCGGTGCGGGGCTGGCCGCGGCGCTGGACCGGGTCGCCGCCGCGCTGCGCGCCGAGGCGGATCAACGCGAGGACCTGCGTGCCCAGTTGGCGGGCCCGCACTCCACGGCGGTGCTGTTGGCGCTGCTCCCCGTCTTCGGGCTGGTGCTGGGCACGGCGCTGGGCGCAGACCCGGCGGGGGTGCTGCTGCACACACCCGCCGGGCTGGCCTGCCTGGTCGCGGGCGCGTTCCTGGAGTGGGCCGGTCTGGCCTGGACGGCGCACATCATCCGGGCGGCCGAGGGCGGCCCGCCCCGTGGCGCGGAGAGTGATCCGCGCGGCCCTGAGCCGGGCGGGGCGGGAACGCGGTCCGCCCGGGTGGCGCGGGGGTCGGCTGCGGAAGGGGGCCGGCCATGAGCGGCGGGTCTGTCCACAGCCTGGGGACGGCGGCGGCCGTCGTGGCGGCAGTGTGCGCCGGGGCGGCGGGAGCGATGGCGACGAGGGAGCGCAGGCATTGCGGTGTGCGCAGGCTGCGCCGCGTGTTGCAGGGAGCGCGGCCGGCGAGGGCGCGCCGGGCGTGGCGGGGAAGGGCGCGCCGTGCCGGGCGGACCTGGCTGCCGGTGGTCGCACCGGCGCTGGGGGCGGTGGTGCTTGTGGGCGGCGTCGCGGGCGTTCTGGCCGGGATCGTGATCGGGGCCGGAACGAGGGTGGCGCTCGCCCGGCGTCGGCCTCCCGCCGTCGCGCGGGCGGCCGGAGCGGAAGCCGATCCGGCCGAACTGCCGCTGTGCGCTGACCTGATGGCGGCCTGCCTGGCGGCGGGCGCCACTCCCGGGGAGACGGCGGGAGCGGTGGGGCGGTGCCTGGACGGGCCGTTGGGGGCCGCGCTGCTGCGGGCGGAGGCGGAGTTGCGGCTCGGCGGGGAGCCGTCGGAGTGCTGGGGCAGGTTCGGGCGGCTGCCCGCGGCGAGGGCGATGGGCCGTTGCCTGGCGAGGGCGTCGACGACGGGCAGCGCACCGGTGGCCGAAATGGCGCGGCTGGCCGCGGACTATCGCGCCGAGCAGGGGCGTTCGGCGCTCGCCCGGGCCCGCAAGGCGGCGGTGCTGGCGACCGCGCCGCTGGGCGTGTGCTTCCTCCCGGCCTTCCTGCTGGTGGGTGTCGCCCCGGTGGTGATGGGGCTGGCCGGGGCGGTGCTCGGCGGCCCGATGAGCGGATGAGGAGGTGGCGATCGACGGCCTGCCGTGCCCCGCCCGGCCGGCCGCGCCGATGGGAACAGCAGGGAAACGCGGGAGCCCGGCACGGCCCGAGGCCGTGAGCCGCCGCACACGCGAGCACGTGACGCGGCCGGACCGGCGAGTCGACGGACATCAGTGGCACCGGTGACGCGGGCAGCGGCATCGGATGCGGGGCCGGCAGAAAACACAGGAAACCAGGAGGAGAACGGAAATGGCGATGCGGAAGAAGACGGAGCGGGTGGCGTGCTGGTGGGCCGGACGGGTCCGGCGGTGCCGGTCCGCGGCCGACGCGGGGATGAGCACCGCGGAGTACGCGGTGGGCACGATCGCGGCCTGCGGGTTCGCGGCGGTGCTCTACAAGATCGTGACGAGCGGGCCGGTGCGGACGGCGATGACCTCGGTGATCGAGAAGGCACTCCATGCGCCGTTCTGAGCCGTTGAGGAGGGCCGTTCGGCCCGAGCGGGCCGGACCGTTGCGCCGCCGCCGGGACGGGGGCTACGTCACGGCGGAGGCTGCCGTGGTGATCCCGACGCTGGTGGCGCTGGCCGGGCTGCTGGTGTGGGGGCTGATGGCGGCGGCCGCACAGATCCGCTGCGTGGATGCCGCCAGGGCCGGGGCGCGCGCTGCTGCGCGGGGGGAAGGCGGGGGGGATGTGGTGCGGGTGAGCCGCGCGGCAGCGCCGAAGGGAGCGGAGGTGAGGGTGCGCCGGGGCGGGGGGTTGGTGCGGGTGCGGGTGACGGTGGGTCGGCCGCGGTTTCCGGTCACGTTGACGGCGGAGGCGGCCGCGTTGGACGAGGAGACGGTGGGGGGTGGTGGGCCGTGAGACGGGACCGGGGGTCGGCAACGGTGTGGTCGCTGGGGCTGATGGCGGTGTTGATGGCGATCTTCGCGGGTGTGGCGCTGATGGGGCGGGCGGTGGTCGCCAGGCATCGGGCGGGCGGGGCCGCGGACCTGGCCGCTCTGGCCGCGGCGGACCATGCGCTCGACGGTGAGGCGGTGGCGTGCGGGCTGGCCGAGCGGGTGGCGGCCGCCCAGGGAGCGGTGCTGCGCGGGTGTGCGGTGGCGGGGGAGGTGTCCGAGGTCGTCGCCGAGGTCGGGGGAGCGCGGGTGAGGTCGCGGGCGGGGCCGGCGTCGGGGTCGGTGCGGGCCCCGGAGGACGGCCCGGCTCGACCGGCGGGCTGGGCTGCGGGCTACGGCTGCGGTCGCGGGTCCTGGCCGGAAGCGAGCAGGCAGTCCAGGAGACGGACGGCGGCGGCTTTGTCGAGCGGGTCGTTGCCGTTGCCGCACTTGGGCGACTGCACGCAGGAGGGGCAGCCGTGGTCGCACTCGCAGGAGGAGATGGCCTCGCGTGTGGCGGCGAGCCAGCCGCGGGCGGTGCGGAAGGCGCGTTCGGCGAAGCCCGCGCCGCCCGGGTGGCCGTCGTAGACGAAGACGGTGGGCAGGCCCGTGTCGGCGTGCAGCGGTATGGACACGCCGCCGATGTCCCAGCGGTCGCAGGTGGCGAAGAGCGGGAGGAGGCCGATGGAGGCGTGCTCGGCGGCGTGCAGGGCGCCGGGCAGTTCCTCGGGATGGATGCCGGCGGCGTCGAGTTGGGCATCGGTGACGGTCCACCAGACGGCGCGGGTGCGCAGGGTACGAGGAGGGAGGTCGAGTTTGGACTCGCCGAGGATCTCGCCGGTCAGCAGCCGGCGGCGCAGGTAGGAGACCACCTGGTGGGTGACCTCGACGGAGCCGAAGTGGATGCGGGCATCGCCCCAGGGCTCCTCGACGTCGGTCGACAGCACGCGGACGTCGGTGGTGTCGCGGGCCATGGTGGAGAAGGGCGGGTCGGCGCGTTCGACCAGGGCGACGGAGTCGTCGAGGTCCAGGTGCCGCACGAGGTAGGTGCGGCCCTGGTGGAGGTGGACGGCGCCCTCGTGGACGGTGGTGTGGGCCGAGGACGCGTCCACGGTGCCCAGCAAACGCCCGGTGCCCGCCTCGACGACCTGGATCGGGGCGCCGCCCTCCCCGCGGATGTCGGTGAGGTCCGCGGCCCGCTCCCGCCGGGTCCAGTACCAGCCGTTGGCCCGTCGGCGCAGCAGCCCGCGCTTCTCCAACTGCGGTACCAGGTCGGCGGCTTCGGGCCCGAACAGCGCCAGGTCGTCGTCGGTCAGCGGCAGTTCGGCGGCGGCCGCACACAGGTGGGGCGCGAGGACGTACGGGTTGTCCGGGTCGAGGACGGTGGATTCGACGGGCCGTTCGAAGATTGCCTCGGGGTGGTGGACGAGATACGTGTCCAGCGGGTCGTCGCGGCCGACCATGACCGCGAGCGCGCCTTGGGCGGTGCGCCCGGCCCGCCCGGCCTGCTGCCACAGCGAGGCGCGGGTGCCCGGGTAGCCGGCCAGCAGGACGGCGTCGAGGCCGGAGACGTCCACGCCGAGTTCGAGGGCGGAGGTGGATGCCAGGCCGAGCAGCCGTCCGGAGTGCAGGTCGCGCTCCAGGGCGCGGCGCTCCTCGGGCAGGTAGCCGCCGCGGTAGGCGGCGACGCGCTGCGGGAGGGAGGCGTCGATCTCGGCGAGCCGCTCCTGGGCGATGAGGGCGACGAGTTCCGCGCTGCGCCGGGAGCGGACGAAGGCGACGGTCCGTACGCCTTGGAGGACGAGGTCGGTCAGGAGTTCGGCGCACTCGGCGGTGGCGGTGCGGCGGACCGGGGCGCCGTGCTCGCCCGACAGTTCGGTCAGCGGCGGCTCCCACAGCGCGAAGGCGAGTTCGCCGCGCGGCGAGGTGTCCTCGGTGACCTCGACGACGGGCACGCCGGTCAGGCGGGTGGCGGCTTGGGCCGGGTCGGCCGCGGTGGCGGAGGCGAGCAGGAAGACCGGCTCGGCGCCGTAGCGGGCGCAGATCCGCCGCAGGCGGCGCAGCACCTGGGCGACATGGGAGCCGAAGACGCCCCGGTAGGTGTGGCACTCGTCGATGACGACGTAGCGCAGTCCGCGCAGGAAGGAGGACCAGCGGGCGTGCCCGGGCAGGATGCCGCGGTGCAGCATGTCGGGGTTGGTCAGCACGTAGGTGCCGTGCCGGCGGACCCATTCGCGTTCCTCGAACGGGGTGTCGCCGTCGTAGACGGCGGGGCGGACCGCGGTGCCCAGTGGTGCCGCGAGCGCACTGACCGCGCGGCGCTGGTCGGCGGCGAGCGCCTTGGTGGGCGCGAGGTAGAGCGCGGTGGGCCCGCGTGCCCCCGCCGCGCCCGCCCCGGCCCGCCGCGCCGCGGCCGTACCGCCACGTCCGGCCCTTACGGCCTGTCCGGCCCTCACGGCCTGTCCGGGCCGTCCGCCGTCCGCCCCGGGCACCTGCGCGCCGGGGGCCCCGGCCGGCCCGTCCGGAGCCCCTGGCGCCCCCGCGTCGTCCGACCCGCGCTGCTCCGGCAGCAGCGCGCTGAGCACCGGCGCCAGATACGCCAGCGACTTGCCGGAGGCGGTGCCGGTCGCCACGACCACCGACTCGCCGCGCAGCGCGTGCCCGGCGGCGAGTGCCTGGTGCTCCCACGGACGGTCGATCCCGGCCGCGCGGATCGCGTCGACGACCTCCGGACGGATGCCCTCCGGCCAAGATGCATGACGGCCGACCCGCGGGGGCAGGTGCTCCGTATGGGTGATGCGTACGGCGCGGTCAGCCCCCGCGGAGAGCCGCTCCAAAGCGGTCCGTGGGGACGGGCGGCCGTGCGCCGACTGCGGAAGTTGATCCTGGGCCATCGGCACTCAGTGTGTCACCGGCATGACGGACAATCGCAGTAAGGCGTCGTGCGGGCCCACCGCGAAGTGATTGAATGCCATCGCGGCCCAACTCCTTCCCCCACCTGTCGGTGGAGGAGTCGCCACTACCGTTAACGTTTCGGTGGAGGCCCCAGGGGGGCGCCGCGTCGATGCAAGGTGCTGGAGGATCAGTGGACCTGTCCCTGTCGACCCGAACCGTCGGCGATCGCACGATCGTCGAGGTCGGCGGCGAGATTGATGTGTACACCGCGCCCAAGCTGCGTGAGCAGCTCGTGGAGCTCGTGAACGACGGGAGTTACCACCTCGTCGTGGACATGGAGGGAGTCGACTTCCTCGACTCGACCGGCCTGGGTGTGCTCGTCGGTGGGCTCAAGCGGGTACGTGCGCACGAAGGATCGTTGCGTCTGGTGTGCAACCAGGAGCGGATTCTGAAGATTTTCCGAATCACCGGTCTGACCAAGGTGTTCCCCATTCACACCTCGGTCGACGAGGCTGTCGCGGCGACCGACTGACGTTCGTCCGAGAGGGGCACCGGGCGGATCGCCGTCCGGGCCCCTGTGATGCCCAACCACAGGACCGGAGGGGGAGCCCCATGCCCACCGTAGAACTGCTCTTCAGCGCCCAGCCCGAGCATGTGCGTACCGCACGGCTCGTGGCTGCTCAGGTGGCGCGCCGAGCGGGGGTGGACGAGGCGTCCCTGGACGAGGTCCGGCTGGCGGTCGGCGAGGCGTGCAGCCGCGCCGTCGGCCTGCACCGCAACAACGGCGTCGAAGAGCCGGTGCGGGTGCTGCTCAACGAGGACGAGAAGAAGTTCTCCATCGAGGTCGTCGACGAGGTTCCCGGCAACGCGACCGGTGGCGGCCACACCGACGGCCCGCCCACCGACGACGCCGCCGAGGACGAGGGCGAGATGGGCCTGGCCGTCATCAGCGGCCTGGTCGACGACGTCGAGGTGATCGACGGCGAGCGCGGCGGAGTGATCCGGATGACCTGGCCGACGGTCTCCGTCTAGCGCTGTCCCCCATATGGATCAGCGGCCGCGCCCTCTCCCGTAGATCGAAAACACGGCTCTCGTAGATCGAAGACGAGTCCCCGATCGGTCTTTTTCGCGCCGCGCGGAATGGTGCTGCCTCCTTTACCGTGGGAATTCCCTGCGAGCACCCTTTTTTGATCTTCTGCGGCTCCCTACAATCCGTCCATCTTGCTCAGCTCGCCTGAGCGTCGCGGCTTGATCAGCCGTAGGAGCCGCACGCCCATGCGCCAAACGTCAAGGAGGACGAATGGCGGGGCCACTCACCCCTTACCCGGGGTCGCTCAACTCTCCTCACGCACTGGCCGCAGCGCCGGTGCTGACCAGCGGGAACCGTACCCTGGTCTGGATCATCGCGGTCGTCGCGCTCGCCGCCCTCGCGCTCGCCTGGGTGCTGGTGCGCCAAGTGCTCAGGTCGGACGAGGGGTCCGACGCCATGAAAAAGATCGCCGCTGCCGTGCAGGAAGGCGCAAACGCCTATCTCGCACGGCAGTTCCGCACGTTGGGGATCTTCGCGGTGGTGGCGTTCTTCCTGCTCATGCTGCTGCCCGCCGACAATATGTCGCAGCGAATCGGCAGGTCGATCTTCTTCCTGGTCGGTGCGGTGTTCTCCGCGATCACCGGCTATATCGGAATGTGGCTCGCGGTCCGCAGCAATGTGCGGGTCGCCGCCGCGGCCAGGTCGGCGACCCCCGCGCCGGGTGAGCCGCCCGCGGACCTGACCTCCGTCTCGCACCGGGCGATGCGGATCGCGTTCAGGACCGGCGGCGTGGTCGGCATGTGCACCGTGGGCCTCGGCCTGCTCGGCGCGTGCGCGGTGGTGCTGATCTACAAGGCCGACGCGCCCAAGGTGCTGGAGGGCTTCGGCTTCGGCGCGGCGCTGCTGGCGATGTTCATGCGGGTCGGCGGCGGCATCTTCACCAAGGCCGCCGACGTCGGCGCGGACCTGGTCGGCAAGGTCGAGCAGGGCATCCCCGAGGACGACCCGCGCAACGCCGCCACCATCGCGGACAACGTGGGCGACAACGTCGGGGACTGCGCCGGCATGGCCGCGGACCTGTTCGAGTCCTACGCCGTCACCCTGGTGGCCGCCCTCATCCTCGGGAAGGTCGCCTTCGGCGACTCCGGGCTGGCGTTTCCGCTGCTCATCCCGGCGATCGGCGTCCTCACCGCCATGGTCGGCATCTTCGCGGTCTCCCCGCGCCGCGGCGACCGCAGCGGCATGACCGCCATCACCCGCGGCTTCTTCGTCTCCGCGGTGATCTCGCTGGCCGGTGTGGCGATCGCCAGCTACGCCTACCTGCCCTCCTCCTACGCCGACCTCAAGGGAGTCGGCTCCGACATCACCGGCCACAGCGGCGACCCGCGGGTGCTCGCCCTGGTCGCGGTGGCCATCGGCATCGTGCTGGCCGCGCTGATCCAGCAGCTCACCGGGTACTTCACCGAGACCTCCCGGCGCCCGGTCAGCGATGTCGGCAAGACCTCGCTGACCGGCCCGGCCACGGTGATCCTCTCCGGCATCTCGCTCGGTCTGGAGTCCGCGGTGTACTCGGCGGTGCTGATCGCGCTCGCCGTCTACGGCGCGTTCCTGCTCGGCGGCACCTCGGTGTGGCTGGCGCTGTTCGCGGTGGCGCTGGCCGGCACCGGGCTGCTGACCACGGTCGGCGTGATCGTCGCCATGGACACCTTCGGTCCGGTCTCGGACAACGCGCAGGGCATCGCCGAGATGTCCGGTGACGTGCACGGCGAGGGCGCCCAGGTGCTCACCGACCTCGACGCGGTCGGCAACACCACCAAGGCGATCACCAAGGGCATCGCCATCGCCACCGCGGTACTGGCCGCGACCGCGCTGTTCGGGTCGTTCAAGGAGGCGGTCGACACCGCCGTGGGCAAGGCGCACCCGCCCGCCTCCGACGCGCGCTGGCTGAGTCTGGACATCTCGCAGCCGAACAACCTGGTCGGGCTGCTGCTCGGCGCGGCCGTGGTGTTCCTCTTCTCCGGTCTGGCGATCAACGCGGTGTCCCGGTCGGCCGGTTCCGTGGTCTTCGAGGTGCGCCGGCAGTTCCGCGAGCACCCCGGGATCATGAGCGGCGACGAACTGCCCGAGTACGGCCGGGTGGTGGACATCTGCACCAAGGACGCGCTGCGCGAGCTGGCCACCCCGGGCCTGCTCGCGGTCCTCGCCCCGATCGCGGTCGGCTTCTCGCTCGGCATCGGCTCGCTCGCCTCCTACCTGGCGGGCGCGATCGGCGCGGGCACCTTGATGGCCGTCTTCCTCGCCAACTCCGGCGGCGCGTGGGACAACGCCAAGAAGCTGGTGGAGGACGGCCACCACGGCGGCAAGGGCAGCGCGGCCCACGCCGCCACGGTGATCGGCGACACCGTCGGCGACCCGTTCAAGGACACCGCGGGCCCGGCGATCAACCCGCTGCTGAAGGTGATGAACCTGGTGGCGCTGCTGATCGCGCCCGCCGTGGTGAAGTTCAGCTACGGCGTGGACGCCAACCTCGCGGTACGGGTGCCGGTCGCGATCGCGGCCGTCGCGGTCATCGTGATCGCGGTGTACGTGTCCAAGCGGCGCGGCATCGCGGTCGGCGACGACAGCGCGGACGGTGGCAGCGGCGGCGGAAGCGGAAGCGGTAGTGACGGTGGCAGCGGAACGGGAAGGGGAAGCGGCATCGGAAGCGACCGTGACAGCGGCAGCGACGACGGAGCCGCCGCGGCGGCCTGACGCCGTGTGAATTGTCACACCGCCAGGTGGGCGGCGGAGGCGCGGGCAGAACCGTACGAGGCCCGCGCATCCGCCGCCCACCTGCGGTTCAGCACATGCGACGAATGGCTTGAATATCAGATAAAAGGGGTCAACGGAGGTCAGGTCTGCGGGAGCGGTACCGCCCGGCCGTGTATGTTCCGGGGCCGTAAGGCCACGGAAGGGATCACCCGGTGAAGGTGAAGAAGAAGTTCCTGGCCGCGCTGTCCGGCGGCGCGGCCGTACTGCTCGCGGTGTCCGCGTGCGGCGGGGACGACACCGGCAAGAAGCAGGACGACTGGGCGAAGGGCGTCTGTGACCAGGCCCAGGTCCAGCTCAACAAGATCAACACCGCGAACACGTCGTTCGGCAAGGTGGACAGCGGCGGCAAGCCGCAGGACGTGAAGAGCGCCGACTCGGCCGCCTTCCAGTCGATCTCCGACGCGTACAAGTCGCTGGCCGGGATCTTCGGCAAGGCGGGTGCCGCGCCCGGTGACGACGGCGCGAAGTTCCAGCAGAACGCGGTGAACGTGTTCAACCAGCAGTCCGCGCAGTACGCCGCGCTGAAGAAGCAGGTCGACGGCCTGGACACCAGCGACCAGGCGAAGTTCGCGGCCGGCCTCGGCGACGTCTCCACCTCGCTCAAGCAGACCGCCGCCAACGGCCAGAAATCGCTCGACACCCTCCGCCAGGGCGACATGGGCAAGGCCCTCGCCCAGCAGCCCGGCTGCCAGGGCGTCTCCGGCGGTTCGACGAGCGCGAGCCCGACGGCGTCGTAACGGGACGGCGTCGGCATCGAACGGCGTCGGCGCCCGGCGCCGTCGTCGCCGGCCCGCGACATCGCCGGACCGTGCGGTCACCGGACGGTGTGAGGCACCGGACGGCCCACCCGGACCGCACCGGACCGCGGTACGGCACCCCTCCCCGGATTCCGGGACAATGAGCGGCGTGAGCGATCCGAGCAAACCGACCCAGCCGACCGGCGGTCCGCACTCCCCGCACCACCCGGGCGGTTCCGGCCGACCACTGCCCGATCCCGGCGCCGCGCCCGCCCTCCGCGCCGACCTGCTCGCCGCCGACTTCACCGCCGACGGCTGCCTGGAGCTGCTCGGGGCCGTCGCATACACGGCCCTGTCCCGCGCCGAGACCGTCCCCGCGCTGCGCGCCACCCGCGGCGGCAGCCCCCTGGAGACCCTGGTCCGGCTCTTCCTGCTCCAGCAGGCGGTCCCGCTCACCCGCGCCCGCGCAGCCCTGGGCAGCAATGCCACGGGTACCAGCAACACGGGCCTGGACCGTTACGAGGCCGCCGGCTGGCTGCTCCGCGACGGCGACGACATCCGCGCCACCGTCGACGTACGCCCCTACGCCGGGGACGCCGGCGCCGACTGGTGGATCGTCTCCGACCTCGGCTGCGCGGTCGGCGGCGCGGCTGGCGTCGGCAGCGCGCCCGGCGTGGACCGGGCCGACCTGGTGCTGGGCGTCGGCGGCGCGTCCACCACGCTCGCCGGGCTGACCGTACGCGAGCCGGTCGGCAGCGCGCTCGACCTCGGTACGGGCTCGGGCGTGCAGGCGCTGCACGCGTCCCGGCACGCCACGCAGGTGACCGCCACCGACGTCAACCCGCGCGCCCTGCACTTCGCCCGGCTCACCCTCGCGCTGTCCGGCGCGCCGGAGCCGGAACTGCGGCAGGGCGGCCTCTTCGAGCCGGTCGGGGACGCGCGGTACGACCTGATCGTGTCGAACCCGCCGTTCGTGATCTCGCCGGCCGGGCGGTTCACCTACCGCGACGGCGGGATGGCGGGGGACGACCTGTGCCGCGAACTGGTCCAGCGGTCCGCCGACCACCTCACCGAGGGCGGCTACTGCCAGCTCCTCGCCAACTGGCAGCACACCGAGGGCCAGGACTGGCGCGAACGCGTCACGTCCTGGCTGCCCGCCGGATGCGACGCGTGGATCGTGCAGCGCGAGGTGCAGGACGTGGCGCAGTACGCCGAGTTGTGGCTGCGCGACGGCGGCGACCACCACGCCGACCCGACCGCGTACGCGCGGCACTACGACGCCTGGCTGGACGACTTCGAGCGGCGCAAGGTCAACGGCGTCGGCTTCGGCTGGATCACGCTGCGCAGGTCAGGCGCCGAGCAGCCCTCGGTCACCGCGGAGGAGTGGCCGCATCCGGTGGAGCAGCCGCTCGGGCCCTACATCGCGGACTGGTTCGGCCGGCAGGACTTCCTGCGCGGGCACGACGACGCGGCGCTGCTCGCGGCCCGCTTCACCCTCGCGCCCGACGTGGTGCAGGAGCAGGTCGGGCTGCCCGGCGCGGAGGACCCCGAGCACGTGGTGCTGCGCTCCGCGCGGGGCATGCGGCGGGCCACGAAGGTCGACACCGTCGGAGCCGGGTTCGCCGGGGTCTGCGACGGCTCGCTGCCGGCCGGCCGCATCATCGACGCCATCGCCCAGCTCCTCAACGAGGACCCGGTGGTGCTGCGCGACCGCACCCCCGCGTCGATCCGCCTCCTGGTCGAGCAGGGCTTCCTCGCCCCGGTCCCGGAGTAGCCGGAGCGGCTCAGTTCAGGTTGCGGAACAGCGTCCACACCACGGCCACGACCAGCAGGGCGTACTGGGACCGGGGGCGGAGGATCGGCTGCCAGCGCCGGCCGCGCAGGCCCTCGACCACCCAGCGGCCGAACATCCAGACCAGCGCGGGGGACAGCACCAGGACCAGGGCGTTGTCGTGGAAGGCCCGCACGGGGTCGCCGTGCAGGAGGTCGTACGCGAGGCGGGTGGCGCCGCAGGCGGGACAGAGCAGTCCGGTGAGCCAGTTGAAGGGGCAGCGCGGCAGGAAGTGCCCGCTTTGGTGCGGGTCGGTGCGGTAGAGGTAGGCGGACGCGGCCACCCCCACGGCGAGGGTGGCCAGCGGCACGACCGCCGGGTGCGGGCGCCGCGGCCCGGAGCGGGGCGGCTCGGAGCGGTGCGGCGCGGCGGTGGGGTAGCTCACGGGGACAGGTCCCCGCGCTCCGGCCGGCTCTCGTACGGGTTGTCTCCGTACGGCTCGCCGGCGGACGGATTCCGGTCGGACATGACGTGTCCCCCTGCCCCTGCGTTCCCGCCGTCGTGCGGATCGGTCGTCCGCCTGCCCGCGGCCATTTTTGCAGCACCCGGCGCGCCGCGTCCCGTAC
The DNA here is from genome assembly GCF_044744625.1 of Streptomyces sp. NPDC087270. Taxonomy (NCBI): domain Bacteria; kingdom Bacillati; phylum Actinomycetota; class Actinomycetes; order Kitasatosporales; family Streptomycetaceae; genus Streptomyces; species Streptomyces sp. NPDC087270. Next base: position 787,402 of record NZ_JBIUYR010000001.1, read on the forward strand.
CGCCGTTGATACGAACATTGATGCGAACCGGCCCGTGGGCCGGCCCGTGAACCGGCCCGCGAACCGGCCGGTGAACCCGCCCGTGAACCGGCCGCGGACAAGCCGCGGACGCGTCGCGCCGACCGCCGCCGCGGGCCCGGCCCGCCCGGCCCGCGGGCCCCGCCTCCGCCGTACCGCCCGTGTGGCCGTCCGCCGGAGCGGACGTAGGGTCGGCAGTGGAGCGGCATTGAGCCGCGGGGGTCGGAAAGCGCGATTTCGGGCAGGATCAAGCCCGTGGACGTAGCCTGCTGGAGGACCCCGCCGGTGTGGATAGAACGTACATCGGGTTACCGTTCGAGTGGCGTTGCGGACTTTTCCCGTTTGACACGGGCCCAGGAGGTACGGTCACACTCCGCAGCGACACCCCTTCGAACCGGAGAGAAGAGCGAAGTTGTCCCCGACCCGCGAGACCGCACAGGGCGGCCGCCGACTCGTCATCGTCGAGTCGCCTGCCAAGGCGAAGACGATCAAGGGCTATCTCGGCCCTGGATACGTCGTCGAGGCCAGCGTCGGGCACATCCGCGACCTCCCCAACGGGGCCGCCGAAGTGCCGGCGGAGTACAAGGGCCAGCCGTGGGCACGGCTGGGCGTCAATGTGGACAGCGATTTCCAGCCCATCTATGTCGTGAACGCCGACAAGAAGGCACAGGTCAAGAAGCTCAAGGATCTCCTCAAGGACTCCGACGAACTATTCCTGGCCACTGACGAGGACCGCGAGGGCGAGGCCATCGCCTGGCATTTGCAGGAAATCCTCAAGCCCAAGGTGCCGGTGCACCGGATGGTGTTCCACGAGATCACCAAGGACGCCATCCAGGAGGCCGTGCGGAATCCGCGCGAGCTGAACCAGCGCTTGGTCGACGCCCAGGAGACCCGCCGTATCCTCGACCGGCTCTACGGCTACGAGGTCTCCCCGGTGCTGTGGAAGAAGGTCATGCCGCGGCTGTCGGCGGGCCGGGTCCAGTCCGTGGCGACCCGCCTGGTGGTCGAGCGCGAGCGCGAGCGGATCGCCTTCCGCACCTCCGCGTACTGGGACCTGACCGGTGTCTTCAACACCGGCCGGGCCGGTGACGCCTCCGACCCCGCCACGCTCAACGCCAGGCTCGTCGCGGTCGACGGCCGCCGGGTCGCCCAGGGCCGCGACTTCGACGCCTCCACCGGCGCGCTCAAGCAGAGCGCCGCGGTGCTGCACCTGGACGAGGAGAACGCCCGGGCGCTGGCCGCCGCGCTCGCCGACTCGCAGTTCTCGGTGCGCAGCGTCGAGTCCAAGCCGTACCGCCGCTCGCCGTACGCGCCGTTCCGCACCACCACCCTCCAGCAGGAGGCGTCGCGCAAGCTCGGCTTCGGCGCGAAGGCCACCATGCAGGTCGCCCAGAAGCTGTACGAGAACGGCTTCATCACCTACATGCGTACGGACTCCACCACGCTGTCGGAGACCGCGGTGGGCGCCGCCCGCGCGCAGGTCGCCCAGCTCTACGGCTCCGACTACCTGCCGGACAAGCCGCGGGTCTACGCGGGCAAGGTGAAGAACGCCCAGGAGGCGCACGAGGCGATCCGCCCCTCCGGCGACCGCTTCCGCACCCCCGCCGAGACCGGCCTGACCGGCGACCAGTTCCGGCTCTACGAACTGATCTGGATGCGCACGGTCGCCTCCCAGATGAAGGACGCGGTCGGCCAGTCCGTCACCGTCAAGGTCGGCGGCGCCGCCTCCGACGGCCGGGACGCCGAGTTCTCCGCCTCCGGCAAGATCATCACCTTCCACGGCTTCCTCAAGGCCTACGTCGAGGGCGCCGACGACCCCAACGCGGAGCTCGACGACCGCGAGCGCCGGCTGCCGCAGGTCACCGAGGGCGACCCGCTGACCGCCGACGAGATCACCGCCGACGGCCACTCCACCAAGCCGCCCGCCCGCTACACCGAGGCGAGCCTGGTCAAGGAGCTGGAGGAGAAGGAGATCGGCCGCCCGTCGACCTACGCCACGATCCTCGGCACCATCCTCGACCGCGGCTACGTCTTCAAGAAGGGCACCGCGCTCGTCCCGTCCTTCCTCTCCTTCGCCGTGGTCAACCTGCTGGAGAAGCACTTCGGCTGGCTGGTGGACTACGACTTCACCGCCTCCATGGAGGACGACCTCGACCGGATCGCCCGCGGTGAGGCGCAGGCGGTGCCGTGGCTGCGCCGGTTCTACTTCGGCGCGGAGGGCGACGGCGACGCGGCCCCGGCCGCCTCCGCCAACGGCGGCGACGGCGATCACCTCGGCGGCCTCAAGGAACTCGTGGAGGACCTGGGCGCGATCGACGCCCGCGAGATCTCCTCGTTCCCGGTCGGCGAGGGCATCATGCTGCGGGTCGGCCGCTACGGGCCGTACGTCGAGAAGGGCGAGCGCGGCGAGGACAACCACCAGCGCGCCGACGTCCCCGAGGACCTGCCGCCGGACGAGATGACCATCAAGCTGGCCGAGGAGCTGTTCGCCAAGCCCAGCGGCGAGTTCGCGCTCGGCGACGACCCCGAGACCGGCCGTCCGATCGTCGCCAAGGACGGCCGCTACGGGCCGTACGTCACCGAGGTGCTGCCCGAGGACACCCCGAAGACCGGCAAGAACGCGGTGAAGCCGCGCACCGCCTCCCTCTTCAAGTCCATGACCCTGGACACCGTCACGCTCGCCGACGCCGTCAAACTGATGTCCCTGCCCCGGGTGGTCGGCACCGACGCCGAGGGTGTCGAGATCACCGCGCAGAACGGGCGCTACGGCCCCTACCTGAAGAAGGGCACCGACTCGCGCTCCCTGGAGAGCGAGGACCAGCTCTTCAGCATCACCCTCGAACAGGCGCTGGCGATCTACGCGCAGCCCAAGGTGCGCGGCCGCGCCGCCGCCAAGCCCCCGCTGAAGGAACTGGGCACCGACCCCGTCAGCGAGCGCCCGGTCGTGGTCAAGGACGGCCGGTTCGGTCCCTACGTCACCGACGGCGAGACCAACGCGACGCTGCGCCGCGACGACGACGTCGAGACGATCACCCCCGAGCGCGGCTACGAACTCCTCGCGGAGAAGCGGGCGAAGGGCCCGGTGAAGAAGAAGACGGCCGCCAAGAAGGCACCGGCGAAGAAGGCTCCCGCCAAGAAGACGGCCGCGAAGAAGACCGGTTCGGCCACGGCGGCGAAGAAGACCGCGGCGAAGAAGGCGAGCTCCGCCAAGGAGTGAGGACGGCGCGGACCCGCTGACGTGGTGAGCGGCACTGTCCGTTTGTTCGGGCGGACACGTTTGGTTCGGGTGGGACGGATAGGCTGTCAGAATGACGCGATCCGAGCAGCCAGCGCAGCCCGCGACGGACGTCACCGAGGCGTTCGCGACCGACCTCTCGGCCGACTCCCGTGAGCGTGCCGTGGGCGCGTTGCTGAAGATTCCCACGCTGCGCAAGCTGTGGAGCGCGCAACTGACCGGTGCGGTCGCCGACCGCCTCGGCCTGCTGGTGCTGCTCGTGCTCACCGTGCAGGCGACCGTCACCGCGCACTCCTTCGGCGGCGGCTACCGGGGTGTCGCGTACGCCGTCGCCGCGGTGTTCGCCGCCCGCCTGGTGGCCACCCTCCTCTTCGGCGCGGTGCTGCTCGGACCGCTGACCGGGCTCACCGCGGAGAGCGGCCCGCTGGACCGGCGCTGGACGATGATCGGCGCGGACGGCGTACGGCTCGCGCTGTTCATCGTCGCCCCGCTGTGGGTCACGTGGGTCCCGCACTCGGCGCACCTGTGGCTGCTGGCCACCGCGTTCGCCGCCGGACTCGCCGAGCGGCTGTGGACGGTCGCGAAGGACGGCGCCGCCCCGGGGCTGCTGCCCCCGGCCGGCGACACGTCGGTCCGGCCCGCGCCCGACCACCTCGCCACGCTGCACCGCCTCGACCTGCGCACGAGCTTCGTCGCGCTGCCGCTGGCCGCCGCCTCCCTGGTCGTCGTCACCCTCGTCAACACGCTCATCGCGGTGGGCGTCGACTGGTTCCACCTGCACCAGGTCGCGCTGTCGTCGTACGTGGCCGCCGGGCTCTTCTCGTCCTCGATGGCCGTGCTGTACCTGCTGGAGCTGCCCGCCGGCAGCGCCGCGAAGCCGCACTCCCCGCTCCAGGGCCTGCGGCTGCCGAAGGGCCCGGCGGGTGCCGAGCGGGGCCGGACCGGCGCGCTGCCGCTGCTGGTGCTCGCCACCGCCGCGGTGGCCGGGGCGATCGGCGTCGCCGTTTCGGTCGCCGTCCTGCACGCGCTCGCCCTCGGCTTCGGGCCGACCGGCTTCGGCCTGCTGGTCCTGACGCTGACCGCCGGCACCGTGATCGGCATCCGGATCGCCCCGCACACCCTGCCCGCGCTCTCCCGCCGCCGCCTGCTGGCCGTGGGCACCGGCGTCACCGGCGTCGCGCTGCTGCTGACCGGCATCGTCCCCGACCAGGCCACGGTGCTGCTGCTGTCGCTGCTGGCCGGCACCGCCGCGGGCGTCACCGCGAACGCCGGGCACACCCTGATCGAGCAGGAGGCCGAGGAGTCCCGCCGGGTACGGAGCGTCGAGCACCTGCACGCGGTCGTGCGCGCCGTGCTCGCCGTGGCCGCGATCGGCGGGCCGCTGGTGGCCGCCGCGATCGGCCCGCACCGCATCCAGAACGGCCACTTCACCTTCGACCACAGCGGTGCCGCGTACACCCTGATCCTGGTCGGCGCGCTGCTGCTGCCGGTCGCCGCGCTGGTCCTCGGCAAGACCGACGACCGTACCGGGGTGCCGTTGCGCCGCGACCTGCGCGAGGCGCTGCGCGGTGCGGAACCGGCCACCGGACCCGCCGCCACCGGCTTCTTCATCGCGATCGAGGGCGGCGACGGCGCCGGCAAGTCCACCCAGGTCGAAGCGCTCGCCGAGTGGATCAGGGCCAAGGGCCACGAGGTCGTGGTCACCCGCGAGCCCGGCGCCACGGCCGTCGGCAAGCGGCTGCGCTCCATACTCCTGGACGTCTCCTCCGCCGGGGTCTCGCACCGCGCCGAGGCCCTGCTCTATGCCGCGGACCGTGCGGAGCACGTCGACACCGTGGTGAAGCCCGCTCTCGACCGCGGCGCCGTCGTCATCTCCGACCGCTACATCGACTCCTCCGTCGCCTACCAGGGCGCCGGACGCGACCTCGCGCCCACCGAGATCGCCCGGATCTCGCGCTGGGCCACCGACGGGCTCGTCCCGCACCTCACGGTGCTCCTCGACGTCCCGCCGGAGACCGCCCGGGAGCGCTTCACCGAGGCCCCGGACCGGCTGGAGTCCGAGCCGGCCGAGTTCCACCAGCGGGTGCGCTCGGGATTCCTGACGCTCGCCGCCGCCGACCCAGCGCGCTACCTGGTGGTCGACGCGGCCCAGGAGCCCGAGGCGATCACCACCGTCGTACGGCACCGGCTCGACCGCATGCTGCCGCTCTCCGCCCAGGAGATCGAGGCCCGCGCCGAGGCCGAGCGCAAGGCGGCCGAGGAAGCCGCCCGGCTCGCCGCGGAGGAGGCCGCCCGCAAGGCCGAGGAGGAGCGGCAGGCCCGCGAGCGCCAGGAGCAGCTCGAACGGCTGCGCCGCGAGGAGGAGGAGCGCCGGCTCGCCGCGGAGGAGGCCGCGCGCCGCGAGATCGCCGAGCGCAAGGCCGCGCAGGAGGCCGAGGCGGCCCGGCTCGCCGCCGAGGAGGCCGCTCAGCGGCAGGCCGAGGAGGACGCGCGGATCGCCGCCGAGGAGGCGGCACGGGCGGCCGAGCAGGAGCGGCTGCGGCGGCTCGCGGAGGAACAGGCGCGGCTGCGCGCCGAAGCGGCCGAGAAGCGGCAGGAGAAGCAGCGCAAGGCCGAGGAGGCGCTGTTGCGCGCGGAGGCGGCGCGAGCCGCTGCCGCTGCCGCGTCCGACTCGGAGGAGACCGCGGTGCTGCCCGCGGTGTCGGACGCGCCCCCGGCGGATTCCGACCCCGGCTCCGACTCCGACTCCGGCACGGACTCCGGGTCCGGCTCCAGCTCTGATTCCGGGTCCGGCTCGGGCGCCGGGGCTCGGTCCGGGTCCGGCTCCGGGTCCGACGCGGCACCCGACTCGACGTCCGGTGCTCCGTCCGACGCCGACGAGACCACGGTGCTGCCCGCGCTGCGGGACGAGCCCCACGCGGGGCCCGACGACGTCTCGGACTCCGATCGGACCGCGGTGCTGCCCGCCGTCGCGCCGCCCGCGTCGTCCTCCTCGGAGACGACGACGGTCATGACCCCGATCACGCCTGAGCCTGAGCCCGCGCCTACGCCCAGGCCGCAGTCGCAGTCGGAGCCGGCGCCGGAGACCTCGGGCAGCAATGACGAGACCACCGAGCTGCCGCCCCCCACGCCCGGCACCGCGCGTTCCGACGACCCCACCGACCGCGTGCCGCCGTGGCTCTTCCGCCCCGACCAGCCCACCGGCGACGAGCGCACCCATGAGATCCCCGCCGCCCAGGCCGCGCGCCGCCCCCGCCCCGAGTGGGCGGAGGAGACCCCTCTCGACGACCTTCCCACCCTCGCGGACGAGCTCCTCGGCCCCCACGACCGGGAAGACCCCCCGCGCGGCTGACCCCCGGGACCGCTGACCCCCGGGCCCCCGGGGATCTTCGGGACGGCTTGCCCTCGGCACCGCTCGTGCCGAGCGGGCCCGGGTTTCGAGGGCGAGGGCGGGGGAGCGGACCCCTCGCCCGGCCGCAGGCAGGGACAATGGACGGCGTGCGCTACTTCGTGCTCGGGGTGACCGAGGCCAGGTCGGAGGACGGCACCGTCCTGCCCCTGGGCGGCGCGAAGGTCCGTACCGTCCTGACCGTCCTCGCCGCGCACGCGAACCGCCCCGTCCCGCCCGAGTCGCTGATCGCCGAGGTGTGGACGGAAGACCCTCCCGCTGACGCGGCGGGTGCCCTCCAGGCCCTCGTCGCGCGCCTGCGCAAAGCCCTCGGCCGGGACGCGGTGGCGTCGGAGCCGGGCGGATACCGGCTGAACACACCGCGCGAGAGCGTCGACGTGTTCGCGTTCGAGGCGCTGCTGCGCGCGGGCGAGGCGGACCTGCGAGACGGCCGCCCGGACAGCGCGGCCCGCACCCTGGACCGGGCACTCGGTCTGTGGCGCGGCCCGGCGCTCGCGGACCTGCCGGACCGCGACGCGGCGGCGGCCCGCACGGACGCGCTGCGGCTGGCCGCGCTCCGCTCGAAGTTCGAGGCAGAACTGGCCCGCGGGCAGACCGCCGCCGTACTGCCCGCGCTGCGGGAGGCGGTGGCCGCGCACCCGCTGGACGAGCCGTTCCACGCGCAGCTCATCCGCGCGCTGCGAGCGACCGGCCGCAGCGCCGACGCCCTGATGGCGTACGAGGAGGCCAGGACCGTACTCGCCGACACGCTCGGGGCCGACCCGGGACCGGAGCTGCGGGCCCTGCACGCGGAACTGCTGGAGTCGCCGGAGCCGGCCGGGCGGGTCGGGACCGCCGACCCGCACGGGACCGCATCCGGTGCGCACGGGCCCGTACCCGATGCGCACGGGACCGCCGCCGCCCGGCCGGACCGTCCGCAGCGCGGCAACCTGCGGGCCCGGCTGACGAGTTTTGTCGGCCGGGAGACGGACCTCGCCGCGATCCGGGCCGACATACGGGCTGCGCGGCTGGTGACCCTCACCGGGCCCGGCGGCTCCGGGAAGACCCGGCTGGCCCAGGAGGCGGCCGAGGCCGCGCAGGACGGCTACCCCGACGGCGTGTGGCTGGCCGAACTCGCCCCGCTGGACGATCCGCACGCCATCCCGCACGCCGTGCTGAGCGCGCTCGGCCGCCGCGACACCTTCGTCCTCGGCCCGGCCCGGGACGCGCTGAGTGGTGAGCCGCACACCGAGAACCCGATCGAGCGGCTGGTCGAGTACTGCACCGGCCGCCGGCTGCTGCTGGTGCTGGACAACTGCGAGCACCTGATCGAGGCCGCCGCGTACCTGGCCGCGGAACTGCTCGCCCGCTGCCCGGACCTGACTGTCCTCGCCACCAGCCGCGAACCGCTGGGCGTGCCGGGGGAACTGGTCCGCCCGGTGGAGCCGCTGCCGCCGCGGACCGCGTTCCGGCTGTTCGCCGAGCGCGCCAGGACCGCCCGCCCGCACGCGGCGCCGTACCCGAACCCGCCCGAGGATCTGGCCGAGGACCCGTCCGGGCGCCCCCACAGCGACACGACCGACACCAAGGACACGAAGGACACCACCGGCACCGATGTCGCGGCGGTCCAGGAGATCTGCCGTCGGCTGGACGGCTTGCCCCTGGCGATCGAACTCGCCGCGGCCCGGCTGCGCGCGCTGTCCCCCCGGCAGATCGCCGACCGGCTGGACGACCGGTTCCGGCTGCTGACCGGCGGCAGCCGCACCCTCCTGCCGCGCCAGCAGACCCTGCGCGCGGTGGTGGACTGGAGTTGGGACCTGCTGGACGAGCGGGAGCGTACGACGCTGCGCTCGCTGAGCGTCTTCGCCGGCGGCTGCACGCTCGCGGCGGCCGAGGCGGTGTGCGGCCCGGACGCGCTGGACACGGTGGCCCAACTCGTCGACAAGTCCCTGGTGGTGGCCGAGCACGACCGCGCCGCCGGCACCCGCTACCGGCTGCTGGAGACGATCCACGAGTACGCCCTGGAGCGGGCTCGCGAGCATCCCGCCGAGCTGGCCGCGGCCGGCGAACGGCACACCGCGTACTTCCGCGAGCTGGCCGCGACCGTCGATCCGCGGCTGCGCGGCGGCGACCAACTGCTCTGGTTCGAGGTGCTGGAGACCGAACTGGACAACGTCAGGGCCGCGTTGCACCGCGCGCTGGAGCACCGGTCGGAGGCCGACGCGGTGGCGATCGCGCGGGCGATGGGCTGGTTCTGGTGGCTGCGCAACTACCGTGACGAGGCGGTCGGTTGGCTCACGCGGGTGGCGGCGCTCGGCGTCGACCACCTGGACGACGCGGACGACCCGATGTACTGGCCGCGCCTCGACGTGCAGTTGCTGCTGCTGTTCGTCCAGGGCGACCGCGCCACCGAGGACCAGTGGGCGTCGTCGGAGGTGAAGGCGATGGTGAGCCGGCTCTCCACCGCGTACCGGGAAGCCGGCCGGCCCGCCGCGCGCTTCCCGGGCATGCTCTGGCCGTTCACGCTCTACGTGTCCGACGGCGGCCTGCTGGTGCTCGCCGAGACGGACCGGGTGGTGGCGAACTGCCGTGCCCACGGCGGCGAATGGGAGCTGGCCGCCGCGCTGATGTTCCGGCTGCACGTGACCGTCGACTCTCCCGGCGGCGCGGCGCGGGCCGACCAGGACTGGGAGGAACTGAGCGTTCTCAACGGGCGGTTGGGCGACCGCTGGATCAGGGCCCAGGTGCACAGCGCCCGGGCCGAGATCGAGACGCTCCGCGGTGACTACACCGCGGCCCGGGCCGGTTTCGACGCGGCGTACCGGCTCGGCCGCGAGCTGGGCGCCTTCAGCGAGGGCTCGTTCCTGCTCGGACGGATGGCCGAACTGGCGCACCGCTGCGGCGACGACGAGGACGCCAGTGTGCTCCTGGACGAGGCCGAGGAGGAGGCCGAGCGGTACGCGGTGATGGACGCCCGCACCTACGTGCGCTACCTGCGGTCGCTGTTCCTGCTGCGCCGGGGCGCCGTGCGCGAGGCCAGGGAGCTGTACGAGACGGCGGTGGGGCGGATCGCCGACGGCACCCCGCCGCCGATGTTCCACGTGCTGCTGCGCGGCCTGTCCGCCGGGCTCACCGCCGCCGAGGGCGACCCGCGGGCCGCGCTGCGCGAAGCGGCCGAGGCGGTACGGCTGGCGACCGAGGTGGGCTGCACCGAGGCGGTGGTCGGTGCCCAGTTCGACACGGCCGCGCAGATCCTGGCGGAGCTGGGCGACGCGCGCTCGGCGGTGCGGATGTCGGGCGCCGCGGACACGGTCCGCGGCGGCCTGCCCCGGACGGTGCCCGAGCAAGCGCAGGACGACGAGGTACGGGCGCGGGTGGCGGCCGTACTCACCGCGGAGGAGTCGGCCCGGCAGCGCGCGTGCGGGGCGGGACTGAGCCGGCCGGAGGCGGTGGCGGAACTGGCGGAACTGGCCGGACCGGCGGGTGAGCGGGCGGCGGAACCGGAAGAGGGCCGGGAATAGCCGGGCCGGGTCGGGCGGTTTTCCGTTGAAGAGTTATTGATGTTTCAATCGGATTTTCGTTGACGGGTTCTGGGAGTGAGTGCCGTGAAGGTCGAGATCTATTCGGACATCGCCTGTCCGTGGTGCTACGTGGGCAAGTCCCGCTTCGAACGGGCGCTGGCGGCATTTCCGCAGGGCAACACGGTCGAGGTGGTCTATCGGCCGTTCCAGCTCGACCCGGACGCCCCGCACGAGCCCCGTCCGCACCGCGAGGTGCTGGCCGCGAAATACGGTCCCCAGGCCGTCGCCATGGACGACCGGCTGACCCAGCTCGGTGCCGCCGAGGGCCTCACGTTCGACTTCGACTCCGTGCTGGAGAACAACTCGCTGCTCGCGCACCGGCTGCTGCGCTTCGCCCTCGACGAGTACGGCGCCCCCGCCCAGAACCGGCTCAAGGGAAACCTGATGGTCGGGCACTTCGCCGAGGGCCTGGACATCGGTGACCCCGACCGGCTGGCGGACGCCGCCGTCGCCGCCGGTCTCGACCGCGCGGCGGTGACCGCCTTCCTCGCGAGCGACGCCCTCACGGACGAGGTCGTCGCCGATATCGCGCAGGCCCGCGCGGTCGGTATCACCGCCGTGCCGACCTTCGTGTTCGAGGGGCAGTGGGCGGTCCAGGGCGGCCAGGAGACCTCCACGTTCCTGCGCGCGCTGGAGCAGGTGGCGCAGGAGACGGCCGCGGACCAGCCGGCCGCCGAAGGCTCCCACGGCACCGACGGCTCCGACGGCTCCGACGGTGACGGGTGCGTCGACGGGGTCTGCGCGGTCAAGTGACGCCTGGTGGTGGGCCGTTGGGCGTCACTGGCAGGTGATCACCGAGTCGGCCCAGTCCGCCAGGTTGCCGAAGGACAGACCGCCCGAGGCCGGCGTGACGACGAGTTGAAGCGTCTTGCGGCCGGTGAGGTCGACGTGCACCGGCACGGCGGGGTCGCCCGGGTGGACGGGGCCGGAGGACCACAGCCGGCTCCCGTCGGCGTACACCGCGAAGGTGACCGACGTGCGCAGCAGCGGGCTGACCAGGTCGTCGATGCCCGCGCGGGCGTCGTAGGAGACGCAGGCGCGGTTGAGGGCGACGTTCACCGTGGAGGGCGCGTGCACGGTGATGCCGTGGTCGTAGGTGGTGCCGCCGATGCTGGGACTGGTCCGATCCCACCACCAGTTGCCCAGGCCCTGGGGGACGATCGCCGGCTCGTCGGAGTTCGCGCCGAGTCCCTGGACCGGCAGTGAGTTGACCTTGTACGCGGTCGGGGCCGGCGGCGGTGGGGTCGGTGTCGGCGTCGGCTTGGGGGTGGGGGTGGGCTTGGCCGGCGGCGGTGTCGGCTTCGGCGTGGGTTTGGGCGTCGGCTTGGGCTTGGGCGGCGGCGTGGTCGCCACGGGTGCCGCCGACGGGGCGGGTGGCGGCGGCACCACGGGCTTCGGGGTCGGCTTGGGCGCCGGGCTCGGCGGTGGCGCGGCCGTGACCGGTACGGTGACCGGCGGCTTGGCCTGCGGCTTCGCCGGGGCCTTCTCGTGGCCGCCGGTGAGCGCGAAGGCGAAGGCGACCCCGGCGGCGGCGACGACCACGGCCGCGGCGATCCCCGCCTTCGCGGGCGCCCCCAGTCCCTCGCCCGCCGCGGCGCCTCCTGCCGCGCCCGCCGTGCCTCCGGAACCGGTGGCCGCGGCCGCCGCGCCTCCCGCCGCCGCGGTGGCGGCCGCTCCGCCCGCCACCACGATCCCGGCGGTCTTGGCGGCGTAGGCCGCGGCGAACCAGCCGATGTACGCGACCGGCAGCAGCCCCTTGAGCGCGGAGTTGAGGTCGGCGAGTTCGGCCGACGCGGCGGTGCAGCGCGCGCACTCCTTGAGGTGGCGGTTCAACTCCCGGTCCGCGCGCATCCGCAGGCCGCCGCGGGCGTGCGCGCCGAGCCGGTCGGCGTAGCGGGCGCACTCGCCCTCGGTGGTGAGCGTGCTGCTGACGTGGGCCTGCAGATATGCCTGGCGCAGCCCCTCCCGGGCGCGATGGGCGAGGACCGCCGCCGCGTTGGGGGTCAGGCCGAGCAGCGGGGCGACCTCGCTGGGCGACTCGTCCTCCACCGCGGTGTGCCACAGCACGGTCTGCCAGCGCTCGGGCAGGGTACGGAACGCCCGGATGGCCAGGGAGCGTTCGGCCTCGTGCATGGCGCGCACGTCGGCGCCGAGGTCGGCGCTGCGGTCGGTGACGGTGGAGCCCGCCGCGGTGACCGCGAACACCGCGAAGTCCTCGACCAGTTGCTCCCGGCGGGCGGTGTTGCCCCAGGTGGCGGCGACCCGGCGCACCGTGGTCAACAGGTAGGCGCGTACGGCGGATTCGGGTCCGCTGCCGCCGCGGATGGCCTGGAGGGTACGGGCGAAGACCTCGCCGGTGAGGTCCTCGGCGGTGTGGGCGTCGCGGCAGCACGAACGGGCGTAGCGGCGTACGGACTCGGCGTGCCGGCGGTAGAGCTCTTCGTACGCGTGGTCCTGCCCGGCCCTGACCTGGTCGACCAACTCGGCGTCCGAGTAGCCGGATGGGGCCGACAGGCCGCCGGGCCCGGTCGGCTGCGCGGGTACGGTCCCGGTCGGTTGGGTGTCGTCGAGGTCGGCGTCCGTGCGGCCGGTGCCCGGGTCGGTGCCGGCACCGGTGTCCGCAGCGGAGTCGGCGCCGGACTCCATGCCGGGGTGTGCCGCCGCGTGCAGGTCGGCGTCGGCCGGCGGTTGGGTGTCGGCCGGCCCGACGGGCCCTGCCGCAGGGCCTGTTGCGGGCGCTGCGGCAGGGGCCGGGATCGTCGCCGGAGCCGAAGCCGCCGCGGACTCCGGGGCAGCGGGCTCCGCGGCGGCGGGCTCGGGTCGTGCGAACGGGTCGCGCTGTCCCGGCACCCTGCGCGGCGGTGCCGCGTCGCCGGTCACCGGGTCCGCGGGTGCGGAGCCGGACTCGCCGTTAGCCTCATCCACGAGGCAAGCGTGACACAGGACCCGAGCGCGGTGTCATGTCTTCCGGTGGAACCACTCATCCGTGGTCGCACCGTTCACACATCCTCCACTGTCACTCGATCGGGTCGCTGCCGGAGTGGTGGTTGAGCTCCGTGACGTGTTCCGTGAGGGGGTCGCCGGACCGCGGGCGCAGTCCTTCCAGCAGGATGTCCAGCAACCGTGCCGAAGCGGCTTCCTGCTGGTGGGCGTCGGGCAGCGCGGGCGGTGAGGTGGCGATGACCAGCAGTACGTCGGCCACCGACACGTCGGTGCGCAACTCGCCCGCCTGCCTTGCTCGTTCGACGAGTTGCCCGACGACGTCGAGCAGGGTGCCGATGCCGTCGTCGTCCGCCCGCGGTTCGGTGCGGGCGCGACCGCCGTGCAGACCGGTGTGGACGCCGGTGTGGTCGGCGGTGTGGTCGGCGCCGACCGGGACGCCCTGGTCGGACGGTCCGGCTGCGGCCACCGCAATCGGGGTGCGCTGCGACGGCACCCGGACCGGCTCGTCACCGCCGGGGCGGTAGTCCTTGCCGCCCGCTCCGCCTTCCACCCGCAGGACCTGCGGCGGCAGCAGCCGCCCGGCGCCCGACGCGGCCGAGGTGCGCAGGAAGCGGGCGAGCGCGGACCACGCCTCGTCCTCCTGCCCGAGCGCGGTACGGGCCTGCTCGGTCAGGCGCGCGGTCTCCTCCTTCGCGATCCGTCTGACCAGGACGTCCTTGCTGGGGAAACGGCGGTAGACCGTGCCGACGCCGACCCGGGCCCGCCGGGCCACGTCTTCCATGGGTGCGCCGTATCCCAGTTCGCCGAACACTTCACGTGCGGCGCGGAGTACGTGCTCGAGGTTGCGCTGGGCATCGACGCGGAGTGGCGCTGGGCGCGCAACGCCTCCGCGATGGTCCGAACCGGCAGCCGAAGTGCGTTGAGAGTCCTGAATGTGCATTTGTCCCATCCCCCGGTGAATCAATGTCTCCCCCCGGAGACTCCTCACCCATTGTGAAGATCGCCGCGCCAGTGGCGCGGTACTACGAGATACGAACATAGTTGAGGGCGCGGCCAGAAAGAAGGGGGGCTGCTTGCGGTCCGCCACATGGCGGCATGCGCCGCCCGGAACGGGTGTCATCCGTTACCGCCGCCAAACCGGTTCGTTTCGCCCCCGCTGACCTGGCTCCTTGCCGATTCCCCGGAATCGTCGTGTCCGTACTGTGGACAAACGACTCTGATCCATTGCGTCATGGAGCAATGACGACGGAGTCGGCAGTCATGGCCAGGACAAGCACACCGCGCATTCTCGTCATCGGCGGTGGCTATGTCGGGATGTATGCCGCCCTGCGGCTCCAGCGCAAGCTGAAGCGCCATGAGGCCGACATCGTGGTCGTCGAACCGCAGCCGTACATGACCTACCAGCCCTTTCTGCCCGAGGCGGCGGCCGGCTCGATCTCGCCGCGGCATGTGGTGGTGCCGCTGCGCCGGGTGCTCGACAAGTGCCGGATCGTCGTCGGCGAGGCGCGCGGCATCGACCCCGACAAGCGCACCGCCACCGTCGACACGCTGGTCACCGTGGAGGAGGGCGGCAATGCGCTGGAGATCCAGTACGACCATCTGGTCATCGCCCCCGGCTCCGTCTCCCGGACCCTGCCGGTGCCGGGCCTGGCCGAACACGGCATTGGGTTCAAGACCGTCGAGGAGGCCATCGGGCTGCGCAACCACGTGCTGGAGCAACTCGACATCGCCTCCTCCACCCGTGACGCCGAGGTGCGCGAGGCCGCGCTGACCTTCGTCTTCGTCGGCGGCGGCTACGCGGGCGTGGAGGCGCTCGCCGAACTGGAGAACATGGCCCGCTACGCCGTGCGGTACTACCACAACATCACCGCCGACGACCTGAAATGGGTGCTGGTCGAGGCGTCCGACCGCATCCTGTCCGAGGTCGGCGAGACCATGGGCCGCTACGCGCTGCGCGAGCTGCGCGGCCGCAACATCGACATCCGGCTGGAGACCCGGCTCGACTCCTGCGAGCACCGGATCGCGGTGCTCTCCGACGGCGACCGGCTGCCGACCCGGACCCTGGTGTGGACCACGGGCGTCAAACCGGCGCCGCTGCTCGCCGTCACCGGGCTGCCGCTGACCGCACGCGGCCGGCTGCGCGCGGACGCCGCCCTGCGGGTGGAGGGCGCCGAGCGGGTGTGGGCGGCCGGAGACGCGGCCGCCGTGCCCGACCTGAGCGCCGAGCAGCCCGGCGCCGAATGCCCCCCGAACGCCCAACACGCCGTGCGCCAGGCCCGCGTTCTCGCCGACAACCTCATCGCCGAACTGCGCGGCCTCCCGCTCACCGACTACCGGCACGTCTCGGCCGGCTCGGTGGCGTCGCTCGGCCTGCACGAAGGTGTCGCGGTCGTGCACGGCCGCGCCTTCAAGGGCTATCCCGCCTGGCTGATCCACCGGATCTACCACCTCAGCCGGATGCCCACCTACAACCGCAAGGCCCGCGTCCTCGCCGAATGGGTGCTGGCCGGCCTCTTCAAACGGGAGGTCGTCTCGCTCGGCTCGCTGGAACACCCGCGCGCCGAGTTCGAACTGGCGGCCGGTTCCGAGCGCAAACCCGACGCACCCTGACCCCGCCCAGCCGCTCCGCGATTCCCGCCCGCGCCGCGGTTCGGCCACACTGGGGCTGTGACCACGCGTGCAGCAGCACTGGCAAAGAGTGACAAAAACGAGGAATCGGACGTTTGAACCTTACGCGCTGGAGCGCCCGGCTCCCCGGAACACAGCGACGCAGTGCCGTACCAGCAGCGCGCGGCAAGGCCGGCGACCCCACTCCCGGCACCACCGGCGCAGCCGCAGCCGGCACCCCCGGTGGCGACGCCACCACCCCCGGCGACCGCGCATCCGACAGCGACGGCCGGCCACCCGCCCCGGCACCCGCCGACACCACCCCCGCGAGTGAACAGTCCGTCCGCGGGGTGCTCAGCCGGCTCCCGGCCCTCATCGCCTTCACCCGCGGCCCCGCCCACCAGGTGCGCTTCGTCAACGACGCCTACACCGACGTCTTCGGCCCCCGCACCACCGGCACCCCCGCCCGCGACGCCCTGCCCGAACTCGACGAACTCGGCCTGCTCCCGCTGATGGACCAGGTCCACCGCAGCGGCAAACCGCGCACCGTCAAGGCCCGCAAGGTCGCGCAGGGCGCCCACACCGCCCCGGGCACACCCACCCGCGAGGGCTACTTCACCTTCACCTGCACCCCGGTCCAGCCCGGACACGCCGACCCCGAGCAGCGCGGCGTCCTCGTCTTCGGCGCCGACGTCACCGACCAGGTGCAGTCCGCCGAACGCCTCCGCGAGAGCGAACGCCGCCTCCGCGACACCGCCGTCACCCTCCAGCGCAGCCTCCTGCCACAGGAGCTCGAACAACCCGACGACCTCCGGGTCGCCGCCACCTACCAGCCCGGCGGCACCGACGCCGCCGTCGGCGGCGACTGGTACGACGTCATCACCCTCGGCGCAGGCCGCACCGCCCTGGTCATCGGCGACGTGATGGGCCGCGGAGTGCGCGCCGCCGCCGTGATGGGCCAGCTCCGCACCGCCGTACGCGCCTACGCCCGGCTCGACCTGCCACCGCACGAGGTGATCCAGCTCCTCGACGAGCTCGCCGCCGAAATCGACGCCACCCAGATCGCCACCTGCGTCTACGCCGTCCACGACCCCAGTGAGGGCCGCCTGCACTACGCCAGCGCCGGCCACCTCCCCATCCTCATCCGCGACCCCGACGGCACCGTGCACTGCGTCGAGGAACCCACCGGACCGCCCCTGGGCACCGGCGGCTGGATTCACACCTCCGGCACCGTCCCGCTCGGCCCCGGCTGCACTGCGGTGCTCTACACCGACGGCCTCATCGAACGCCGCGACCAGGACATCGACGAAGGCGTCACCGCCCTCACCCGCGCCCTGGCCGGCGCCACCGGCGCACCCCAGGTGATCTGCGACCGGCTGCTGCGCTCCCTCGGCGTCACCTCGGAACACGACGACGACGTGGCCGTGCTCGTCCTGCAGTACCCCGACCACACCGGCGCCGACGCGGAACTCTTCCGCAACGCCTCACTCGACCTGCTCGGCGGTGTGGAGGCCGCGCCCCGCGCCCGCGCCTTCGCCACCGGGGTGCTCGCCTCCTGGCGCTTCCCCACCGAACTGCGCGACCTCGGTGTCCTCGCGGCCAGCGAACTCGTCGCCAACTCGCTCAAGCACGGCATCCCGCCCATGCGGCTACGGCTGCGACGCACCGACCGGCGCCTGATCATCGAGGTCACCGACGGCGACGAGCACCTTCCGCGCCGGCGCCGCGCCGACCCCGCCGACGAAGCCGGCCGGGGCATCTCGATCATCGCGACCATCGCCACCGGCTGGGGCTCCCGCCGCACCCCGGGCGGCGGCAAAGCCGTCTGGTGCGAGTTCGCGCTGCCGATGTGACCGGCGGCGGGAGCGGGCGGCCGCCGAATGCCGCCGCACCCGCCTGCCCGGCCGCGGTCGCACCACCCGGCACCGAACGGGCGGCACCGCCCACCGGGTCGCGGTGCGCGCGGTACGACCCGCGGCTCAGCCCGGTATGCGCTCGGCCTCCACCGGCTCCGGACGCACCGACTGCGCCACCACCCGGACCGCCGGCAGCGGACTGTCCTGCACCGGCGAGAGATGCCGCGCCATCCGCAGCGCCGTCACCGATATCGCCAGCGAGCACACCACCAGCATCACGATGTACGCGTCATACGCCCCGGCCGCCGCGATGACACCCGCCACCGCCGGGCCCAACGCCAGGGCGAGCTGCTTCACCAGCGCGAACGCCGAGTTGTACTGCCCCACCATCCGGTCCGGCGCCAGGTCGGCCACCAGCGGATTCACGGTGGGCGCCAGCATCGCTTCACCCAGCCCGAACAGCGCGTAGGTGGAGATGATCGCGGCGACCGCCAGCGTGTGGTTGCCGTGCATCAGGCCGGAGACACCGGCAGCCATCCAGGCCACTGCCCACACCACGCCGACCGCGGCTATCACCCGGCTGCGCCGCCGGCGCTCCACCACCCGCAGCACCACGAACTGCGCCAGCACCACGACCGCGGTGTTGGCTGCAAGTGCAGTCCCCAGGGTGGCGGGGGAGATGTGCGTGACCTCCACCGCGAACGCCGACAGTCCCGACTCGAACTGTCCGTAGCACGCGAAGAACATCACGAAGCCGAGCACGCAGACCATCACCATCGCCCGGTCCCGCAGCATCGTCCGCCAACCGCCCGCGGCGCCGCCATCGGTCTGCGACCGGTCGCCGGCGGCCAGGCGAGGCGCCCCGGGCACCCGCGCGGTGGCGATCACCGCGCCGAGCACCAGGAACATCGCCGCCTCGATCGCGAACAGCCGGATGAACGACGACGGATGCGCGGTGTCCACGATCAGCCCGCCGATCAGCCCACCGACGCCCAGCCCCAGGTTGTTCAGGAAGAACTGCATGGCGAACGCCCGCGACCGGGTCGCCGTGGTCGAGCACCACACGATCATCGTCGCCAGCGCCGGCTGCACCACGGCTATCCCCGCGCCCAGCGCGCCCGCCGCGGCGATGACGCCTGCCTCGCTGCCGGACAGCCCGAGGCCGAGCGAGCCGCACGCGGCCAGCGCGGTGCCCACCACGGCGACCGGCACCGGACCGCGCCGGTCGATCGCCCGACCGGTGAAGGGCAGCACGAAGAGCGCGGCGACGGCGAACGTCGCCAGCACCGCGCCCGCGATACCGGCACCCAGCCCGCGCACCTGCGACACGTAGATAAACGTGAAGGGCACGGTGAAGCCGTTGCCGAACGCGCTCAACGCGTTCCCCAGCTGGATACGGCGCAGCGCGGCGCCCATCGCGGTGGTCACACTCACCTCACTCGTTCACGGCCGCGCCCTGTCCGGGCGCAGCGCAGCCACAGTCCGCCCCCGGAGCCGCAACAGCTTCGGAGTGAAGACTTCAGAAGTAAACTTCGAAGCTAAAGACTACACAGGGAAGGGCTTTAGTGCAATGTCTTTCCATGGCATACTCAGGGGCATGACCGCAGCCCCAGGCCCCGCGGGAGCACCGCAGGAGCTGGACCTCGACGAACAGATCGCCGCCTACCAACGCGAGTTCCCGGAGGTCGATCCGCAGGTCGAGAAGGTGGTCACCGCCCTCGGGCGGCTCAACCGCCGGATGAACGTCGCGTACGGCCGCCAGCTCGTCGACCTCGGCATCAGCAACTCCGAGTGGGAAGTCCTGAAGGCCCTCGTCGTCGTCGGCCGGCCCTACCAGCTGGGCCCCGGCGACCTCGCCAAGCGGCTCGGCCTGACCCCCGCCGCCATGACCCACCGGATCGACCGCATGGTCACCGAGGGACTGGTCACCCGGGCCCGCGACGAGGCCAACCGCGTGCGCGTCATCGTCGAGCTGACCGACGAAGGCCGGGAGAAGTGGCTACAGACGATGCGGCTCGCCGCGGTCTTCGAGGACGAGCTGCTCCAGGACCTCACGCCGATCGAGCGCACGGCTCTCGGCGAGATCCTGACCCGCCTGCTGCGTCGGGTGGAGTCCTCCCAGCCCGACGCCGGCGGGCGTCTCGAAGACCTCGACTGACGCCCGCGCCGCCCGTGGCCGGCGGTCGCCGACCGCTTGGGCCAGCCAAAGTTGACATGGGCTGAACGCATGCGTAACGTACCGCGAGCTGTCCGACGTGAGCACCGATCTTGGTCGGTCCCGGGCCAGCCATCCCGCAGTAACCTCTCGACGCGATACGCGCTTCGGTGCGTCTTCGTTTCGCTGTGCGTTTTTGCGGAATGCGAGTGGAGTTTCGAAGCGCCCGGCCGATTTGGTCCAGGCAGGAGGAGTCCGCTAAAGTCTCACTCGTCGGAACGGCCGAAGGGCCGGAAAGACAAACCCCGCTGACTGGGGGTCAGGCACTGGAAAGCGTCTGATAGAGTCG
>NZ_JBIUYR010000002.1:0-191359 GCF_044744625.1 Streptomyces sp. NPDC087270
ACCACACTCCAATCCACCAACCCACCCAACGCCTCATCACACGCCGCCACCTCCCCCGCAAACACCACAGAAGAATCCAACAACCCCACCGCCATACCCACCCACTGCGCACCCTGACCAGGAAAAACAAACACCGTCTTCCCCGACACCGAACGATCCTGCACCACCCCCACACCCGGCTCACCCACCGACAACGCCACCAACCCCGCCAACAAACCCTCACGATCAGCAGCAGACACCGCAGCACGATGCTCCAAATGCGCCCGCGTCGTCGCCGCCGAAAACGCCGTATCCAACACACCCAACTCCGCACGCGCCAGCAGATGCTCCCGCAACCGACCCGCCTGCGCCCGCAACCCCACCTCATCCCTCGCCGACACCACCACCGGCACCAACGGCAGTTCGGTCCGGTCGCCGGCCCCGATCGGCCCCCGGGTCCCGGTGCCCGCCTCGGGCTCCGGAGCCTCCTCGGCCGCTTCTTCGAGGATGACGTGGGCGTTGGTGCCGGATATCCCGAAGGAGGACACGCCCGCGCGGCGGACCCGCTCCCCGACCGGCCAGGGCCGCGCGCCGGTCAGCAGCCTGACCGCACCCGACTCCCAGTCCACGTGCGGAGACGGCGCGTCCACGTGCAGCGTCGCGGGCAGCACCTCGTGCCGCAGCGCCTGCACCATCTTGATCACCCCGGCCACCCCGGCGGCCGCCTGCGTGTGGCCGATGTTCGACTTCATCGAGCCGAGCCACAACGGCCGCTCGGCGTCGCGGCCTTGCCCGTACGTCGCCAGCAGCGCCTCGGCCTCGATCGGGTCACCCAGCCGGGTGCCCGTGCCGTGTGCCTCCACCGCGTCGACGTCGGCGGGGCCGAGCCCGGCCGACGCCAGCGCCGCCCGGATCACCCGCTGCTGGGCCGGACCGCTCGGCGCCGTGAGCCCGTTGGACGCGCCGTCGTGGTTGACGGCCGAGCCGCGCAGCAGCGCCAGGACCCGGTGGCCGTTCCGCTTGGCGTCGCTCAGCCGCTCGACCGCGAGGACCCCGGCGCCCTCCGCCCAGCCGGTGCCGTCGGCCGCCGCCGAGAACGCCTTGCAGCGGCCGTCGGTCGCGAGGCCGCTCTGCCGGCTGAACTCGGCGAATATCCCGGGGCTGGCCATGACGGTGGCCCCGCCGGCCAGCGCCAGCGTGCACTCGCCCGAGCGCAGCGCCTGCGCGGCGAGGTGCAGCGCCACCAGCGAGGAGGAGCACGCGGTGTCCACGGTGAACGTGGGGCCGTGCAGGCCGAGCGCGTAGGCGACGCGTCCGGAGGCGACGCTGGGGCTGTTGCCGGTCAGCAGGTAGCCGTCGTACCCGTCGGCCTGCTCGTGCAGCCGCGGGCCGTAGTCCTGGGCCATCACCCCGGTGAACACGCCGACCTGGCCGCCGCGCAGCGTGGCGGGGTCGATGCCGGCGTCCTCCAGCGCCTGCCAGGCCGTTTCGAGCAGCAGCCGCTGCTGGGGGTCCATGGCCGTCGCCTCGCGGGGGCTGATCCCGAAGAAGTCCGGGTCGAACTCGTCCGCGTCGTGCAGGAAGCCGCCGTTCCTGGTGTACGAGGTGCCCGAGCGGCCCCGGGTCGGGTCGTAGAGCGCCGCCAGGTCCCAGCCGCGGTTGTCGGGGAACTCCCCGATCGCGTCACGGCCGCCGGCGACGAGTTCCCACAGCGACTCGGGCGAGTTGGCGTCGCCGGGGTACCGGCAGGCCATCCCGACGATCGCCAGCGGCTCCGAGCTCGCCGCCGGCTGCCCGGCCGGCTGGTCGAGGTCCGTGCCGGCGGCCGTGTCCCCGGCCAGTTCCGCGCGCAGGTGACGGGCGAGCGCGGCCGGCGTCGGATGCGCGAACACCAGCGTGTCCGGCAGTTCGAGGCCGGTGGCTGCGGCGAGCCGGCCGCGCAGCTCGACCGCGGCCCCCGAGTCGAGCCCGAGGTCCTTGAACGTCTGGGTGACGTCGACGGCGCCCGGTGCCGCGTGCCCGAGGGTGATGGCGGTCGCCTTCTGGACGAGGCCCACCAGGTCCTCGGTGCGGCCCGCGGTGTCCGCGGCGGGCTCCCGGTCGGGCCGGGCCGGTTCGGCCGGCCGCGGCAGGATCTCCTCCGCCCCGCCCGGGCGGCCGTCGGACGCGTCCGGGACGGCGAACCAGTAGCGCTCGCGCTGGAAGGCGTACGTCGGCAGGGGGACGCGGCTGGCGGCGCCCGGCGCCGGTTCCCAGTCGAGGGCGCCGCCCTGCACGTAGTACTGGCCGACCGCGGTGAAGAACTGCCGGAGGCTGCCGTGGCCGCGGCGGAGCGTCCCGGTCGCGAGCGAGTCGGTGACCCCCGCGTCCCGCAGCGTCTCCCCGATGCTGCCGACCAGTCCCGGGTGCGGGCTGGTCTCGACGAAGGCACGGTGGTGGTCGGCGAGCGCGGCCCGGACGGCCGACTCGAACTCGACGGTCTGGCGGAGGTTGCGGAACCAGTAGGCGGCGGTCAGTTCGGTGGTGTCCAGCAGGCCACCGGTGACGGTCGAGTAGAAGGCCAGTTCCGCCCGCCGGGGCCGGATCGAGCCGAGCAGCCGCAGCAGGTCCTGCTCGATGGCGTCGACCTGCGGTGAGTGCGACGCGTAGTCGATCGGGACCTCGCGGACGCGGACGCCGTCGGCCCGGCACGCGGCCATCAACTCCACGAGCGCGGCGGGGTCACCGGAGACCACGGTGCTGCCGGGGCCGTTCACGGCGCCCACGCCGAGCAGGCCGGGGTAGCCGGCGATCCGGCCGCGGACCGCGTCGACCGGCTCGGCCACCGACACCATCCCGCCGAGGCCGGCCACGGCGTTGAGGGCCTGGCCGCGCAGCGCGACGACGGCGGCGGCGTCGGACAGGGACAGCGCGCCGGCGACATGCGCGGCGGCGATCTCGCCCTGGGAGTGCCCGATCACGGCGTCCGGGGTGACGCCCTGCGCCTGCCAGAGGCGGGCCAGGGCGACCATCACGGCGAACAGCACCGGCTGCACGACGTCGCCCCGGTCCAGCGACGGGGCCCCGGGCAGCTCGCGCACCACGTCGAGCACCGACCAGTCCTGGTACTCGGCGAGCGCTTGCGCGGCCGCGGTCAGGTGCTCGGCGAAGACGGGGGAGGTGTCCAGCAACTCCCGGGCCATACCCGCCCACTGCGAGCCCTGCCCGGGGAAGACGAAGACGGTCCCGCCGACGGCGCGGGCGGTGCCCTCCACCACGTTCGCCGCCTGGTCGCCGGTCTCCAGGGCCTGGAGCCCGGCGCGGAACTCCGCGGGGCCGGCGCCGAGGACGACGGCGCGCTGCTCGAACGCCTGGCGCGTGGTGGCGAGGGACAGACCCGTGTCGGCGGTGGGCACGCCGGGCCGCGACTCGACGTGCGCGCGCAGCCGGCCCGCCTGTGCCCGCAGCGCGGGCGCGGTACGGCCGGACAGCGGCCAGCCGTGCGCGGCGACGTGGTCGGTGGGAACGGCCGGCCGGGTCCGGGTCTGCGGCTCGCCCGACAGCGGCTCGCCCGACGGGAGTTCAGCGGACGGCAGTTCAGCGGACGGGAGTTCAGCGGACGGCACTTCGGCCGACAGCGGCTCGGCCACGATGAGATGGCAGTTGGTGCCGCCCATGCCGAAGGAGCTGACCCCCGCTATCAGCCGGTGCCGCTCGTCCGGCCACGGCCCTTCCGCACGCTGCACGCTCAGACCGAGTTCGGCCAGCGGGATGGCGGGGTGGGGGTGCTCGAAGTTGAGGCTGGCCGGAACGCGGCGGCGCTCGATGCTGAGCAGCACCTTCAGCAGCCCGGCGACGCCGGCCGCACCTTCCAGGTGCCCGATGTTGGTCTTCACCGAGCCGACGAGCAGCGGCGTGGCCGCCGGCCGGCCCGCGCCGAGCGTGGCGCCCAGCGCCGCCGCCTCGATCGGGTCGCCGACCTTGGTGCCGGTGCCGTGCAGTTCGACGTACTGGACGTCGTCCGGCCGGACGCCGGCCGCCTGGACCGCCAGCCGGATGACGTCGCGCTGCGCCTGCTCGCTGGGCACGGTGAGGCCGTCGGTGCGGCCGTCGTTGTTGACGGCGCTGCCCAGGATCAGGCCGTAGATGCGGTCGCCGTCGGCCCGAGCCCGCTCCGCGCTCTTGAGGACGACGACGGCGCCGCCCTCGCCCCGGACGAAGCCGTTGGCGCGGGCGTCGAAGGTGTAGCAACGCCCGTCCGGGGAGAGCGCGTTGAACTGCTCCGTCATGGCGGTGCTGCCCGGGTCCAGCATGAGGTTGACCCCGCCCGCCAGGGCCAGGTCCGTCTCGCCGCGCCGGATGCTCTCGGCGGCCAGGTGCACCGAGACCAGCGAGGAGGACTGCGCGGAGTCCACGGTCAGGCTCGGCCCGCGCAGGCCCAGGCTGTAGGAGACCCGGTTCGCGATGATCCCCCGGTTCAGGCCGGTCAGCGTGTAGCGGTTGACGTCCCCCTGCCGGCGGGCCAGCAAGGTGGCGTAGTCGCTGGAGATGCTGGCGAGGAACACGCCCGCGCGGCTCCCGGACAGGCCGGCCGGAACGATGCCCGCGTCCTCCAGCGCCTCCCAGCACAGCTCCAGGACGACGCGCTGCTGCGGGTCCATCGCCGCCGCCTCGTTCGGGGAGACGCCGAAGAACCCGGCGTCGAACGCGTCGATGTCGTCGACGAATCCGCCCGGCCAGTCGACGCCGGCCGGAATCGACGCCCGGTTCTTGTCGGACGCCATTCCCATGGCGTGCCGGCCGTCGCGAAGCATTTCCCAGAGACCGTCCGGGGTGGCGGCTCCTGGCAGCCGGCAGGAAATGCCGACTATCGCGATGCTCGCTCCGCTACCAGTGGGGGATTCAGTCATCGATTTCTCCACAGAGGTCCGACTGGCACCAGGACAGGAGCCGGGAATGATTCCGGTGTGTTCTCGGCCGGCCCGTCCCGTCGGCGGCCGCCGTGCACGTTTCACCGAACACGGCGGCCATGGCCGGACGCTGCCGCTTTCGACGTCAGCCGAGGGTCACGGGCAGGTTCTCGTACCCGCGAATCGTCAGGCGGTCCCGTCGGGTCGGCTCACCGGCCGGCGCGATGTGGGGGAACCGTTCGAGCAGCTCGGAGAAGGCCACCGCGCCCTCCAGCCGGGCCAGCGGCGCACCGAGGCAGTGGTGGATGCCCGCGCCCATGGACACCGGCTGGATGGCGGTGCGGGTCGGGTCGAAGCGGTCGGGGTCGGTGTAGCGCTTCGGGTCCCGGTTGCCGGCGCCGAGCGCGAGGAGCGCCCATTCGCCCATCGGGATCGTGGTGCCGGCGATCTCCGCGTCCTCCCGGGCGACCCGGGCGATGAGCTGGACCGGCGAGTCGAACCGCAGGACCTCCTCGACGAAGTTGTCCGCCGAGATCTCCTTCGCCCGCAGCCCGGCGGCGACCTCCGGGTGCTTGAAGAGCAGGTTGAGCCCGTTGCCGAAGATGTGCGTGGTCGTCTCGATCCCCGCGGCCAGCACCACGCCGAGGTTGCAGACCAGTTCCTCCGCGGTCAGCGGCGCGTTCTCCTGGTCGGTGATCTCCACGACGGCGCTCACCAGGTCGTCGCCCGGCTCGATCCTGCGCTTGGCCACCAGGTCCTGGAAGTACTTCTCGAACTCCGCGTAGGCCGTGTCGGCGATGGCGGTGTCTTCCTCGGTCGGCGTCACCTCGAAGACCAGCGTCCAGTCGTTGGCCAGCTGCTTGAACCGCGGCCAGTCCTCCTTCGGCATGCCGAAGAGCTCGCCGACCACGCCGACGGACAGGTTGAAGGCGAACCGGTCCATGAAGTCGACCGGGGAGCCGTCCGCCGCCTCCTCGGCCATCTCGTCGAGCAGGTCCCGGGCGATCTGCCGGATCATGGGTTCGAGCGCGGCGACCCGGCGGGCGCTGAACGCCCGGGCCATCACGTCACGCATCCTCGTGTGGTCCGGCGGGTTGGTGTCCAGGATGCTGTTGGTCAGGGCGATCACCGACGGGTGCAGCTTCCATTCGGCGGCCGTGAACAGCCGGTTGTACCGGTCGTCCCAGGGACCGAACTCGCCGGCCCGCAGCGTCTCGTTGATCGCGTCGTAGCCGGGCACCATCCACAGCTTGTCGCCCAGCGGGGCGACGGACCCCAGCTCGTGCGCGGCGGCGTAGTGCGGATAGGGATCATCGCGGCCCTCAGGGGTGAGAAGCTCCCCCAGAATCTCGCTGGCGTCCATACGCTGACTCCTCAAGTTGCCTGTTTCACGGTGGCGGTGGGGCCGTGAGCGGTCGTGCGGCGGATTCCCGGAGCCGGCCGGACCGGCCTCGGGCCCGGATCACTGGTTGGCGAAGCGTTCTTCGAATTCGGCCATGGCCTTGCCGTAGATCTCGACGTCGGCGGCGGTGTAGCGGGCGAGGGTGTCCTCGATCTCCTGCTTGCCGTAGCGTTCTTCCATGCTCTGCAGGGCTTCGCGGACGTAGCGCACGTGCCAGCGTTCGTCGAGCATGATCTTCTCGATGGTGGCGCGGACGGGTGCGGGGGTGTTCTCCTCGCGCAGGTGCTGGTTGTAGTGGCCGATGGTGCGCTTTTCGAAGACCAGGGTGATCGCCATGACCTCCATGAGGCTGGCGGGTACGCCGACCGCGTCCATGTACCGGTCCTGGTAGGCGTCACGCATCGGGATGGCCCGCTGGTCGAGACTGTCGATGCAGTCCGTCCAGTACGAGGCGTGGGCCGACTCGTCGGCGAAGTGGTGCGTCACGTCCTTCTGCAGCGGCCCGCGGATCGTCCGCGCCACCCGCCCGAAGAACATCGCCCCGCTCATCTCCGAGGACCGGTAGAAACTCGCTATCCACAACTCGTTCTCGGACAGTTGGATGTCACTCACGACGTCCTCCCCCATCGGGTGCGCACCAGGTACTCCGCGGTCTGCGACACCAGCGTGTCCGCGTCCGGCGCGCGGTAGTTGGGCCACGCCTTGTGCAGCCTGGTGTTGCCGAAGACCTTCGGCCGGAAGAGCTGCGAGGAGAACGGCGACACCGACTCCAGCGCGTCGAGCACCGGTCCGTGCGGCAGGGTGCGCAGCCCGTTGATCAGGTTGGCGAAGGCCGCCTCGTCGACCAGCAGGGGGCGCAGGATCTGGCGCCTGATGAAGTTGGTGTCCTGCTCGAACGCCGTGAACATCAGGTCCACGATCCGGCCGAGCCTCGGGGTCTGCTCCAGGTCCGGGCACACGTGGTAGTAGCCGGGCTCGGCGTCGAGCAGCGCCATCGTCGCGTTGACGGTGAACTCCCCGGTGCCCAGCGCCACCGGGACGTCGGCGAGGCCGGGCATCAGTGACAGCAGGCCGTAGTAGAGCAGCTTGAGCGTGTTGTGCACCGCGTTGTACTGGCTGACGTGCCCGCTGTCGTCGTCGGCGATGATCGTGGGCACCCGCGCGATCGTGGCGGGCAGCCCGCTGTCGAGGACCAGGCGCTCGGCCGCGTGCTTGGACCACTCGTAGTAGTTGGCGAAGTGGACGACGTCGGTGCTGTCGTCGTCCTCGCCGGCGGCCGCGCGGGGCTCCTCGACGGCGCCGGCGGGTTCCTCGGCGATGTCGCCGGTCGCGAGCCCGGCGGTGTACAGCGTCGAGAGCAGGACGATGCGCTCCAGGTCGGGGCAGCGCTCGGCCAGCCCGACGACCTGCTCGGTGCCGCCGATGTTGACCGCCTTCGCGGTGTCCCGGTCGACGGCGAACTTGGTCACCGCGGCGGCGTGCACGATGTGCGTGATGCCGGCGGTCGGGACGGAGTCCAGCACGCCGGGCACGGTGAGGTCCGCCTCGGCGCGGCCGTACGCGAGCACGTCGCCGTAGCCGCCGTGCTCCCGCAGTGCCTTGACGATCAGTCCGCCCACGTAGCCGGCGGCGCCTGTTACCAGGACGGTCATGAGTCGGTCACCTCCGCGAGGCGGACACGGCAGACCGCCTCGTGCCGGACGAGGCGGAACTTCCGCGGCGGGCGGGCGGGTTGCTCCAGGGGACGGCGCCGGGCGCTCACACCGCCTCCAGGATGGTGGACTGCCAGTTGAGGCCGAACCCGGCCATCGTCAGCAGCAGCCGGTCGCCGGACTTGATCCGCCCGGACTCGACGAGCGCCGTCAGGTTCAGCACGTTGTCGGCGGAGATCACGTGCCCGGCGTCGGGCAGCGTGACGCTCACCACCTTCTCGGTGTCGATCTTGAACAGGTGGGCGAGGACCGTCCAGGCCACGTCGTTGGTGTTCTGGGTGACCACCCAGTCCAGGTCGGTGGCCTTCAGCTGCGCCCGCTCCAGGGTCTGCGCGATCAGCCGGTGCATGTAGCTGAAGTAGCTGCCCACGGTCTCGTCGTCGCTCGCCATGCCCAGGCCGCCGTTGGTGATCTGGTGGCTGGCGAGGAGGCGGAACGCGCCTTCGGTCGGTTCCCTGCTGACGACGCAGGCGGCGGCACCGTCGGAGATCACGTTGTACGCCTGCTCGTAGACCGCGTTCTCGGGGAACCGGTCGGCGGTCACGCACAGGACGCGCTGCCACGTGGGTTCGCTGGCGAGCATGGCGGCCGCGATCCGCAACGAGCCGAGCATCGAGGTGCACGCCTGCTGGTTGAGGCCGATCGCGATCGCGCCGTCCAGCTTGAAGTCCGCCTGGAGCCTGCTCACCGGGAAGTCCATCAGGTGCTTGACGTCCCGGCTGGTGCGCCATTCCTCGTCGCTGCCCAGGTTGCCGTTGAGCGGCAGGCAGGTGGCGTACACGATGGCGTCGGCGCCGGCCGCCCGGTCCGCTATCGGGCGGACCGCGGCACAGGCCAGGTCATAAGCCGAGGTTCCTGGCTCACACATGTAGTGCCAGCGGAATCCTGCCGCCTTCATATCCTCGGCGGAGGAGAAAAGCCTGCCCGCCGCCGCGGAATCGTTGACGTGGCTTTTCCGTTCGCCGAGCGCGTACTTGAACGAATCGATGTAGAGAGATTCCAACATCGAGCTCCCGTCTTCGCGCCGGGCCGTTGTCTGGCTCCGCGAATTTGTGTGGTCGGAATCATCGATGGGACGAGCATATGTCCGGCGGTTCAAGCAAATCCCTAGTCAGTTTCGGGACCGTGCCCGCGCCGAAGGGTGCTTCCCGGGTGTTTCCGCGCGGTGCCGGCGACTGCGCCGGACCCGTGATCGACGGCATTCGCCGATGACGGGCCGGCCGGGTCCGGCCGAGGGTCCTGCCGGGTCCGGCCGAGTCCCGCGGCCGTCCTCACGACCGGCTACCGGCTGCGGACTTGGGGGCCGCGAGCCGCGGACCACGACTGCGGGCCGCCGACTTGGGCACCGCCGGTTGCCGACTACGCTTCCAGACCGCGGACTTGCCGGTTGCCGACTGCCGACTGCCGTTCCGCGCCACGGACCTACGGCCGCGGGTCCCAGGTCCGGGGCACCGACTGCTGCGTGGCGCCACCCGCGGGTGCCGGCGGTGTCACATGAGCCGGGTGCCGGGCAGCTTCCCGGCCGACCACAGCTGCCACATCGCCCGCCGCTGCGGCTTGCCGCTCGACGTGCGGCGGATCAGGCCGCGCTCGCCGGCGATGACGGCGATCTCGGGGTCGGGGCCGAGTTCGGTCCGCAGGGCCTGGGTGACCTTGTCGGCCCAGGGGCCCGGCGTGGACTCGGCGAACACGGCGATGCCGGGACGGCCGCCGTCGCTCATGGCCACCACGGCCAGCCGGTTGAGGCCGGCAGCCTCGCGGGCCTTGAGCTCCAGGTCCTCGACGTACACGGTGCGCGCCCGGACCTTGAGGCTGTCGCCCATGCGGCCCAGGACGTACAGGTCGCCGTCGTGCACGAAGCCGGCGTCGCCGGTGCGCAGCAGCCCGTCGAACGGCTCGTCACCGACGTAGCCGTCGGCGACCGACCGGCCGGTGATCACGATCTCGCCGAGCGAGCCCTCCGGCAGGGCCGTCCCCTCGGCGTCCGCGATCTCCACCCCGACCGCGTCGACCGGCAGCGGCCAGCCCTGCCCGGCCAGCCACCCGGCGCCGTCGGCGGCGTCGGGGGTCAGCGCGCCGGGCGGCGGCAGCAGGAGGCCGGTCTCCAGGACCCGGACCGGCTCGCCGAAGTGCATCTGCTCCCAGTCCGGCCGCAGCACCCGCCCGGGGCGGCCCACCGCGCCGGCGGTGCACGCGGAGGTGTTCTCCGCCAGCCCGTAGGCGGGGTGGATCGCGGCGGGGTCGAACCCGGAGGGGGCGGCCGCGGCCGCGAAGGCGCGCAGCGCGCCGGGGTCGGGCACCTCCCCGCCCACGATGGCGCTCTTCCACCCGGACAGGTCGAGTTCCGCCCACTGCTCCGGCCGCAGCCGGCGCGCGACGTAGCCGAAGCCGAACGACGGCGCCCCGGCGTGCGCGGCCTTGCCGGGGCCCAGGGAGGCCAGCCAGCGCTCGGGCCCGCGGATGAACTGGTCGGGCCGCATCAGCCACAGGTCGCCCTGCCGCGCGGCCGTCATCACGCAGGCCAGCAGGCCCATGTCGTGGTTGAACGGCAGCCAGGACGCCATCCCGTCGCCGTCCTTCCACTCCATCCAGCGCCACAGCACGGCGAAGTTCGCGACGATGTTGTCCCAGGTGACCTGGATGGCCCGCGGGCTGCGGGTGGTGCCGGAGGTGAACTGCAGCACCGCGACCCGGGCCGGCTCCTGCACCGTCCCCGCGCCGCTCGCGTCCCGCCGTACCTCGCTGACCTGCGCCACGCTCTCCAGCAGGGGCGCCGACTCGGCGTCGGCGAACGTCACGGCCGGGCGGGCCTGTTCGAGGATCGCGGCCGTGTGCGCGGTGTACTCCGCGCCCGCGCCGTAGCCCGGCACCGGGAGCATCGTCGCGACGCAGCCGGCCGCCCAGGCGCCGAAGAGCGCGGCGAGCCCGTCGCGGCTGCCCGGCAGGGCGATCGCGACGACGTCGCCGCGGCCCACGCCCCGCGCGGCCAGGTCCGCCGCGACCGCGCGGGCGTCCTCGGCCAGCTCCGCGTACTCGACCCGCTCCCAGCCGTCCCGTTCCCCGGCGAACCACACGCCGCGGCCGGGGGACGGCGCGCTCAGCCACCCAAGTATCGACATGTGCCCCATCCTGCACGACACGGCGCCGATATTGACTAGGGATTTGCCTGACTCACCCGGCCTACGCTCACCCTCGTCGATGATTCCGGCCACACAATTCGCGCTGCCAGGCAACAGGTCTGGTGCGAAGACGGGAGCTCGATGTTGAAACCTCTCGACATCGATTCGTTCGAGTGCCACGTGACGGTCAACGGCAATCCACGCCGTGACGACGACGCGATTTCCGCCCCAGGAGGCGACATGAGTGATCGACTGCATGGGCGCGCGGGGGACGGAACATGAGCCTCGCGGAATCCGTCGCGGTAGTGGCTCGGCGACTCAGTGAGGTCTCCCAGCATTCCTACCAGAACCCCTACACCGCCCTGGAGTGGCCGGAGACCGTCCAGCCGGAAGAGGACTGGTTCTCCACCCCTGAGCTGCTCAGCCTGGTCGGCACCCCGGAGTGGGACGCGCTGTCCGAGGCCGGCCGCAAACGGCTCGCGTTCTGTGAGGCGGTGAACTTCTACAGCCTCAACATCCATGGCGAGAAGGGGCTGATGGCCGGCCTCGCGGAGCGGCTCTACCGGAAGGAAATGATACAGGTAGCCGATTACCTGCACCACTTCCTCGACGAGGAGAACAAGCACAGCATTTTCTTCGGCGGATTCTGCACCAGGTATGCCCAGGTGTATCGCAGCCGACAGTTCTCCGTCAACGAGGAGGAAGTGCCGAGGGATGTCGGCGACTTCCTCTTCTTCGCCAAGACCATGATCTTCGAGGAGATCGTGGACCACTACAACTGGATTCAGGCGCGCGACGAGCGGCTGCACACGGTGGCCAGGTACATCAACCGCAACCACCACGTGGAGGAGGCCAGGCACCTGATCTTCGGGCGCCAGCTGGTCACCGAGCTGTGGCGGACGCAGACGTGGGACCCGCAGACGGTGGAGGACGTACGCGGCTACCTCGCGGCGTTCATCACCAGCAGTTGGCGGGAGTACTACAACCCCGACGTGTACGCGGACGCCGGCCTGGCCGACCCCTGGGACGTGGCCGAATCCGCCTGGCACTCGGCCCACCAGCGGGAACACCGTCGCGCGGTCACCGCCAAGTGCCTCGGATTCCTCGCCACCGAAAAGATCCTTCCCGAGGAGCCAGTCGATGCTTTCTGAGTCGGACTTCCGCGCCGAGCTGCGCGCGTGGGTCAGTGAGAAGTCGGGTGTCAAGGTCACGGACCACTCCCCGATCTTCGCCGACCGCACCCTGCGGTCCGTGCACATCCCGGAGCTCCTGCTGCTGATGGAACGGCTGCGGGGCACACCGATCGAGGTCGAGGACCTGCGCCCGACCGACTTCCGCGACATCGACACGCTCGTGACGCGCTTCGGGACCCGGTCGTGATGCACTGGCACGCCTCCGGGCAGGCGTCGCTCTCCGGCGACCTGCTGCGGCTGGCCGGGGAAGCGGACGCGGCGTTCGTCCAACTGGCGGGTGTGTGGGGGGCCGAGGCCGAGCGCCATCCGTCCACGCTGCCGGCCGCCGTGCTGCGCAAGACCGGCTACCTGCGCTCGTTCCCGCATCAGGCGACCTTCGCGGTGGGGCTCGACCCCGACGCCCTCAGCGGGTTCGCCGGCGATCCGGACCAGGACCCCCGGCCCTTCCTCGGGCCGGCCACCGAGATCCTCACCCCGGCCGCGTGCTACCACCTCTACCCGGCGCACGAGGCCCAGACCCTCACCGAGCCGCTGTACCTGACGACGGTGAACACCTGCTACCGGCGCGAGACGGTCTACGTGCCGCTGCGCCGGCAGTGGTCGTTCACCATGCGGGAGATCGTCTGCCTCGGCACCGCCGAGGAGACGGCGCTGTTCGCGCAGCGCACCACCGAGGCCGTCACCCGGATCTTCGAACTGGCCGGGCTCGACGTCTCGTGGGAGCACGCGACCGACCCGTTCTTCGAGCCGGAGCAGAACCCGGCCTTCCTGATGCAGAAGCTCAGCCCCGTCAAGCGCGAGGCGACCTACGGGGATCTGGCCATCTCGTCGGTGAACCTGCATCACGAGCACTTCGGCGAGGCGTTCGGCATCACCAGGGCAGGGCAGGACGCGCACTCGGCATGCGTCGCCTTCGGGCTGGAGCGCTGGCTGTTCGCGATCCTCGACACGCACGGCGACGACCCCCGGTCCTGG
The DNA here is from genome assembly GCF_044744625.1 of Streptomyces sp. NPDC087270. Classification (NCBI taxonomy): domain Bacteria; kingdom Bacillati; phylum Actinomycetota; class Actinomycetes; order Kitasatosporales; family Streptomycetaceae; genus Streptomyces; species Streptomyces sp. NPDC087270. The sequence goes on from NZ_JBIUYR010000002.1 coordinate 13,270, forward strand.
CCCGACCTGCCCGCGCTCGCCGCGGAGGTGGTCGCCAAGTGGCCGTCGTCGTAACCGACCCGGGGCGACACGCCCTCGGGCGCACCCGATGGGAGAGGACGTCGTGAGTGACATCCAACTGTCCGAGAACGAGTTGTGGATAGCGAGTTTCTACCGTTCCTCGGAGATGAGCGGGGCGATGTTCTTCGGGCGGGTGGCGCGGACGATCCGCGGGCCGCTGCAGAAGGACGTGACGCACCACTTCGCCGACGAGTCGGCCCACGCCTCGTACTGGACGGACTGCATCGACAGCCTCGACCAGCGCGCCATCCCGATGCGTGACGCCTACCAGGACCGGTACATGGACGCGGTCGGCGTACCCGCCAGCCTCATGGAGGTCATGGCGATCACCCTGGTCTTCGAAAAGCGCACCATCGGCCACTACAACCAGCACCTGCGCGAGGAGAACACCCCCGCACCCGTCCGCGCCACCATCGAGAAGATCATGCTCGACGAACGCTGGCACGTGCGCTACGTCCGCGAAGCCCTGCAGAGCATGGAAGAACGCTACGGCAAGCAGGAGATCGAGGACACCCTCGCCCGCTACACCGCCGCCGACGTCGAGATCTACGGCAAGGCCATGGCCGAATTCGAAGAACGCTTCGCCAACCAGTGATCCGGGTACTGGTCGCGACGGTGAACCGGCCCCGCGCCGGCCGGCAGGCGCTGCGGATCGCGGCGGCGGTGGCCGGACTGCCCGGTGACCCGGCCGGCTACCGCTTCCCGCACCCGCGCGCCTCGGTCACGCACACCGATCGCGCCGGGGTGGCCGCGGTCCTCGTCGGCGGCTCGGCCGCCGGCGTCGGCGTCGACCTCGAACACGACCAGCCGGTCCGTCCGGCGACGGCGCGGTTCTACCTGCGGGACGACGAGCCCCACGACGACCTGCTGCGGCTGTGGACGGTCAAGGAGGCCATGTTCAAGGCCGACCCGGCCAACGCGACCCGGATGCTCCGCGACTACCGGGCAGACGACCCGGCTTACCACCACGTTTCGGCCCGACACCTCGGCGGCTGGCTCACAGTCGCCGCCAGCCTTTCGAGGGAGCCCATGCCCGCCAACACGATCAGCTTCGAGACCGTGGCCACCCGCGTCGCCGGGGTACTGCGCGTACCCGAGAGCGACCTCACCCCGCAGACCCTGATCAAGGACCTGGCAGCCGACAGCTTCATGCTGGTCGAGATGATCGTCGACCTCCAGGAGGAGTTCGACGCCGTCTTCACCCAGGCCCGCCTCCGCGAGATCGACAGCCTCGACGAACTCGTCAAGCTGCTGCAGGAATCCGCCGCATGACCACCCCACCCCGGCCGGCCGCCGCGCCGGCCGGTACCCGTTCGATCTCGGAGGCTGATAGTCAGTGAACGTTCCTGTCATGGTCCTGGTGCTCGCCGACTTCGTGGTCATCGGAGTGCTGCCCCGGATCTTCTTCAAGGGCGGCAGCTTCAACCTCGGTTGGTGGCTGACCGGGGCCCCCTTCTTCGTCGTCCCCCCGTTCCTGATAGCCGCGCGGCTGGCCCACTGGCACTCGTGGATCAGCATGGGCAAGGCGGTGACGACACTCACCGCGATCGGCGCCGTGCTCGCCGGCGGCTCGATCGCGCTGATGTTCTTCACGCTCGGCACCCACCGCGTCCCGCTCGCGTTGTGGCACCAGGAGGACGACGCGCCGGTGTCGATCGTGACGTACGGCGCGTACTCGAAGATCCGGCACCCCTTCTACTCGTCGTTCCTGCTCGGGTTCCTCGGCGCCTTCGCGATGTTCCCGCACCTCGGCACCCTGCTGCCGCTGCTCTACGCGATCGGCCGGCTGACCGCGACCGCGATGCGGGAGGAGAAGCGGCTGTCCGCCTCCGAGTTCGGTGGCGAGTACCGCGAGTACATCGCCCGTACCGGCCGCTTCCTGCCCATCTGACAAACGGAACAGCCGAGGTTATTCATCGAGGTCGAACCCCACGGGCTTGGAGAAGCCCGTGGGGTTCGGTGCTCTCATCCGGCGCCGGGCGCGAAGTCGTCCCGGCGGACGCGGTATCCGTGCTCTACACACTGTGACCGACCGGTCGGTCACATGGTATAGTCCGTGGGGCCGCCAAGGAGAAACGCGCCCAAGGATATCGGCCCGTCAGGGCCTTTGGGTCGCGATAAATACTCAAAAAATAAAAGACGAGAACAGCGCAAGAGCAGCGAAGACTCGACACAGAAGGGGCAGGCGCTGTGACATCAAGCATGGAGTCGGCAAGCGACCAGGTAGAAGACACTGGAGCACTCCAAGAACCCCCTGACCCGCTGCGCTGGTGGTCCTTGCTGGCGGTCAGCCTGGCGACGTTCATGACCTATCTGGACCTGAACGTCATCAACGTCGCGATTCCCACGATCCAGCGCAGCCTGCACCTGTCGGAAGCCGGCCTGGAGTGGATCGTGAGCAGCTACCTGCTCACCCTGGCCGGACTGCTGCTGGCCGGCGGCCGCCTCGCCGACGCCTTCGGCCGCCGCCGGCTGTACATGATCGGCCTGATCATCTTCACGCTCTCCTCGCTGTCGGCGGGCCTGGCCGGCAACGGCGGCGTCCTCATCGGGAGCCGGGCCGTACAGGGCGTCGGCGCGGCCCTGTTGACGCCGGCCACCCTGGCCATCATCACCTCCACCTTCACCGATCTGAAGGAGCGCACCAGCGCGATCGGCCTGTGGACCGTGAGCGCCGCCGTCGGCCTCGCCCTCGGCCCGGTGACCGGCGGCCTGATCACCCAGAACATCCGCTGGGGCTGGATCTTCCTGATCAACGTCCCGATCGGCGTGGTGACGCTCGCGATGAGCGTCAAGACGGTCCGCGAGTCCAGGGCGTCCGAGTCGAAACTGAGCCTGGACGTCGGTGGCCTGGTCACGTCCGCGATCGCCCTGTTCACCATCACCTACGCGCTGATCGAGGGCAACGACGCGGGCTGGAGCTCGGCGAAGATCGTCACCGCGTTCGTCGTCGCCGCGATCGCCACCGTGGTCTTCTTCGCGATCGAGGCGCGCGCCGTGGAACCCATGGTGAACCTGCGGCTGTTCCGCATCCGCCAGTTCACCGGCGGCATCAGCACCCAGATGATCTGGGCGTTCGGCGGCCTGGCCATCTACTTCTTCACCTCGATGTACCTGCAGAACGTCCTCGGCTTCTCCCCGTCGAAGGCGGGCCTGCTGTTCGTCCCGATGGCGTTCGCGCTGGCCGCGTTCGCCGGCTTCTCCACGCTGATGGAGGGCTGGATCGGCGGCTTCCGCACCGTCTCGCTCGGCATGGTGATGATGACGGTCGGCCTCATCATGCTCAACATGCACAACGAGCACGCGACCTTCGCCTCGCTGCTGCCCTGCCTCATCGTGCTCGGCGGCGGCATGGGCATCATGAACGTGCCCATGACCAACGCCGTGATGCAGAACACCCCGGAGGCACAAGCAGGCGTCGCCTCGGCACTGCTCAACGACGCCCGCGAGGTGGCCGGGCTGCTCGGCATCACGATCATCGGTGCGACACTGCGGTCCAAGCAGAACTCCGAGCTGCGGTCCGGCTCGTCCCCGTCGCACGCGTTCCTCAGCGGCTACCACATCGGCCTGTGGGTGGCGACCGCCCTCGTCGCGGTGGGCATCTTCTTCACCTACGTGATGCTGCGCCCGAGCAAGAACGCGATCCCGGCCCAACTGAGCTGACCCGGCCGTGAGCAGGCAGTCAGTCGAGGTAGACGCGGGGCGGCCAGCCCGGGCGGATCAAGCCCATGGCGTACGCCTTCGAGACCACCGCCGGCCGGTTCTTGACCTTGAGCTTACGCATCAGGTTGTCGATGTGGTATCCGATGCCGCCCCGGCTCAGATAGAGCATGGAGGCCAGGTTCACCGTCGACACACCGAGGGCCACACCCTCCAGGATGCGCGCCTCGATGTCGGTCAGCACCGGCCGGTGGCTCGCGGGCGACCGGGCCGTCCTGCTGCCTCCCTGGGGGCATACCAGGGCCATCAGGCCGTCGGTACGGCTGCTCTCGCTGCGGACGGCGAAGCCGGTCAACTCGGCGCTGAAGACGGTCGAGTCCTTCTGGTGGAACTCGATCGTCGGCTCGGTGAAACGGGACCCCTGGGCAGCGAGCAGCCTGGCGAACTGCTGGCTGACCTGGGTGCGGACGTCGGCGTGCAGCAGGTCGGAGAAGCTGCGCCCGCCGAGCTCCGCGGGCAGGCAGCCGAACTGGCGGGAGAAGTCCGCGTTGACCTCCACTAACCGGAAGCCACTGTCTAACCTCGCCAGACACATGCCGGACCGCTCGAACAGCGACCTGAGAACCTCCCGTTGGCTCCCCGTGCCGACCCCGGAGACGACTGCCTCTCTCATTGCTTCTCCCCGTACTGGCTCAATGAACGAAGGTGACGCGATGACTGTCGTGGCGTTGCGGTGTCTCGTGACCTCTTCCGGGGTGCGCGAGATCCCGTCGGGGGGCTTTCCTCGCCGGCCCGGCCGCGACGTCGATCTCACCCGACATGTCCCTTTGGGTGACGTCTGGTGCATCGGTCCCGGTTCCCTCGTCACGGGAAATCGGTCGAGCCGGACTCCGCGCGTCCCCGGGCGGTCGGGGGCCGCACGCGGATTCGTCGAATTCCGGCCAGGCCGACCCGGCGAATGGGCCGGATCGGCGGGGTCCGCGCGGGAAAGAATGCCGAAAGCGAGCCGGGGGGCGCGCTTTTGATGGCCTCGTCCGCGTTCCTTCACGGTGTGCCGGGCCGGCTCGCGGCGCGCTCCCGTCCCGGCTCCACCTATCGGCCCGACATCGGAGCCTTCGAGGCTGTCCGTCGCGCCTTCGCCGGCACGCCGCGGACGCCGCCCCCGATCGGCACGGCCGGCCGGCCCGCAGGTTTCATACACCGTCATGGATCGGATGCATTCCTTCAGGATGATTACCCTCCAGCAGTTGTCCAGCCCGCCTGCGAAGAGAGTGGATCGGGTTCGCACCGGCCGCAAGTGGCACTGCCCGTGACGACGAACTCATCGTGCCCCAGCGTGATCACGGCGCCCGCTCGGCCCGAAGCCGTGCCCGTTCGCCCTCGCCGGACCGACCGCGGACGCCTGGCGCGATCCCGCTCTCGCCGCGCTCCGCTGCCACCGGCAAGTGGCCAGGCCACCGACCCTTTCAGGGAACGTGGGGCGACGGATTTCCGCCCTGGCCCGGAGGCGCTACTCGACGAAATCCAGGACTTGCGGCGGCCAACTGCCCGCACTGAACAGCCCGATCGAATAGGCTCGGGATACCAGTTCCGACCGATTGGCCGCTTCGAGGTTCTTCATCAGCGCGCTGACGTGATACTCGACTCCGCCCCGGCTCAGAAAAAGCTTCGAAGCGAGCTGCACAGTGGACATCCCGGCTGCCACGCCCTCCAGCACCTGGGCTTCCATTCTGGTCAGCGGCTTTCTCGCATCGGTCGGAGCGGGCTCGGCCGCGTCGGCCGCGGCCTCCGGCTCCAACTCCAGCAGGACGACCAGCGAGTCGATACGCCCCGCGTCGTCCGTCACCGCGATCCCGGTCAGCTCGGTGCAGGTCCTACCGGTGCTGGTCAAGGTCGCGATCCGGTCGCTGAACCGGCTCCGCTCACCACGCGCCAGCGAGAGCAGTCGCCGCGTCAGGGTGTCCTTGACACGCGCGTGCACCAGGTCGACGAGGGGAACGCCCGGGAGCTCCTCGACCGACAGCCCGAACACGTCGGCGAAGCCGGCATTGCTCCCCATCAGACGCAGCTCAAGATCCAAGTGCGCAATGCGTGCGGACGAGTTGTCGAACAGCGACCAGAGCGTGTATGCGTCGTCAGCCTGCTCAAATGAGCAAGAACTCGTCTCAGTGAGCGCATCTTGTCTTGCCGACACGATTTCGCCTCCCCGCGCGCTGAGCTAAGGTTCCGTCGCTTATCGCCCCAGCCTCCCATACGAAAAGCGCGAAAACCAGCCCTGCCTCAAACCGACTTTCCGACGCCGGCGTAAGTCTAGGGTTTTTCCTGTTCACCCCGCCGGCGACCGTCGGCGAATATTTCTGTAACCGATGTGTAAACTAATGGACCCCCGCAGGTACTGGCATCGGCCAAGGTGGCATGCTTGCCACGCGCAGGCGGATTGGGCGCCATCCCTATCCTCGGTTGCGTCGCAGGACACCCCGCCACCGACCTGGTCGCTTTACGGCATCCCGACCGATAGGAGACAGGCCGGACGGAAATCACCGTCCGTAGCATTCGCTACGCCATGTATCCAGACACCGGAGAGCAAGACCTTGAGCTTTCGTCCACTTTCGGCAGGTTCGGTGAGGCCGTCGTGATAGCGCGGGAAACCCCTCGTGATTGACCATTCCTTTTCCCTTTTTCGCCCATTGCTATTCCGGAACTTTGCCTTCCGTTTTCCTGCCGAATTGTTGTTCGACAATAGCGGCGCGGATGTGCACCGGCGGGGCGCGGGGGTGAACGCGAAGGCACGGCAGGTCGGTTGCCCGCCCGGCCGGGTGCGGGCCGGTGCGAACGCCGGCCCGGTGTCAGATCCCGAGGAACCGTTTAAGCACGCGCCGCGACGCCGACAGCGGACGTCCGGCGTCGAACTCCAGCACCGAGATCTCCCGGGTCATCGCCGCGAGCAGTTGGGCCGCGGCTTCGGCGTCGTCCCAGCCCATGACCCTCAGGTCGGCCACTCCCGCCGCCGCCAGCCGCTCGCGGCGGGCCGCCATCGAACCCTGCACGTTGGGGTCCGAACGGGCTTCGAGCGCCAGCGCCTTGACACCCCGGTTCGCGAGCGAGACGTCGAGATACGCCTCGGTACTGCGGAAGATCCGCTCGGCGCCGGGCGCCAGCCCCGCGATCGCCTCGTCGACAGCGGCCTGCACCCGTGCGTGGAAACGTTCGTGCATGGCGTCGACGAACGACGAGCGGTCCTTGAAGTGCACGTAGAAGGTGCCCTTGGCCACCCCCGCCCGCGCGACCACCATGTTCACGCTGACGCCCGCCAGGCCGTGCTCCTCCGCCAGCGCCGCGCCGGCGTCGAGCAACGCCTCACGTGTCTGCAACGCTCCGGGCATCTGCACTCCTGCTGCCATAACCTCGGAGTATAAGCCCGCCGGTCACCAGGGGCCGTTTCCGGTCATATCAGTGACCGACCGGTCGGTCACGTGCTACGCTCCCGCTCATGCCCACGATCCCGAGATCTACTCAACTGATCGCGTATGACAACGGCAGCCGCAGTTTTGACACCCCTTACGTCGCCACCGCCGGGAAGGAGCTGCAGCGATGAAAGCGGCAGTAATTGACAAGGTCGGCGCCGCGCCGCATGCCACCTCCCTCGACGACCCGTCGCCGGCCACCGAGACGCAGGTGGTCGTCCAGGTCGAGGCGACGGCTCTGAACTCGATCGACCTGCACGTCGCGGAGGGGCACCACCGCGCCGGGCCGCCGAAGGTCCCCTACGTTCCCGGCTTCGAGGTGGTCGGCACGATCGTGGCCGGACCCGACCAGGGCCTTCGCGTGCACGCCACCGTTCCCGCCGGCCTCGCGCCGGGCGTCAACGGCGGTCTGGCCGAACTCCTGGTGACCGAGCGCGCGGCCTGCATCCCGGTCCCGGACGGGCTGGACAGCGTCCCCGCCGCGGCGATCGGCGCGGTGGGCGCCGGCGCGGATCTGTCGCTGCGCAAGGCGGACCTCCAGGCGGGCGAGAGCGTCCTGGTCCTGGGAGCGACCGGTCCCTTCGGGGCGTCCTTCGTCCAGCTCGCGAAGCTGGCCGGTGCCAAGCGCGTCATCGCGGCCGGCCGGAACCCCGAGCGCCTTGCCCAGGTCCGCGACGCCGACGGTGTGGTGGTCCTCGGCGACCAGCCGCTGTCCGAGCAGTTGGCCGCACTCGGCGGCCCGGTGGACCTGGTCGTCGACCCGCTGTGGGGTCCTTGGGGAGTGCCGGCACTGGCCTGCCTGCAACCGGGCGGGCGCTACCTGAACGTGGGCGCGGCGGCCGGTGACGAGACCGCCTTCCGCGTCGAGATGCTCCGCTCCGCGCAGTTGACCCTCATCGGCTTCAGCGGCACGACGGCGAAACCGGCCGACGCGTTCGCCGCCTACAACCGCGTCGCGGCCCTGGCCGCGGCCGGCTCGTTCGAGCTGCCGACCGCCACGTATCCGCTGGCGGAGGCCACCCAGGCGTGGGAGGCACAGGCGTCCTCGCCCGGCAAGAAGATCGTCGTGGTGCCCTGAGCCGCACCCGGAATCCTGCTCGGCCCTAGTGCGCCGGCAGGTAGGCACGACCGCTGAGCTTCCGCCGCGCGTCCGTTCGCGGCGGAAGTTCGGCGCGTTCGGGGCTCGGGTGCGCAGCGGCCCGTACGACGGCCGCCCGGCTCGACGCGCCCCGGGCCGGGGCCTGAGCTGGAGGGGGAGCGGCAGACGAGTCGGGCTCTAGGCCGGGTTCTGTCGCCGGACAGCCTCGCGGCCGGCCGGGAGACGGCCATCCATCTAGGGCTGCCGTTGCCGACAGCCTCGTGCGGTCTACCCGCGAACTCGGGCGGGCAGCCCTCGAACGTCCGCGCGGGGCCATATTCCTATGGCGCCCTCTTGACCTTGCTCCAGGTGGGGTTTACCTAGCTGCCCAGGTCACCCTGGGCACTGGTGGTCTCTTACACCACCGTTTCACCCTTACCGGGGACCGAGATCCCCGGCGGTCTGTTTTCTGTGGCACTGTCCCGCGGGTCACCCCGGGTGGCCGTTAGCCACCACCTTGCCCTGTGGAGCCCGGACCTTCCTCGGCGGATCACAGGTGATCCGACGCGACCGTCCGCCCGGCTCGTCTGCCGTACGGCTCATCCTAGCCGCTCACCGGGGCCGTAGGCTGCTGCGGGTCGGCCGCCCGCGGCGGCCGGGCGAACATCACCGGGAACGTGTCGTGAACGTGTAGGGAGAAGCCGTGCTCGTCCTGCTGCCGCCGTCCGAGGGGAAGGCAACCGCCGTACGGGGGCGGCCACTCGCGCTCGACCGGCTGTCGCTGCCCGCGCTGACCGACGCGCGCGCGGCCGTGCTCGACGAGCTGGTGCGCCTGTGCGAGGGGGCCGGCGAGGACGGCGGCAAGGCGGCCGAGGTGCTCGGGCTCACTCCCGGGCTGCACGGCGAGATCGCCAAGAACGCACGGCTGCGCACCGCGCCCACACTGCCCGCCGCCGACCTCTACACCGGGGTGCTGTACGACGCGCTCGGCCTGGCCACCCTCGATCCGGCGGCGCTGCGGCGGGCCCGGCGCTCGGTGCTGGTCTTCTCCGGGTTGTGGGGCGCCCTGCGGCTCACCGACCGCGTGCCCTCCTACCGCTGCTCCATGGGAGTACGGCTGCCGGGTACGGGCGGGCTCGCCGGGTACTGGCGGCCGCACCTCGACGACGTCCTGCCCGAGGTGGCGGGCCGCGGGCTCGTCCTCGACCTGCGCTCCTCCGCTTACGCGGCCGCCTGGAAGCCCCCGGCCGCCCTCGCGAGCCGTACGGCGACGGTCCGCGTGCTCCAGGTGACGGTCGTGGCCGGCGTGGAGAAGCGGTCCGTGGTCAGCCACTTCAACAAGGCGACCAAGGGCACCTTGCTGCGCGCCCTCCTCACGGAAGGGGCCGACCCGAAAACGCCCTCCGCCCTCGCGGCCGCACTCCGCGACCTCGGGTTCGAGGTCGAACACCCGGGCAACGGCTCCCAACTGGACGTCCTCCTCCGCTGACCCCTTACGGCGCCTCGCCGTTGGAGCCACGGTCCGCGCCCGCGTGCCGCGCCCTCGTGGTCCGGGAGCCGACGGCGCCGGGCCGCCCGGACGGATGCGGCACCGTTGCAACGCGTGCAACGGCCGTTGCACGAGCTGGTCGCCCCGGTCCAGGATGACCGCATGGATACCGTTCTCGACCTCGCTCCCGTCATCCCCGTGGTCGTGCTGGAGGACGCACGGGACGCCGTGCCGCTCGCACGCGCGCTGGTGGCCGGGGGCCTGCGGGCGATCGAGGTGACCCTGCGCACCCCTGCCGCGCTGGACTCGATCGCCGCGATCGCCCACGAAGTCCCGGACGCGGTGGTCGGCGCGGGCACCCTGCGCGACCCGGACCAGGTCGCGGCCGCGGAAGCGGCGGGCGCGCGGTTCCTGGTCAGCCCGGGCTGGACCGAGCGGCTGGTGGACGCGATGCGCGGCTCGGGCCTGCCGTACCTGCCCGGCGTCTCCACGGTCTCGGAGGTGCTGCGGCTGCTGGAGCGCGGGGTGACCGACATGAAGTTCTTCCCGGCGGAGGCGGCCGGCGGCGCGCCGTATCTGAAGTCGCTGTGGTCGCCGCTGCCGCAGGCCCGTTTCTGCCCGACCGGCGGCATCGACGCCGACCGCGCACCGGACTACCTCGCGCTGCCCAACGTCGCCTGTGTCGGCGGCACGTGGATGCTGCCGAAGGAAGCGCTGCGGACGAAGGCGTGGGACGAGGTCACCGAGCTGGCCCGTAAGGCCGCGGCACTCGCCGGCTGAAGCACCCACGGGTGAAGCAGCCCGGGGTGAAGCAGCCCGGGTGAAGGCACAGCCGGTTCACCCGGCGTCGAGGCCGCGCAGGTGCGCCGTCGCGTTGACGTACCGCACGGAGGTGTTGCCGTCGGCGTAGTAGTCGATCGCGCACAGCGCCGCCGGGGACAGGTGCATACGGAAGAGCGCCTCGGGCGGCGCGCCGAGGGCGAGCCGGACCAGGGTCTTGATCGGCGTGACATGGCTGACCAGCAGGACGGTCCGGCCGCGGTGGGCGGCGAGCAGGGCGTCGCGGGCGGCCTCGACCCGGGCGGCGACCTGCTCGAAGCTCTCACCGCCGGGCGGGGCGGCGGACGGGTCACCGAGCCACGCGGTCATCGCGCCGGGGTCGCGCTGCCGCGCCTCGGCGAAGGTCAGGCCGTCCCAGCCGCCGAAGTCCGTCTCGCGCAGGCCGTCCTCGACGGTGACGTCCAGGCCGAGGCGTGCGGCGGCCGGGGCGGCGGTCTGCCGGCAGCGGAGCAGCGGCGAGCTGACCACGGCCCGCACGGCGCCGTGCTCATCCGCCCCGAACGCGCCCTGGCGGTCGGGTCCGTACGGCGACGGCGGCTGCGGCGTCCCGGCCAACTCCTGTGCGGCCAGCTCGGCTTGCGCCCGCCCGCGTTCCGACAGCTGCGGGTCCCCTCCCCCGCTGCCGGAGAACCGCTGCTGCCCGGTCAGTGCCGTCTCGCCGTGCCGCAGCAGCACGAACGTGGTCGGGGCGCCCAGGTCCGGGGCGGCCCGATCCGGCCGGACCGGGCGCGCGGGCGCGGCCGAGGGGTCGGGCTCGGCCGCAACCACCGCTCTACAGACCGGAGTCGGCGGTGCGCACCAGAATCCGCCGGCAGTTCTCGCAGCGCACCACCGTGTCGGACGGAGCGGACCGCACTTCGTTGAGCTCGGTGATGTTCAGCTCCAACCGGCAGCCCTCGCACCGCTTCTGGTAGAGCCGGGCGGCACCGATCCCGCCCTGCTGGGCGCGGAGCTTGTCGTAGAGCTTGAGCAGGTCGTCGGGGACGGCGGCGGCCAGCACCTCGCGCTCCTTGGCGACGGTGAAGCCCTCGGCGTCGATGCCCTCCAGCGCGGCGGTCTTGCGCTGCTCGGCCTCGGCGACCTTCACCTCCAACGACTCGACCCGGCCGGCGAGTTCGGTGCCGCGCTCCTGCGCGTTCTCGCGGCGCTCCATCACCTCCAGCACGACGTCCTCCAGGTCGGACTGGCGCTTGGCGAGCGAGGCGATCTCGCGCTGGAGGTTCTCCAGGTCCTTCGGGGAGGTGACCGCGCCGGAGTCGAGCCGCTGCTGGTCGCGGGCGGAGCGCTGCCGCACCTGGTCGACGTCCTGCTCCGCCTTGGTCTGCTCGCGGGCGGTGTCGCTCTCCTCGGTACGGGCGGCGACGAGCAGGTCGCGGAGTTGGGCGAGGTCGGCGCCGAGCCGGTCCAACTCGGCGTGCTCGGGCAGGTTGCGGCGCTTGTGGTCGAGCTGCGCGATACGCGCATCGAGGGCCTGGACTTCGAGAAGTCGGATCTGGTCGGCGGGCGCGGCGTTCAGCGGGGGGCTCCTGTGCTGCTGGAAGGGAAATTCGGGGACGGCGACGAGTTCGGCGGGCCGGCCGGACCCGGCGTGCCGGAGGCATCCGGTACGCCCTGGTCGCTCAACGGGGCGGAGGGCGCGTGGATCGTCCACGGGTCGGTGACCGCCCGCGAGACGTGGGTGCGCAGGTTCCAGCCGTGCCGGTCGGAGATCTCGTCGAGCTGGCCGGCGGCCTGCTCGCACCAGGGCCACTCGGTGGCCCAGTGCGCGGCGTCCACCAGCGCGGGCGGTCCGGCCTGCCGGGCCTCGGAGGCCGGGTGGTGCCGCAGGTCGGCGGTGAGGAAGGCGTCGACGCCGGCCGCGCGGACCTCGGCGAACAGGCTGTCGCCCGAGCCGCCGCAGACCGCGACCGTACGGATGGTGCTGTCGGGGTCGCCGGCCACCCGCACGCCGGCGGCGGTGCCCGGCAGGTCGCGCGCGGCCCGCGCGGCGAACTCGGCGAGGGTCAGCGGCGCGTCGAGTGCGCACAGCCGGCCCAGGCCGCGGCGGCCGGCCGGGTCGGTCGGGTCGGGGACGAGCGGGCCGGTGACGCGCAGGTCCAGGGCGGCGGCGAGCGCGTCGGAGACCCCGGGGTCGGCCCGGTCGGCGTTGGTGTGCGCCACCAGCAGCGCGATGCCGCCGCGGATCAGGTCGTGCACCACCCGGCCCTTGAAACCGGCCGGGCCGACCGGTGCGACGGTGGTGGTGCCGCGCAGGTACAGCGGGTGGTGGGTGACGATCAGGTCCGCGCCGAGCCGTACCGCCTCGTCGACGACCTCCTGGACCGGATCGACGGCGAACAGCACGCGGGTGACCTCGGCGGACGGATCTCCGCAGACCAGGCCGACGGCGTCCCACGACTCGGCCAGCTCCGGCGGCCAGAGGGCGTCGAGAGCGGCGAGGACGTCGGCGAGAGAGGGTGCGGGCACGTTACGAAGGTTACCCGCCGCGCCGGGCGGCCGGGATGCGAGCGGGCAGCGCAGCACAACGGCTCGGATGACGCCGCCGATTCGCGCGGAGCGACACCCTTACGTGTGAAACACCCTGAGCCACGTTGATCGTCATGAAGTACGAAAAGTACGGTCCTGAGCCGGAGGTGGAGAACCCACATGACCGTCGACACCACTGGCACACCGCAGGCCCCGGCCCTTCCGGTTGCGCCCGCCACGACCACTGCGGCACCGACCGCGCACGTGCCGCGCCGTACCGGCTTCACGATCAGCGCGGACGGGGCGTACGCGGCCTGCCTCGCGGAGGCGACCGTGCCGAGCGAGGAGGGCGAGGGCGGCGGCGGCTGGTACGTCGAACGCTGGTCGCTGGACGGGCCCGAGCCGTACGCGGTGGCGCTGCCCGCCACGCAGCCGGAGGAGCCGGGCACGCAGGTGCTGCCGCTGCCGGACGGCCGGGTGCTGGTGCGGCGCGAGGTCGGCGCCGCGAACGGGGGCGCGAACGGGGGCGGCAACGGAGCCTGGAACGGGGGCGGGATCGCCGGCAGGGCAGCGGTCGGAGCGGAATCCGGAGCGGGCGCCGAGGGAGGCGCCGAGGACCGCACCGGGAACGGCGTCGGGGGCAGCGGCGGGAACAGCGGCGCGGACGAAGAGCCGTCGGCGGCCGGCGCCGGCCCGGACAGCGGCTCGGGCGCCGGCGTCGCCGCCGGGCCCGGCACCCCCGCCGCCGTGTGCCACGACCTTTCCCTGCTCTACCCGTCCGGCACCGGCACCGGCACCCAGCGGATCGGCGCGCTCGCCGGCAGCGACGTGCGCCTGCTCCCGCCGGCCCCGTTCGGCGCCTTCGCCACCTGCTACGACGCGGGCGGCGGGGTGACCTCGCTGTGGCAGCTGTGCGACGCGGGCGGCGGGAGCGGGGGCGGCCCGGTCCACCTCGTCACGGTGCCCGGCCGCTGCACCGGCGGCGCCTGGCTGGACCGCGCGGGGCGGCTGCTCGCGCTCGACCGCGAGATGGACGGGCGGACGAAGGCGGTCGTGGTCGACCTGCACGCCGGCCAGGTCAGCCCGTTGCTCCAGCTCACCGAGGACAGCGACGACCGGCTGCTGCTCGCCGAGCCGGACAGCGGGCTGATGATCGTACGCAGCGACGCCACCGGTGAGGCCCGGCTCGGCTGGGGCGTGCTCGGCAGCCGCCATCCGGTGCGCTTCCCCGACACCCTGCGGGTCGCCGGCGCCCTGCTCTCCCCGGTCGCCGCGCAGCCGGGGCAGATCCTCACCCCCGAGGCGTGCGTGGTCGCCTTCCGTTCGGCGGTGCCCGGCGGCGGCTCGTCGCTCGCGCTGTGGCGGCCGGGCGAGCGCCGCCTGCACTGGCGCCCGGCCCCCGCGGACTGGCTCGGCCCGGCCGCCCGCTGGCTGCCGCGCTCCCCGCTCCACCTGCCCACGCCCACCGCCCTGCACCCGTACGACCCGCCGCCGGTGGCCGCCCCGGCGCCGCTCGCGCTGCCCGCGCCGCGGGTGGTGCGGGCCCGCGCCCTTCCGCCGGCCCGCCGCCCGCTCGCGGTGCTGCCGCTGCAGAAGGCCCCGCTGACCCCGGTCGCGTGACGCTCGATAGAATCAGCCGGGTCACCCAGGGTGAGCATCCCGAGTGAGCACGTAGTCATGTGGGTATACGGGGAGAGCACGAAGATGTCGGACGCGACCAGGGCCGATCACGTGCGCAGCCAGGCGCACCAGAGCACGGACGAGGACACGTCGGGACGCCACCGTGGTGAGGCCTCGGCGGAGGACAGCGAGGCGGCGGCGCCGCACGGCAAGCACCGCCGCGAACAGTCGGACTGACGCCGCCCGCGCCCGTCGCCGTCTCGACGGGCGGCGCGGGGCGGCGGCTCGTGCCGAAGGGCGGACCGGGCGGTCCGCACGGCCGCTCGGACCGGCGCGGCGCGGCATGGCACCGGCGGGCCCGTCGGGTGCCGCATTCCGGATTCCGGGGGGAAGCGATGGCGGAGCGCTGGGGCCTGATCGTCGAGGAATCGAGGATCAAGAGCTACCACAACATGCTGACCGAGCTGCTCACCACCGTGCTGGAGGTGTTCACCGGCAGCCGCGCGGAGGCCCTCGCCCGGCTGGAGAGCCACGCCACCAGCTATCAGCCCCGCCGGATGCGGTTCCCTCCCAGGACCCGGCTGTTCCGGACCGCGGACGGCTTCCTGCTGGTCTGCGGTGACGCACCGAGCGAGTACGACAACGGCTACTCCTTCGTCTGCCGCTTCACCGTCGCGGAGTTGCTGCGCGACAGCGAGGACACGCG
Source organism: Streptomyces sp. NPDC087270 (assembly GCF_044744625.1). Classification (NCBI taxonomy): domain Bacteria; kingdom Bacillati; phylum Actinomycetota; class Actinomycetes; order Kitasatosporales; family Streptomycetaceae; genus Streptomyces; species Streptomyces sp. NPDC087270. The sequence continues at coordinate 28,653 of NZ_JBIUYR010000002.1, forward strand.
GCGGGTGGCCGAAGCCGAGGCGCGGGCCCAGGCCGAGGTGAAGGCCCGGTTGAAGGCCGAGGAGCGGGCGGCGAAGCGCCGCGCGCGCCGCGGCTACTGATCCGGCGCGGGCCGCACCCAGGACATTTGTCCCGGCCACCCCACCACATTCGCGTCTGCCGGGCCGCCGCCGCCCCGCCGTAGCTTCATGGACATGGCGGATACCTCTTCACTCGCGCGGTCGGCGGGCCCCACGGCCGCGGCGCCCACCTCTCCCCCGGCGGTACGGTTCTCGGCCGTCCACAAGCACTTCGGCCCGGTGCACGCGATCGCCGGTGTCGACCTGGACATCGCCCGCGGCCAGACCCTGGCGCTGCTCGGCCGCAACGGCGCGGGGAAGTCCACCGCGATCTCGCTGATGCTCGGCCTCGACCAGCCGGACGGCGGCGAGGTGCGGCTGTTCGGCGGGGCGCCGCAGGACGCGGTCAGGGGCGGCCTGGTGGGCGCGATGCTCCAGGACGGCACCCCGATCCCCCGGGTGACCGTCCGCGAGTGGGTCGGCTTCGTCGCCGCCACCTACCCGCGGCCGATGCCGGTCGCCGAGGCCCTCGCGCTCGCCGGGATCGGGGAGTTGGCCGGGCGGCGGGTGGACAAGCTCTCCGGCGGGCAGGCGCAGCGGCTGCGGTTCGCGCTGGCCGTCGCGGGCAACCCGGCGCTGATCGTGCTGGACGAGCCGACCGCCGCGCTGGACGTGGAGGCGCGGCGCGGCTTCTGGCGCTCGATGCGCGGGTACGCGGCGCGCGGCAACACCGTGGTCTTCTCGACGCATTACCTGGAGGAGGCGGACGAGAACGCGGACCGGGTGCTGGTGATCGACCGGGGCCGTACCGTGGCCGACGGCAGCGGCGAGCAGATCAAGCGGGCGGTCGGCGGCACCCTGGTCTCCTTCGACCTGGCCGGGCGGGGCAGCGCAGGGCTGCGCGACCTGCCCGGGGTGACCTCGCTCGAAGTGCGCGGCGACCGCGCGGTGCTGCGCAGCGCCGACTCCGACGCGACGGTGCTCGCGCTCGCCGCGGCGGGCCGGATACGGCGGTTGGAGGTGGCGGCGGCGAGCCTGGAGGAGGCGTTCCTCAGCCTGACCGCCCACCCGGACCCGGGCCCGGGCTCGGGCTCGGGCGCCGCCCCGGCCGCGCCCAAGGACTCCGCCGCCGGCTCCGGGACCTCCCTGGCAGTGGCCCGATGAGCGCCCCCGGCAAGGCTCTCGCGCCCGTACCCGGGGTGACCTCGGCCGAAGCTGCGGGGCGCGAGGAGGCGGGGCGCGAGCCTGCGGGGCGCGCGGCTGCGCCCGAGGTGTACGGTCCGCCCTTCCCCCGCCCCGCCTCCTACCTGCGGCCGCTGCTGGAGTACGTCCGGCTGGAGGTGCGCCGCACGCTGCGGGACGGCGGGTACGCCGTGATGGGCGTGGTGATGCCGGTGGCGATGTACCTGCTCTTCACCAACCTCGGGGTGGGCGGCGACGCCGACTTCAGGGGCGACTACGCGCAGTACTCGATGATCGGGATGGCCGCGTACGGGGCGCTGGGCGCGGCGCTCGCGGTGGGGTCGGGGGTCGCGGAGGACCGCGGGCGCGGCTGGCTGAGGCAGTTGCGGGTGACGCCGCTGCACCCGGTGCAGGTGGTCGCCGGGCGGGCGCTGACCGCGGGCGTCACGGTACTGCCGGCGATCACGGCGGTGCTGGCCGCGGGCGGCCTGGTCAACGGCGTGCGGCTGGCGGTGTGGCAGTGGCTCGCGGTCGGGGTGCTGCTGTGGCTGGGCACCATCCCCTTCACCCTGCTCGGCCTCGGCAACGGCTACGCGCTGACCGGGCAGGCCACCGGCGTGGTGAGCATGGCCTGCATGATGGGTCTCTCGGTGATCGGCGGGCTGTGGATTCCGGCCGGCGCCTTCCCGCCCTGGCTGCGCGCGATCTCCCGCTGGACGCCCACCGCCCGCTTCGGCGACCTGGGCTGGAGCGTCCTGGAGCACCATGGCCCCGGTTTGGGTACGGTGGCGGTGCTCGTCGGCTGGCTGCTGGTCTTCGCCGGTTACGCGGTGTTCGCCTACCGGCGCGGGGCGCGTACCGCATGACCACCACCACGCCGCACGTGCGGGCGCCGCGCGAACCCGACGCGGCGCGACACCGGACGGGGACGGGGATGGCGGTGGACGCGAGACAGGCGTCCGGCACGGCGGACGGCGCCGTGCCGGACCAGGACCAGGACCAGGACCAGCACCAGGACCAGCACCGGAAGCGGAGCCAGGCCGGCGGCCGGGCCATGACCACGGACCCGGACCCGGACCGGGACACGGAGTGCCGCAGGAAGATGTGGTGGCGCCGGTCCGAGCGGTTTGAGGACGAGATCGACCAGCTCAGGAAGCCCGACGGCAAGGCGCTGATCCCGTGGCTGCTGATGGCGGTCGGCCCGGCCAGCGACCTGTTCAACGGCCGGGTCGGCAACCCCTGGCCGGCCGGCGCGGGGCTCGCCCTGTTCTGCGTGCTGTACGTGCTGACCGTGCGCTCCGCGTTCAGCCCGCGCCTGGGCTCCGGGCCGGTGCCGCTGCGCCTGCTGGCCTGCCTGGGCGCGACCACCCTGGCGCTCTCGATCGGCTACGGCGGCAACTTCCCGCTGCTGTTCGTGCTGGTGTCGCTGTGCGTGGGCAGCGTGGCGAGCAGCCGCCGCGTCCTGGGCCTGATGCTGATCCCGACGAGCGCCGCGGCCGGGATCGTCTCGGGCCTGCACCACGAGAGCTTCTGGTCGACCACCAGCCTGTCGTACGGGACGTTCCTGTCCGGGCTGGTGGTGTCGGTGATCATCACGCTCTTCCAGGCGGTGGACCAGCTTCGCTCCACCCGGCAGGAGTTGGCCCGGGCCGCGGTCGCGCAGGAACGGCTGCGGTTCTCCCGCGACCTGCACGACCTGCTGGGGCACACCCTGTCGGTGGTCGTGGTGAAGTCCGAGGCGGCCCGCCGGCTCGCCCCGCGCGACCTGGACGCGGCCCTCGCGCAGGTCGCCGACATCGAGGCGGTCGGCCGGCAGGCGCTCACCGAGATCCGCGAGGCGGTCACCGGCTACCGCGAGGGCAGCCTGTCCACCGAACTGGACCGGGCCCGCTCGGCGTTGACCGCCTCCGACATCGAGGTGGTGGTCCAGGAGTCGGGCCCGCCGCTGCCGCCGCAGACCGAGGCGCTGCTCGGCTGGGTGGTCCGCGAGGGCGTCACCAACGTCGTACGGCACAGCCGCGCCTCGCAGGCCACCATCGAACTGCGCACCGGCGGGGGCCACGCGCACCTCACCATCACCGACAACGGGATCGGCCCCGCCGCGGCCACCGCGCCCGACCCCCACCTGCCCACCGGTAGGGGCACCGGCCTGCGCGGCCTGACCGAGCGCCTCGCCGCGGCCGGCGGCTCCCTGGCCTCCGGTCCGGCCCACGGCGGCGGCTTCCGCGTCGCCGCGGTCCTCCCGGTGGAGGAGGAGGCCCCGTTGTAGACGACCGGCGCGCGGGTGCCGGGTCAGGCGCGGTTGACGCGGCCGGCTATCGCATGGGCGACGACCAGGTAGACGGCCGCGGGCAGGCCGTAGTTGAGGACAGTGCGCCACTTGGCGTTGTCGACGGTGAACAGGTCCTTCGACCAGGTCGCGAGCCAGTTCGCCGCGTGGTGGACCCAGTTGACGAGGTCGTTGGCGCGGTTCGCGTCCAGGACGAAGAAGATGATCCAGAGGATCAGGATGAGTGCAGCGATGTCTGCGGCGATGAGGATGATCACCGCGGCGGGGTTGCCGCCATACCGTCTGGCCATGGCTGTCGCATTGCCCGGTTGGGGTCGGTGAAACCTGGCACGGACGGCCGTGGTTGTGGTGGACCTGCCACCCGCGGCGGTCGGCGGATCAGGTCCGCCCGCCGTCGACCCGTACCGGTCCGCGCCGCTCGTAGACCGTCACCCGGCGGCCGCGGACCCGTACGTCCGCGACCGGGGTGAAGTACTCCCGGAGCACGGCGAGTTTCACCCGGTCCCGCGCACCGGGGGCCTGCCCCGCGGCCTGCGCCGCGTCCGTCACCAGCAGGATGCGCGGCCGGGCCAGCATCGCGGCCCTGATCCGCGCGGGGGTGGCCTCCCGGCCCTCCAACGTCCCGGACCGCGTGGGGCCTTCTTCCAGGGCGACGTCCCGCAGACCGGTGAAGTCGCCGGGGCAGACGTACGCCGAGTCGCGCCGCCAGGTGGGCACGAAGACCACCCCGTCCCCGGGCGACTTCATCCGTGCCACGTCCGCCGCGGCCGACACGACGTCGTCCACCCGGCTGGCCGGGGAGCGTTCGGCCAGCGACTGCGGGAGCAGTGCCAGCGTGGCCAGGGCGAGTGCGACCGGGACCAGCCGCGGCGCCGCCGTCGGGAAGCGCGGAGTGGCCGCGCGCACCGCCGCGGCCAGTCCCGCGCCGACCAGCAGCGCCAGGCCGAGCAGGCTGAAGACGACATACCGGTCGAGGTACAGCGGATGGGCCACGGACACGCCGACCAGGCCGAGTTGGGGCACCGCGAGCAGCGGGAGCCCGACCGCCGCCGCCGACAGCCGGCCCGCCCGCGGCCGGTCGACAGCGGCCCCGACGGCGCCGATCGCCACCAGCACCACCGGGCCGATCAGCATCTGCCAACTCAACGGCGGTATCCACGCCACCTGTTGGGCCTGGCGGCGGCTGAAGAGGATCAGCGGCAGCACTCCCGCCGTCGCCGCCACGGCCGCCGTCAGCCAGCGTGTCCACACCTCGCGCCCGGCCCGCGTCCACGCCAGGGTCGCCAGGTGCGCGGGCAGGATCAGCAGCGACAGCCAGTTCAGCAGCCCGCAGGCCAGGACCGCGGCACCGTAGGCCGCCCAGCGCCGCCGGCGCGCCGCCCCGGGGGGCTCCTGCAGGAGGGTCACCAGCAGGAGCGTCGAGATCCCGGCGCCGGCCGTGACCATCGCGTACGGGCGGCCCTCCTGGAGGTAGAACTGCACGGCCGGGAGCAGCCCGAACACCATCCCCGCGCCCCGGCCCGCCCAGACGCCGGCCAGCCGGTGCCCGACGACGGCCACGCAGCCGGCCGCCACCGCCATGGCCAGCACCGACGGCAGCCGCAGGGTGGTGGTGCTCGCCCCGAAGCACACGAAGCACGCGTGCATCAGCAGGTAGTACAGGCCGTGCACGGCGTCGATGTTGCCCAGCATGTGCATGATGTCGGCGGGCGACCGCTGGGCCGCCTGCCAGGTCGCCGCCTCGTCCCGCCAGACGCTGTCCTGCCGGGAGATCCCCCACCACCCCAGCGCCAGCGTCCACAGCACCGGTAGCGGCCATACGGGCATGCGTCGCCCGGGAACGTCTGTACGAACTGTCACGGACTGTAGGACGCGGAAAATCCGCCACACGTTCTCTGAGCTGCACATTCCGCATGTAGAGGTCTGCCCGTGCGGAGGTCTCGACGGCCGGCGGCACACGGCCGGTGACGGTCCGCGCCCTCGGCCGGTGACGGACCGGCCGGCGCCCGCCGCGGCCCTCCGTACGGGTGTCCCCCGCTGGCGGCCCCGTGGCGGCCGGGTGATGCTGCGGGAGCGGGCGCACCGCCCGTACACCCCCACGCTCCGGAGGTACCCGTGCCGACCGGCTTCCCCGTGCGCCGGGCGCTGACCGCCCTGCTCCTGGCCGCCGCCCTTCTGGTACTGCCCGCGTGCGGCAGCGACACCGCCTCGACCGCCTCGCACGCGTCGAGCAGCAGCCCGAGCCCGACGACGAGCGCGCAGCGGCAGAAGCTCGCGAAGACCCGTTTCGTGGCGAACGCGGGGCTCGCCGCCGGGGCGACCTACCAGTGGATCGTGAAGCCGTACAAGGCCGGCAAGTTCAAGAAGGGCGCGCACGGGCGGACCGTCGCGCTGATCAAGGCGGGCCTGGCCGGCACCTTCGCCTACAACCGGCTCAAGGCGGCCTCGGTGAACGCCAAGGGCGACCCGACGCTCAACAGGCTGATGGCGCCGGTGACCGCGGGCATCACCGCGCTCAAGGACCTGCCGTCCAAGCTGCGCAAGGGCGAGAACCCGGACTCGACGGTGAACAGCTTCAACGACGTGATCAACGAGGTCAAGGACGCCGGGAAGAGCGCGGGCGCCGACGTGAAGGAGAAGGTGCCCTCGCTGTCCCAACTGGGAAGCTGACAGCGGCAACGGCAGCGGCAGCAGCAGCTCCGGGGCTGCGGCGCTCGGCGCCCCTTGGACGCGCCGACGGCCGGCCGTCCCCCTCGTCGAAGGGGACGGCCGGCCGTCGTGTGGTGCCAGGTACTGAAGACCGTGCCCGCCCGGCGAACCGGCCCGACACCGTAAGGCGCCCGCGTGGACGCCCGCGGGTCAGCCGCGCTGGATGCCGCTGCTGTCCTGGAGGACGCCGCGGCGCCCGTCCTGGGTCTGCGCGATGAGCGCCTGGCCGCGCTGGTCCACCGCGAGGTACCAGGTGCCCGGGGCCAGCTCGGCGATCTGCCCGCCGCTGCCGTCCTCGGCGAACAGCGGCCGCGGCACCGGCACCGCGAACCAGAACGCGGTGAAGTCCGCGGACGGGGTCGGGGCGGCGGTGGTCGGCTGCGAGTGCACGTTGGGGGCGGGGGCACCGCCACCGTACGGCGGCTGCGGGGCCGGGGCGCCGCTGTAGGCCGGGTCGACCGACTGGGCGCCGCCCGGGTAGCCGTAGCCGGCCTGCGGCGGGGTCATGCCGTAGGGCTGCTGCGGGGCGCCGACGCCGTACGGCTGCGGCTGGCGCGGGGCGCCGGCCAGCGGGGCCTTCAGCGCGGGCAGCCGGCTGTTGAGCACCGCGGCCACGGCGATCACGATGCCGAAGATGAGGGTCAGCCAGGCGCCGACCTTCTTGTCGACGCTGTCCTGGTTGTTGAAGAGCGTCGACCACACCGCGGTCCAGCCGACGAACAGCGACAGCGCGATCGTCCACTGGTCCAGGGTCAGACCCAGCAGCTGCCGGCCCGCGAGCTGCCCCGACCGGGCGAAGAGCAGAGCGGCGGCGGCGATCACCGCGGCCAGCGTCACCGACGGCAGGATCGGGAAGGTGGCCGAGTGCCACAGGTTCTGCGAGCTGTGGGAGACGCCACCGGCCACGGAGTAGCCGCTGGGGTAGCTGTAGAACGGCAGGAAGGAGGCGATCAGCAGCAGCGCCGCTGAGCCGATCACCAGGCCGTCTCCTCGGGTCAGGGAGCGGATGTTCACGTCGGGTCCTGTCCTTTGCGATGCGAGATGCGGGAAACGGTTCGTCGGGGCGGGAAACGGTGCCCCATCGTACGGGTGTGATCTTTGGCCGGGTGTCAGGTATGGGTCTTGGTGCACGATCCATACCGGACTGCTACAGCCCTGTCACCTCTTCCCGTCGGCAGGCCCCGCGGGGGAACCCTCGAGAAAGGCGGTGAGGCCGTCGGCGATCCCCTGGGCGGCGCGCTGCCGCCAGGCGGGGCTCGTCAACGACGCGGCGTCCTGCTTGTCACGCATGTTGCCGCACTCGATGAACACCTTCGGCACGGTGGAGAGGTTGAGCCCGCCGAGGTCGTCGCGCACCATCAACCCCTTGCCGCCGCCGAGGTAGTTGGCGAAGGGCTCCCCGGTCGCCGCCTTGAAGTGCGCGCGCAGCGTGGTGGCCAGCCGCAGCGACGGCGCGGCGATCGCACGCGTGTCGGCGGTGCCCGCGTGCAGCGACTTGGGCGCGATCACATGGAAGCCGTGCGCGCCGGCGGGCGCGCCGTCCGCGTGGATGGACAGCGCGGCGTCGGCGTGCGCGGCGTTGCCGATCCGGGCCCGCTCGTCGACGCAGGGTCCGTACGGGCGGTCGCCGTTCTGGGTCAGGAGGACCTTCGCGCCGCGCGCGGCCAGGATCGTCCGCACCCGCCGGGAGACGTCCAGGGTGTAGGACGCCTCCGGGTAGCCGGCGTTGGTCTCGGTGCCCGTGGTGTCGCATTCCTTGCGGTTCGTCCCGATGTTCACCAGCCGGTTGATCTCTTTGGTGTGCTGGTAGTTGGTCGGGTTGTGCCCGGGGTCGAGCACGACGACCCTCCCGGCCAGGGGAAGCGTTTCAGCAGACGGCGTCGCCGGGGAGGGAGCGGAGGCTGTGCTGCCGGGCGCGGCCGTGCCGGCGCCGGCGTTCTTCCCGTCGGCGGCTCGCGCGCTGCCGGTGCTGTGCGTGCCGCCGGAACCGGAGCCCGAGCCCGCCGCTGATCCGCAGCCGCTCAGAAGCACCGCCGCCGCCACCACGGCCGCTGCGACGATTCCGCCGCCACGACCGCCCCCGTGTGACCCGTTGCTGAACACGCCCGCGACTCTATAGGCCCGAGCTGTCACCTTGCACCCTGCGTTACTATTTGCGGCCGTCCGCGACTCCGGCAGGCCCGTCGAGGCTCCCGCTCCCCCGCCGCAGCACCCGCAACGTGCGGGTCACCGACACCTCGGTGAACGCCCCGGAGGCCAGCGCCCGCCGGTAGACGCGGTAGGGCGCCTGGCCGCCGTCGGCCGGATCGGGGAAGACGTCGTGGATCACCAGCAGGCCGCCCTCGGCGAGCAGCGGCGCCCAGCCCTCGTAGTCGCCGTTCGCGTGCTCGTCGGTGTGGCCGCCGTCGATGAAGACCAGGCCGAGCGGCTGCCGCCACACCTTCGCGACCTGCGGCGAGCGGCCGACCACCGCGATCACGTGGTCCTCCAGGCCGGCCGCGTACAGGGTGCGGCGGAAGTGCGGGAGGGTGTCCATCCGCCCGAGTACGGGGTCCACCAGCTCCGGGTCGTGGTACTCCCAGCCCGGCTGCTGCTCCTCGCTGCCGCGGTGGTGGTCGACGGTCACCACGACGGTGCCGGCCGGGGCGGCGGCCTCCGCGAGCAGGAGCGTGGAGCGGCCGCAGTACGTGCCGACCTCCAGCAGGGGCAGCCCGAGACCGGCCGCGGCCTCCTTCGCGGCGGCGTGCAGGGCCATGCCCTCGTCGAGCGGCATGAAGCCCTTGGCGGCCTCGAAGGCGGCGAGTACGTCCTTGTGCATGCCGCCAGCGTAGGCGCTCCGGCGCCCCGCGGCCGCTCCGCGCATCCGGCCGTGACCAGCAGTGACGGGTCAACTCGTATGGCCTGCAGGGAAGTTCGTGCCTACCCTGGCCGGGTACGTTCCGGCAGGTTCCGCAGGTTCACCAAGCCCGAGGAGTCTCATGTCCGCACCTGGTCAGGCCCATGACATCCTGTCGCCGGAGTTCGCCGAGGACCCCTACGCCAGCTACCGGGTGATGCGGCGGGAGACGCCGCTCGTCTGGCACGAGGCCATGCAGAGCTACATCGTGTCGCGCTACGAGGACGTCGAACGCGCCTTCAAGGACAGCACCTTCACCACCGACAACTACGGGTGGCAGATCGAGCCCGTGCACGGGCGGACCATCCTCCAGATGAGCGGCCGCGAGCACTCGGTGCGCCGCGCGCTGGTCGCGCCCGCCTTCCGCGGCCGGGAACTCCAGGAGAAGTTCCTGCCGGTGATCGAGCGCAACTCCCGCCGGCTCATCGACGGCTTCCGCGGGTCGGGCTCGGCCGAACTGGTCGGGCAGTACGCCACCCGCTTCCCGGTGAACGTGATCGCCGACATGCTCGGCCTGGACCAGGCCGACCACGACAAGTTCCACGGCTGGTACACCTCGGTGATCGCCTTCCTCGGCAACCTCGCCCAGGACCCGGAGGTCACCGCGGCCGGCGAGCGGACCCGGGTGGAGTTCGCCGCCTACCTGCTGCCGGTGATCCGGCACCGCAGGGAGCACCTCGGCGACGACCTGCTCTCCGCGCTGTGCCGCGCCGAGGTCGACGGCACCGCGATGGACGACGAGGACATCAAGGCGTTCTGCAGCCTGCTGCTGGCGGCCGGCGGCGAGACCACCGACAAGGCGATCGCGAGCGTCTTCGCCAACCTGCTGCGCCACCCGGACCAGTTGGCGGCGGTGCGGGAGGACCGCAGCCTGATCCCCCGCGCGTTCGCCGAGACGCTGCGCTACACGCCCCCGGTGCACATGATCATGCGGCAGGCCGCCGAGGACGTGCCGGTGGCCGGCGGCGTCATCCGCAAGGGCAGCACCGTCACCTGCCTGATCGGCTCGGCCAACCGCGACGAGCAGCGGTACGCCGACCCGGACACGTTCGACATCTTCCGGGCCGACCTGAACAGCACCAACGCGTTCTCGGCCGCCGCCGACCACCTGGCGTTCGCGCTGGGCCGGCACTTCTGCGTCGGCGCGCTGCTGGCGAAGACGGAAGTGGAGGTGGGGGTGGACCAGTTGCTCGACGCCATGCCGGGGGTCAGGCTCGCGCCGGGTGAAGTCCCCTTCGAGCGGGGCGTGTTCACCCGCGGCCCGGCCTCGGTCCGGGTGGAGTTCGACCCGGCGTGACCTCCGGCCGGCACCGGCGGCTCGTCCGGCATAGGCCGCCCGTCCGACATAGGCCGCTCAGCCGGCACCGGCCGCCCTGGCGACATCACCGGCTCAGCCGACATCAGCGGCTCGTCCGGCGTGCGCCGCTCAACCGACGTACGCCGAGGTGAAGTGGACGGGCAGCACGTCCAGGCCGCGCATCCAGATCGACGGCCGCCAGGCCAGCTCCTCCGGCCGCACCGACAACTCCACGTCGGGCAGCCGGTCGAGCAGCACTTCCACCGCGGTGCCGGCGATCGCCTCGGCCAACTCCGGTGCCGGGTAGGGGCAGCGGTGCTCGCCGTGGCTGAAGGAGACGTGCGCGCTGTTGCCGCCGGTGCCGGCGTGCCCGTCGGGGCGCACCTCGGGGTCGGTGTTGGCCGCGGCCAGCCCGAGCACCACGCAGTCGCCCTGCCGGATCTGCCGGCCGCCCAACTGCGTGTCCCGGGTGGCCCACCGGCCGATGAAGTTCTGCGTCGGGGTGTCCTCCCACAGCACCTCGTTGAGCGCCTGGCCGGCGCTGCCGCGGCCGCCGGACAGGGTGACGGCGAACCGGTCGTCGGTGAGCATCAGCCGCAGGGTGTTGCCGATCCAGTTCGCGGTCGGCTGCTGGGCGGCGGCGATCACCGAGATCAGGTCCTGGACGATCTCCATGTCCGCGAGCCCGGCCGGGTGGGCGAGCATCCGGGAGGTCACGTCCGGCCCCGGCACCACGCGCCTGCTGTCCAGCAGGGCCTGGACCCGCTGCTGGACCCGCAGGTAGGCCGCCACCGGGTCCTCGCCCTCGGCCGCGTCCAGCGACAGGGTCAGGTCGCGCACCATGTCGGCGGTCTGGGACTCGGGCAGCCCGCACATCCAGATCGCCGCCAGCAGCGGCAGCCGGTGGGCGTAGTCGGCCATCAGGTCCGCGCGGCCGCGGCCGGCGAAGACGTTGATCAGCCGGTCGGCGACCTCCTCGCAGTGGCGTTTCAGCTCGAACTGGTCGACCTCGGCGAGCGCGTCGCTGATCACCCCGGACCGCCGCCGGTGCTCGGCGCCCTCGGCGAAGAGCACGGACGGCTGGTAGCCCACGTAGGGCAGCAGCGGCCAGTCCGCCGGGATGGCCTCCCACTGGTTCCAGCGGCGCGAGTCGCGGGCGAACAGCTCGTCGTTGGTGGTGACGTAGTGCAGTTCGCGGTAGCCGAGCACCAGCCAGGCGGGCACGCCGCCGTCGAGCAGCACGGGCGCCACCGGGCCGTGCGCGCGGCGCAGTTGCAGGTAGAGCTGGGCCGGGGTCTGCTGGAACTCCAGGCCGCCCAGCGCCACCGCGCCGGGTCGGGCCGGGCAGTGCGCGGGCGGTGCGGACAGCACGGGACCCGCAGGGGCGTGGTCGGTCACAGGGCCATCTCCTGGGCACGGGACAGGGCGTAGAGGTGGTCGACGAGCGTGATCAGGACGGTCTTGCCGGACTCCCGGTCGCGCGCGTCGCAGTCGATCAGCGGGACGGCGTCGTCGAGGGTGAGGGCGTCCCGTATCTGGTCCAGGGTGTGCAGCGGCGGCCCGAAGTTGTTGCGGGCCACCACGAACGGCAGGCCGTGGTGCTCCAACCGGTCGATGGCGTACCAGGAGTCGGCGACCCGGCGCGGGTCCACCAGCACCACGGCGCCGAGCGTGCCGGAGAAGAGCCGGTCCCACAGGAACCAGAACCGCTCCTGGCCGGGGGCGCCGAACAGGTACAGCACCATCCGCTCGTTGAGGCTGATCCGGCCGAAGTCGAACGCGACCGTGGTGGTGACCTTGCCGTCCACACCGGTGGTCTCGTCGATGCCGACGCCGGCCTGGGTCATCGTCTCCTCGGTGTTCAGCGGGCGGATCTCGCTGACCGAGCGGACCATGGTGGTCTTCCCGACGCCGAACCCGCCCACGATGACGATCTTCAGTCCGTCGTCCGCGGTGTCGGCCAGCGGCGCACGCGCGAACGGTTCAGAGCCTGCGGAGTCCAACGAGCACCTCCTTCAGGAGTGCGGAGTCGGGCAGCTTGGCACCCGCCGACGTGCGGGGGTGGCGGGCGGTGACCTTGCCGGCGTCGAGGAGGTCGGCCAGCAGGATGCGCACCACGCTCACCGGCAGCCGCAGGTCGGCCGAGAGCTCCACGACCGCCGTCGGCGTGCGGCAGATCCGCAGGATGGCGACGTGCTCGGACTGCATGCCGGCCGACGGCTGCGACTCGCTGACGATGAGGGCGACCAGGTCCAGCCGCGCGTCGTCGGCACGGCTGCGGCCCCCGGTGACGGTGTAGAGCCGGTCCGGGTTCTCGCCTGCGACGGACCCGCGCGTCATACGGAGTCCTCACCGGGCCTTCGCGGCGGCGCGGTCAGGTAGTCGCCCAACTGCTCCACCAGCTCGCTGGTGTTGTGGCCGATCATCCCGGCGTCGGCGTCCTGCGCGGCCACCACGGCGAGGTGCGCGCCTTCGCCGGCCTCCACGATCACCAGCAGTCCGCCGTGGAACTCGGTCATCGACTGGCGCACGCCGCCACTGCCGTCCCCGAACTCCACGGACGCGCCGTGCGACAGGCTCTGGATGCCCGACGCGATGGCGGCGAGCTGGTCGGCCTGGTCGACGGTCAGGCTCGCGGAGCGGCTCATCTTGAGGCCGTCCCGGGAGAGCACGAGGGCGTACCGGCTACCGGGGGTGCGCTCCAGGAGGCTGTCCAGCAACCAGTCCAGGTTGCGATCGGTGGTCTGCATCGCGGTGGGGGCCGCCCGGCACTGCTCCGGGTCGCGGGCCCCTTCCTCCAATCTGTCGTCCTGACGGGGGTTCGGGCGTGGCTGCCACGTCTTTACGGCGAAGGGGCGTCGTCCTGCGGCGTGTCCCGCCGCGCGTCACGCGAGTCGGGTCGCGGCGCCTGCGGCCGTACGTCCTCGGGCGCGGCGGCGCGGCCACGGGCGGCCTGCTCGCGCTGGCGTTTGCCCGCAGCGACGAACGCGCCGAAGCGGGCGCCCATGTCGCCGGTGGCGGGCCGGGGTTCGGCCGACGGCGCCTGCGCGGGCATGGGGTGGTCGGCGTCGGCGAGGGTACGGCCGCGGACCCGCTTGGGCAGGACGAACAGGTCGTCGCCGGTGCCGTCGGCGGGGGGCGGGGCGTCGGGGGCGGGTTCGCGCGCGGGCTCGGGCTCGGGGGCCGACGCGGGCCTCGACTCGTACGCGGGCGCGGGATCGTACGCGGGCGTGGGCGTGGGCGCGGGCATGGGCTCGTATGCGGGCGTGACCGTGGGTGCGGGCCTGGCCGTGGAACCGGTTGCCGTGGCGCCGGGCGGCGGGGCGGACCAGGCGCTCCCCTCGGCGGGCGCGGCCGGCGCGGGCACGATCCGTGTGCCGCGGGCGGCCTGCCCTGCCTGCCGCATCGGCAGCCCGCCGGGCCCGATCACGGGTTCGCCGGACGCGGCAGGACCGCTCCCGGCGGGCGCGCCCGTCCGCGGCTCGCCCGACTGCCGGGACGCCGCGGACCCCTCCGGGTCCTCCCGCGGCCGCGTGATCAGGTGCTGCGGGATGAGCAGCAGCACGCCGGTGCCGCCCCGCGAGGAGGGCCGGAAGTTGACGGTCAGCCCGTACTTCCCGGCCACACCGCCGACCACCGCGAGGCCGAGCCGGGTGCCGGACAGGGTGCCGAGCCGCAGCGGGTCGTGCGAGACGGCGTGCTGCGCGCGGCGCAGCGCCGGCGGGCTCATCACCAGGCCCGCGTCCTCGACGGTGATCACGACGCCGGTGGTCAGTTCCTCGACGTAGATGTGCACGGTCTCGGTCGGGGGCGAGAACCGGGTGGCGTTGTCGACGAGTTCGGCGAGCGCGTGCATGACGCCCTCGGCCGCGTGGCCGACGACCGCGGCCTTGCTCGTCGAGTGCAGCCGGACCCGCTGGTAGGCGCTGATCCGGCCGATCGCGCCGCGCAGGATGCTCTCCATCACGATCGGCTTCGTCCAGCGCCGCCCGGACCGGCCGCCGGTGAGCACCGCGATGCTGTCGGCCAGCCGTCCGGTCTGGGCGGTGGCGTGGTCCAGCTTGAGCAGATCACCGAGAACCTCCTGGTCGTAACGGTTCTCCATCTCGCGCAGGTCGGCCATCATCGTCGTGGTCAGCGCCTGGACCCGGCTCGCGGCGTTGGCGCACGCCGCGAGGGTGGCCGCGCGCAGCCGTGAGCCGTTGGCGAGTTCGCCGGTGAAGACCTCCAGGACCCGGCGGTGCCGCGGGTCGGCGAGTGCGGGCGCGCCGGCCAGCGCGGTGCCCGCGGAGGCGCCCGCGCCGAGCCGGCCGACCATCTCCGGGATCGCCTGCTCCACCAACACGGCCGCGTCGGCGCCCAGTTCCTCCAGGCGGCTCCGCAGCCGCTCCGACTCCGCCCGCGCCGCGATCAGTTCGGCGCCCACCGCGTCCGCCTCGGCGGCCATCTGCGCCACCCGCCGCTGATGCCCGTCGATGTACGCGTCCGACTGGGCGATCCGTCGGCGCAGTTCGGCGGTCCTGCTGTCGGCGTCGGCGAGCCGGGCGGCCGCGGCCCGGCCGCGGTGCGTCATGCTCCCGGCCCACGTGACGGCCGCCACCAGCAGCACGCCGTAGCCGATCGCGACCGCCTGCACCCAGGTCCGCGCGTCCCGCGGGCCGCCCAGGGCGAGTCCGGCACAGGCCAGCCCGCAGACCACCACCGCCCCGAGGGCGAGGGCCGGGGTTCCGGGGAGCGAGCGCGTGCCGGCCGGCCGGCCGGCGGGTGAACGATCTGACATCTATCGGTCCTCGTGATCGGTTGGAGGCACGGCGAGGAGCCAGGGAAGCGGAATGCGCGGTGCGGACCGGTAAGCGGGCCGGTAATCCACCGACACCGTGACCGGCCGAGGCGATCTGCGTACCGCCCGCGGGTTTTCGGGGGCGATATCAGTGGTCGGAGCGGGAAATCGGTGACGACGCCCACCCGTCGAAGCCCGTATTCGCATGAGGGTTCCCGGACGATCCATGCCATTGCTGATCCGTGGTCGACCCCGCGCCGGGCGCACCTTAACTTCGGCGTGGGCCAGCGTACATGATGGTCCGCCGGCCTCCGGTGACTGCCACTCCGGCCCGGAAGTCGCTCGTTCGGGCGACGTTTTCGGTAAAGCGGCTCCGGATATCAGCGGGGTGCGATAGGGCCGCGCGGGGTGACGGTTCCGATCGGATCTTGTGCCTTCCGGATTATCGCGGAGTGGTGATTATCGCGACCGGGTGGATTTCCGGGGCGGGAATTCCCGCGGCGGCCTTTGGGGGGTGGGGTGTTGGGGGCGACGGCGGGCGGATGCCGGAGGCGACGGCGACGGCGGAGGTCCGCCTCGGGGCCGACCGGGGGCGTAGGTCCCGGGTAGGTCGAAATCCCGATGCCCGGCGGCGGGTCAACCGAGAGGATGGTCGTATGAGCGAACTCCTGGGGCGGCGCGCGCCCGCCTCCCGCACCCGCCGTACCGCGCCTCCCGCATGGGCGGTGCTCGCGGCGGTCTGCGCGGGCCAGTTCCTGGTCGTGCTCGACGTCTCGGTGGTCAACGTGGCCCTGCCGTCGATGCGTACGGCGCTGCGCCTCAGCGACAGCGGCCAGCAGTGGGTGGTGAACGCGTACGCCCTGACCTTCGCCGGTTTCCTGCTGCTGGGCGGCCGGGCCGCCGACCTCTTCGGCCGCAAGCGCACCTTCCTGGTCGGGCTGGGCCTGTTCACCGCGGCGAGCCTGGCCGGCGGCCTCGCGCAGGACAGCTGGATGCTGATCAGCGCCCGCGCGGTGCAGGGCCTCGGCGCGGCGGTGCTCGCCCCGACCACGCTGTCCATCCTCACCACGTCCTTCCCCGAGGGTTCCGAGCGCACCCGGGCGATCGGCACGTGGACGGCGGTCGGCGCCGGCGGCGGGGCGGCCGGCGGCCTGGTCGGCGGGCTGCTCACCGACTACCTGTCCTGGCGCTGGGTGCTGCTGGTCAACGTGCCGGTGGGCGCGCTGGTGCTGGTGGGCGCCGCGCTGTGCCTGACCGAGAGCCGCGCCGACCGGGCCCGCCGGCTCGACATCCCGGGCGCGGTCCTGGTCACCGCGGGCGTGGCCGGGCTGGCGTACGGCATCGCGCAGAGCGAGTCGCACGGCTGGACCTCGACGCGCTCGCTGCTGCCGGTGATCGCCGGCGCCGTGCTGCTCGCGGCGTTCACGCTGGTCGAGGCGCGTACGGCGGCGCCGCTCATGCCGCTGCGGCTGTTCCGGGTGCGGTCGGTGTCCGCGGCGAACACCGTGCTGCTCGGGTGCGGCGCGGCGACCTTCGGGACCTGGTACTTCCTCTCCCTCTACATGCAGAACGTGCTGCACTACAGCCCGGTACGGGCCGGGGTGTCCTTCCTCCCGCACACCGTCGCGATCATCATCGGCTCCAAGCTCGCGCCTCGTCTGATGGGACGGGTCGACGCGCGACTGGTCGGCGCGGCCGGCGGCGCGCTCTCGGCGGTCGGTCTGGCCTGGCAGAGCACGCTCACCGTGCACGGCGGCTTCGCCGGGACCATCCTCGGGCCGGGCGTGGTCACGATGTTCGGGGCGGGGCTGCTGATGACGCCGATCGCCGCGGCGGCCACCTCCGGGGTCGCCATGAGCGAACAGGGCATCGTCTCCGGCCTGCTCAACACCTCACGGCAACTCGGCGGCGCGCTCGGGCTCACCATCCTCGCGACGGCCGCCGCCGACCGCGCGTCCACCCGCGGCGAGCACGGAGCGGACGCCGCGCACGCGCTCACCGCGGGGTACGGTCTCGCGTTCCTCATCGCCGCGGGGTTCCTCGCGGTCGGCACGGCCCTGATCGCCCTCCTCCCCAACCCGACCCCCAAACCGGCGTAGCTCCTGCGGAGTGCCCAGCCGCCCCGGGGTGCCCCCACGGCCCACGTTCCCCCACCCCCGCGGACGCGGGCACCCTCACGGAACACGTTCCCCACCCCCGCCGACGCGGGCACCCTCACGGAACACGTTCCCCACCCCCACCGACGCGGGCACCCCCACGGAACACGTTCCCCACCCCCCGCCAGCGCGGGCACCCCCACGAAACACGTTCACCATCAGGGGCGCGGGGAACTGCGCGCGCAACCCACCACCAGCCGGTGGTCCGGCAAACCCGCCGCGGGGGCAGGGCCGGCGGGCCCAGCGCGGCACCGATACGGCTGGTCGCGCAGTTCCCCGCGCCCCTGGAAGGAACCGCCGCCCGCGAAGGGCCCCCGCTCCGGGGAGGGCGAGGGGCGCCGCCGCCCGCGGAGGGCCCGCGCCCCGGGGAGGGGCGAGCTAGAGCCAACCGTTCTGCCGAGCGCAGCGCACCGCTTCGATGCGGTTGCGGGTCCCCGTCTTGCCGATGGCCGCGGAGAGGTAATTCCGCACGGTGGACTCGGAGAGGAAGACGCGCTGGGCGATGTCCGCGACGGTCGCACCGTCAGCCGCGGCGTTGAGCACGTCCTGCTCGCGAGGGGTCAGCGGGCTGGGCCCCGCGCTGAGCGCGGCCGCCGCCAGCGCGGGGTCGATCACCCGCTCCCCGCGCAGCACCTTGCGGATCGCGTCGGCGAGCTGCTCGACCGGCCCGTCCTTCACGAGGAACCCGGCCGCACCCGCCTCCATCGCGCGCCGCAGGTAACCGGGGCGGCCGAACGTCGTGAGGATCAGCACCCGGCACGACGGCAGCTTCTCCCGCAACTCCGCGGCCGCGTCCAGCCCGCTGCGCCCGGGCAACTCGATGTCCAGCAGCGCGATGTCCGGCCGCGCGTCCAGCGCCTCGGCCACGATCCGGTCCCCCGCCTCCACCTGCGCGACGACCTCGATGTCGTCCTCCAGGTTCAGCAGCAGCGCCAGCGCCCCCCGCATCATCCCCTGGTCCTCGGCGAGAAGCACGCGTACGGGCTGCTCCCCCCGCTCCCCCCGCCCACCGCTCGCTTCACTCATCCGCCCAGCCTAGGGCGTGGCCGCCCGGAGGGGTTCAGCAGCAGGGGGACGGGAGGGTGGTCGGGAGGTCGTCGGTGGAGAACACGGCAGCGGTCGCGGTGTCGCCGCAGAGCGCGGCGACGGCGAGGAGGAGGGCCGCGGCGGTCCAGGTGGTGCGTTCGACGGGCCAGACCGCGCGGTCGGCGAAGACGTAGCCGGTCCAGTAGAGGCCGTCGTCGGCGCGCAGGTGCTGGATGTCCGCGAGGACCCCGATCGCACGGTCGGACTGGCCGATCGCCCAGAGCGCGAGGGCGAGTTCGGCGGACTCGCCACCGGTGACCCACGGGTTGGGGTCGACGCAGCGGACACCGAGCCCGGGCACCACGAACCGGGACCAGCCGGCGTCGATACGGTCGAGGGCCGCGGGCCCGCGCAGGGTGCCGGTGAGGACCGGGTAGTACCAGTCCATGGAGTAGCGGGACTTGTCGAGGAACCGCTCGGGGTGCCGGCGCACCGCGTGGCCGAGCGTGCCGGCCGACAACTCCCAGTCCGGCTGCGGCTCTTCGCGGTGCTCGGCGATGGCCAGGGCGCAGCGCAGCGCCTGGTGGATCGAGGAACTCCCGGTGAGCAGCGCGTCGTTCACGGCGGTGCCGTCGGGGTCGCGCTTCCAGCCGATCTGGCCGCCGGGCCGCTGGAGCGCGAGGACGTACTCGACGGCCGCGTGCACGGTCGGCCAGATCCGGTCGATGAACGCGTCGTCGCCGGTGGCGAGGTAGTGATGCCAGGCGCCGACGGCCACGTAGGCGCAGAAGTTGGACTCGCGGCCGAGGTCGGTGGGGTGGTCGGCGCTGCCGTCGTGGTAGGCGGCGTACCAGGAGCCGTCGGGGTTCTGGTGCCGGGCCAGCCAGTCGTAAGCGGCCTCCGCGCGGTCGTGTTCGCCGGCCGCGTCCAGGGCCATCGCCACCTCGGTGTGGTCCCACGGGTCGAGGTGGTGGCCGCGGAACCACGGGATCGCCCCGTCCGCACGCTGCGCCGCGGCCATGGCGGCGACGGTCTGCTCGGCCTGCTCGGCGGTGAGGACTCCGGGCAGCACCAGGCGGTCGGTGCGGCGGCCCTGCCCCCCGAGGCTGGGCGAGGTCACTTGGCGCGGTCCGCGGCGAACCCGACCGCCTCGCCCGCGAGTTCGGCGGACCCACCGGACCCACCGGACCCAGTGGACGCGTCTGACGCACCGGCCGCGCCCGACCGCGCCGGGCGCACCGCCTGCTCGGGCAGCCGCGGCTTCGTCGCGTAGGCCACGAAACTCTTGCCGACCACCGGGTTGAGCACCTGGTCGGCGAGCCGGGTGGCCAGCGGCTTCTTCATGATGTCCCACACCAGCAGCTTGTGGTACAGCTTCACCGGCAGCGCCTGGTCGTTGTCCACGCCGACCGCGCACTTGATCCACCAGTACGGCGCGTGCAGCCCGTGCGCGTGATGGGTGCCGTACGGTTTCAGGCCCGCCTCCCGCATCCGGTCGAGGAGTTGGTCGCCCTTGTAGATGCGGATGTGGCCGCCCTCGACCTCGTGGTAGGCGTCGGACAGCGCCCAGCAGATCTTCTCCGGGCCGTAGCGCGGCACCGTGACGGCGATCCGGCCGCCGGGCCGCAGCACCCGGACCATCTCGGCGAGCACGCCCTTGTCGTCGGGGATGTGCTCCATCACCTCGGAGATGATCACGACGTCGAAGCTCTCGTCGGGGAACGGGAGTTGGAGCGCGTCGCCCTCCATCGCCAGCGCCGACGCGCCCGCCGGGGCCTCCCCGGCCTCCCGCATCGCCGCGAACCACTTGGCGACCTCGCGGATCTCCTCGCCGTTGCGGTCCAGCGCGACGACCTGCGCGCCGCGCCGGTAGCACTCGAAGGCGTGCCGCCCGGCCCCGCACCCGAGGTCGAGGACGCGGTCGCCCGCGGCGAGCGGGAAACGGGTGAAGTCGACGGTCAGCATCAGCGATTGCTCCCCACGGGGTTTCCCGGATGTGCGGTCTTGGGGTGGCCGTCCCCCGGTGCCTGGTCGGCTCCGACGGGTCCGGCAGGTGTGACGGCTTCAGGTTCTTCGGGGGCGTCGGGGTGTCCGGCGCCCGCGCCACCGCCGTGTCCGCCGGCACCCGCGGCCGTCAGGCCCGTACCGGCGCCGGCCGTACCCGGCGCGCGTACCCGTACCGGCCCGGGATGCGCCGCGATCGCCGCGCGGTACAGCTCGGCGGTGGCCTCGGCCGCCCGCGTCCAGGTGAACCGGGCGAGCACCCGCGCCCGCCCCGCCGAGCCGAGCCGCGCCCGCAACTCCGCGTCGCCCAGCAGCCGTTCGAGCGCGACGGCGAGCGCGCCCGGGTCGCCGGGCGGCACCGCGAGGCAGGTCTCGTTGTCCGGTCCGGCCACCTCCGGTATCGCGCCGCCGGTGGTGGCCACCAGCGGCGTGCCCGTGGCCATCGCTTCGGCGGCCGGCAGCGAGAAGCCCTCGTACAGCGACGGCACGCAGGCGACCTCGGCGCCGCGGATCAGGTCGACCAGCTCGGCGTCGCTGATCCCCTTGACGAACTCGACCGCGTCGGCGAGCCCGAAGTCGGCGATCGCGCGGACCACCGGCCCCCGTTCGGGCCGTTTGCCGACCACCACGAGGTGCGCCTCGGGCCGCTGGGTGCGGACCTTCGCCAGCGCCTCGACGAGGAAGACCAGGCCCTTGAGCGGCACGTCCGCGCTGGAGGTGGTGACGATCCGCCCGGGCATCTCGGGCACCGACGGGTCGGGGGCGAACAGCCGGGCGTCCGCGCCGATCGGCACGGTGTGCACCCGGTCGGGCCGCACCCCGAGGTCGGCGACGATCTCCTGGCGCGAGGAGCCGGAGACGGTCAGCACGGACGGCAGCCGCCGGGCCACCCGCTTCTGCATGCGGGTGAAGCCGTACCAGCGGCGTACCGACAGCCGCTTGCGGCGGTCGGCCGCGGCCGCCAACTCCAGGCGGCGGTCGACGGTGATGGGGTGGTGGATGGTGGTGACCAGCGGCAGGCCGAGGCCGAGCAGGCCGTACCCGAGCGTCTGGTTGTCGTGCACCACGTCGAAGTCGGCCCGGCGGGCGGCGAGATGGCGCCGTGCCCGCAGGCTGAACGTCAGCGGCTCCGGGAAGCCGCCGGTCCACATCGTGCCGACCTCCAGCGCGTCGACCCAGTCGCGGTACTCCGCCAGGCGCGGGGTGCGGAACGGATCGGGCTGCCGGTACAGGTCCAGGCTGGGCAGCTCGGTGAGGGTGACGCCCTCGCCGAGCGCGTCCAGTACGGGATAGGGCTGCGCGCCGATCACCTCGACGCGGTGGCCGAGCGCGGCCAGTTCGCGGGACAGGTGCCGGACGTACACACCCTGGCCGCCGCAGAACGGATTGCCCTTGTAGCTCAGCAGCGCGATCCGCAGTGGCCCGGACTGAGAGGTCACTCCGGCTCCCTTCTCGCTGCGATTGGGCCGGAGCGTAACCGGTCGCGCTAATCTAGAACAAGTTTCAGACTGGATCGTACAGGGGGCGGGTTCGGCCCCTCGCACCCGGCTGCCATCATGCACACACCATGAGCCGGGGCGCGCGGCACGCGAACCGGCTCCCGCCCGGACCCGCGCCGGCAGGCCGACGGCACCCCCGCAGGCACCACCCCGAGGTACGGCACAGGTACGACACCGGCACGGCAGAGGACAGTACGGATGAGCGCACACCCCAGACCACCGGCCTCGGCTCTGACCGCGCGGCAGGAGGCCCGGCGCAACCGCATCCTCGCCGCCAGCACCGAGCTGGCCTGCGGCGGCGGCTTCGACGCGGTGCAGATGCGGGAGGTCGCCGAGCTGTCCGAGGTCGCCCTGGGCACCCTCTACCGCTACTTCCCGTCCAAGATCCACCTGTTGGTGGCGGTCATGGAGGACCAGCTCGGCCAGTTGCAGACGGCGCTGCGCACCCGCCCGCCGTCCGCGTCCGCTCCGGGCGACCGCGTCGCCGACACCCTGCTGCGGGCCTTCCGCGCGCTCCAGCGCGAGCCGCTGATCGCCGACGCGATGTTCCGGGCGATGATCTTCGCCGACCGCTCGGTACGCGCCCAAGTCGACACGGTGTCCCAGCTGACCACCTCGATCATCGTGGAGGCGATGGGCCGACCGGGGACGCCGCAGCCGGGCGGGGACGGCACCGGGGAACCCGGCGCGGGCGGGGCGCACCCGGCGTCCGGGCTCCCGGCCGGACTTCCGGCCGAACTCCCGGCCGAGCTGCTCTCGGCCGTCCGGGTGATCGAGCACACCTGGCACGCGGCCCTGGTCGGCTGGATCTCGGGCCGTGCCTCGGTCGCCGAGGTGACGGAGGACATCCGCACGGCCTGCGGCCTCCTCGACATGGCGGCGACGCCGAACTGACGGCACCGCGGCGCCCCGGATCGACCGCACGACGGCTTCCCGCACGGTCGGCACGGCGGCGCCCCCGGGGCGGACGGCGGGCGGGCACCAACACCTCCGGGCCACCGCTCCACGCCCCCGCGCGCACCACTACCACGTCGCTACGTTCGGTATCGGCTCGACTACGGTGAATTACTCCGATGGGAGGGCGCGCGTCCGCGCACCGCGCGCTCCTGGCGCCTCCCACCACTCCATCTCTGCACCCGGCAGGAGGTGAAGTTCACCCGCACGGGGTGATCCGCCGGGTATGAATGGGTTCGCGTTCGTCCCGGGGGTCGCGGACATCACCCGCAGGGGGATCGAGGGCGGCGCACCGAAGCGACCACGCGAGGGGAATGCCCGGTGATACGTGTACTGGTGGCCCATGACACCTGCCTGCTGCGCTCCGCACTGGCGGCTCTGCTGGGCCGGGAGGCGGACTTCGAAGTGACGGACACGGCCTGGCCGCGCCTGGCCGAGTCCGCGCGGGACTTACGGCCGGACGTCTGCGTGGTCGACGCGGACTGTACGGGGTGGCGGCGGCACATCGGCGGAACGGGCGGGCCGCTCAGCGGCGCGCTCGGCAGACCTGGCCGCGCCACCGCGGGCGCGAGCGCCGTCCACGGCAGGGGCGGTGCGCGAGGCGCGGGCTTCGGCACGGGCGCCGGAACGGGGGCGGGCCTCGGGTCCAGGTCCGGCGGCGGCTCGGGGGCGGGCGGCGTCGGCGGGTCGGGGGCGCGGGGAGGAGGCCGACCGGTGAACGGCGGTAGTTCGGGGGGCAGTTCGGGGAACATCGGCGCCGGGGGCACCAGTAGCGGGGGCGGCGGCCTGTCCGGCCCGGTCCACCCCACCACGCACGGCACGGCCACCGTCGGCCCCGGCAGCGGGCTCGCCCGCGCCCGGTGCGCGCTGGTCGTGCTCACCGGGGCGGGCAAGCCGGGCGACCTGCGCCGGGCCCATGAGGCACACGCCCTGGGCTTCGTGAACAAGGACCGGTCGGCCGACCGGCTGCCCACCGCCGTCCGCCAGGCCGCCCAGGGGAAACGGTTCGTCGACGAGTCGCTCGCGGTGGAGTTCCTGCACGCGGCCGAGATGCCGTTGACCCGGAGGGAGTTGAGCGTGCTGTCACTGAGCGCCGAGGGCGCCCCGGTCACCGAGATCGCGCACCGGCTGCACCTGTCCGACGGCACCGTGCGCAACTACCTCGCCGCGATCACCCGGAAGACGGGGGCCCGCAACCGGGTGGACGCGATCCGCATCTCGCAGGTCGCCGGCTGGGTGTGAGGAGGCCGCGGCGGCCGCGTCCTGGGGATCGGCCGCCGCGGCGGCGTCGGACTCGACGTCAACGCCACGTTCGGGCTCGGTGTCGGTGTCGGTGTCGGCTTCGGCTTCGGCCTCGGCTTCGGCTTCGGCTTCGGACCAGCCGCCCACCAGGTCCCGGTAGAGCGCCGAGCGGGTCGGCAGGTCCTCGTGCGTACCGCACACCGCGTGCGTGCCGTCCAGCACGAGCACCCGGCCGGCCCGCCGGGCCGAACTGATCCGGTGCGCGATGACCACCAGGGTCCCGCCCGGCCGCCGGGCGAACGCCTCCTCGGCGACGGCCTCGGCGGCCGGGTCGAGATGGCAGGTCGCCTCGTCCAGCACCACAAGTCCCGCCGGGGAGAGATACGTTCGGGCCAGCGCGATCAACTGCCGCTCGCCCGAGGACAGCCGGGCCGGGTCGAGCTCGGCGTCCAGCCCGCCCAGCGCGGCCACCAGCGGCCCGGCCCCCACCACGTCCGCGGCGGCGAGCAGTTCACCGTCCCCGGGCTCCCCCGGGGCAGCCGGCTCCGCGGGGTCCCCCGACTCGCCCGGCCCGGGCCGCAGGTACGCCAGGTTCTCCCGCACCGTCCCGGTCAGGACGTACGCCTCCTGCGGCACGAGCGCGGGGCGGCCCGCGGTCCGCACGTCGCCGCGGTCGGGGCGCAGCAGGCCCGCCGCGAGGGCGGCCAGGGTGGACTTGCCGATGCCGCTCGGGCCGACCACGGCGAGGTGTTCGCCCGCCGCGACCGTCAACTCCAGTTCGTGCAGGACCGGTTCCGCGCCGGGCCCGTAGCCGAAGGTCACCTCGCGCAGGTGCAGCACGCAGCCGGGTGCGTCGGGGCGCTCCACCACCGGGTCCGTGGCGGGAAGCGGGTCCGCGTCGCCGCCGATCCGCCGCAGGACGACGCCGAGCCGGGTGCCTGCCGCGCCCAGCGTGTGCACGAGGTTCTGCAGGGCCGGTTGCAGGGACTGGGTGAGGTAGGTGAGCGCGCCCAGCAGGTCGCCCGGGGTGAGCCGGCCGGTGCGGATCAGCCAGGGCGCGGCCACCAGCAGGAGCAGCACGGGGAGTTGACCGCCGACGGCGAGTGCGGCGGCGCGCAGCACTCCCCAGCGGGCGAGCGCCCGGGCGGTGTCCAGCGCGGTCGCCGTGCGGGCGTCGGCGCGGGCGGACATCAGCGGTTCCGCGCCGCACGCGGTGATGTCGCGCAGGCCGCCGGCGAGGGCGCCGCACTCCTCGGCGAGCGCCTCGTCGGCGGCGAGGTAGGCGTGCTGGCGGCGGGCCAGCGGGCGCAGGCCCGCCGCGAACAGCGCGACCCCGACGACCAGCGGCGGCAGCACGATCAGCAGCAGCACGGGGGCGAGCGCGCACATCCCGGCGAGCGCGCCGGCCGCGGTGAAGGCGAACGAGCGCAGCACCAGGACCAGGCCGCCGAACGTGTCCCTGGCGATCTCCACCTGATGGGTCAGCCGGGAGACGACGGCGCCGTCTCCGGCGCCGCGCCCGCGCACTGCGGCCCGCAGCCCGCCGCGCACCACCCGCGTGACGAGGGTGTCCCGCAGCGGCTCGACCAGTCCGGCCAGCCCGCGGAAGACCCGCGCGGTGCCGTACGCGCCGATCGGCACCGCGACGGCCGCCAGCGCGAGCCACCACAGCCCGGCCGCGTCACGCCCACGCAGGAACCCGTCATCAAGCGCCTTCGCGACGGCGTAACCCACCACGAACGTCTGCACCGACTCCACCACCGACCAACCGGCCAACACCCCCAGTCCCCACGCCCGCCGCCGCAGATACCCACGCATCCGCACCACCCCGTCCCCGCTCACAACTCCCCCTCCCCGCCAACCACCACGGCGGCCATCGACCCACCCGGGTCGTCGGACGGCGTCGCGACGGCCGCCAGCGCGAGCCACCACAGCCCGGCCGCGTCACGCCCACGCAGGAACCCGTCATCGAGCGCCTTCGCGACCGCATAGCCCACCACGAACGTCTGCACCGACTCCACCACCGACCAACCGGCCAACACCCCCAGCCCCCACGCCCGCCGCCGCAGATACCCACGCATCCGCACCACCCCGTCCCCCGTCACAACTCCCCCTCCCCGCCAACCGCCACGGCGGCCACCGACCCACCCGGGTCCTCGGACGGCGCCGCGAACAGGGCGCGGTAGGCCGGGTCCTGCCAGAGGGTGCGGTGGGGGGCGAGGGCGCGCAGCCGGCCGGAGTCGAGCCAGGCGACGAGGTCGGCGCGGGCGGCGGTGGCG
The DNA here is from genome assembly GCF_044744625.1 of Streptomyces sp. NPDC087270. NCBI lineage: Bacteria > Bacillati > Actinomycetota > Actinomycetes > Kitasatosporales > Streptomycetaceae > Streptomyces > Streptomyces sp. NPDC087270. The sequence goes on from NZ_JBIUYR010000002.1 coordinate 55,025, forward strand.
GCGCGATGGGTGGTGAGCAGGCGGGTGCGGCCGAGCGGGTCGTGCAGCAGCGAGTGGGCGACGTGGAGTTCGGTGACGGTGTCGAGGCTCGACGTGGCGTCGTCGAGCACGAGGAGCCGGCCGCCGTGCGCGAACGCCCGTGCCAGGCCCAGGCGTTGGACCTCGCCGCCGGACAGGGGGGCGGCGGCGCGCGGGGTGGCGTAGCCGTCGGGCAGCCGCCGCAGGAAGCCGTCGGCGCCGGCCGCGCGGGCAGCGCCGGTGACCGTCTCGGTCGTCAACTCCCTTGGCCCGAAGGCGATCGCGTCGGCGAGGGTGTCGCCGAGCAGGACCGGCCGCTCGAAGGCGTAGCCGACGGCGTCGCGCAGTTCGAGCCGGCTGAGGGTGGACAGCGGGCGGCCGTCGAGCAGGACGATGCCCTCGTCGGGGTCGGTGAGCCGTCCGGCGACTGCGGCCAGCACGGACTTGCCCGCGCCGGACGGCCCGACGACAGCGACGCAACTGCCGCCGGGCACGGTGAGGTCGAGCCGGTCCAGGACGGTCTCGCCGCCGCGGGTGACGGTGACGCCCCGCACTTCGAGCGTGCCGGGGCCGTCCTGCGGCAGCCGGGCCGTGCCGTGGGCGGGCGCGGGCACCGCGAGCACGCCGGCGATCCGGCGAGCGGCGGCCCGGCCGCGGACGAGGGCGCCCAACTGCCCGACCACCGAGCCGATTCCGGTGGCGAGCAGCGCGTAGCGGGATGCGGCGAGCAGCCCTCCGACGGTCAACGCGCCCTGGGCCAGCCGCAGTCCGCCGACCGCGAGGACGAGGATCTGCAGCAGCGGTACGAGGACGGCCGCCTGCGCGGTGGCCCGGCCCTGGACCCGCCACATCCGGTGTCCCTGGGCGCTGAGTTCGGGCAGCGGCCGCAGCACCCGGGCGGCCTCGCGCTCCTCGGTGCGGGCGGCGGCGATGGTGCGGGCGCCGCCGATCGCCTCGACCAGGCGGGCGGCGATCCGGCCCTGGGCGTCCTGGTAGCGGGCGACGCTGTCGGAGGAGGCGCGGGCGAAGCGGTGGACGAGCAGCGCCATGGGCGGGGCGCCGAGCAGGAAGGCCGCGGCCAGCCACGGGTCGGTCAGGAAGAGGGCGACGATGCCGCCGAGCGGGGTGCCGATGGCGGCGGGCAGCGTCGCGACGGCGGCCGGCACGCCGCCCGCGTCGGCCGCGTTGCCGACCAGCCGGGTCACCAGGTCGCCGCCACCGGACACCCGGGCGGCCAGCACGTGGCGTACCGCCCGGCGCCGTACCGCCGCGGTGACCCGGGCACCGGAGACGGCCGCGAGCACGTCGCTCGCGGCGCCGACCAGCACCTGACCGGCGACGACCGCGGCGCACCCCCAGACCCAGCGCCCGCCGCCCCGCCCGCGCAGCACCTGGTCCACGGCGTGCCCGAGCGCGGTGGGCAGCAGCAGGCCGAGCCCGACGGACAGCCCGGCGAGCACCGCGACCGCGCAGACGGCGGCCCTGCTGCCGCGGGTCGCGGGCCGCACCACGCGGGGCGGCGGCGTCGCGTCAGGGTCGGCCATGCGTTCCTCCTCCGGCGGGCGGCGGCGTGCGGGTGAGCGGGGGCCGAGGCGGGGCCGAAGACGGGTGCCAAGGCGAAGGCGGAGACAGGCACGGGGGCGGGCATGCCGGGGCCCCGCCCCCGGGTGCGGGGGGCGGGGCTTGGTCACCGGTCGAACCGCCGTGACGTCACAGGCAGATGAGGAAGCTCACCGTGCTGACGCAGCTCAGCAGGCTCAGCGAGCTGGCGTTCTCGCCGCCGTGTCCGTGCTCGGCGGGCTCCATGTCCTGAAGGTCGAGAAGGGCCATGTCAGGTGTTTCCTTTCCATTGGTGTCGCCGAGGAATTCGGCAGGGTGAGGCACGGCCCGGGTCGCTGCCCGGACCGGTTCGTGGGGCCCGCGTTCAGGACGCGGGCGGTGGGGGGAGGAACGGCAGCCGGGGCGTGGGGTGCTGGCCCGCGTTGGCGGCGCCGAGGGCGAGCAGGCAGCCCGCGGTGCCGGTGCCGAGGTCCATGGACAGCCGCATCATCTGGTTGCCGGGGAAGGCGAGTTCGCCGCGGTAGGCCATGCCGTACCAGCCGAGCGCGTCGATCTGCGCGGCGAGCGCGCCGTCGGGGACGCCCGGTGCGGTGGTACGGGCCAGGTGCAGGATCATCCCGGCCCGGCCGACGAAGAGCCCGGGCTGCGCGTACAGCCGTGCGGTGGCCGCCCGGACGATGCCGGTCCTGGCCTGCTCGAAGCGCGCGGTGGCCGCCTCGTCGAGGTCACCGGAACCGGCCAGGCCGAGCAGGTCGTCGAGGACCAGTCCGATGCCGGCGCTGCCGCCGCCGAGGTAGGGCATGGTGCGCCAGCCCTCGTCGACTTCGAGGCTTCCGCTCGCGGTGACCACGCAGGAGTCGAGGTCGAGGGCGAGCGCGCGGGCCGCGTGGCCGAGCAGCGCGGGCAGGCCGGTGCGCTCGTACAGCCGCAGGAAGAGCAGGGCGGGGCCGGTGGCGCCGCGCATCAGGCCGGCCCGGCGCGGGGGGCCGCCCCGCTGCGAGCCCTGCTGAGCCCGCGAGCCCTGCTGGGCCTGGTGCGGCAACGACTCGGACCCCTGCGCCTGTTCGAGCTGCTCGGCCTCGGCGGCGATCCGTCCGGCGACGATCCCGGCGGCCTCCAACGCCCGCTCGCCCAGGTCGGTTTCGCCGGTGGCATGGGCGAGGTGGTCGAGCACCAGGCCGATTCCGGCCAGGCCGCCGCTGAGGTCGGACGACAGGCGCTGCCAGTTCTCGCCGAGCAGGGAGCGGACCAGGGCGAGGGCGCGTTCGGTGTGGCCGAGCCGTTCGAGGACGTACGCGACGCCGGCGACGCCGTCGTACAGGCCCAGCGGGGTGCCGTTCGGCAGGTGCGCGGTGCGGGCCAGCAGCCACTGCTCGCCCTCGTCGTAGCGGGGCAGGCCGACCTGGTCCAAGGCGTGCAGCACGCCGGCGGCGCCGTGGGCGATGCCGAGGCCGCCGCCGTCGGAGAACTGCGCGATGTCGCCCGGGAAGAGGCGGTCCTCGCGGTCGGGGGTGGCGGAGCCGAGGATCGCCGCGGCCATGGAGTCGCGTGCGGTGATCCAGTCGCGCGGCTCGGCGGGCAGGTAGCGGCGCGGCGGTCCCGGGCGGGTGCCCGCGGGCAGGCCGCTTCCGCCGAGGTCGCCGGAGGCGCGCCGGGAGCCGGGGGCGCCGGACGGTTCCGTGCGGCCGGTGCCGGCGCCGCGCTCGGGCTCCCCCACCTGCACGTGCAGGTCGGGCGAGGGTGAACTCGCACGGAGGTCGGTGCCGTTGACCGGCCGGGCGCCCACCGCTCCCCCGAGGCCGGCCGCTCCGCCGGGTCCCGCGCCGTCCACGGCGGCGCTCCGGGTGCCCGCCGCGTCGTCGGCGGTCCTCGTGATCTCGGCCACCGCCTCCTCCAGGTACCAGTCCGGCACCGGGAACTCGCGGCCGATCACCTCCGCCAGGTGCGCGGCCTTGCCGCGGTCGATGGCGAACAGCGTGGTGACCGGGAGGAAGAGGGCCAACCGCAGGCAGGCGAGGGCGTAGTGGTCGACGGCGGTGCCGCGGCGGTCGGGTGGCGCGACGAAGCCGGGGTGGGCCACGGCCTGGCGGCCGTTGTCGGTGGCGCGCGCGGCGGCCTCGAAGTCCAGCAGGGACACCGTCTCGTCGTCGGGCGCGACCATGATGTTGAACATGTGCAGGTCGTTGAAGACGACCCCGCGCGAGTGCACCGCGGCCACCGCCTCCTCGACGCCGGCGTGGATGCGCAGCGCCCAGCGGGTGAAGTCGGCGACGTCGGCCGGGTCGGGGTCGGGGCGCAGCAGCGGATGGCGGTGCGCGAAGTAGGAGTTGAGCGGCTTGCCCTCGACGAAGTCCATCACCAGGAAGCGGTGGTCGCCGACGGTGAACCAGTCGCGCATCTCGGGGGCGACGCCGAGTCCGGACAGCCGCCGCAGCGCGTCGCGTTCGCGGCGCAGCCGGGTGACGGCGTCGGCACCGTCGGAGGCCAGCCCGGCGTGCGGGCGGCCCTCCTTGAGCACGACCTTCTCGCCGGTGCGGGTGTCGGTGCCGGCGTAGACACCGCCGCCGTTGGAGAAGTGCAGGGCCTTCTCGATGCGGTACGGCAGGTCGCCGACGGTGGTGGCGTTGCGCGCGGCCAGCTCCGGGGCGAGGAAGTCCGGCAGGGTGATCCAGTCGGGCACGTGGAAGGCCGGCGACCGGTCGTCGGGCACCAGCCGCCCCTCGCCGTCCTCGACCGCCGGCACCAGCGTGCCGCGCCCGCCGACGCAGTACCGCTTGGCGAAGGCGCCGTAGCGGACGTAGAGCGGGCCCTGCCGCCAGCGCAGATCGGTGAGGATGTACGGTCCCGGTTCGCCGTCGAGCAGCGCGCCGAGCTCGTCGAGGACCACCCGCAGCGCTTCCTCGTCGGCCGGGTAGATCGTGACGAACTTCCCGGAGGTGTCGCGGCCGGCGTACTTGGAGTTGCGCAGATGCAGCAGCTGCGGCCCGGGCACGAACTTGAACGGGATGTTCCGCGGCACGCAGTAGTCCCAGACCTTCGCGGCCACCTTGTCGGCGCACTCCAGGGTGGCCGAGGCGTGCACCTTCCAGCCCTGCGCGGGGTAGGCCCGCTCGCCGGCCGGCGGATCGAGGTGCAGCCAGTCGCCGTTGCGGAGGGTGTGCCAGCCGTCGGGGACGGGGCGCCGCGCGGTGTCGAAGAGCGGTACGCCGGCGGTGCCCGGGCCGGCGCCGTTCGCGGAACCGGACCCGTTCCCGGACCCGTTCCCGGACTCGTTCCCGTTCGCGGCCCCGTTCCCGTTTCCGTTTCCGGTCGTCGCGGACAGCCGGTCCAGGCTCTCGTAGAAGTGCGGGTCGGTGAGGCAGAAGACCTCGTAGCGGTTGTCCATCGATCCCCCCTTTTCGCGGTGACGGGACCGAGATTGGCACGGGAGCGGAATCGGGAGAAGTCACCGTTGTCACCTCATCGCCATGCGGAACGCATATGTCGGACAGCCGGATCACATGACATACGGCCGCCACCGTGCGTTCCCTCACGGACGCCCTCGGTGTTCGCCCAGCGTGAACGCGCCTTCTCGTCCGACCCTTCCGCCGCATTGATCAGCCCCGCCACAGGGGCGTCAGGATCGCTCCCGTTACCGGCACACCCGCCCAACGCAGCACTTCAGCAAGGGAGTTGACTGTGCGGGAGCAACACCACCGAGGCATTATGGGGCAATAGTGCACCACTGCAACATTGTCGCCGAAATTTCCAGAAACGATCTGGACCCCGCGAGAGCGGAACGGCACACTCGGAACCAGCACCAAGAAGGGACACCATGCCGCTCAGAAGCACCGCGACCGCCCGTCAGGAGCGCCTAGGCGCGGAGCTGAGGAAGATGCGGGAAGCCGCGGGGATCACCGCCCGCGACACCGCGCGGCTGCTCGGCACCGACCCGGCGAAAGTCAGTCACATCGAGGCGGGTCGGCTCGGTGTCAGCGAGGAGCGGTTACGACGTCTCGCCGCGTTCTACGAATGCGGAGACGCCGCGCTGATCGACGCCCTCGTCGGCATGGCCAACGGCCATGGCCGCAAGGGCTGGTGGGAGGCGTACCGCGGGGTGGTGCCGGCCGGCATGCTCGACATCTCCGAGATGGAGCACTACGCCGTCCACCTGCGCCCGCTCCAGGTCAGCCACATCCCCGGACTGCTCCAGACCGAGGCGTACGCCAGGGCCGTGGTCGGCCACGCGGTCCCCCCGCTGCCCGCCAACGAGTTGGAGGCGTGGGTCGCCCACCGGATGGAACGCGCCAACGTCCTGCACCGCGAGGCCGCTCCGCCGTACGAAGCGCTGGTCCACGAGGCGGCGCTGCGGATGCGGTTCGGCGGGGCGAAGGTGGCGAAGGCCCAACTGGAACACATCCAGGAGCTGAGCCGGCTGCCGCAGATAAGCGTGCGGGTCATTCCGTTCGCCTCCGAGGGCCACGTCGGCTCCAGTCACGCGATGCTCTACGCGAGCGGGACCGTCCCCCAGCTGGACACCGTGCAGATCGACTCCGCACACGGGGTGATCCTGCTGCACGCGGCCACGCAACTCGCCAACTACCTCAACCGGTTCGAGATCCTCACGAAGGTGGCGCTGGACCGGGAAAAGTCACGCGACTTCATGCACTCCATCTCCCGAGACCTCTGAACCTCTGAAAGGGCCCTCATCCCATGACCGCGCCCCTGGCTTGGCAGAAGTCCACGTACTCGCAAGACAGCGGGGACTGTGTCGAGTTGACCGCCCACGGGGGCGCGGTCCTCCTCCGCGAGAGCGACAATCCGACCGTGGTGCTGACCACCACACGCAAGGACCTGGCACGGTTCCTGCGCTTCCTCAAAGCCGCGCCGACCTCGACGGCTTCGGTGGCCGGACCCGCCCGGGTGCAGCGTTCCGTGGGGTGAGGACCGCCTGCGGGCGCGATGCCGCCCGCGCGGTTTCCCCGCGCCCCTGACCGGGGTGCGGGGAAAGGGCCGCGCCGAGCGCGGGGCGGGGCGGCTACGCGAAGTCGAGCAACTTGCGGGTCATGTCGCGGTAGTGGGTGAGGGCGACCCGCAACTCCTCGGTGTCCGGCTCCGATCCGCCGTGCACGCTCGCCCGCAGCGACTCGCGGCGCTGCTCCAGCATGCGGGTGAGCCGCTGGGCCGCCTCGTCGAGCACGGTCTCGGCCTCGCGTACGGCGCCCCTCGGGTCGTCCACGAAGCCGCCCACGGCGTGCTCCATCCGCTCGCTCAGACCGCCGTCGCCGGCGGGAGTGGCGGGGGTATCGGGAGTGGCCGTGGTCGCGGTCGCGGGGTGCTTCGGCTCGGTCGGCCGGTCAGGCGCGGTCCGCCCGGTCCGCTCCGCCGACGGGCTCGCGGGGGGCGGCCCGGCCTCGTCGGGCACGGTCTCGCTCCGCTCTGCGCCCGTACCGGTGACGGTCCCGGTCGTGGTCGTGGTCCCGGTCGTCGTCCCGGTCCCGGTCGTGGTCCCGGTCGTCGTCCCGGTCCCGGTCGTGGTCCCGGTCGTCGTCCCGGTCCCGGTCGTGGTCCCGGTCGTCGTCCCGGTCCCGGTCGTGGTCCCGGCGTCGCGCTTCTCGTACTTCCCGGTCGGGTTCCTGCCCTCGCTCCCGCTCTTCGTCTCGTCCACGTCGTCGGTCCTGATCTCGGTCTCGGTCCCGGTACGGCCGTGCGGGGTGTTCGGCGTCATCGTCTTCGCCTCCAGGTGTGCGGAAAGGTCGTGGGTGCCGGCGGTCGCGGGGTCATGCCTCGCCGCGGCCGGGGTCGTCGCTCTTGCGGGTGCTGCCGGTGAGCGCGGCGAAGCGGCCCCCGAGCGTGTGGTGCCCGCGGTCGGCCTCGCGTACGTCGTCGTCGCCCACGGCGGGCTCGACGGGCTCGGCGGACTCAGCGGTCCTGGCGGGGCCGGCGGTCGCCGCGGGTTCCCGGGGCTCCGCGGTCGGCTCGGGTGCGTCCGGCACCTGCGCGGGCCGCGCGACCGCGGACGTACCGCCGTCGGCTCCGGTCAGCTCGTCGAAGAGCTCCCGTGCGCCGATCAGCGACTGGCGCAGGTCCTCCGTGGCGCCCTCGCCGCCCGCACTGGCGTGCTCGGCCAGCGCGTGGGCGCGGCGGTAGCCCTGGAGCCGGGTGCCGTGGTGGACGGACAGCGCGTCGAAGTGCTCGGGCGAACCGGCCTCCGGGAAGCCCCGGTTCGCGGCGACCTGGCCGACGAGCCGGTCGGCCGCGCCCAGCGCCCCCGCGGGGTCCTCGACGAACTGTGCCTGCACGGCCTGCCAGCGCTGCGCGTACTGCGCGCGGTCGGCCTCGGACAGCGGCCGCCGGTCGAGGTCGCCGTACCGCTTGACGCGGTCCGCCAACTCCTTGTCGGTCGCCTTGGTGTCGCCCTCGTGCCGGGCGAGCACCCGGTCGTACTCGGGTCCGAACCGGTGCTTGAGACGGCCGGTGCCGGGTGTGCCGCCGTACATGCTCCATACGACGACGACAGCGATCACTACGAGGACTGCCACCACGATCGCGATGACGGCTCCTGTCGACATGTCGGGCCTCCCTTCCCTCGCGGGCTCGCCTTGCCCGCGTCACCACCCGCAAACCCGGACCGCCCGGCGGCGGGGAAGGAAGGAGGAAAGGACGGAGGAAGGGAAGGGGGCCGCGGGAAGGGGATTCAGAGCACCCGGTGCGCGTGCGCCGGCCGTTCGGGCCGCTCCGGCCGGTCATGGTCGCCGCCGCACAACTCCCCGCTCAACTTCGTCAGCAGCGCCGCGAGTTCGCTGTGCCGGGAGGGGTCCCAGTCGCCGAGCAGGTCGGCCAGGACGTTGCGGCGGGCCTCGCCGAGCCGCGCCGCCATGGCCTTACCGGACTCGGTGAGCCGCAGGGGGTTGCCGTCGCGGACGGCGAACCCGCGGGTCTCGGCCTCGACCGCGGACCGTTCGATCATCGCGCTCGGCACCGTGGCGTGCTCGGCCAGCTCCACCGGGTCGGCCTCGCCCTGGTGGGCGATTCTCAGCAGCAGCCAGCTGGTGGCCGGATGGATGTCGGCGCCGGCCTTGTCGGTGACGCGGATGTACAGGTCCCGTTTGGTCTCCCGGTTGCCCAGCACCGACAGGCAGCGGGCGATCTCGTCGAGCGAGGAGCGCTCCACCGGATTGGTGCCGAACGTCTCGTTGGCGTCCGGCGCCGTGACCGACCCGCGCAGCGGCTGCTCCCTCAGCAGCCAGGCCAGCACGAAGCCGAGCAGCGCGACCGGCACCGCCCACAGGAAGACGGTGGTGATGGACTGCGAATAGGCGTGCAGCACCGGCGCCTTGATGGCACTCGGCAGTCCGGCGATGGCCGTCGGGTCGGCCTGGAGCCTGGCCGGATCGAAGCCGGCCGGCACCCGCACCCCGCGCAGCGCGGAACCCAGCTTGTCCGAGAGCTGGTTGGTGAAGACGGTGCCGAACACCGAGACGCCGAAGGACGCGCCGATGGAGCGGAAGAAGGTGGTGCCGGAGGTGGCGGAACCCAGGTCCTCGTAGCCGACCGCGTTCTGCACCGCGAGCACCAGCACCTGCATCACCAGGCCGAGGCCGAACCCGAAGACGAAGAAGTACAGGCTCATCACCCAGGTCGCGGTGAACTCGTCGAGCTGGTGCAGCAGGATCAGCCCGACCGCGGTGACGGCGGTGCCGAGGATCGGGAAGACCTTGTAGCGGCCGGTGCGGCTGATGATCTGGCCGGAGCCGGTGGAGGCGAGCAGCAGCCCGACCACCATCGGGATCATGTGGACGCCGGAGAGCGTCGGCGAGTAGCCGTGCACGACCTGGAGGAAGGTCGGCAGGTAGGTCATCGCGCCGAACATCGCGAAGCCGATGATGAAGGAGATGCCCGAGCAGATGACGAAGGTGCGCACCTTGAACAGCCCCGGCGGCAGCACCGGCTCCTGCGCGCGCCGCTCGATCATCACGAACACCGCGACCAGCGCGACCCCGACCACCGCCAGCACGATGATGCCGGGCGAGCTCCACGCCAGGGTGGTGCCGCCGAGCGAGGTGACCAGCACCAGGCAGGTCGCGGCCGCGGCCACCACCGCCATGCCGGCGTAGTCGATGCGGTGCGCGGTGCGGCGTACCGGGATGTGCAGCACCGCGGCGATCACGGCGAGCGCCACGATGCCGATCGGCAGGTTGATGTAGAACACCCAGCGCCAGGAGAGCTGTTCGGTGAACACCCCGCCCAGCAGCGGCCCGAGCACGCTCGCCGCGCCGAACACCCCGCCGAACACGCCCTGGTAGCGGCCGCGGTCGCGGGGCGGCACGATGTCGCCGACGATCGCCATGGACAGCGCGATCAACCCGCCGCCGCCCAGCCCCTGCAACGCCCGGAACGCGATCAACTCGCCCATGCTCTGCGAGATCCCGCACAGCGCCGAGCCGATCAGGAAGATCACGATCACGGACTGGAACAGCCGCTTGCGGCCGTACATGTCACCGAGCTTGCCCCACAGTGGAGTTGCCGCGGTGGACGCCAGCAGGTAGGCGGTCACGACCCATGACAGGTGGTCGATGCCGCCGAGGTCGCTGACGATCGTGGGCAGCGCGGTCGACACGATGGTCTGGTCGAGCGCGGCCAGCAGCAGCCCGAGGGCGAGCGCGCCGATCGCGATCCGTACCGCGCGCTTGTCCTGCTGCTCGCCCGGTGCCGCCGCCGGTGCCGCGGCGGTGCTGGTGTCCTGGGCCATGTGGCAGCTCCTCGCCTCGCTTCCCCGAGGGCCAGAAACTCATATTCCCACCCTTTGTACGGTTATGGCCTGCGGAACCGGTCACCACTACCGCCGGGCGCTGTGCCGGAGGCGTGTCGGATCGGCATAATCACCGGAGAATTCGCGCGCACCGTGTGAACGGATCGTGCGGACCCGGGTACGAACGGCGGGAGGGGACCCAGTGGCGCCGGAGCAGCCGAACGGACAGGACGGCCGGGACGACCGGCCGGACCCGTCGTACCGGCCGTACGCGTACGCCCAGGGCGACCGCGCCGCGAAGGGTGACGGCATGACCGAGGACCGTATCGGGGGCGCCGGCGCGGACGGCGTCCCGACCGCCGCCGACGGCACCGGGCCCACCAGCCCCGGCACGGCCGCCGAGGACGACGCGGGCGGGATACGGGCCGCCGAGCGGTCCGCGCAGCGCGCGGCGGCCGTGGCGGCCGTGGAGGGCTTCCACCCGCTGCGGCTGCGCCCCTACGTCACCGATCCGCACGGCGACGCGGCCGGCGAGAGCACCGTACGGCGGCTGATCGACACCGACCCGCCCGGCCCGGTGGACGACGACGGGCCCGCCGTCGCCGACCTGGGCCTGTTCCCCGCCACGTACGCGGGTGTGGAGTACGCCGAGGCCCCGCACGACGGGGGGCACGACGCGGCCCACGCGCACGCCGTGGCGGCCGCCCGGGGCCGGCACCGGCGGCGCAAGCGCGGCATCGTGGTGGCGGCGGCAGCGGTCGCCGCGTCCGCACTGGCCGCGGGCGCCGTGGCGGTCAGCGGCCAGATCGGCCAGGAGCAGGGCAGCACCGACCGGGCGCTGCCCGACCAGTCCTCGTCGATGCCGGACGTGGTGCTGCCGACGGACGCCACGCAGTCCACCGCGTCGTCGGCCCCGGCCATGGCCGACCCCGGTGCCCCGCGCGCCACGACCACCACGACCCGCGCGGCGAGCCCGTCGGCCACCCCCTCGACGTCGGCCACCACGCCGCCGGCCACCGACAGCGCCACTCCGGCCGGCCCGGGCGGCACATCGGCCCACGTCGCCGGGTCCACCTCGGCCGCGCCGGGCACCCCCGCGGCGCCCTCGGACCCCGCCACCGGCTCGGGCACCGACACCTCCACGCCGCCCGCGAGCGACGCCTCGTCCGCCGCCACGCAGGTGCTCCAGCTCGGCGACTCCGGCCCGGCCGTCGCCGACCTCCAGCGCCGGCTGAGCGAGGTGTGGGTCTACGCGGGGCCGATCAACGGCGTCTTCAACAGCCAGACGCGGCTGGCGGTGGCCACCTTCCAGGTCTGGTACTGGGTCACCGACGCGGCCGACGGCAGCCACGACGGCGTGTACGGGCCCAAGACCCGCGCCGCCCTCGAACGCCAGACGCAGGGCGACTCGTAGGACGAGCCGAACGCCGGCCCGGGGCCCCGGACGAGGGCACCCGGCAGCCGGCGGGCCAGGCCGGCCTCCGGCGCTACGGCCGCCCCGGCGCGGTCCCCGCGGGCTCCACGTACTGGAGCAGGCCCCACGTGAAGTGCGCGATCACCCGGCCCCCGGTCAGCGGGTCGGTGAGCGCCAGCCGGGCCCGGGACGGCGCGTCGGGCGGCAGCGGCGCCGCCGGCGGGAAGGCGCGGGCCGCGTCGTCCACGGTGCACGACCACGGCGCCAGGTCCGCGACGGCCGCCGGGCGCGGCGGCTCCGCCCCGGGCGCGCGCACCAGCCACTCGTTGACGACCGCCCCGGCGCCGCCTCCCCCCGGGCCGGGCAGCGTGACCACCTCGAACCGCAGGTCGGGCCAGAGCGGCACGGGCCACAGCGCCGCCCGCAGCTCCAGATCCCCGGCCCGCTGCTCCCTGACGTCCTCCGGCGGCCCGAGCGCCGTACGGTAGCGGGCCTCGCCGCGCGGGAACGTGCGGCTGTGCAGCCGCGCCTGCCACCGGCGGTTCGCCTCGCGCAGATCGGTGTGGTTCACGCCCAGCGTGCGCAGCGCGTCGTCGACCAGGCCCGGCTGGTGGTCGGCCATCCGCCGCAGCAGCACGAGCTGGAACTGGAGCGGCCCGAAGGGTTCCGTGGGCATGCGGCGAGTCTAGGGCGGTCGGGGCGGGGACTGGCGCAGCGGCCACATCTTTTGTATCGTGATGGAACAAAGTGGTTCCGCCCGCTACCCCTGACCGGCGGGCGGGACCACGGAGTACGGAGTTACCGCCGGGGGGGGGGGGGCCGCCCCCCCCCCCCCCGGGCCCCCCCCCCCCCCCCCCCCCCCCCCCCCCCCCCCCACGACCACCCCCCCCCCCCCCCCCCCCCCCCCCCCCCCCCCCCCCCCCCGCCCCCGCACCGTCTCGCACCCCAGGGAGCACTTCCATGACGCCGTCCGCCCCCTCCGCCGAGTTCCGCGCCCGCGCGCTGCTGCTGGACATGGACGGCACCCTGGTGAACTCCGACGCGGTCGTGGAGCGCTGCTGGCGGCGCTGGGCCGAGCGCAAGGGGCTCGACCCGGTCCACGTGCTCTCGGTCGTGCACGGCCGCCAGGGCCACGCCACGATGGCCGTGCTCCTCCCGGACCGGCCGGTGGCCGAGAACCTCGCCGAGAACGCGGAGTTGCTCGCCGAGGAGACCGCCGACACCGACGGCGTGGTGCCCGTCCCCGGCGCGCCCGCCTTCCTCGCCGCGCTCCAGGGGCACCCGCACGCCCTCGTCACCTCCGCGAGCATCGGCCTCGCGCAGACCCGCATGGACGCCGCCGGACTGCCGATGCCGGCGGTCCGGGTCACCGCGGAGTGCGTGAGCGCCAGCAAGCCCGACCCCGAGGGTTTCCTGAAGGGCGCCGCCGAACTCGGTTTCGCCCCCGAGGAGTGCCTCGTCTTCGAGGACGCCGAGGTCGGCATCGCGGCGGCCCGCGCGGCGGGGATGCGGGTCGTCGGTGTCGGCCCCCGCGCGGCCGCCCATCAGCCCAGCGCGCACGCCCCCTCCCTGGAGCACGTGAGCGTGCGGCCCGCGCCCGGCGGCGGCCTCCTGGTGACCGTCACCGCCTGACCGTCACCGCCTGACCGTCACCGCCTGACCGTCACCGCTCGACCGCGGACGCCTGACCGCGGGCGCCGAACGCCCCGCCGATCCCCGCCGATCCCGGGCGATCCAGGGCGCCCCCGGCCAAGCCACGCCGGCCCCGGGCGGAGGGCTGCCGGGAGTCTCATACGGACGAACCTCCTGCGCCGCGCCGCGCGGCGGCTCTATCGTGGAAACCTGGAGAGTCGGCACGGTTCGGGTGGGGGACATGCGGCAGCTGGTGGAGGTTCAACTCCCGGACGGACAGGCGATCTGGGCCCGGATCGAATCCCCCGACGGACCCCAGGACTCCGGCCTCCTCGACGGCGGCGCCCGAGCGCTCCGCGGGTTCGAGACGACGCTGCGGACGGTGGCCACCAACGTCCGCGACGCCGTGGCGCAGGCGGCCCCCGACAAGGTGAGCGTGGAGTTCGGCGTCGAACTCGCCCTCGGCAAGGACGGCTTGGTGGCCGCGCTGGCCGGGACGAGCGGCACCGCGGCGGTCAAGGTGACGCTCGAGTGGGGCGGCGAGCAGCCGGGCGCCGGGGCGCCGCAGTGACCGGGACCCGCTTACCGGCGCGGTCGAACTGCCCTTGCGGACAGCGCAGTTGACCGGGCCGGCGCAGCAGTGCCTGGTCCGGGTGCGGGGCCGGACGGCGGGCAGCGGGTTCCTGGCCGCGCCGGGCTACGTGGTCACCTGCGCCCATGTCGCGGGCGAGCGGGGCGGACCGGTCACGGTGAGCTGGCAGGGCCGCGAGCTGGGCGGCTCGGTGCTGGCCGCCTCCGCGGCCCCGGCCCACGGCGGCCTGTGGCCGTTTCCGGACCTGGCGATCGTGGCGCTCCAGGACCCGCCCGAGGGCCACCCCTGTGCCTGGTGGCACGACCAGATCCCGCGGGGCGGGCAGCAGTTGACCGCCATCGGCTACTCCGACAAGTACCGCGTCGAGCCCGAGATCGTCACCGCCGTCTTCGCGTACCAGGGCGACCAGTTCTTCGACGGCGGGCTGATGTTCCGGCTCAAGCACGACGAGGTCACCCCCGGCATGTCGGGCGGCCCGGTGGTGGATCTGGGCACCCACGGCATCTGCGCGGTGGTCAAGGCCACCCGGATGGACAGCACCGACATGGGCGGTCTGGCCACCCCGGTCGGCGCGTTGCGCTGCCTGGACCCGACGGCGTACCGGGCGCTGGTCCGCGCCCATGACGCCTTCCACGCCACGGACGTACGGTGGCCCACCGCGCCGGCGCCCGCGGGGACGCCGCTCGGGCGGCCGCTGCTGTCCCCGCGCGGGCACCGCACGCTGTTCGGCCTGCTGGCCGCCGTCCCTTCGCCCGAGCCGGGCGGCCTGCTGCCGGCCTTCCACGACGCGGCCGGCCGCTATGCCGCCGCACCCGCCTTGCCGCTGCACGAACACCGCGACGTCGTCAGCGAGTTGGAGGCGCTCGGCGCGGCGGATCAACGCGTTCCCCGCGGCCTGCTGCACGCGGCGGCCGTCGCCCGTACGGCGTCCGGCGGCGCCGCCGAGAAGCTGCGGTGGTGGATCGACACGCAGGGTGACGCGCTGGGACTGGACGTCCAGGACCTGACCGACAGCCTGCCGGCCGCCGCCGCGCAGCCCGCCGTCCCGCGTTCGGTGATGATCCGCCTCACGCCCTCCGCGGTCGATCCGGCCCGCTACACGGTGGCGATGTGGCGCTACGAGGGTCCGGACGCCATCTCGCCCGCCGGCCACGAGTCGGACGCCCTCCCGCTCGTGGACGCGCTGGAGCGGGCCCGGAGCATGCTGCCGGAGCAGCTCGCCCTCCTGGGCCGGTCGGGCGGCGACCCGGTGATGGTCGAACTGATCGTCCCCCAGGAGCTCATGGAGCAGGACTTCGACGAGTGGAAGCCCTGGACCCGCAAGGCCTGGTCCAGCCTCGGCCGCAAACACCCGGTGGTGCTGCGGGACTTGGAGCGGTTCGACGACGAGGAGCTGCGCCAGTACTGGCACAGCCGGTGGGACCGGTTCACCGCCGGGTCGGCGGCGGGACCGTCGCTGGCACTGGCCTGCAACGACGAGTCGGACCAGGAGGTCCTCGAAGGGTGGATCGAGTCCGAGCCCGCGATGGCCGCGCTGGTGCTCGCCAGCTCGCTTCGGCACCCTTCCTCCGGCGCCGTCCTGGAGGTCGCGCTGGCCTCGGGGGTGCCGGTGATCCTCTGGCGCCGGTCCGACCTCCACGACTGCTCCGCCGCCGCGTACTCGGGCTGCCCGTCCCGGCTGCCCCGCGACTGTCCCGGCGGCGCCGGCGACCGGCGCTGCCCCGCCGAGACGTTCTTCACCAGGCTGCGCACGGACGTGGAGGTCACCCCGCCGAAGCAGTGGCCGGAGCGGGTACGGCAGTTGCGCGGGAGGGCCGCGGTCACCCCCGCGGGCGGACACCACGCCCAGGACCTCGTGCTCCTGTGGGACGACCCCGAGCGGCGGCTCCCCCACCCGCCGCTGCGCTACGCGTAGGAAGAGAAGAGCGATCCGATGGACGACTGGCTGATCTACCGCGGCAGCGGCGAACCCCACGACGGCATCCAGGATCTGCCCGCTCCGCCGCCCTGGCGCGCGTTCTACTCCGACCGGCCCACCCCCTTCGACCGGGACCACGCCTACGGCCTGTCCGACCGCTGGCCGCTGCGGGCCGTCGCCTACCAGGCCGACCCGAAGACGGTCGAGATGGTCAACACCGCGCTGTACCTGCGGCGTCCCCTGCTGGTGACCGGCGACCCGGGCGTGGGAAAGTCCAGCCTGGCGTACGCGGTGGCCCACGAGTTGCGGCTCGGCCCGGTGCTGCGCTGGCCGATCACCAGCCGCAGCACCCTCAAGGACGGCCTCTACCGCTACGACGCCATCGGCCGGCTGGAGGAGGCCGACCGCACACCCGAGGCCACGCCGGTCGATGTCGGGCGGTACTTCCGGCTCGGTCCGCTCGGCACCGCGATGGCGCCCTACGCGCTGCCCCGGGTGCTGCTCGTGGACGAGATCGACAAGAGCGACATCGACCTTCCCAACGACCTCCTGGACGTGTTCGAGGAAGGCTTCTTCGAGATCCCCGAGCTGTCGCGGGTCGCCGACACGCTCACCGACGCGCAGGTCCGGCCGGCCGACGACGGCCGGCGGGTGGCGGTCGCCGCGGGTCAAGTGCGGTGCAGGGCCTTCCCGTTCGTCGTGCTCACCAGCAACGGCGAGCGGGATTTCCCGCCCGCCTTCCTCCGGCGGTGCGTACGCCTGCACCTTCCGACGCCCTCGCCGGAGCGGCTGCGCGCCATCGTGCACGCCCATCTGGGCGAGGCGGCGCCGCACGCCGAGCACCTCATCTCGCTCTTCCTCGACCGGCGCAGCAAGGGCGAACTGGCCACCGACCAGCTGTTGCAGGCGGTGTACCTGGCCCGGCACGCGCAGGGCGACACGACCGACCGCGGCCATGTCGCCGATCTCGTCCTGCAGTTCCTCAACCAGGACCGCCTGTGAGCGTGGACGCGTTCCGGTCCGTGCTGGCCGGACTCGGACCAGGGCCTGGCCCCGGGCCCGGACCCGGACCTGGTCTCGGACCCGGCGCGGAGGACCCCACACCGCGGGAGATCGCCGAGATCCTCTGGCTCGCCACGCGGCTGCCCGCCGGCGCCGGCGCGCCCGCGGCCGGCGAGGAGCCGGCGGAGTCCCCGCCCGCAGCGCACGACGACACCGTCGACACCGGCCCCGCGCTCCCGGACGAGGGGGCGCCCGCGGCCGGCGATCCCGCGATCCCGCTGCACGCCCCGGGCAGCGCCCCGTTCCCGGGCGGCGCCCGCCGGCGGCCGGCCCGTCCGGTACGGCTGTCCGCCGCCCCGCCGCTGCCCCATCAGCTCGAACTGCTGCGCGCCCTGCGGCCGCTCAAGCGGCGGGTGCCCTCGCGGCAGGGCGGCGACCTCGACGAGGAAGCCACCGTCGACGCCATGGCGGGGCGGCCCGCCCGGCATCGCGGGGCCGCGCGGCTGCCGGTGCTGCGGCCCGCGCCGGAACGCTGGCTCGACGCGGTCCTCGTGGTGGACGGCCACCCGACCAGCCTGCTGCTCTGGGCTCCCCTCGCCCGCCAAGTGCACCGCCTGCTGATCCAGTTGGGGGCCTTCAGGACCGTACGGGTGCGCTATCTGCATGCCGGGCGCGACGGCTCACCGGGAGTGAGCGCGCAACCGGCGCCGCCGTCGGACCGGCTGCGGGCCACCTCGGAACTGCACGACCCGTCCGGCCGCCGGCTGGTGCTGGTCCTCACCGACGCGGTGGCGCCCGGCTGGCAGGACCCCGCGGTGCGGCACACGATGCGGCGGTGGGCGGCGGCCGGACCCCTCGCCGTCCTCCAGGCGCTGCCGGAACGGCTGTGGAGCCGTACGGCGCTGCCGGCCGTACCCGCCCGGCTGCGGCGCGCGCCCCTCTCGGCGGCGAACACCGATCTGGCGTACACCGGGCGGCGGCGCGGCAGCCGGGAACTTCCGCACGGCAGCATCCCCGTGCCGGTGCTGGAGTTGAGCCCCGCGTGGCTCGGGCCCTGGGCCGAGTTGCTGGCCGGCCCCGGCTCCCGCAGCGCCAACGCCGCGGTCGCGCTGCTGTCCGCCGACCCCGAGCCGTCGCCGGCCCGCGACGATCCGCGAACGCCGGACCGGCGCCTGCGGGACTTCCACGCGACCGCCACGCCGGCGGCGTTCCGGCTGCTGGCCTGCCTGTCGGCCGTGCCGCTCAGCGTGTCCATCATGCGGGTGGTGCAGGCGGCCATGATCCCGGGAAGCCCGCCGACGGTACTGGCCGAGGTCCTGTTCAGCGGCCTCGTCGTCCCGCAGCCGACCGGCCGCCCCACCGCGCCGGAGGACATCGCGCCGGAGGACATCCCCCACGACTTCCTTCCCGGCGTGCGCGCCACCCTGCTCGGGTCGTTGCGCGGCCACGAGACGGACCAGGTCATCCGGGCGGTGTCCCGGTTCGTCGAGCGCCAGGCGCCGCGGGCGGCCGGACGGGTCCCGGGCCTGCTGCCCGATCCCGCCGGCGGTGCGGAGCTGCCCGCCGACGGGATTCCCTGGGCGCTGCTGCGGCAGGAGGCGCTGGACCGGGCCGGGCTGGCGAGCCCGCCTCCTCGGGTCCGGTCCTCGGCCGACGGCCTCGCGCACCCCGACGCCCCCGCTGCGCCCGCCTCCCCCGCCAACCCGAGCAGCCGCACTGCTCCGAGGCTCCCGGGCCTCCCGACCAGCCCGGCCGACCCGGCGGCCGGCCGGACCGCCAGAAGCGGCCGGGCCGCTCCCGGTACCCCCGGCACCCCCGGCACCCCAGGCACCCCCGGCACCCCCGGCACCCTCGGCACCTCGCGCACGGTCGGCCCGTACCGGCTCGTCCGCTTCGTCAGCTCGGCGGACTTCTCCGACGTCTACCTGGGGGAGGACGCCGAGGGCAGGCAGGCCCTGGTCAAGGAGCTGCCGTGGGATTCCACCCCCGGCCCCGAGATGCTCGGCGCCCTTCTGCGCGTCGAGGCGGAGGCGCTGCGCCGGATGGACGGCCGGCAGGCACCGTCGTTCCTCGGCATCGACCCGCAGACCCCGCCGTCCTGGCTGGCGATGCAGTACGTCACCTCGCCGTCGGGCGGCGCGGCGGCGAACCTCATCCGCGCCCCTTGGCAGCGCGCCCGCCCCGCGGACGACTTCCGCTCCCTGGCCGCACTGGCCCGCGAGCTGGCCACGGCACTCGACCGGGCCCACGCGGCGGGCATCGTCCACGGCAACCTCTCACCGCACGCCGTCCTGACCGTCCCCGGCTCGGTGGTCCTCATCAGCTGGGTCTACGCCCAGTTCGACGGACGCGTCCACCCGTATCCGCAGTACCGCTCCCGCGCCACCGGTCCCCTGCCGCCCGAGGGATATTCGACGATCGAGCCGCTGGACCCGTCCTTCGACATCCACGGCCTGGGGACGACCCTGGTCTACGAGGTGACGCACGATCCCCGCTTCCCGGCCCGGCTGCCGGGGCACCTGGGCGACCTGCGCACGCTGATCGAGCGCTGCCTGGACCCCGACCCGCGCCGGCGGCCCACGGCCCGCCGGTTCCTCGACGACCTGGCGGACATCGCGCCGCCGGACGCCCCGCCACTCGCGCCACCCCTCTCCCTGGCGGCCCAAGGCCCGCAGACCGCGCGGGAGTTCCCCGCGATGCCGGCGGTCCCTGCCGTGGGACCCGCCCCGCCCGCCCTGATCCAGGGCCGCTACCGGCTGCGCCGGCTGATCGGGCGCGGCGGGATGAGCGAGGTGTGGCGTGCGGAGGACGAGTCGCTGGCCCGCCGGGTGGCGGTCAAGTGCCTTCTGCCGCCGGGTCGTTCCGGCCGCGCTGGGCTCACCCGCGCCATCCAGGAGCGGTTCCGGCGCGAGGCGCGGGTGGCGGCGGCGCTCCAGCACCGCGGCATCACCGTCGTGCACGACTTCGGCGAGCACGACGGCGTGCTGTTCCTGGTGATGGAACTGCTCGACGGCCGCAACCTGCGCCAGGTGCTCGCCCAGTCCGGCGGCCGCCTGCTGCCGATCCCCGAACTCGTCGACATCGCCCTGCAGTTGGCGTCCGCACTGGCCTACGCCCACGAGCGCGGCATCGTGCACCGGGACCTGAAACCGACCAACATCATGCGCCTCGGCGACGGAACCGTGAAGGTCTGCGACTTCGGCATCGCCCGGCTCGGCGACGACAGCTTCTCCTCCCGCCTCACCAACGCCGACGTCGCCCTGGGCGCCACGCACTACATGTCCCCCGAGCAGATCAACGCCTCCGTCGTCGACCAGCGCAGCGACCTGTACGCGCTGGGCTGCGTGCTGTACGAACTCGCCACCGGGAAACCGCCGTTCGACCTCGGCGACGCATGGTCCATCCTGATCGCGCACCGCGACCACATCCCCGAGCCGCCGCGCGCACGGCGCCCCGACCTGCCGGAGGAGCTGGAACGCCTCATCCTCGACCTGCTCGCCAAGGACCCCGCGGACCGCCCGCAGCAGGCCGCCGAGGTGACCGCGCGCCTCACGGCGAGGCAGCAGCAGGCCGCCGCCCCCCAGCAGCAGTCGTGGCACCCTTCCGCACCGGCCCCCGACCCCGGCCCCGCCGCCCCCTCGACCGACGACGTGCCGTCCCCGTCCGGCCACGACGACCGCGTCTCCGCGCTGGCCGCCCGCCAGGCCGCGGCCGACAGCCTCGGCCGACTAGGGCTCTGGACCGAGGCGTACGACCTGAGCGCCGCGGTCGCCGCCGAACGCGAGCGCGTCCAGGGCCCCGAGCACCCCGACACCCTGGCCGGCCGGCACGAAGCGGCCTGCTGGCTGACCCGACTCGGCCGGGCCGAGGAGGCGTTGCCGCTGCACACCCAGGTGGCCGAGGCCCGCGGCCGCGTGCTGGGCCCCGACCATCCCGACACGCTCGCCGCGCGCCACGAGGCCGCGTACACGCTCGGCATGCTCGGCCGGCACCTGGAGGCCCGCCAGGAGTTCGCCGCGGTACTCGACGCGCGCGAGCGCACCCTCGGTCCCGAGCACCCCGACACGCTGCGGTGCAAGCACAACCTCGCCTACAACCTGGCCCAGTCGGGCCGTACGGAGGATGCCTACACCGCCACGGTCGAGGTCGCCGAGGCCAGGTCGCGGGTGCTGGGCCTCGACCACCCCGACACGCTCGTCACCCGTGGCGAGGCCGCTCTCCTGCTCGGTCGGAACGGGCGCTGGGAGGAGGCGCTGGAGGCCAACCGCGAGGTCGCCGCCGACCGGTCGCGGGTGCTGGGCCCCGACCATCCCGACACGCTGGCCGCCCACTACGAGATCGGGATCTGCCTGGGCCGCCTGGGCCGCGACGCGGAGGCGCTCAACGTCTTCCAGGAGCTGGTGGCGAGCCGTACCCGCGGCGCCGGGGCCACGGACAGCGAGACCCTGCGGGCCCGTCACGTGCGCGGTGTCGTCCTCGGCCGCCTCGGCCGCTGGGAGGAAGCACTGGCCGAGGCGCGCGAGGTGGCCGCGGCCCGCGAGCGGCTGCTCGGCCCCGACAACGAGGACACCCTCGTCAGCAAGCGGGAGGTCGCCGTGTGCCTGGGCTGGCTCGGGCGGTGGGGCGAGGCGCTGGTCGCCTACCGCGAGGTCGCCGACGCACGCGAACGGGTGCTCGGCCCTGACCACCCCGACACCCTCAGCAGCCGCCACGACGAGGCCCGTTGCCTGGAGAGCCTCGGCCGCACCGACGAGGCGCGGGCCCTCTACCGGCGCACGGGCGGGCCGGCGCAGACGTCGGACTGACCTGGAGGTCAGGCGCGGGCGCGACCGGCGGTCACGTGTGGGCTGAGCGGGCGCGGCGGCGCCGGATCAGCACTTCGGCCACGGCGAGGTCGACGATCCAGCCGAGGGTCTGGCCGACGGGGATGAGGTCGTGCGCCTCGTTGCCGAAGGAGGCGCGCTCGGCCGTTCCCCGGAAAGGGAGTTGGGCCAGCAGGAGCAGGGGCACGACCACGCGGGCGGTGACGGCGAGGAAGGTGAACGCGTAGTTGCGCGCCATCCAGGACCGGTGCGCCTCGAAGTCCCGCCGGCGGGCGGCCCGCAGCGCGAGGTGGCCGGTGACCAGCCAGCCGGCCGCGGCCACGGTCAGCCCGACCTGGGTGAGCAGCCGCCCGGAGAGCAGCGCCACCGGGACCGCGGCCAGCGCGGCCGGCAGCACCCCGGCGAGGAGGTAGCCGCGGCCGATCGCGCGGTGCACCGGCCGGCGCGCCCGGATCGCCGGGATGAACTGCAACGGCCCGAGGACCAGCGCGACCAGGGCGGCGAAGATGTGCACGACCAGGACGTACCAGTGCAGGCGGCCGGTGATGTCGAGCCGCCCGCTGCCGACATGGAACGTCAGGTAGGGGCTGACCAGGCCCGCGCCGGCGGCGGTCGCGACGACGAACAGGGCCCAGGCCCGGCGGTGGGAGGGCGCTTCGGTGGAGGCCATGGCCGGCGTTGCCCTCAGCCCGACGTGACTTCGCTGCGCAGCACCCGCAGGACGCCGAACGCCCCGGGCAGCACCACCCACAGGAGCGTCGCCGTGCACAGCTGCGCCCACTGGTGCCCGCTCAACCCGTGGTCGTAGAGCGGTCCTTGGGCGAGGTTGAGGTCGAGCCAGTGGCTGACGCCCTTGAGCCCGTGCACGGCGTTGAACAGCACGCTGGACAGGTTGGGCAGCACGTAGAACGCGACGATCGCGGCGGCGCCGTTCAGCAGCAGCATGCCGAACGCCAGGCCCAGCGCCAGACCGCTCAACAGGACCAGGGTGATGTCGCCGAGACCGCCGGCGCCGAACGCCCAACTGCCGTCGCCGTGACGCAGTGCGACGCCCAGGAGGGTGCCGAATGCCGCCGAGACAAGGGTGTTGACGACCATCAGCAGCCCGAGCAGCATGGCCGCGCCGCCCTTGGCCAGCAACACCCGTGAGCGGTCGGGCTCCAGGGTGAAGGTGACCAGTCCGGTGCGCTGGCTCCACTCGCTGGTGACGGCGAGGATGCCCACGACGGGGAGCAGCAGCTTCTGCGGGGTCTGGGTGAAGTCGACCAGCTTCGTGAAGGTGAGCTTCTCGGGGTCGGCGGTGAACAGCATGACCGCGACCACCAGCGGCGTGGTGACGAGGATGGCGATCAGCAGCCAGCGGCCCGCCCGGGTGTCGCGGAGCTTGCGCAGTTCGGTGCCGAGCAGGCGGGAGAAGGGGATGCCGGGGTGCCGCTCCGCGGGCGCGGGCGCGGGCCGCGGGGCCGGGTGCACGTTCGTGGTCATCGTCGCGTCGCATCCTTCGCGGTGGTCCCGGTCGTCGCGTCCTCTACGCTCTTCGCGCTCTTCGCGCTCTTCGCGCTCTTCGGGTTCTTCGCGTTCTCGCGCGAGTGGTCGGCGGTCAGCCGCAGGAACATGTCCTCCAGGCCGGTCTGCCCGGCTGCGCGCAACTCCGTGAGCCGCACCCCGGCCGCTGCCGCCACGCGCGAGACCTGGTCGGTGGGGGCCTGGGTGAGGTGACCGCCGTCGGTGGCGGTGTGGTCGATGCCGGCAGCGGTGAGCGCGTCGGCCAGAGCGCGGTCGTCCGTAGCGCGGACGAACGTGCCCCCGGCGGCGAGCAGTTGCTCCTTGGCGCCCTGGGCGACGATCCTCCCCCGCCCGATGACGACCAGTTCGTCGGCGATGACCTCGATCTCGCGCAGCAGGTGGGAGGAGAGCAGGATGCTGCCGCCGCCGTCGGCGAAGTCCCGCAGCAGGCCGCGCATCCAGTAGATGCCCGCCGGGTCGAGCCCGTTGGCCGGCTCGTCGAGGATGAGCACCCGCGGATCGCCCAGCAGCGCGTGCCCCACGCCGAGGCGCTGGCGCATGCCCAGGGAGTAGGTGCCGGTACGGCGGCGGGCCTCGGTCGGTGTGAGGCCGACGAGTTCGAGCACCTCGTCGACCCGCGTGCGCTCCAGGCCCATCACCATCGCCGAGAGGGTGAGCACCTCGCGGCCGGTGCGCCCGGAGTGCTGCGCCGACGCGTCCAGCAGCACCCCGACCCGGCGGCCCGGGTTGGGCAGGTGCCGGTAGTCGTGGCCGAGTACGGTGCAGCGTCCGGAGGTCGGCGGGGTGAGGCCGATCATCATGCGCATGGTGGTCGACTTGCCGGCTCCGTTCGGGCCGAGGAAGCCGGTGATGACTCCGGGCCGCACGCCGAAGGTCACACCGTCCACGACCGTGTGGCCGCCGTAACTCCTGCTCAGGCCGCGGACGTCGATCGCGAAGGAGCCGAAGTCGCCCTGGGCGTTGCCGGTTCCGCTCATGCCGGCCGCCTCCCGCGCACCGCGCGGACGGCCACCGCGACACCGCAGACCAGGCCGAGCACCAGGCCCACGAGCTCGATCACCGTTCCGGAGAAGGCCGTCACCTTGGACGCCGCGCCCAACTGGTCGCGCATCTTGGGCGTCACGATCCCGCCGAAGGAGATGAAGACCGCGATCAGCGCACCGAGCGGCGGAGCCCACCGCCGGCGCAGCGCGAGCAGCGCCGCGCCGGCCAGCAGGACGACGACGCCCGGCGGGACGACCGGGTAGTCCGCGCCGCCCGCGCGCTGCACGTAGATTCCCAGGGCCGCCGCGGTCATCCCGCCGACGGCCAGTCTGCGCGTCGTGTCCGCCCGGTGCGGCTGTGCCTGATGTCGTTGATTGACCATGCGCCCATCGTGGGTCGCGGCGCGCCCGCGGACGTCGGCTGCCGGGCGACAGTCGCCGTACGCAGATCCGCTTACGCCGGCCGCGCCGCGACGTCGGGGCGGGCCGTCACGTCAGGGCGGGCCGTCACGCCCCGTCGGCGAGCCCGGACTGGTAGGCGAAGACGACCAGTTGGGCACGGCTCCTGGCGCCGAGCTTGACCATCGCCCGGCTGACGTGGGTGCGGGCCGTGGCCGGGCTGATCACGAGCCGCTCGGCGATCTCGTCGTTGTCGAGCCCTTCCGCGGCCAGGACGACGACCTCGCGCTCCCGGTCGGTGAGGGAGCGCAGCTGCGGATGCGGCTTCAGCGACCGGGGCGACGCCGAGACGAACTCGCGCACCACCTTGCGGGTCACCGACGGCGACATCAGCGTGCCGCCGTCGACGACGGAGCGGATCGCCTGGAGGAGTTCGGCCGGTTTGGTGTCCTTGAGCAGGAAGCCGCCGGCGCCGTGGCGCAGGGCGTCGAAGATGTACTCGTCGTGTTCGAACGTGGTGAGCATGATGACCTTGGTGCCGGCGAGCGCCGGGTCCGCGGTGATGCGCCGCAGGGCGGCGATGCCGTCGATGCCCGGCATGCGGATGTCCATGAGGATGACGTCCGGTCGCGTCTGCCGCGCGACGGCCACCGCGGCCAGCCCGTCCGCGGCCTCGCCGGCCAGTGCCATGCCTTCCTCGTTCTCCACGAGGGTGCGCAGGCCGAAGCGCACGAGGTCCTGGTCGTCGACGACCAGCACGGTGATCATGACGGGGCTCCGAGGGGAAGGCGGGCACGCACCTCGAACGTATCCCGGGCGGAGGGCGCGGCGGTGAGTTCCCCGCCGAGGGCGATGGCGCGCTCGCGCATGCCGGCGATGCCGGAACCGCCGCCGCCCGAACGTCCGTTGCCCGTCGACCCGTTGCCCGCGGTCTCGTCGCCCGCACCCCCGCCGGCACTCGTGCCCGACGCACCGGCACCGGGCGGCGCCGCGACGGCGGGATCGGCAACCACCGGATTGGCGACGACCGGATTGGCGACCACGGGGTTGGCGGCCACGGGGTTGGTGACGACGATCGACACGCTGTCGCGCGCGTAGCGGATGCCGACCGTGGCCTGCCGGGCCCCGCTGTGCCGCAGCACGTTGGTCAGCGACTCCTGGATGATCCGGTAGCCGGTCAGCTCCACCGCGACCGGCAGGGCGGCCGCGGCGTCGCCGTCGACGTCGAGCCGTACGTACACCCCCGCCTCGGCCATCCGCTGCCGCAACTCGTCCAGCCGGACCAGGCTCGGCACCGGGAACCGCTCCGGGCCGGCGCCGGTGCGGCGCACCACGGCGAGCGCGGCCCGCAGCTCGTCGAGCGCCTCGCTGCTGGTGCGGCTGATCGCCTCCAGCGCCACTTCCGCCTGTTCGGGCTTCCTGGCGAGCACGTGCAGCGTGATGTCGGCCTGCATCTTGATCGCGGCGAGGCCGTGGCCGACGATGTCGTGCACCTCCTGGGCGACACGGAACCGTTCGTCGTCCACGCTCTGCCGGATCACCTCGGCGCGCGCCCGGGCCACCGTCTCGTGCCGCAGCCGGAGCGCGTACCCCAGGGCGAAGGGCACCACCGCCCAGGCGGAGACCGGGATGGCCCCGGACACGCCGAGCCCGGAGTCACGGACGATCAGGTGCGGCAGGACCAGCACGAGCCCGCCCACGGCGTACGGCACCGCTCGGGCCAGGGGCGCGTGCCTGGCCACGGTGTAGACGGCGATCATGAAGGTGGCGATGATCGGCCCGTAGGCGTACCCGAGGTCCAGGTAGCCGGCGGTGCAGACCGCCACCACCGCAAGCGTGGCCAGCGGCCACCTGCGGCGCAGTGCCAGGACCAGCGCGGCCGTCACGAACAGCGCGAAGCCCCGGGCGTCGATGGGCACCTCCGCCCGCTGCGGGCTCCCCTCGAACCCCGTGCCGACGGCTCCGGCGACGGCGATCACGACCGCCGTCACGGCGTCGCCCATCAGCCACCCGCTGATCCTGGTACGGCCCGCGCTCCCCTGCCGCCGGCTTCCGATCGGTACCGCGACCACCCGCGCCGTCTCCTCTCCCCCGCCCCGACGTCCCCAACCTGCTCAGCATGGTCCGGGCGGAGCCGGGCCGCGTCCGCCCCAGGGCGGCATCCGCACTACGCGGATCGGAGTACGTCCCGGAGCACGTCCTGGAGTACGCCCCGGAGTACGCGGGCCGTCCGCCGACCGGCGGATGTCACAGATCGGGTCGCCCGCCGGTCGTTCAAGGCAGCGGCACCCCGCGACGGAGTGCCCGGCAACCTCATCGCCCGGCTCGCAGCACAGAACGGAGAGAACGTGTTCGCCGCTTACGTCACGGTCACCATCCTCGGTGTGGTCTTCAACGGCGCCGCCGCCGTCACCTACCTGATCGGCCACGAATACCCCAAGACCCAGGCGGACATGAAGGGGATAGCCCGCAAGTGGGTGCCGGTGCTGGGCATGTTGCTGGCGGCGGGCACCGTGGGGCTGGCGGCCGGGTTCGCCGTGCCGCTGCTGGGGACCCTTGCCGCCTGCGGCCTCGTGCTGTACTTCATCGGCGCGATCTTCGCCCATCTGCGGGTGGGCTCGCGGAACATCGTGGGCGGGATCGTCTTCCTCGCCACGGCGGTGGCCGCCCTGACCCTCGGCCTGGCCGACCACGGACCCTGGTGACCGGGGAGCCGCGCCCAGCGCGTGCCCTGCCCGTGCCATGCCCGTTTCCAGTGCGCGCCCTGCCCGTCCCCCGCGCGTGCCCCGCGCGCCCCGCCCCGGGCGGACACCGTCCGGCTACTCGCGGACCTCGGCGTCCACTAGCGGCCGCACGTCAGCGCGGTCCGTGCCCAGGCCCGCGAGCAGGCGCAGCCCGTCCTCGGAGGGGCTGCCGGGGGCCGCGGTCAGCACCAGCAGCTCCATGCCGGACGCGTCGGGCAGCGAGAAGTTCTCCTGGTGCAGGTCCAGCAGTCCGACCAGCGGGTGCCGGTACGCCTTGCGTCCGTGCGTGCGGGCGCGCACGTCCGCGCGGGCCCACAGGCGGCGGAAGCGGTCACTGCCCATCGCGAGCTCGCCGATGAGCGAGGCCAGGCGGGGGTCGTCGGGGTACTTTCCGGCGGCCAGCCGCAGGTGCCCGACCACGTCCACGGTGCAGTCCTCCCAGCCCGCGTAGAGACCGCGCTCGGCCTCCTCCAGGAAGATGTGCCGCGCGGTGTTCAGGCCCGCCACCGGCCGGCCGTAGAGGAGGCCGGCCAGGCGGTTCCCGGCGAGCACGTCCATGCGGTGGTCCACCAGCAGCGCGGGCGCGTCGCCGACCAGGTCCAGGACGCGCAGCAGTTCGGGCCTGACCCGTCCGCCGGGCGCCTTCGCGCGGCGGCGGCGCTGCCGGGCCAGCCGGCACAGGTGGTCGCGTTCGGTCTCGTCGAGGCCGAGGACGCGGGCGAGCGCGTCGAGCACCTGGAGGGAGGGCTGGGTCGCGCGGCCCTGCTCCAGGCGTACGTAGTAGTCGACGCTGACGCCGGACAGGTGCGCGACCTCCTCGCGGCGCAGCCCCTCGACCCGGCGGCGGCTGTCGGTGGCGAGGCCGAAGACCGCCGGGTCGACCCGGGAGCGCCGGGTCCGCAGGAAGCCCGCGAGATCGTCCATGACCTCCAGTATGGCCTCGGCGGCGCCGCGCGAAGGTGGTCCTGCCGATACCAGGAAGTCCCGTCCGACGGAAGCGGCGCCCCTGAACAGCGGGCGACGCGGTGCCCAGAATCGAAGGCACCCACCCGATCCGAAGGAGTCCCCGTGAAGACGCTGATCGTCCACGCCCACCCGGAGCCGAAGTCGCTCAACGGCTCGCTGAAGGACCTCGCGGTGTCCACGCTGGAGAGCGCCGGCCACGAGGTGCTGGTGAGCGATCTCTACGCGATGAACTGGAAGGCGGTGGTGGACGCCGCCGACTACGGCCCGCACGCCTCCAGCCCGCTGAAGGTCGCCCGCGACTCCGGCCGGGCCTTCGACGCCGGGGCGCTCGGCCCGGACGTCCGCGCCGAGCAGGAGAAGCTGCTGTGGGCCGACACGGTCATCCTCCAGTTCCCGCTGTGGTGGTACTCGATGCCCGCCATCCTCAAGGGCTGGGTGGACCGGGTGTTCACCTACAACTTCGCGTACGGCGTCGGCGAGCACAGCGCCACCAAGTACGGCGAGCGCTTCGGCGAGGGCTCCCTCGCGGGCAGGAGGGCGCTGCTGTCGGTGACCGCCGGCGGCCCGGAGTCGCACTACGCCGCGCGCGGGATCAACGGCCCCATCGACGACCTGCTGTTCCCGATCCAGCACGGCATCCTCTACTACCCGGGCATCGAGGTGCTGCCGCCCTTCGTGCTGTACGGCACCGACCGGATGACCGACGAGGAGTACCCGGACGTCGCCCGGGCCTGGCAGCAGCGGCTGCTCACCCTGGAGACGACCGAGCCGATCGCGTTCCGGCGGCAGAACTTCGGCGACTACGAGATCCCGTCGCTGCACCTGAAGGAGGGGCTGGAGCCCGCGGGCCGCACGGGTTTCGGGCTGCACGTGGGCAACTGACACGAAGGGGTGCGGCCTGCGCGGCGCAGACCGGGTCGGGCTACGCGTCAGTGCGCCGCGTGCGTCAGTGCGTGGGGTGCGCCAGTGCGCGGGGTGCGCCAGTGCGCGGGGTGCGTCAGTGCGTGGCGCGGAGGCCGGCGACGAGGAGGGAGATCAGGCGGCGCGGGTCGTAGTCGGGGTCGCTGTCCGCGCCGACGCACAAGTTGCCGACGCCCCGCATGAGTTCGAGCCCGTCGAGGCGGGCGGCGCCGTCGAGGTCGGCGCGGATGTCGCCGTGTTCGACGGCGGCGTCGAGGAGCCGGTCGCAGACGGGGGCGAGCCGGTCGACGAAGTGCGCGTGCAGCGCGTCGAACCCGGGGCTGTCGGGCCGCAGGACGGCGGCGAGCCCGTGCTTGGTGACGAGGAAGTCGACGAAGAGGTCGACCCACTGCCGCAGGGCGTCGTACGGGGTGGCCGCGCTCGCGAGGAGCGCGGGGCCGGCGGCGGCGCAGGCGTCGACCTGGTGGTGGTAGACGGCGACGATGAGGTCCGCGCGGGTCGGGAAGTGGCGGTAGACGGTGCCGACCCCGACCCCGGCCTTCTCCGCGATGGCGCGTACCGGCGCCTCGACGCCGGAGGCGACGAAGACCTCGGCGGCCGCGTCCAGCAGGGTCTGCTGGTTGCGCCGGGCGTCCTTGCGCCTGGACCCGGCCGGTCCGCTTCCCGTGCCGCGAGCGCTGCCGTGCGCGCTGCCGTCCACGTCGTCCCCGTCGTCCACCGCGTGATCCTCTCAGGAGCTTGCAAAGCGGAACGTTGCTCCGTATCGTTGGCGGAGCGAGGTTCCGTTTCGTGCATTGTGGCAGATCGGGGGCCGGCCACCAAGCCGTCCCGCGCCGCGGCACGCCCTCCTCGCGCTCTCGCTCCCGCCCGGCAGGACCCGCGGCGCCACACCGGCCGCCCGCTGCCGGGCGCATCGAACGGAAGGCAGCTCCATGTCCGACCCGACCACTGCGACCATCTCGACCACATCAGCCACTTCCGGCACTTCGGTCACCTCTGGCACCTCTGGCACATCCGCGACCGTGATATCCGTACGGCCGGTCGTCCTGCCCGCCGCGCCCGAGCGCGGCGAGGACCTCCAGGTCCGCGTCTCCGCCCCCGCCGACGGCCACCACCTGCCCGTCGTCGTCTTCTCGCACGGCTTCGGCGGGTCGATGAACGACTACGCCCCGCTCGCCGACTTCTGGGCCGCCCACGGCTTCGTGGTCCTGCAACCCACCCACCTCGACTCCCGCACCCTCGGCATTCCCGCCGAGGACCCCCGCACCCCCCGCATCTGGCGTTTCCGCATCGAGGACCTCACCCGCGTCCTGGACGGGCTCGACCTGGTGGAAGCCGCCGTGCCGGGCCTCGCCGGGCGCGTCGACCACGACCGCGTCGCGGTGGCCGGCCACTCCTGGGGCGCCCAGAGCGCGAGCACGCTGCTCGGCGCCCGCGTCCTGGACTCCGCCGGGGTGCCCGGCGAGGACATGACCGACCCCCGCGTCAAGGCCGGCGTCCTGTTCGCCCTGACCGGTCTGGGCGACGAGCTGACCCCGTTCGCCGCCGAGCACTTCTCCTTCATGCGGCCGTCCTTCGACGCCATGACCGCGCCGGCCCTCATCGTGGCCGGCGACCACGACCAGTCCGCGCTGTCCACCCGCGGCCCCGACTGGTTCACCGACCCCTACACCTACAGCCCGGGCGGCAAGAGCCTGCTCACGCTCTTCGGGGCCGAGCACTCGCTCGGCGGCATCAACGGGTACGAGTCCACCGCCACGACGGACGAGAACCCGGCCCGCGTCGCGCTGGTCCAGCGGCTCAGCACGGCCTTCCTGCACAGCGCGCTCCGCCCCGAGGACACCGGCTGGAAGGCAGCGGCCGCCGCGCTGGCCGAAGACCCCAGCCCGCTGGGGACGTTGGAGAGCAAGTAGGCGTCAGCAGGACCCGCCACCGTCGAGATAGCCCAACAGGAAGCTCTGATAGGGCTGGTACGCCTTGTGGACGACGGCGGGGTCCACCAGCCAGGCGTCGTACGCGCGGGTCTGCGCCGCGTCGGCGCCGTCGACCAGCCGTCCGCTCGACGGGTCGAGGAACGCCCGGCCCGCGCTGAACCGCTTGGCGTACACCTCCGGTCGCCCGGACGTGGTGGTCTTCGGGTGCGCGGGATCGGCGACGGCGGGGAAGTGCTCGCCGTTGACGACGAAGCCGGCCACCCGCTGCTCCCACGAGTCCAGCACGAGACTGTCGCAGGAGGTGGCCTTGTCGGGGTCGGGTGCGGCCCGCCGCACCGTGGTGACCAGACTCTGCTGCGACTTCAACGACTCCAGCGCGGAGTCGGGCGTACGGGAGGGCGCGGGCTTGGGTGCCGCGTGCCCTCCCCCGCACCCGGTCAGCGCGGCCGTCACGGCAGCCGCGACGGCGATGAGCGGGACGGCCGGTGATCGGCGCACGATGAGCTCCCCCCGGAGACGTGGGGCGCAGCCTAACCCGGCCCTCCCGCGCCTTGCGTCGCCCTCCGCGAAGTCTTCACGAGAGGAGCGCGTCCACCGGGGACACGGGCTCCCAGCGCGGATCGCGGCCCGTCAGCCGCGCGGTGACCCGCGCCCAGGCCGCCTCGTCGGAGCCGAGCCGGACCCGGACGAGGCCGGCCAGCGCCGCGAGTGCGGTGGCCGCCTCGGACGGGGCGTCGGTGCGGCGGGCGGCGCTGCCGAGGTAGTCGAGGACGAGGGCCGCAGGGGCGGCCACGTCCAGCAGGTCGGTGGCGGTCAGCAGGCCGGACGTGAGGAGGCCGTCGAGTTGGGTGACGGTCGCGCAGTGGTAGAGGCCGGCCACTCCGTGGCGGGCGCGCGCCCGGGTGAGTGCGGCGCCGTCGGGCAGGCCGGACGGGCCGGGCTCGCGCACCGACCCGGCGTAGCGCAGCCGCAGTTCGGGGGGAGCGAGCGACATGCCGATCAACTCCTCCCAGTACGGCAGCGGTTCCTCCTGGTGCGCGGCCTCCAACGCCTGCCAGTCGGCGCCGACCGGGTCCGCCGTCACGGCGCTCGTCGCGGTCCAGCGGTGGGAGGCGCGGCGGAGCTTCTTGACCATCTTGGCCGGGGCGCGTTCCCGGTCGAGCCGGGCGCGGAGCACGGCGGCCGGATCACGGGAGTCCAGCGCCTTGATGCACAGTTTGGTGGCGGCCTGGCCGAGCGGGCCGCGGCCGACCAGCGCGGTGAGGCGGGTCGCGCCGCCGTGTTCGAGGAGGCTCAGGCAGCCGAACACCTGCTGGACGAAGCCGAGTTCGGTGGCGTACCGGACGAGGATCTCCTCGACCAGGTCCGGCTCGGCCGAGCCGAGCCATCGCATGCCCCCGGCCGGCCCCGCCGACGGATCGGCCCGCACCTCGGCGAGCACCAGCGCGGCGACCGGCTCCATGGGCGCGCCCGTGCCCGTAGCCGTAGCGGCGTCCGTACCGGCATCCGTACCGGCATCCGTGCGTGCGGCTCCTGCCGCTGCCTGTGCCGCTGCCGCCGCAGCGGTACGACGTGACGACCGCTCGACGACGCGGCGTACGACGAGCGGATCGCGGGTGTGTCGCAGCAGCGCGAGATCGGTGCCGGGGTCGTCGACGTCGGCCAGCCGCGCGGCCAGGCCGTCTTCGAGCCAACGCTGCTGGGTGGCGAGGACCCGCAGGGCCCGCGGGTCGCGGCCGGCGAGCAGCCGTTCGAAGGCCGGGCGCGGTATGTGGTCGTGGCGCAGCAGGTACGCGGCGAGCAACCACGGTCCGTCGGGGCCGAGTCGGGACAGCACCGCGTCGATCACCTCGGCGTCGGCCAGGCACAGCAGGGTGCCCACCGGCCAGACCCACAGGTGGTCGCCGTGTGCCAGCAACCCGAGTGCCTCCTCAGGGGTGCCCGGGCGCGCTGTGTGCCGGTCCCAGGACGGCCGGCCCGCCCCGTCCTCCGGCCCGACCTCCGCCTCCGCGCCGGGCCCGGCTCCTGCCCGCGCCCGCGACAGCAGCTCCAGCCAGGTGTCCTCGACGGCCGCTTGCCCCGCCACCGCCGCCAGCCGGAGCCATGCCTCGGGGTCGGCGCCGAGTGCGGAACGCAGGCGCCGGGCAAGGGCGTTGCGCCATCCGACGGGGAAGGCCGACCGCCGCCAGTCGTGCGGGAGGCTCAGCAGGCGGTACGCGGGCAGCCAGCCGAGCAGGTCGTCGGCGGTCAGGATGCCCTGGGTGTAGGCGAGTTCGGTGGGGACCGCGCTGGACCCCCAGGACTCCGGGAGCTTCCCGCGCACCGTCGCGGACGCGGGCGCGGCATACCAGGAGCCGTGGTCCGGTGGCTCGACCTCCCGCGCCGCGCACGCGCCGACGAGCCACCCGGGGGTGGCGAGGCCGGGGCTGTCCGCCCAACTGGTGCCCGCCAGGAAGCGCAGGACGCCGACATCGACGGGATCGGGCGGCGCCGCGTCGGCCGGGGCGAGGGTACGGAGCAGGTCGAGGGCGGACAGCGCGGCCCGCTCGACGGCTCCCCGTGGCGTCAGCGGCGGGTCGTACCGCTCCCCCGCGACCCCCGAACCTCCCGCCGCGAGCGCGTCATCCCCGGCGGAAGCCTCGGCGGAGGCCCCCGCCGCACCGGACTCCCCGGACTCCCCGGACTCCTCCGACCCCTGCGGCCCCTCCGCCGCCACGGCCTCCGCCGCCGCCGCGATCAACTCCCTCAGCCCGCCCGGATATTCGGGCAGCAGCCGGTCGAACGCCGCCCACGCCTCGGCCGAGTCGCCGAGATGCGCGTCGGCCGCCGCGCGCAACTCCCCCACCGCGGCACCGGTGAGCAGGCCGCGCCCCTCCAGCGCGCTCAGCGCCGCGAGCGCCCGGACCGCCGGCCGGGCGGCCCGCACCAGCTCGACCGGGTCGAGCAGCCCCGCCGCGACCACCCCCTCCGCCCACAGCTCGGCGCCGTAGTCCAACTCCTCCTCGGCCAGGCGGCGTTCCGGCGCCGAGATGTTCCCGGAGCGCCGACCGCCGGTGCGCCAGGGCTCGTTGAGCACGCTCAGCCTGAACGCGAGCCGCTGCTCGTCGCTCGCCCCCTCGTGCCGGGCCAGTTCCTCGCACGCCTTGGGCATGAACGGGCGCTCCACGTGAGCCTTGTGCAGCGCGTGCAGGTCGTGCGCGTACGGCTCCGCCAGCAGGTCACGCAGCGTGCTGGTGCCGCGGGTGACGGCGAGCAGGCCCGGCAGCCGCCCGGGGTCGTCGTACGGCTCGCCCCGCGCGTACAGCCGGCGCAGGGCGTCGCCCGAACCGTCCTCCTCGGCCAGTGCCGCGGCGACGGCCCCGTGCACGGGCCGGGTCAGGTGGCCGGTGACGGCCGGGTCGTCGAGCAGGCCGCGCAGCGCCTCGGGGCCGCCGCGCTCCCAGACCCGGGCCAGGGCGTACTGCTGGGCCACGCCCCGGGCGCCGGCGCCCAACGCCCTTGCCGTCAGCGCCGGATCGCCCGAGCACAGCAGCGGCGCGAGCCAGGTGCGCGGCACATCGGCGCCCGGGTCGGTCAGTTCGGCCCGCAGCGCCTCGTCCATCGGCACCGTGTCGAGCCGGCGGGCGAGCGTACGGCGCAGGGAGTACGTGGCGCGCGGGTTGCGGTAGACCGCCGCCCCGACCGCCGGGTCCCCGACGTCGAGCAGCCGCGCCAGCACCCTCGGGTCGAGCCGGGAGTGCCGGGCCAGCGCCACCCGGGCGCGGGTGCCGCCGTGCTCCGTGACGGCCGCGGTCAGGCCCGGCCCCGGCAACGCCCCACCGGACAGCAGCAGTTCCACCGTACGGTCCGGCAGCGCCGCCAGCGCGACGGCCGCGTGCTCGGGCGCGGCGTGCTCGATCAGGAGCGCGAACGTGTCGTGCACGCTGCGCGGCGCCGGTGCCCGCAAGGCGCCGCCCGACGGGGCCGGCGGCACGGGCGGGGCCTCGTCGGCGAGCAACTCGGGCACGCTGCCGGGGTATTCGGCGAGCGCGTCGTGCACCCGAAGCCACCGCGCGGCGCTGCCGCCCAGCCGCTCCGCCACCAACGCGCGCAGCCCGCCCGCCACTTGCTCGTCCACCCCGCCGGCCGCGGTGATCCGCGCCGCCGCGGTACGCGCCGGCCGCGCGGCCGCCAGCGCCGCCGCCGGGCCCCCGCCCCGCGCCGCGCCCGTTCCCCCGCCGGCCCCCGCTCCCACCGTCAACGCGATCAGTTCGCGCACGACATGGCCCCCGCACCGCTCTTCGTTCCCGTCACGACCGCCACCCTACGAACGGGGTCCGACAACCGGGGCGGCCCGGGTCGCTCAGAGGAGCGCCGCGCCCGTCGCCGCCTCGTACAGGCTGAGGCCCGCGAGGACGACCATGACCGCGGCCGCGACCTTGGTGATCAGGGACAGCGGCACCCGCTTCATCAGGAGGCGGCCACCGAAGATCCCGAGGGCGCCGACCGCCCAGAGCCCGAGCACGGCGCCGATGGCGACGGAGACGGGATTGTCGTAGCGCGCCGCGAGGTTCGCGGTCATGATCTGCGTGAGGTCGCCGAACTCGGCCACGAGGATGAGCATGAAGCCCGCCCCCGACACCTTCCAGAAGCTCTGGCCGGCCGGCTCCTTGACCTCCTCCTCGTCCTCTCCCTTGGACAGCAGCAGCATGGCGGCGCCGCCGAGGAAGAGGAGGCCGACGACGCCCTGCACCCAGCGGTGCGGCAGCAGCGTCAGCAGGCTGCCGGCGGCGATCGCGAGCGCGACATGGACGACGAAGGCGGCGGCGACGCCGACGAAGACGTAGGACGGGCGGTAGCGGGTCCCGAGCATGAGACTGGCGAGCGCGGTCTTGTCGGGGAGTTCGGCCAGGAAGATCACGCCGAAGACGACGGCGATGACGCTGATGCTGAGCACGGAAGCTTTTCCTCGATCGGTCGGGGCGGCCGCACCGAGAGGACCATGGGCTTTCCAGGGGTCGCTTCGGCACGGCAGCGTCAGGACACTGCGGCCGAAGGTCTCGCTGGCGGGCACGCGCGGTGCACCGCCTCCGGGCGCCGGCCCGGCACGTCCGCGCACCTCGCGATGCGGAACGGCCCGGCAGTATGTCGACGGTCCGGCGAAGAGCTACTCCCCTTCTGCTGCCCTCATCGTACGGCATCCCGCCCCCGGCCCGGCCGGGGGCGACCGCGCACGGTCACGCTCCCGAGCGGCGCGCTCGCCTACGGTAACGGGCCCGCGAGGGCGCGAGACCGTACGACCCGCCATCCCGCCGTAGGCTCACGCCTTCCGCCCCCGCACGACCTCGGCCCACGAGCGTCTGTGCGGCGGCTCACCGTGCCGGGGCCGGGTGATCCGGCCGCGCGCGACCAGTTCCAGCACCACCGCCACGGACACCGCCTGCACCGCCATCAACGCGATCAGGACGAAGAGCTGCACCGCGCCGGCCGACACCGGGCTCGCCCCGCCCAGCAGCATGCCGACGAACGCCCCCGGCAGGGTCACCAGGCCCACCGTCCTGGTCTGGTCGAGCCCCGGGATCAGCGCGCCCGAGGCCGCCGGCCGGGCGATCTCCATCCGCGCGTCCCGGTCGCTGAGGCCGATCGCCATCGCCGCCTCCACCTCGCCGGCCCGCCCGGACAGCTCCTCCAGCGCCCGCCGCCCGCCCAGCACGGTGGCCGTCAGCCCGCCGCCGATGAGGATGCCCGCCACCGGGATCAGCGCGATGCCGTCGATCGGCACCAGCCCGCTGAGCACCAGCACGGCCACCACGGGCAGCGCACCGGCGCCCACCGGCACCGCGGCCCAGCGCCAGGTACGGTCGGTGGTGACGCGCCGTCCCGCCGTTCGCGAGGCGACCGCGTACATCAGCAGCACGAAGGCGAGCAGCGCGGCCTGGTGCTTGACCACCCACCCGATCAGCGCGGACACCGCGGCGAGCTGCACCGCGGCCCGGACGCCGGCCAGCACGATGCCGTGCGCGTAGTTCTCCCGCACGTCGGCCAGCCGCGCGTAAGCAGCGATGCCCGCCGCCGCCACCAGCAGCACCGCGAGCACGATCCCGAGCGTCCGGTTCACCGGCAGCAGCGACGAGGACGAAGAAGACGCCAGGAAAGAAGCGGGTGATCCGAGCGAAGAGGGCAAAGGGATCGAAGGGAACGAAGGGAGCGAGACGGCCGGGAAACCGCCGGACTCGGGCAGAAGAACGGCGCCGGCCGCTGTCACGGGACTGGACCACCTCACACTTGGCGTGCGGTTTCGTCGCCGACTCCGCAGAATCTGCGCCGAACCGTTTCCGCGAGAGTATTCCCGCCGTAATAACGCCGTGATTGTCTATTACGTCACGTGCCCTCGACGGAACCGCGGTCCACTACTGGCGTACGCTGTACGGCTGACGGCGGATGAAGATCCGCCGCTCGTTGACGCGACACCGGAAGCAGGTCTCCGGGGCACTTCGCAGACGGGCTCGCAGGACCAAGGCACCAGACCAAGGCACGACACGGGCACGACGGCGAAGGGCGAGGAGGCGTAGTGCTGCATCACCTGGGCTCCCTCTTCGAGTGGCCGTGGATCTACGTTCTCGTGGCGCTCTCCGTGCTGCTGGACGTGTTCGTCCCGGTCCTGCCCAGCGGCGTCCTGGTGATCAGCGCGGCCACCGCCGGCTCGACCGGCGCCAGGGACGGCATCCTCGACATCCTCGTGCTGCTGGTGTGCGCGGCGACCGCGTCCTGCGCGGGCGATCTGCTCGCATACCGGCTCGCCTGGCGCGGCGGGGCGTGGTTCGACCGGCGCATCGCGAACTCGCGACGGCTCGCCGCCGCCCATGAACGGCTCGGACAGGTACTCAACAGCGGTGGCGGCGCCCTGGTGGTGCTGGCCCGCTTCGCGCCCGCCGGCCGCAGCGTCGTCAGCCTCGGCGCCGGAGCGGCCCGCCGCCGCCCGCGCGACTTCCTGCCCTGGTCGGC
Source organism: Streptomyces sp. NPDC087270 (assembly GCF_044744625.1). NCBI lineage: Bacteria > Bacillati > Actinomycetota > Actinomycetes > Kitasatosporales > Streptomycetaceae > Streptomyces > Streptomyces sp. NPDC087270. Next base: position 93,173 of record NZ_JBIUYR010000002.1, read on the forward strand.
GCTGGCCGGGGTCTGCTGGGCCACCTACAGCGTCGGTCTCGGCTGGATCGGCGGCCGGTGGCTGGGCGCGAGCTGGTTCGGCACCCTGATGTCGTTCATCGCACTGCTGGGCGCCGGGGCCTTCGCCGCGCTGATCTTCCGCCGCGAGCGGCGGATAGCGATCGAGGCGGCCGAGTTCGCCGCCGCGCCGCTCACCGCGGGTCCGTCGGCTGCGGCCCCCGTCGTGACGCCTGACGCGACACCTGCCGTGACACCCCTCGCGACGCCCCTCGTGGCCCCTGTCACAGCGGCGGCCTCCGCGGCGGCGCCGCTCTCGACACCGATCGCCCCGCTGATTCCGCCGCTGGTCCCCCCGCTCATCCCGCCGCGGCCGGCCTTCTCCCCCTCGCTCTCCCCTTCGCTCGCCGGCAACCCGCTCGGCATCCCGCCGCAGACCACGCCGCCGGTGGGCGGCGCGGTGGTGGAGGCGCGCTGACGCGCTGAGCGCCCGGCCGCACAGCCCGCGCGCGGCGCCGAGCGCCTCCGCGCCGGCCTGCGGCCCCTACGGCCACCCCGGTCCGCCTCGTCCCCGCCACCGGCCGCCGCCGATCAGCGACGACGCCGTCTGGACGACGGGTAGCTCCACCCCGAGCCGACCCCGGCCAGGTGCAGCGCGACGCAGAACGCACCGGCCAGCAGCAGGCTGAATGGCGTGAAACCGGCGTCCGTTCCGGTGCTGGTCGCGTTGACGATGTACCCGATGGCGAAGATGACAGCGCCCACGGCAGCAAGCATGTGAAGCCTCCTTGAAGCGGTCGGCGCCGGAGTAGGCGCCCCGAGCGCCCGGTCGGCGCCCTCAGACCCTCGCCTTCCCCCCAACCCCCATGCGACGCACATCAGTTCGCACCCCAGGGACGGATGCCCACGGAGCCGCACGGAACCGGACGGATCACCCCGGCCGGAGCCCCGCTTTCCAGAATTTCGGAAAGTATTCTCACTCGATCCGGCAATAGTCAGCACTCTGCGTACTGGAAAGAATTGGGCCGTATCAGCTCCTTACGGGAAGGACAGTCCATGTCGGTTGATGCGGGTCAGGACACCGCACAAGGCAATCCGCAGGACGCTCACGCGCGGACCAGTCTCGACACTGCCGCCGCGCGGAATCTGGCGACCACCACGAAGTCCACCCCGCAGATGCAGGGCATCTCGTCCCGCTGGCTGCTCAAAGTGCTGCCGTGGGTGCAGGTCAACGCGGGCACGTACCGGGTCAACCGCCGGTTGAGCTACGCGGTGGGCGACGGCCGGGTGACCTTCGTGAAGACCGGCTCCGAGGTCCGGGTCATCCCGCAGGAACTGGGCGAGATCGCCGCGCTGCGGTCGTTCGACGACGTGGCGGCACTCACCGCGCTGGCGGATCGTTTCGTCCAACGGGAGTACGCGGCGGGTGACGTGCTGGCCGAGGCCGGCCGCCCGGCGGACACCGTCTTCCTGATCGCCCACGGCAAGGTCGAGAAGATCGGCGAGGGGTCGTACGGCGAGCCCACCCAGCTCGGCTCGCTCGCCGACGGCGCCTACTTCGGCGAGCAGGCGCTGCTGGGCGAGGACACCTGGCAGTACACCTCCAAGGCCGCCACCGCGACCACGGTGCTGGAACTGCCGCGGCAGTCGCTGCTGTCGCTGCTGGATGCCGCCCCACCGCTGCGCGAACACCTCGACGCGTTCCGGGCGATCCCGACCCAGCGCACCAACAAGCGCGGTGAGGCCGCGATCGAGCTGGCCTCGGGCCACAAGGGCGAAGCCGCGCTGCCGGCCACCTACGTGGACTACGAAGTCAAGCCGCGCGAGTACGAGTTGAGCGTCGCCCAGACCGTGCTGCGGGTGCACAGCCGGGTGGCCGACCTCTACAACGAACCGATGAACCAGACCGAGCAGCAACTCAAGCTCACCGTCGAGGCGTTGCGGGAGCGCCAGGAACACGAGCTGATCAACAACCCCGAGTTCGGCCTGCTCAACAACGCGGACTACGACCAGCGCATCCAGCCGCACGCCGGGCCGCCGCTGCCCGACGACCTGGACGAGCTGATCAGCCGCCGCCGCAACACCCGCTACCTGCTCGCCCACCCGCGCACCATCGCCGCGTTCGGCCGCGAGTGCACCCGCGCGGGCATCTACCCGGACCCCGTGGAGGTGAACGGCTCCACCGTCCCCGGCTGGCGCGGCGTGCCCATCCTGAGCTGCAACAAGATCCCGGTCACCGAGGCCAGGACCAGCTCGATCATCGCCATCCGTACCGGCGAGGACAACCAGGGCGTCATCGGTCTCAACCAGACCGGCCTGCCCGACGAGTACGAACCCGGGCTCAATGTCCGCTTCATGGGCGTCGACGAGAAGGCGATCATCAGCTACCTGGTGACGACGTACTTCTCCGCCGCCGTGCTGGTGCCCGACGCGCTCGGCGTGCTGGAGAACGTCAACGTGTCCAACTGGCGCTGAGCCGTGCGGCGGAGCTGCCGCGGGGCCGTAGCCGCCGCAGCGCGCAGCAGCCGCGGGACCTAGCAACCGCATGACAGCCGTACCGAGAAGGGCGGTTCCCCCACCGGGCCTGGTGGGGGAACCGCCCTCTTTCACGTCTCACGGCTCGGCGGTCGCGCCGCCGCTCACTGCCGGAGCACGATCTCCCGGAAGACGCTCGCGCTCACCGACAGGCCGTCGCCGAACGGCGCGTCCAGGTCCCAGATCAGGAAGAGCAGGAACGCGATGAGCGCGCTGAACAGTCCGGCGAGGAGCAACTCCCTTCCGGAGCGCCGGATCTGCAACGTGAAGATCAGCCCGACCGTGACCAGCGCCCCGGTGATCAGGCCGAACCACACCATCCCCGGCATCGTGGCCCCGAGACTCTGCCCCCGGTTCGTCCTGGCCTGGTCCACGGCCGTGACCTGGTCCAGCAGCGGCTGGTACGCCTGCTGGCCGAGGTCGCTCTTCGGGTCGTACTGCGTGACGTCGGTACGCACCTTGTCCAGCAACTGCGTGGCCCTGGGCGACAGTTCGTCGTGGTTCCGCATGTACGGCCATTCCTTGTCGGCGACATAGGAGGCGTACGCGTCCACGTCCGCGCGCACCTGGTCCCGTACACCGGCCGGGTAGACCTGCACCCGGGCCTTGATCTCGTGCAGGGCCTGCGCCTCGGCGAGCACGTCCGCCTGGGCGCTGCCGCGGCCCTCCCACACGCCCGCGATGGCCAGACCGAGCACGATCGCGTAGACCACGCCGATCATCATGACCATGTACTCGATGACGTCCGGGGTCTCGGACGGGTCGTCGTCGTCGGTGATCCTGCGCTGTCTGAGCACCACGACACTGATCACCACGGCACACACCGCGGCCATCGCGATGACCAGCACCAACCACTGTGACATGGGTGAACTCCCCCTCTTTCGCTAGCGGTTCCTGCGGTAGGTGTTGGAGCCCGGCCGCAGTACGGCCACGGCGAGCAGGGCGGGCACGGTGGTGAGCAGCATCGTCTCCATCACGGTGCGGGTGTGCCGCGTCGGCTTGCGCACGGCCTTGGGCGCGGGGGTCGGCCAGGCCACGGGTTGCGGCGGCGCGGCGGCGGGGCTCGGGGTGGCCCTGGGAGTGGGGGTGGGGGTCGGTCGCGGGGTGGGGCTGGGTGGCGGGGGCGGTGGAGAAGCGGGCGGCGGTGCCACGGCCGCGCGGTGGGTGGGGGTCGGGGTGGGGGTCGGGGTCGGGGTCGGTTTCGGCTTCGGGGTGGGCGTGGGTGTGGGGGTGGGGGTCGACGGTGGCGGGGTCGTGGGTGGCGGAGTCGTGGGTGGTGGAGGTGGCGGCGGGGGCGGCTTCGGGTGGCAGGACGCCGGGGGGCGCGGGTGCCACAGCCAGCCCGACGGGAAGGTCCACGTGCCGGACCAGCCCCCGGTCCAGCTCCAGGTCCACGCCCAAGGCCAGTACCAGGGGCCGCACTTCAGCGGCCAGGGCGAGCCCGGGAACGGGCTCGGGTGCCGATGCGTCCGCGGCCGGCCGGCGTGGTGCGCGCCGAGCTCCCAGAACGGGGGCCGTACGTGGGCCGGTTGCCGCGGGTACGGCGGCTGGTCGGTCCGGTCGGGCACGACCTCGGGTGTGCCGACCGTCGGAACCGGGGTGGGCGGCGCGCTGGTCGCCGCGGGAGCCGGGGTACGGGCAGGGACCGTGCTGGGGACGGGAGTTGGGGTGGAGGTAGGTGCCGGCGTACGGGTCGGCGTCGGTGCCGATGTCGGCGTAGGGCTCGGCACGCGGGTCGGCGTACGGCTCGGCGTCGGGTCAGGTTCCGCCGACGGGTTCGGGCCGTCCGGTGTCGCCCGCGAGGGCGCGGTGGCCCCTGGGCCGGACCGGTCGGGGTGGTGCGGCCGGTCCGGGCGGTCCTGGGGCGCCGCCGGTGCGTGGTTCGCGTGTGCTGGGTGCGGCGCGTACGCCGCTGGGCCCGAGTGCCGGGAGGACGCCGGGCCGGGCGGCCCTGACCGTTCTCGCGCGGCGCCCGGGCGGGCTGGTGGATGGGAGGTCGTACAGGCGCGGGCCGCGCGTATGCCGTCGGGGCAGCCGGGTCCGGGGGTCGCGGCCGCCACGCCGCTCAGACCCCATGAACCCGCTGCCATCACCACGGCGAGCGCCGCCCACATCCGGGCGAGCCTCCCCCATGAAGTGCTCACCCCTCAATGCTTCGCAGCACCACCGCGCACACCCGCGCGAACCCTCTTCGTTCACCCGAAAGGGTCAGCAAATCCCTAAACGTGTCGGCGTGTCGCCCAACGCCCTTTCATCGGGGGGCCGTTACGGGGTGGGGCCGGGCACGGTGGGGAGCGGGTGCGTACGCCGGCGCCGCCCGCCGGCGCCGGGCGTCGCTCGACCGTTGCCGGCCCGGCCACCCGCCGCCCGGCCACCCGCTCCCGGCACCGCTCAGCGCGGGGCTCGCCCGCTCACCGTACGTCGCCCGCCGCGCCCAGCTCCTCCAGCAGCAGGTGCCACGGGTAGCCCACCGGGTCGTCGCCCTCCGGCGGGCCCGGCTCGAAGCCGCCCGGGCCGTGCAGCACCCGCACGCCGGCCAGCCGCAGCTCCCCCACCGACCGCTCGAACGCGGGATGCCGGGCGTACGCCGCGTTCAGGCAGGGCATCGCGATCAGCGGGGTGCCCTTGCCGATCGCCTCCGCGGCCACCCCGACCACGAACTTGTCGGTGATCCCGGCCGCCCACGCGTTGATCGTCGTGAAGGTCGCCGGGGCCACCACGACCACGTCGGCCGGCGGCCAGACGTCCGGCTGCCCGGGCAACTTGTACTCCCAGCGCACCGGGTGCCCGGTCAGCACCGCGAGGCCGTCCAGCGAGTCGCCCAACCACCGCGCCGCGGTGGGCGTCAGCCCGAGGCACACGTCCCACCCGGCCCGCTGCGCGGACTCGATCACCCGCGCCACGTCGAACACCGGAGGCGCGGCGGAAGCGAACAGGTACAGGGTTCGAGTGATCATGATCCCCACTCAACCGCCCCACCCTTCACTCCGCAACCACGCCCTCCGCCCGCGCGGAAGCCGTCATGAAATACGTCACACCGTCGCAAGCAGGGCATACCCGGCGGTCGGGGCTCGGGCGCGGCAACAGCCCCCGCCCGGCGACCGATCCGGGCGCGGCCGGCGCGGGGCCGAGGGAAGCCCCGCTCCGGACGGCTCCCGGGCCACCCCGGAGCCCCTTTCCCACCTCGCGGGCGCCTGGTACAGATGGTGAGGTTACCCCCGTACACCGGAAGTCTCGCCATGAACCAGGACAACACCACCGGCCTCATACCCTTCGCGATCGACCTGACCTTCGAGGAAGCCCGCCGCCGGGCCGAGGTCGTGGCCGCGCTCGGTCCGGACTGGGACCCGATGGCCGTCCTGCGGGGCGAGGACGAGGCGTACGCCCTCCTCTACTCGGACCTGGACGCCGACCAGCAGCGCACCTACGACCTGCTGGTGGCGGCCGGCGTCCTGCCGGGGACAGGGGAGGAGCCGGGCCGTGCGGCTGCCCATTGACCCGCACGCGGACATCGCCCGCCGCGCCTGGGTGGCCTGCCCCGTCTGCGACGACGCCCGCCACTGCGCGACCTGCGCGGCCCGCCGCAACTGCGGCGAGCACTGGCGCTACCTGCTCGCCAACAAGGGCCCGGTCATCCACCTCCAGTGCCCGCGCTGCACCCACATCTGGTCCGTGAACACCCGCCCCGGCACCACCCGCCCCACCGACGACACCCCGTTCTGACCCCCGCCCGCGGAAGAATCCTCACGGGGCGAGCCATAACGGGCACGGCGGCACGGGGCGAGCCGGGCGGCCGTCGACCCGACGCCACGGGGACCGGGCCGGACCGGTGCCGCGTCGGCGCGGAGGTGTGCCGCGGCGAATGTGGGTAGGGTTCCCGGGCCGCGGGGACGAGGGTGCGGCAGCGCGGATTCGGCCGGGGAGAGACTGTGGCGCTCTGGGATCAACTGCCCGCTCTGATAGGCGTCGTGATCGGTTCGCTCGGCTCGTACGCCGTGCAGACCTCGACCGAGCGCCGACGGTGGAGGCGGCAGCGGGAGGAGCGTTGGGACGAGAAGCGCTTCGAGACGTACGGCCGTTACGCCAACGTGCTCAAGGCGCAGTTGCGCGTCGCCCAGCGCATAGGCGCCGCCCTCGGATTCGCCGACGTGGCCGACCCGTTGCAGCCCGCCGACGGCCTCCCGCTCCTCGCCGACGCCGAGTCCCGCCGCGCGACGGAGTGGGAGTCCGTCCTGCTGGTCGGTGACGCGGCGACGATCGCGGCGGCGCGGCGCTGGCACGAGACGATCTGGACCATCGAACTCCTCGTACGGGAGGGGCCGGCGGACCCCGCGATGTGGACCAAGGCCCACGCCCTGGCGAGCGCGGCACGCGATGCCTTCTACGCGAGCGCCCGACGCGACCTCGGCATCGCGGGAGACCCGCCGCCCTCGGGTTCGTGGCCCCGGCAATGGCGAGCCGAACTCACCGGCTGAGCGTGGACCGGCCGCGGCACGTCGCCGAGGGGCGCTCCACGGCTCGAACGCGGACGGTACGGCGCCGACACGCACCGCGCGGCGCGCACCCGCACGGCCCCCGACGCCAATGGACCGGCCCCCGTCAACAGCGCGACGGGGGCCTCAGCCTTTCCGGCTGGCGGCAACCGCGTCGGTGTACTGCTCGGTGGTCAAGTCGCCGTCCTCGATGCCCAGCTCGACGAGGACCGCGCGTACATCGTCGAGCGCGGCGTCGACCTGGTCGTCCGGGACGATCGTCTCCAACTCGATCCAGTGCTGCCCGTCTACCTCCGGCACCTGCACGAGGGTGGCGAGCATCGAGCGGCCGTGCGCCTCAATCGAGTAATTCCGGCAGCGCTTCTCGAACTCGATCACGGGCGTGTACCCGAGGCCGCGCACGATCTCGTGCACCGCACTGGCGTCCGTGACGGCGGTCTCGGACTCCGGCTTGGAGCCGCTGGCGTCATCGACCCGGGCGCCCTTGTAAGTGAGGACCGTGCGGGTGCTGTCCGGGCCGTGGACGGTGCGTACCCGCAACTCGCGGTCCCCGCCGGTCAGCTCGCGGTCGGGGGTGTCGTAGTAGGTGTCGTGGTAGACCTCGGCGCGGCCGACCGCACGCTTCTCCAGCTCTGCGTGCACGTGCTCAGGATCGCGGACCCGCGCCTTCAGCTCTGCCTCGATCAACTGCCCCTCCTAGATGGTCCGCTCGGCATCGGCGGCGAGCGCGTCCAGCATCCTGCGGAAGCCGCCGTAGAGCGGGCCCGACGGCGTGTGCATCACCTTGTACACCGCAGACTCATGCCCCTCCCAGCCCGCGGTGAACGCGCTGACGTACATGGTGGTGTCCAGCCGGATGATTCGCCATGTGGGTAGCGAGCGGTACCGGTAGACCGCGAGTTGACGACCCGTGGCCAGCTCGCGCAGTCGAGCCTCGGCCAGACGGATACCCCCCGCCAGGGACTCGGCAGACTCACCGATCTCGGCCGCCCTGCCGGCGACCGCGGGCGCGTCCGGATCGAGCAGCAGCACCCGGACCCGTGGCGGCTCCCGGCGGGCGAGGCCGGGCCGAAGCAGGCTGTCGTTGAGAGCCAAGAGCCCGAGGCCACGCACCGCCAGGACGTCGATTTCCGCCGCGGTGGTGGCGTGCCGCTGGATCTCCTCGGCGGCCGCGGCCTGGGCCGAGTAGACCCTGACGACCTCGGGGAAGGCTGCGAGGTCGAACGCGGCGCCGCTGGCGCGCTGTTCGCGGGAGGGGGCGAGACCGAGCAGCCGGCGGGCGTCGTCCGGCATGCCGAGGCCGTCGGCGACGCGCTCGTACACGTCGAGCCGCGAGATCTCCCGGCGGCCGTTGATCACCTCGTTCACCCGGCCCTGCGTCATGTCGACGGCGGCCGCAATCCGGGCCTGACTTGCGCCGGTGTGCTGCTGGACCGCACGGAAGATGGCGGCCATGTCTCGGCCGCGCAGCGCCTCGCGCACGTCGGCGCGCTGCCAGGCCCAATCAGGCATTGCTACCTGGGTGTTCGCTGCTGTGGCCACCTCGGCTCCGCACGGTTCACGGCGGGATCGGAATGTATCCCACGGTGAGATTACCGCTCGGGTATCGAATCGCGACGCACGGTCACGGAACCTTGCAGCAGAAAGCCCCGCGCCCCGCCACGGTCCGGGGTGTGGCCACGCCAGCAAGGGGCGCAGCATGCGGCAGTCCACGGTTCGGCGGTCCGCCGTCGGACGTCTGCTCGATGGGGAGCTGCGTATCCCGCGGGTGCGGTCACTGGAAGCGGCGTGCGGCGAATTGGCCGCGCGTCCGCTCGACGTCACGCTCGCCGAGATCCGCCAGGCCCTCGAAGGGCAGGTCGGTGGCGAGGGCAGGCGGCGCCTGCACGTGCTCGTCAGCACCCTGTACCACCGCGCCGGCGCCTCACTGGACCTCACGATCGCGCTGCGCACCGAGATCGAGGCGGCACCGGCCGCCCCACCCACCGAGGAGTGATCACCATGTCCTGTGGCGTTGCCCGCTGCCGTAAGGGCGGCTGCACCACCGACCCCAAACCCACCACCCCGCCCACCGGCAACCCGACCGAGTCCTGACGATGTCGACCGCCCCCGCAGGAATCCACCACGCCCACCCGCCGGTCGTGTGCTGCTCGACGACGCTCCTGCTGCCGCTGAGCACGCTCGCCGCCGCCGTGCGGATGACCGCAGACTCCAGCGCCGTCGACAAGGCCGTGCAGTGCTGCCTCCCCCACGAGACCGGCACCCACTACGGACTCGTCGCCGAGATCGACCCGACGCATGCCGTGTGGGCCGTGTGGCGACGAGACGGCAGCCCGCACCTCCGAGTCCTCGCCGACTGCCCCGAAACGAGCCCGGACCGGATGGACGGCTGCGCCCTGTACGCCCGACACCGCGGCCCCCACACCTGGCAGACAAGCAGCACCAACCACACCCCGCCCCGCTCCGTCATCACCGTCCCGCCCCGATAGCTGCCGCGGTTGGTCCCGCGGCACGGCCGCCCGACGTCAAACGGGCGACCACCGGCCCCGGCGCACACGCCGACCCCTGCCGCGCCGGGGCCACCCACCACCAGCCACACAACCCGAGGACCGGCCTTCGTCTCCGTGGGAGACGGGGGCCGAGTCGTGCCCGAGACGGGCGCGCCGACCTGCGGAGTGGCCATGATCACTTGGGAGACATCCGGGGGACGTCCAGGGAGAAGCAAGTTCCAGAAGAGGGGTAGCGGGTTCCAGCAGAATCCGGGAAAAGCGAAGGGCCACGTCGGGGGCAACGCCCTGACCTGGCCCTTCGTCACATTCCGGGTGGTGCACGGGGTGGGCGTGGACGGTTTCGAACCGCCGACATCCGCCTTGTAAGGGCGGCGCTCTACCACTGAGCTACACGCCCCCGGGGTTTGCGACGTCACAGGTTACCCCGGGGTGGGGCGTGCTCGGCAAGCGCGGCGGGCCGGGCGGCGGGCCGGGGCGGGCCCGGCAGCGAGGCTCGGTCTGGAGCCGGCGGGGCCGGAGCGCGGGCGCGGGGAAAGGGGGCCGTGTGTTCGGGCCGGGTGGGTGGGAGGATGGGGCGGACGACAGTGAGCAGCGAGCGCGGGGAGAGAGTGTCACTGTGACGACGGCACGTTCGTGGTGGCGGCGCGGCGACGACCTGCGTGCGGAGGCCCAGGCGGCGAAGGACGCCGCGGCCCAGGCGTTCTACGACCTGGACACGGCCCAGCGGGACCTGGAGATCTCGATAGAGACGATCTCCGCGGTGGACGACACCCCGCAGGCCAGGCGGGCGCTGGACGGTTTCCGGGCACTCGGCGAGAAGATCGACCGGGTCAGCGGCGCCTACATCGCGACCGTCGACGCCCACGACATCGACCGGGACGACCTGGACCACGCGGCGGCCTCGCGGGCCGTGACCGAGCTGACCCGGGCGAAGGACGACCTGACCAACGCGAAGACCGAGCTGGAGCGGTACCAGGCCGGCCTCGCCCCGCTGCTGGGCAAGGCCGAGACGCAGCTCGCCCAGCTGGCGCCGGCCCGGGAGCGGGCCAAGCAGTCGCTGCTCGCGGCGAGCCAGGCGCTGGACGCGGTGCGCGCGGCGGGGCTGAAGGCCGACGCGCTGGCGGCCCGGCTCGCCTCGCTCGGCCCGGAGCTCACAAAGCTCAACGAGGGCGCGAGCAAGCACGGCGTACGGGAGACGGTCCGGCGGGCCGACGAGATGCGGCGCACCGCGGAGGCGGTGAGGGCCGAGGCCGAGCGGCTGCCCGAGCAGGCGAAGGAGATCGACAAGCGGCTGGTGTCGCTGCGTACCCGGGTGCAGGCACTCGGCACCCGGGCGGAGGGGGTGGCCCCCGTGCTCAGCGAGTTGCGGCGCCGTTTCTCCGCCGCCTGCTGGCAGGACCTGCAGGCGGTGCCGGATCAGGCCGCGCAGGCGGTCCGGCTCGCCGAGCAGGCACTCGCCGAGGCCCGGGTGGCTCGTACGGAGCAGCGCTGGGCCGACGCCACCTCACGGCTGGCGACCGTACGTACGCAGATGGACGACGTGGACGGCGCCGTGGCCGCCGCAGGGGATCGGCTGCGCCGGCTCAACGAGGTCAGCAAGGACCCGACCGGCGAGGTGGAGAAGACGCGGTTCGCGATTCGTGACGCGCAGCGGCTGGCGATGCAGGGGCGGAGTACGCCCGAGCCCCGGCACGCGCGACCGCTCGACGAGGCGGTGGCCCGGCTCGACCGCGCCGTGGGCGCGCTGGAGGGGCGGCACCCCGATTACTGGGCGTTCCTCACGGAGACCGCGGCGGTGCGCGACACGGTGAACCGGGTGGTGTCCAATATTCGGGAGGACCGCGCGGCGGGGCGTTGACGGACCCCCCGACTCGGGTCAGGCCGCCGTCCCGGGACCACCCGCCGGGCTGGGCCGGTCGCGCCGTTCCTGCCCAGAGCTTCGCCTGGGTGGGAGTGCCCCCGGGTGCCTTGAGGCCCCCCCACGCGTCCCTGAGCAAGTGCGGGCACTCCCCCGGGCACCCCGGGCGACCCCGGGGGGACGGGGTCAGCCGCAGCAGCCGCCTCCGCAGCAGCCTCCTCCGCCGGAACCCCCGGAGGGCCCTGCGGGGGAAGGGGAGGACGAGGAGGCGACGGAGACGGTGGAGAGAAGCTTGACCGTGTCGGCGTGGCCGCGGGGGCAGGGCGCGGGGGCGTCGGACTGGGACATGGGGCGGCGCATCTCGAAGGTGAAGCCGCACGCCTTGCAGCGGTACTCGTAACGGGGCATGCCCTCAGGGTAGCCGGAGCCGTGGGCGGGGTCGGCGTTCATCCACAGGTAACCCGGGTGACGCCGAAGGACCGCCCAGGTGTGGCATCTTCCGGCCATGGACACCGCCCCCCTCGACGCGCTGGAAGCGCTCTTCCTCGGCGCCGGCGCCGACCAGTACCTCGGCGAGGACGTCACCCAGGCCCAGCACATGCTGCAAGCGGCGGCACTCGCCGAGGCCGACGGCGCCCGGCCCGCGCTGGTGGCCGCGGCGCTGCTGCACGACATCGGCCACTTCCACGGCACCGTGAGCGGCGAGGAGTGGCTGGAAGGCACCGACAACCGGCACAGCCACACGGGCGCGGACCGGCTCGCCGCGTGGTTCGGCCCGGACGTCACGGAGCCGGTACGGCTGCACGTGGCCGCCAAGCGGTATCTGTGCCGCGCCGAACCCGGCTACCACGACAAGCTCTCCGCCGAGTCGGTGCGGACCCTGGCGCTGCAGGGCGGCCCGATGACGGTCGCGCAGGCGCGGGCGTACGAAGCCGAGCCGTACGCCCGCGACGCGGTGACGCTGCGCCGCTGGGACGAGCGGGCGAAGGACCCGGCCGCGCAGGTGCCGCCCTTCGCCCACTACCGCCCGCTGCTGGCGGCCCTGCTCAGGCCCGAGACGCCCGAGACGCCCGAGACACCCGCGATGCCCGAGACGCCCGCCTCGTAAGCCCGCGCGCCGGGCCGCCGCCATCCGCCATCCGCCGCCCGCCCCGCCCCACCCCGCTCCGCTACCCCCGCCACCTCACCGCTTGCGGGCCAGCGTCGTGCCGTCCGCGACCGTCAGCAGCACGTCGTCGACCCGGTCGTCGGCCCGCACCCGGTCGTTGAACTCCCGGATCGCCGCGGCCCCGCCGCCCCTGCCCAGGTCGGTGACCTCGCCGTGGAAGAGGGTGTTGTCGACCACGAGGAGGCCGCCGGGGTTCATCCGCGGCACCAGCTCCTCCCAGTAGTCGACGTAGGAGCCCTTGTCGGCGTCGAGGAAGACCAGGTCGATCCACGGGCCGTCCGGCAGCGCCCGCAGCGTCTCGATCGCGGGGGCGATCCGCAGGTCGATCCGGTCCACGACGCCCGCCTCCGCCCAGGCCGCGCGCCCCACCGAGGTCCACTCCTCGGAGACGTCGCAGGCGATGACCCGGCCGCCCTCCGGCAGCGCCGCCGCCATCGACAGCGTCGAGAAGCCGGTGAACGTGCCGACCTCCACGATCTGGCGGGCCCCGGTGAGCCGGACCAGGAACTCCAGCAGCGGGCCCTGCTCCTGCGCCGTCTGGAGCCCGGCGGAGTCCGCGAACCGACGGTGCGTGGTGTCCACCAGCGCGCGCTGGGCCGGGCTCAGCGGCGGGTTGTGCGCGAGGACGTACGCGTACAACTCCGGGGTGAGCGGGGGGTTCTTCGTCTCGTACAACGTCTTCTCCCGTGAACGGTGTCTGGCTCGGGCCCACCCCGGGGCCCGTCGCCCTAGGCTGTCCGGATGCTCGTCGATGACGTGATCGCCTTGGTACCCAGCATCCCAGGCCGCCGAGCCCTGCTCGGGTTGGCGGGCGCGCCGGCCGCCGGGAAGTCGACGCTCGCGCAGCGACTGGTCGGCGGCGTCAACGGCCGGCTCGGCGCGGACACGGCGGCGTACGTGCCGATGGACGGATTCCACCTGTCCAACGCCCAGTTGGACCGGCTGGGGCTGCGCGGGCGCAAGGGCGCGCCCGAGACGTTCGACGTCGACGGGTACGTGCACCTGCTGCGCCGGCTGCGGGCGATCCGTGAACGGCCGGTCTACGCGCCCGGGTTCGACCGGCGGCTCGACGAGCCGGTGGCCGCCGCCCTGGTCGTCCCCGCCACCGCGCGGCTCGTCGTCACCGAGGGGAACTACCTGGCCGACGACGGGGCCGGCTGGTCGGAGGTCCGCGACCTCCTCGACGAACTCTGGTACGTCGACACGCCCCGGCGGCTGCGCGAACGCCGGCTGCTGCACCGGCACGTAGGGGGCGGGCGCTCCCAGGACGAGGCGATCGCCTTCATCGCCGACAGCGAGCGGCCCAACGCCCGACGGGCCGAGTCCGGCCGCGCCCACTGCTCCCGCGTCATCAGCGCGGAACGGGGTGCCTGACCCCGACCCCGTTCCGGCGGCGCCCGACCGGCTCCCGCGATGCCCGCCCGACTCCCCGAGATCTCATGGCCCATACATGTATCCATGCTAGGGTGCATGTATGGATACCCCACCGCCCGACTCCGCGCACCGCCAGGACCGGCCCGTCTCGGCCGCCGAGCGGGCCTACGCCGACACCAAGGAGCGGATTCTCGCCGGCGACCTGCCCGGCGGCAGCCTGATCAGCGAGGTCGAGGTCGCCGACCGGATCGGGCTGAGCCGCACCCCGGTCCGGGCCGCCTTCCTGCGCCTGGAGAGCGAGGAACTGCTGCGGCTGATCCCCAAGCGGGGCGCGGTCGTGGTGCCGGTCCCACCGCACGAGGCCGCCAACGTGCTGGAGGTGCGCGAGGCGCTGGAGTGCGCGGCGGTCCGGCGGCTGCTGGCGGGCGACGACGACCGGCTCGCCGAGGCCGTCACCCTGCTGCGCCGCCGCCTGAGCGAGCAGGAGGCACCCGCCCGGGACCTGGACGTCGACACCTTCACCCGCCTCGACCAGGCGTTCCACCTCGCGATCGTCGCCGTCTCGGGCAACAGCCTCGCCGAGCGGTTCTACGCCTCCCTCGGCGACCGGCAGCGGCGGATGGCCGTCCACGCGCTGCGGCCCCGGCCGGACCGGCTGAGCGTGCTCGCGCGGGAACACGAGGCGCTGGTGCGCCACATCGCCGCGCGCGACGAGACCGCCTTCGCCGCGGCGCTGCGCCGCCACCTCGACGACACCCACCGGGCGCTGGACGGCGGCGACCGCTGACCATGCGAAGGACCGCGCACAGCACACCGGCGGCAGCACGGCGGAGCCCGACGGCGCCCGCACGAACAGCACTCGCACGAACGGCACCCGCACGAACAGCGTCGGCACGAACGGCACCGAGCGCCGCAGAGCCCACCACGCGGAGCCGAGCGGCCCGATGACCGCGACCACCGCCTCCAGCGCCTCCACCGCGACCACCGGGGCCACGCGCGCGACGACGCCCCGCGCCGCCCGCCCGCACGGCTGGCGGCAGGCCGCCGCCGGGCTGGTCGCCTGCGGGTGGGGCGGCAACCAGTTCACCCCGCTGCTGCTGATGTACCGGCGTACGGACGGCTACTCGACGGTGACCGTCGACGCGCTGCTCGGCGCGTACGTGGTCGGTCTCATCCCCGGCCTGCTGATCGGCGGTCCGCTCTCCGACCGCTGGGGGCGGCGGCCGCTGATGATCGCCGGCACGGCGCTCTCGCTGCTGGCCAGTGCCGTCCTCGCGGCCGGGTCGCTCGGGCTCGGCCCGCTCGTCGCGGGGCGGCTGCTGACCGGCGCCGCCGTCGGGATCGCGATGGCCGTGGGGTCGAGCTGGGTGAAGGAGCTGTCGCAGGCCCCCTTCGACCCCGGCGCGGACCCGGGCGCGGGCGCCCGGCGCAGCTCGCTGGCGCTCACCGCGGGCTTCGGGATCGGTCCGGGCGTGGCCGGCGCGCTCGCCCAGTGGGGTCCGTGGCCCACCGCGCTGCCCTACCTGGTCCATGTGGCGGTCGGCGGTGCCCTGTTGGCGGTCATGCTCGGGGCACCCGAGACCCGGAAGCGGCCGGCGGTCCGGCCGGAAGCGGCCGGAGGGCTGCCGACCAGAGGACGGCGAGGGCTACGCGTCGCAGGGCTGCGGGCCCGCGAGTTCCTGGCCGATCTGAGGGTCCCGGCCGCCAGTCACCGCCGCTTCCGGCGGATCGTCCTCCCCATGGCGCCCTGGGTGTTCGGGTCCGCGGGCATCGCGTACGCCGTGACACCCCAGCTCGTCGACGCCCGGGTCGGCAACTGGGGCCTGGCCTACGCCACCGCGCTGACCGTGCTCACCCTGGGCATGGGAGCCGTCGTCCAGCCCCTCGCGAAACGGCTCGGCGCCCGGTCGAGCGTGCCGGCGATGTCGGCCGCCATGGTGCTGATGGCGCTGGGCATGGCCGTGTGCGGGCTGGACGCCCACACCCGCTCGCCGTGGCTGGCGCCGGTCGGCGCGCTGGTGCTGGGCGCGGGCTACGGGATCGCGATCGTCTCAGGACTGGTGGAGATCCAGCGCATAGCCCGCCCCGACGACCTCGCCGGGCTCACCGGCGTGTACTACGCGGCGGCGTACGCCGGCTTCCTGCTGCCGACCGTGCTCGCCGCCGCGTCGTCCGTCGTGGGCTATCCCGTGCTGCTCCTCGCGCTGGCGGTGCTCGCGGTCGGCTGCCTGGCGGTCATCCTCGCGAACTCCCGCGTCCCGGCGGTTCCGGGCCCGCTCCCGCCACGGCGCCCCGGGCTGTGACGCGCGGCCGGCAGCGGGCGCCGGTCAGCCGTCGAGCCGTACGCCGGGACGGTCTTCGAGCCGGGCGAGGACGCGGTGGAGGATCTCCTCGCCCGCGGCCACTCCGGCGGACGCGAGCGCGGTGACGTGGGGAGCCGTCCACCCGGTGTCGGCGAGCTCGCCGTGCGCGGGGGTCCAGCCGGCGTCCGCGGCCAGCAGGAGGTCGGCGTCCAGGAGCGAGTCTCCGGCGGCGAGCACCTCGTGCGCACCGGTGCGCCGGACCACCTCCGCGAGGGCCGCGGACTTGCTGAGCGGCTTGGGCACGGCGTAGATCTTGCGTCCCTGGAGCGAGACGGTCCAGCCGCGGGTGTCGGCCCACCCGGCGAGTTCCTTGACCCAGCCGACGGGCAGCCGCTCCCGGTCGACCACGAGGTAGGCGAACAGCTCCTCGGCGATCCGCTCCTTGCGCAGCCACTCCGGGTCCGCGGTGGCGGCCAGGTGCGCCCGCACCTCGGCCAGCGGCGCGCAGCCGTCGGCGAGCCTGCGCCGCATCTCGTCGTGCCAGTCGTGGTCGGTGCGCCCGTCGACCAGCAGGTGCCCGCCGTTCGCGCAGATCGCGTAACGCGGCACCCGCCCGGGCAACTTGATCCGGCGGTACTGCTTGCGGGTGCGGGTGGTGGCGGGCACGAACCGCGCGGTGTCGGCGAGTTCGACCAGCAGCCGCCCGGCGGCCTCGGTGAGGTAGGACAGCGGCCTGGCCTCGTGGACCTCGACGCACAGCAGCCGCGGGGCCTGCTCGTCCGGCATGGTCAGGCCCAGCGCGGCGGCGGAGTAGACCAGGGTGCGGTCGAGGTCGCTGGCGACCACGGTCCGGTGGTGCGTGGGCATCGGTGCGCGGCTCACTTCGCGGCCACCGCCTTGCCGTCCACACCGGTCGCGCCGCGCGTGAAGCGCGGGTGGATCAGGCCGACGCAGGAGTACGGCAGGTCGTCCACCTCCTCGACGGGTACGCCGCGTTGCGCGGCGAGCAGCCTGACGTGGTCCAGGTCGGCGCCCACCCCGCGCTTGGCGAGGATCTTCCACGGCACCCGGCGCAGCAGCACCCGGGTGGTCTCGCCGACGCCGGGCTTGACCAGGTTGACGTCCCCGATGCCGTACTCCTCGCTGATCCGCTCCACCGCGGCCCAGCCCGCCCAGGTCGGCGAACGGTCCTGCCCGCGCAGCGACTTGACGTCGGCGGCGACCGGGTCGGCGACCGAGTCGAAGCCGGCGGCGACGGTGTCGAGGAAGTACCCGGAGACGTCGGCGCCGAGCAGGTCGCGGTAGAACTTCGCGCCGTGGAAGTCGTGCGGTCCGATCAGCCCCTCGCGCAGCACGGTGCGGGAGATCAGCCCGGAGACGGTGGAGTTGAGGCACGCGGAGGGGATCAGGAAGTCGTCGCGGGTGCCGTAGGTGCGTACGCAGCCGCCCGGGTCGGCGAGGACCGCGATCTCCGGGTCGAATCCCGGCTTCCCCGAACCCGAAGCCGAACCCGAACCGGAACCCGAAGCCCCGCCCGAGCCCTGCTCCGACGCCTGCGCTTCGGCGAACTCGGCCACGGCCGCGGCCAGTTCGCGGGTGATCGCGCCCTTCCCGGTCCAGCCGTCGACGAACACCACGTCGGCCGGGTCGTGGTGGGCGGCCAGCCAGCGCAGCGCGTTGGCGTCGATGCCGCGGCCACGGACGATGGAGACCGCGTAGTGCGGCAGCCGCAGCCCGTGCGCGTGCTCGGCCCAGCGGCGCATCAGCACGCCGACGGGGGTGCCGGCGCGGGCGAGCGATACCAGGACGGCGTCCGGTCCGCGCTCGGCCAGCACCAGTTCGGTGACGGTGCCGACCGCACGGGCGATCCGCCGCGCCGAGCCGTCCAGCGCCGAGCGGAACAACTCCTGGTACTCCGGGGTGGGTTGGTACTCCACCGGCAGCGACTCGGCGTAGTGCGCGCCGCCGCTCTGGATGGCCTCCTCGCGCTCCTCGGTGGGCGCCTCCAACTCGACGTCGGAGAGGTCCTTGAGCAGCCAGCCCACCTCGTCGGGCGCGTAGGAGGAGAACTCCGGCCCCCGCAGCGGCTCGGCCAGGCCGGACGACCCGGCCGGACCGCGGGACTCGGCCGGGGCCTCGGGGGTCTGCGGGGCCCGCGCGGTCGCACCGCTCGGGCTGTTCGTCGGGCTCATCGCGTGCGTGCTTCCGTTCGGTCGGTAGGACGGCACCACCGCGAGCAGTACCGAGTCGGTGGCGGCGGCCAGCCGGTCCAGCAGCCCGCCGGGCGCGTGCAGGGCGGCGGTGTCCCCGGTCGAGTCCACCACGCACACCACCGCGTCGAACCCGCGCACGTTGTACGCGAACCGGTCCGTGCTGCCCTCGTCGGTCGGGTCGTCGTGTGCGGGGAACGCGATCCGGTGCCGTATGGCGTACCCGGGGTCGTCGACGGCCAGTACCGGGGAGCGGGTGGTGGTGGAGTACCGGACGGCGGCCGGGGCGCTCCCGGGCGCCGAGGCGCGCGCCCGGGCCTCCAGGGTGCCCTGGAGCGCCTTGGCCAGCCGCAGGGGCGCGTACATCAGCTCCTCGTTGCCGAGGACGAGGACGCGGCCGGCGGACGGCGGCAGGGCGTCGGCGAGCCGGCCGCCCATCGCGGGCAGCGCCTCCGCCAGCCGCATGGCGTGCCCGGGCAGGAAGCCGTGCCGACCCCCGTCGGGCACCTCCTCGGGCCACTCCAGCTCCACCCGGCGTACGCGCCCGGCGGAGGCGGGGCCGCCGGCCGCCGGGGGGACGGCGACGGACGCCTCGTCCGCCGCGTGGTGCGCGGCCACCAGCGCCTGGCCCCTGCCGAGCACCCCGTCCGGGAGGCCGACCGTCCCCGTGGCCAGGGCGATCACGTCGATGCGCGCGGGCAGTTCGGCGGCGAAGGCGTCCAGCGCGTCGCGGTCGGCGGGCGCGCGCATGTCGGTGAGCGCCACGACGACGTAGTGCTCGCGCGGGTGGAGGGCGTGCAGGGCCGCGATGGTGTTGCGGATGGTGCGGCCGGTGGAGAACTCGTCGTCGACCAGCACGAGCGGGCCGGGCCGGGTCAGCAGCCCGGGCTCCTCCGGCAGCAGCAGGTGAGAGGTGGCGTGGCTGTGCTCCTCCTCGAAACCGCCGTGCGGGGTGACGCCGGGCACCGCGCGGCGGGTGGAGTGCAGGTAAGGCGCGAAGCCGATGCCGTCGGCGACCGCGTGGCCGAGCCCGGTGGCGGTCTCGGCGTATCCGAGCACGACCGCGTTCCGCGCGTCGGCCGCGCCCAGCAGGTCCCGTACCCGCAGGCCGAGCGCGAAGGCGCACCCGTAGACCGTGCCGGGGTCCTGCGGGACGTGCTTGCCGAGCACCTGGGAGACGAGCAGATGGGCCCGCTTGGGGTTGCGCCGCAGCGCCAGGCCGACCAGGTCGGCGAGGCCGTCGCCGTGCAGGGTGACGCCGAGGCGGTCGGCGACCCACTGCCCGGTCCAGGGCGCGTTCGTTGGCATCAGGCGGGTGTCCTTACGTACGGATGGGTGGGCACCGGTCAGGAGGAGGGCAGGCTCGCGGCGAGCAGTTCCACGAAGCCGACGTCCTCGCGGGCGACACCGAAGACCTCGGCGCGGCGCAGGGTGCGTTCGGCCCAGGCGCGGTGCGGCTTCACCTCGTTCATCTTGTTGGTGTAGGCGGAGCGGAGCACCCCGCCGCCGCTGCGGTCCTGGTGCAGGATGTCGGCGGCGTCGCAGAACTCCTCGTGGGTGACGACGCTCAGCGCGTTGACGACCGGCACATGGCTGGGGTGGATGCAGGTCTTGCCCTGCAGGCCGTTGGCCCGGTCCAGCTCGATCTCGCGCAGCAGGCCGTCCATGTCCTGCTCGATGAGGGCCTCGCGCAGGTCCTCGGCCTCGGGGGTGAACGGGCTGCGGCGCAGCTGGGGCTTGAACATCCGCTCGTGGTGCCGGAAGTACTCCCACACCGGGCCGGTGACGACGAAGCCGCTGCCGTCCGCGCGGCCGAGCACGTTGACCACGTCGGCGATGACGGAGGCGACGATCTGCACGTCGTACGCGGTCATCGCGGGCGCCCGGCGCAGGCCGTAGGAGGAGCAGAAGTCGGTGACGCCAAGGCGCAGGGCGAGCACCCGGTCGCGGTACTTGTCGACGGTGCGGGATATCCCGTAGAGCGTCTCCACCCGGCTCTCCAGGTGCAGCAGCTCCGGGGACTCCAGCACCGGCATCGCGAACAGCCGATGCCCCGAGGCGCTTTCCGCGTTGCCGACCGCTTCGAGGAAGGGGACGCCGCTCTCCTCGGTGAACTTGGGCAGCACGAATCCGGACAGCAGCCGTACGGTGTCGCCGAGCCGGTGCACCAGATCGGTGATCTGGGCCGGGGTGCGGACCCGGATGAACAGCAGCGGGAGCGCCTGCTCGGCGCCGGGCCGGGCGGCCAGATCCGCGAACTGCCGGACCAGGTTCGCCTCGCCCGCCTCGACGTCGCGGTCGTCGATGGAGTCCTCCAGGCACAGCACCATGGAGACCACGCCGCGGGCGGCCTGCTTGAGCACGTCGTCGGCGAGGCGCGGCCGGGTGGCCGGGCTGTAGAGCGTGGCACCGAGGGCGGTCGCGAGGACGCGCGCGGGTGAGCCGGAGGTGAACTCCTGAGGTTCCCGGTGGAAGAGCTCACCCCTGAGGTCTGACGCAAGATGTCCGAAGTGTCGCATACGCCCCCTTTCAGAGTCGCAGCCGCGAGAGAAGGCGTCAATCGCGTGGCCGATTATCGTACGTGTGCCCGTGTCGCAAAGGTTCCCGCAGCGCGTGACAAACAGGTAACCGGCTCCGGTCGGCCAGGTGTCCGTCCCCGCGCGTCACCCGCACCGCACGCGCGGCCGGAGCGGACCCCCGCACCCGGCCCGCCGTCCGCGGCGTTGTGGGCCGCCCCGCAGGACGGGCAGGATGGCAGTCATGACGCACGTGATGGTGAAGGGCTCGAACATCCCGCTGGACGCCTCGGGCATCCGGGCGGTGCTCCGCTGGAGCCCGGCGCCGACCGCTCCCGACGTGGACGCCTCCGTGCTGCTGCTCGGCGCCGACGGCCGGGTGCGCTCGGACGCCGACTTCGTCTTCTACAACGCCCCCCGGCACCCCTCGGGCCTTGCCCGGCACCTGCCGAAGCAGCGCGTCTCCGACGGCTTCACCGACACCGTGGAGGTCGATCTGGCCGCGCTCGACCCGGGCGTGGACCGGGTGGTGGTCGCCGCGTCCTGCGACGGCGGGCCGTTCCGGCTGGTGCCCGACCTGGTGCTCGCCCTCTTCGACGCGGCCGGCCCGCAGCACGCCGCCCCGCTGGTCACCTTCGACGTGGTGCCCGACACCGGCCAGGAAAGCGCGCTGATCTGCGGCGAGTTGTACCGCAAGGACGCCGGCTGGAAGTTCCGCGCGCTCGGCCAGGGATACGCCACCGGCCTGGTCGGCCTCGCCACGGAATACGGCATCGCGGTCGACGACGGCGACTCCGAGGAGCCCGCCCAGGGCGCCACCGCCGCCGCGGGCCCCACCGCCGCCATGCCCGGCCCCGCACCCACCGGCGGCTACACCGCGGCCGCAGGACCCACCGTGTCCGCCCCCGAACCCCCCGGCGCCTACGGCTACCCCCTCCCGGCCCCGTACCCCTCCCACGTCCCCGCCCAGCCCGCCTACGGCTACCCCCAGCCCGTCGCCGCCACCATCCCTCCCCCGCCCCCTCAGCAACCCGTAGTCCACCAACAGCCCCAACAGGCCTACCCGGCCTACGGCTACCCCCAGCCCGTCGCCACCAACGCCCTCCCCCCCGACGGCCACTTCACCCTCCCCCCGCAGGGCCCCCAGTTCCAATCCGCCTGACCGCTCGGGACCAGGCGAAGCCCAGGGCAGAACAGCGCGAGCAACTCCCCTGTCGGGTAGCCCACAGCCGAAACACCACCCAAGCCAGGACAGCTTCTTCTCAAGGAAGAGCCGCCGCATACCCAGGGGCGCGGGGAACTGCGCGACAAGCCCCCCACCGACAGGTGATCCCCAAACAACAACAACCACCCCCGACAGGGGAGCTTCCTTTCAGGGAGTTCCCGCAACTGACCCAGGGGCGCGGGGAACGGCGCGAGAACCCCCCACCGACAGGTGGTCCCGGAACCGACAGCACCACCCACCCCGGAGGGTCCGCCCAGCCCCACCGCCAGGGTCACACCTTGGACTTGTACCCCCGACCCCACTGCAGCCCCCACCCGTAGAGCCGGTCGATCTCCGCCTGGAAGCCGTAGACGTACTTCACCTCGCGGTGGACGACCATCTCGTCCTTGCGGTTCTCGATCAGCACCACCGCGCAGGACCGCGCCTGCGGCTCCCGCTCGGTGAGCGGGATCTCGATCCGCGGCCCGGACCCGGGAAAGATCTCCACCTTCGCGTGCGTGCGGTCGAACGCCGGCGTGCCGTCGTAGATGTACACGAACACCAGCAGGCGCTTGAACTCCTCGCGCTTGTCGAAGTTGATGTACAGCGTCTCGCCCGAGGTGCCGCCGAACCGGTCGTCGCCTGTCATCTGGATGTACGGCGGCGCGTCCAGGTCACCGTGGAAGTCGCCGAGCGGCTGGACCACCCCCTTGGTGCCGTCCGCGAGTTCGTACATGCACGCCAGGTCCAGGTCGACGTTGACCATCGCCGGGCCGGCCGCCTGGACCACACGTGGCTTGAACACGTCGATCTGGCGGCGCAGGAAACTGCCCCGATCCGTCACCCAGTCCCCGGAGTCGGTCGGCCGCATCTGCCAGGACAGGTTCACCCGCATGTTGCCGACCGCGGCACCGTGTTTCGTCAGCGACAGCTCGGGCCGCCGCTTGGTGAGTTCCACGCTGTGCGTGTTCGTCACGTCGAACTGGTCCGGGCCGTTGGGCCGCAGGAACCGCCACCAGGCCATTGTCGTCCGTCCTCCCCTGTCGCTCAGCACCGCAGCCACCCGCCGCACGGACGCGCCGCTGCCCCCGCCGGACGGCGGGGGCAGCGGCGCGTGCGCGGCCGGGGGTCACACCCCGGACGAGACTTCCGCCTTGTCGTCGTCCGACTGACCAGAGCCTTCCCCGAGACGGCGGTTGCGTACCACCGACGACCAGTAGGACGCCGCGATCAGGACAACGCCGACCAGGCCGGTGATGACCTCGCTGACGTCGTACTTGATCGTGATGAGCAGGATGACCGCCAGCGCGCCGATCGCGTAGTGCGCGCCGTGCTCCAGGTAGACGTAGTCGTCCAGGGTGCCCTTGCGGACCAGGTAGACGGTGAGCGACCGGATGTACATCGCGCCGATGCCCAGACCCAGGGCGATCTCGAAGATGTCGTTGCTGATCGCGAAGGCACCGATGACGCCGTCGAAGGAGAACGACGCGTCGATGACTTCCAGGTACAGGAACATGAAGAACGCGGCCTTGCCGGCCAGACCGACCGTCCGGGCCACGTTGGCGCCGCTGGTGGCCGCGGGGACCTTGGCGCCCAGCGAGGGTTCCTCGACGGCCTTGGGGCCCTCGCCGTCCTCGTCGCCGTCCTCGTCCTCGTCGTCCTCCAGCCGCTCCTCGAAGAAGCCGGAGATGCCGCCGACCACCAGGTAGGTGATCAGACCGGCGACACCCGCCAGCAGGACCGTCTCGGCCTTGTCGACCGTGCCGTGCCCGCCGTGCAGCGGCACCGAGTCCGCGACCGTGGTGCCCGCGATGACCAGGACGATCATCGCCACCGCCACCGACAGCATGTCCAGCTTGCCGAGCTTGGCCAGCGGCTTCTCCAGCCAGGACAGCCAGTTGATGTCCCGCTCCTCGAAGATGAAGTCGAGGAAGATCATCAGCAGGAACATGCCGCCGAAGGCGGCGATCGCCGGGTGGGCGTTGGAGACGAGGTTCTCGTAGCGGTCGTGGTCGTTGACCGCGATCCGGACCGCTTCCCACGGGCTGAGCTTCGCGGTGACGGCCACGATGATGATCGGGAAGACCAACCGCATGCCGAAGACCGCGATCAGCACACCGATGGTGAGGAAGATCTTCTGCCAGAACGCGTTCAGCTTGCGGACGATGCCCGCGTTGATGACCGCGTTGTCGAAGGAGAGCGAGATCTCGAGGATGGACAGGATCGCCACGATGGCGAGCCCTTTGCCTCCCCAGAGGATGCCGGCCAGGGCCAGGCCGGCGGCAGTGATGCCGAGTGACCAGCCGAATGTTCTGAGGAGCACGTGCTTCCCACCCAATCCCTTGTGATCCCTTGAGCCAAGGGTCCCCCGCGCGGTGCGCGGCTTTACGAAACGTTGACCCCGAAGTCTAGGGCGATACCGCGCAGCCCCGAGGCATACCCCTGGCCTACTGCACGGAACTTCCACTCGCCGCCGTACCGGTACAGCTCGCCGAAGATCATCGCCGTCTCGGTCGAGGCGTCCTCGGTGAGGTCGTAGCGGGCCAGTTCGACGCCGTCGGACTGGTTGAGCACGCGGATGTAGGCGTCGCTGACCTGCCCGAAGGTCTGCACCCGGGCGTCGGCGTCGTAGATCGAGACGGGGAAGACGACCTTGTCGACGGTGGCCGGCACCTTCGTCAGGTCGACCAGGATCGTCTCGTCGTCACCGCCGCTGCCGCCGGTGAGGTCGTCGCCGGTGTGCTCGACGGAGCCCTCCGGGCTCTTCAGATTGTTGTAGAAGACGAAGTACTCGTCCCCCAGCACCCGGCCGCCGGAGCACAGCAGCGCGCTGGCGTCCAGGTCGAAGTCGGCACCGGTGGTCGAACGGGCCCTCCAGCCGAGGCCGATCTGCACCTGGGTGAGATTCGGCGCGGCCTTGGACAGGGAGACGTTGCCCCCCTTGGCGAGCGTGACGCCCATCGTGGTCCTTTCCCCCTCAAACGTGGTGGTGGGCAGCGTGCCGGCGGTCAGACGTTGACGCCGAAGTCCTGGGCGATGCCGCGCAGGCCCGAGGCGTATCCCTGGCCGATCGCGCGGAACTTCCACTCCGCGCCGTGCCGGTACAGCTCGCCGAAGACCATCGCCGTCTCGGTCGAGGCGTCCTCGGTGAGGTCGTAACGGGCCAGTTCGGCGCCGTCCGCCGCGTTGACCACGCGGATGTAGGCGTTGCGCACCTGGCCGAAGCTCTGCTGGCGCGGCTCGGCGTCGTAGATGGACACCGGGAAGACGATCTTCGCCACGTTCGCCGGCACAGTGGCCAGGCTGACGTTGATCACCTCGTCGTCGCCCTCGCCCTCACCGGTGAGGTTGTCGCCGGTGTGCTCGACCGAGCCGTCCGGGCTCTTGAGGTTGTTGAAGAAGACGAAGTGCTGGTCGGAAAGGACCTTGCCCTGCTCGTCGGTGAGCAGCGCACTCGCGTCGAGGTCGAAGTCGCTGCCGGTGGTGGTGCGGGCGTCCCAGCCCAGACCGACGACGACCGCCGTGAGGTTCGGCGCCTCCTTGGTCAGCGAGACGTTGCCACCCTTGCTGAGGCTGACTCCCACGAGTCCTCCTGTCGGTTTCCCCGCCCGTCGGTGCGGTGTGGGTCGTTGTGTGCTGCGCTTGCTGGATCAACGTCCAGAGCTTAGTGACCCGTTCCCGATTGGCTACAGCGCGGACAGCGCTTTCGCGTACTGGCCGAGATCACGCGCGTCCGGCAGGCCGTTCACCACGGTCCACCGCACCAGACCCTGCCGGTCGATCACGAAAGTGCCGCGCAGCGCGCAGCCCTTCTCCTCGGCGAAGACGCCGTAGGCGCGGGAAACCGTTCCATGCGGCCAGAAGTCGCTCAGCAGCGGGAAGTCCAGGCCCTCGGCGTCGGAGAAGGCGCGCAGTGCGTGCATGGAGTCGCAGGACACCGCGAGCACCTGGTTGTGCTCGTTCTGGAACGAGGCCAACTCGTTCTGGATCGCCTGGAGTTCGCCCGAGCACACGCTGGTGAAGGCGAACGGGAAGAAGATCAGCAGGACGTTCTTGACGCCCCGGAAGTCGTCCAGGGCGACGGTGCGGCCGTGCTGGTCCCTCAGCCGCAGATCAGGTGCGGGTCCGCCCGCGTCGATCGGCATGAAAACGGCTCCCTGCGCCAAGCGGACATGAGGTTCCCCCCGCCCCGGGTGCGGCCGTGCCTACCCGGGGCGCGGGGAACCGCGCGACAAGCCACGGCGACGGCGCGGCCGGAAACGGACCGCGACCCACTACGGCGCGGTCCGTACCGCCTACCGCTTGCCGGCTTTGGCCGCCTTCGGGGTCACCAGACGGCTGCCCGTCCAGTCCTTCGCCGCGTTGACACTGCTGGTCTGGGCCAGGCCGGCAGTCTGCGCCGCTTCACCGATCTCGCTCGGCTCCACGTGGCCGTCACGCCCGGTCTTCGGGGTCATGAGCCAGATCGGGGCGCCGGGGTCGATCGTCGACGTGGCGTCGACGAGCGCGTCGGTGAGGTCGCCGTCGTCCTCGCGGAACCACAGCAGGACGGCGTCGGGCACGTCGTCGTACTCCTCGTCGGCGAGCTCCTCACCCGTGAGCTCCTCGATCCCCTCACGGAGCTCCTGGTCGCAATCCTCGTCGTACCCGAGCTCCTGGACCACCTGTCCGGGCTCGAAACCAAGCCGGCTCGCCGGGTTGGTCCGCTCCTCCGCGTGGTCCGCGGTCGCGCTCACGCTTTGCCTCCTGTCATGGGCACAGATTTCGTGCGGGTCTTCATGGTCTGTATGTGCCCGCGACGGTGCGAGCTTATTGGCGGTAGTCCACACGGGCGGGGCGGATCGCGCAAGTACCCGCCGTACGAGACCGTCGAAACGGTGACGATTCGACCGTCTTCATGGCAAGTTCCCCGCTTCACCGCCGCCCTGCGCACTCTCCCATGGTGACGCAGATCACGGACATCTGCCGGGGTTGCCCGTTTTGCAGAGTGTTGGCACCGCGAGTCGGTCGTACGTCCGACTGGGCGTAGAGTTCGGATTTGGCCGCCCACCTGGGGTTACCGCCCGGTAGAGATGACGTATCGAACGGCCTCGGTACACGATGGACGCGGCGCGTGCCGCCGTCGGCGGCCACTCCATCACGTCCAGAGACATCCCGTAGCAGTCCTAGTGAGCGAAGGAACAGCGTGGCTTCCGGATCAGATCGCAACCCGATCATCATTGGCGGCCTTCCCAGCCAGGTCCCGGATTTCGATCCCGAGGAGACGGCGGAATGGCTCGACTCGCTCGACGCGGCCATCGACGAGCGGGGCCGGGAGCGCGCCCGCTACCTGATGCTCCGCCTGATCGAACGGGCCCGCGAGAAGCGTGTCGCGGTCCCCGAGATGCGCAGCAGCGACTACGTCAACACCATCGCCACCAAGGACGAGCCGTTCTTCCCCGGCAACGAGGAGATCGAACGCAAGATCCTCAACGCCACCCGGTGGAACGCCGCGGTGATGGTCTCGCGCGCCCAGCGCCCCGGCATCGGGGTCGGCGGCCACATCGCGACCTTCGCCTCCTCGGCGTCGCTGTACGACGTGGGCTTCAACCACTTCTTCCGCGGCAAGGACGACGGCCTCGGCGGTGACCAGGTCTTCTTCCAGGGCCACGCCTCGCCGGGCATCTACGCGCGCGCGTTCCTGCTCGACCGGCTCACCGAGGCGCAGCTCGACGCGTTCCGGCAGGAGAAGTCGAAGGCCCCCGACGGCCTGTCCAGCTACCCGCACCCGCGGCTGATGCCGGACTTCTGGGAGTTCCCGACCGTGTCCATGGGCCTCGGCCCGCTCGGCGCGATCTACCAGGCCCGGATGAACCGCTACATGGAGGCGCGCGGCATCGCCGACACCTCCAAGTCGCACGTGTGGGCGTTCCTCGGCGACGGCGAGATGGACGAGCCGGAGTCGCTGGGCCAGCTGTCCATCGCCGCCCGCGAGGGCCTGGACAACCTGACCTTCGTGGTCAACTGCAACCTCCAGCGGCTCGACGGCCCGGTGCGCGGCAACGGCAAGATCATCCAGGAGCTGGAGTCGCAGTTCCGCGGCGCCGGCTGGAACGTCATCAAGCTGGTCTGGGACCGCTCCTGGGACCCGCTGCTGGCCCAGGACCGCGACGGCCTGCTGGTCAACAAGATGAACACCACCCCGGACGGCCAGTTCCAGACGTACGCCACCGAGACCGGCGCGTACATCCGCGAGCACTTCTTCGGCAGTGACCAGCGGCTGCGCAAGATGGTCGAGGACCTCACCGACGAGCAGATCCTGCACCTCGGGCGCGGCGGGCACGACCACCGCAAGGTCTTCGCCGCCTACACCGCGGCCCTGGCGCACAAGGGCCAGCCGACCGTGATCCTCGCCCAGACCATCAAGGGCTGGACGCTGGGCCCGAACTTCGAGGGCCGCAACGCGACCCACCAGATGAAGAAGCTCACCGTCGACGACCTCAAGCGCTTCCGGGACCGGCTGCACCTGCCGATCACCGACCAGCGGCTCGACGAGGGCTACCCGCCGTACTACCACCCCGGCCGGGACTCCGAGGAGATCCAGTACATGCACGACCACCGCAAGGCGTGCGGTGGCTACGTACCGACCCGGATCGTCCGCGCCAAGCCGCTGACGCTGCCGGAGGACAAGGTGTACGCGGCGGCGAGGAAGGGCTCCGGCCAGCAGTCGATCGCCACCACGATGGCGTTCGTCCGCATCCTGAAGGACCTGATGCGGGACAAGGAGATCGGCAAGCGGTTCGTGCTGATCGCCCCGGACGAGTACCGCACCTTCGGCATGGACGCGTTCTTCCCGAGCGCGAAGATCTACAACCCGCTCGGCCAGCAGTACGAGTCGGTCGACCGCGAACTGCTGCTCGCCTACAAGGAGTCGCCGACCGGCCAGATGCTGCACGACGGCATCTCCGAGGCGGGCTGCACCGCCTCGCTGATCGCCGCGGGCTCGGCGTACGCCACCCACGGCGAGCCGCTGATCCCGGTCTACGTCTTCTACTCGATGTTCGGTTTCCAGCGCACCGGCGACCAGTTCTGGCAGATGGCCGACCAGCTCGCGCGCGGCTTCGTGCTCGGCGCGACGGCCGGCCGGACCACCCTGACGGGTGAAGGTCTCCAGCACGCCGACGGCCACTCCCAGCTGCTGGCCTCGACCAACCCGGCCTGCGTCGCCTACGACCCCGCGTACGGCTTCGAGATCGCGCACATCGTCAAGGACGGCCTGCGCAGGATGTACGGCGAGACCGCGGACGGCAAGCCCGGCGAGGACGTCTTCTACTACCTCACGGTCTACAACGAGCCGATCCAGCACCCGGCCGAGCCCGCCGACGTGGACGTCGAGGGCATCCTCAAGGGCGTGCACCGGTTCCAGCCGGGCAGCGCCGGCGAGATCCCGGCGCAGATCCTCGCGTCCGGTGTGGCGGTGCCGTGGGCGCTGGAGGCCCAGCGCATCCTCGCGGAGGAGTGGAACGTGCGCGCCGACGTCTGGTCGGCCACCTCCTGGAACGAGCTGCGCCGCGAGGCCGTGGCGGTCGAGGAGCACAACCTGCTGCACCCCGAGGAGGAGCAGCGGGTGCCGTGGGTGACCCGCAAGCTGTCCGGGGCGCAGGGGCCGTTCGTGGCCGTGTCGGACTGGATGAGGTCGGTGCCGGACCAGATCGCCCGCTGGGTGCCGGGGCGGTACACCTCGCTCGGCGCGGACGGTTTCGGCTTCGCCGACACGCGGGGGGCGGCGCGCCGCTTCTTCCACATCGACGCGCAGTCGGTGGTGCTGGCGGTGCTCACTGAGCTGGCTGCCGACGGGAAGGTCGATCGCTCTGCGCTCAAGCAGGCGGTGGACCGCTACCAGCTGCTGGACGCCTCCGCGGCTCACCCGGGCGCGGCGGGCGGCGACGCGTAGCGCTGCGCTCCGCGGTCAGCGAGACCACGGGTGGGCCCGCACCGGTTTTTCCGGGGCGGGCCCGCCGTGCGTTCGGGGGGTGACGGGACCGCCCGGGCGGGGGTGTTCTGTCCGTCCCCGGACCACCTGCCGGTGGGGGGTTCTCGCGCAGTTCCCCGCGCCCCTGAAAAGACCCGCCCGGGCGGGGGTGTTCTGTCCGTCCCCGGACCACCCGCCGGTGGGGGGCTTGTCGCGCAGTTCCCCGCGCCCCTGAAAAGACCCGCCCGGGCAGGGGTGTTCCGTCCGTCCCCGGACCACCCGCCCCGCGCCCCCGAAAAGACCCGGCCGGGCAGGGGTGTTCTGTCCGTCCCCGGACCACCTGCCCCGCGCCCCCGAAAAGACCCGCCCGGGCGGGGGTGCCCGCGGCGGGGCCCAGGGGGAGCACTTCGGGTGCCGGTGGGCGGGGTGGGCGGGCGCGGCGGCGGGGTGAGGGGTGGGGGGTGCCGTAGCATCCCGGACGAACCGTAGGAAGTGACCGCAGCCCGTACATCCCCCGGGACGGAGCCCGCAAGGCATGAGCGAGTGACGCTGCCGCCCGCACGTACGGGCACGCTGTCCCCGAGTGGCGGGCGCCCGGTCAGGGGTCCGCACGGACGGGTCGCCGTGCCCGCGAGCCGGGCGCCGAGGGACGCGCCCGTGGGCGTGTGGGCGCCGGCCGGCGGGCGGGGACGGCGCACCGGGGGGCGGAGGCGCCAGGGGCTCCCGGGCGGGGCGCGTCCGCTGGTGGCCCTGGCGGTCATCTTCGTGCTGCTGGCGACCACCGGGTGGACGGCCACGCTGTCGCCGCGCGCGGCGAAGGACGCGATGGCCGCCGCGCTCGCCGCCTGGACCCACGGCACCGTCGGCGCCCGGCGGCTGCCGGACCCGGACGCGCCGCCCGGCGCCGTCGCCCGCTTCTTCGCCTCGCTCACCGGCGCCCAGCGGCTCGGCCTGGCCCGGCGCTACCCCCTGGTCGTCGGCAACCTCGACGGGGTCGACCCGGCCCTGCGCTACGGCGCCAACCGGCTCGCGCTGACCCGGCAGCGGGCCGCCGCCCTCGCCGACGAGCGCAGCGACGCGCTCACCCCGGTCGGCCGCGCCGCCATGACCGACCTCGCCGACCGCTACACGTCCCTGCTCGCCGGCCACCGGCAGATCCTCGCCTTCGACCCGACCGGCGACGGCCACATCGCCGAGGTGCTCGGCGACCTGCGCACCGCGACCCACGTCGCGGTGGTCGTCCCCGGCGTCGCCACCGACCTGGCCGACTTCGAGCGGGACGACGCCAAGCGGTACGCCGCCACCGCCGGCATGGCCCGCGCGTTGTACGGCGCCGAGCGGCTCGACCGGCCGGACGCCCGCACCGCGGTGATCGCCTGGGCGGGCTACACCGCCCCGGACGGCCTCGGCCTGGAAGCCTCCACCGGCACCCTCGCCGCCCGAGGAGCGGTCCGGCTCGAATCGCTCCTCGCCGCGCTCCCCCGCCGCCGCGACGTGGCGCTGTTCTGCCACTCCTACGGTTCGGTGCTGTGCGGGCTGGCCGCTCCGCACCTGCCGCCCGGCCGGGTCCGCGACATCGCCGTCATGGGCAGCCCGGGCATGCGTGCCCGCGACGTCGCCGCCCTGCACACCACCGCGCACGTCTGGGCGGCCCGGGACTCCGGGGACTGGATCGGCGACGTGCCGCACGTGGAGTTCGCCGGGCTCGGCCACGGCCCCGACCCGGTCTCCGGCGGCTTCGGCGCCCGGGTGATCAGTACCGACGGCGCCGACGGCCACGGCGGCTACTTCGTCCCCGGGACGACCAGTCTCGCCAACTTCGCGGACATCGCCCTCGGCGACTACTCGGCGATCACCTGCCCCACGGAGAACACCTGCACCAGTGGTCTTGGCTGAGCCGGGCGCGGCCGGGAAAACCCGTCCCCCTTTCGATGACGCGCGTAGCGGGTAAGGGGCGCAGTCCGCCGAGGCGGCCATAAGCTGGGCCTTATGGGTGAAGTGCTGGCCGGGAGCAACGCCGTGTGGGAATTCGAACCCGACGCCGTGGTGATCCGGTACAGCAGAGGCGTACGAGGCTCCCGGCTACTCCAGGCGCTCGGTGAGCGGCGGGTGCCGCACGAGGCGCTGGAGGACGTGGAGCTGGTGCCCGGCCGCCGCGGCACCGTGGTCCTGCGCGCGACCCCGCACCCCGGCGTCGACCCGCTCATCGAGGTCGCCGGCGGGCAACTGCGGGAGAGCGCCGATCCCTACCGGCTGGTGCTGCCCGAGCAGAGCGCCGAACTCGCCGAGGCCGCCCGGGACGACCTGCTGGCCGCCGTCCGCACCGCCGCGGTCACCGCGGACCCGCCCGGCGGGCGCTACCTGGTGCCGGCCCCCGCGGTACCGCGCTCCTTCAAGGCGTACGACGCGAAGGCCACCTTCGACGGCCACGCGGTCGGCTTCCACTGGTTCCGCACCGGCGCCTCCACCGCGAAGTGGAACTCCGGCGACCAGACCTTCCCCGTCGAGGAGTTGTGCGG
This sequence comes from Streptomyces sp. NPDC087270, assembly GCF_044744625.1. Lineage (NCBI taxonomy): Bacteria > Bacillati > Actinomycetota > Actinomycetes > Kitasatosporales > Streptomycetaceae > Streptomyces > Streptomyces sp. NPDC087270. The sequence goes on from NZ_JBIUYR010000002.1 coordinate 125,811, forward strand.
CGTCGACTGGCGCTCACCGGAGCAGGTCCACGGCCACCTGCGGCTGCTGCTGCGCGACCCGGCCGAGCCGCTGCCCCCCGCCGACCGCGACCCGGCGAGCGTGATCTTCGGGCTCGGGTACGGCTCGGTGCACGAGTCGCTCCCGTTCGCCGCGGCGGTGCTGGCGGCGATCCGTACCAGCCGCGTCAGGCCGTAGGACGGGGACGGCGGCGGCGCGGCGGCGCTCCGCTCACGCGGTCCGTTCCGGCGCCCGGGAGCAGGCGTAGGTGCTGATCTTGTGGTCCAGCACCGTGAGGGTGTCCTGGAGTTCGGCGATCCGCCGGACCACGTCCACCCGGGTGGACTCCAGCAGCGCCTGCCGCTCGCCGTAGGTGTGGTCGCCGGCCCGCACCATCTCCGCGTACGTCACCATGTCCGCGACCGGCATCCCGGTCAGCCGCAGCTTCCCGACGAAGGCGAGCCAGTCCAGGTCCCGGTTGCTGAACCGGCGCTGGCCGGTGTGCGAGCGGTCCACGTGCGGCATCAGCCCGATCCGCTCGTACCAGCGCAAAGTGTGCGCGCTCAGCCCGGTGAACTCCGCGACCTCGCTGATCGTGTACTGGTCCTGCCCGTCCGGCCGCAGATGCGTCTCCGGGTCCTCGCAACTCGCTGTGTTGCTCGGCTTGCTCTTCGCCACCTGCACGACCGTCATACCTCTTACGCTAAGACCTTCGAGCGCACTCTAGGCAAGTAAGCAAGGCGCCCCTGGTGGTGGGCGTCTTCTCGCGGAGCGAGCCGCGCATGTTCAGGGGCGCGGGCAACTGCGCGACCGGCCCCGACTCGCAGGTGGTCCCGGAACCGGCAGAACCCCCCACCCCGTAGGGTCAGGCCCCATGGACAGCTTGGCGATGATCGCGCAATGGCCGGTGCCCAACGCCTCCGCCGGCGTGGTCCGGGCGGACGGCACCGTGGCCGGGACGTACGGCACCCTCCAGCGGAGCTACCCCCTGGCGTCGGTGACGAAGCCGCTCGCGGCGTACGCGGTACTCGTGGCCTGGGAGGAGGGCGTGTTCGAGCTGGACGACCCGGCGGGCCCCGAGGGCGCGACGGTTCGGCACCTGCTCGCCCACGCCTCCGGCCTCGCCTTCGACGCCCCGAAGGTGATGGCCGCCCCCGGCACCCGCCGCATCTACTCGAACTCCGGGTTCGAGGCGCTGGGCGAGGCCCTCGCGAAGGCGGCCGGCATCCCGTTCGCGGAGTACGCCCGCCAGGCGGTGCTGGAGCCGCTGGGCATGGCGGACACCACGCTGGACGGCTCCCCCGCGGCCGACGGCGTCTCCACCGTCGCGGACCTGCTGAAGTTCGCCGCCGAGGTGCAGGCCCCGCGGCTGCTGCACCCCTCCACGGTCGCGACCGCGACCTCCGTGGCGTTCCCCGGCCTGAAGGGCGTACTGCCCGGCTACGGCCGCCAGGACCCGAACGACTGGGGCCTGGGCTTCGAGATCCGCGCCGCCAAGTCCCCGCACTGGACCGGCGCGCTCTCCTCCCCCGCGACTTTCGGCCACTTCGGCCAGTCCGGCACCTTCCTGTGGATCGACCCGGTCGCGGGCGCGGCCTGCGTGGCGCTGACCGACCGCCCCTTCGGCGAGTGGGCGCTGCCCCTGTGGCCGCGGCTGACCGACGCGGTGCTCACCGAACTGCGGGCGGCCGGATGACCGCGGCGGGCGAGGTGTGGCGGGCGGAGCGCCGCTACACCGGCGGGGACCCGTCGGCCGGGATCGAGACGCGGCACGCGTTCTCCTTCGCGGGCTTCTACGACCCGGCGAACGTACGGTTCGGGCTGCTGCTGGCGTGCAACGAGGAGCGGTTGGCGCCCGGCGCGGGCTTCGCCGAGCACACCCACCGCGACACCGAGATCGTCACCTGGGTGATCGAGGGCGAGTTGGAGCACCGCGACACCGAGGGCGTCGCGACCCGGCTGCGCGCCGGCGACGCCCAACTGCTCAGCGCGGGCGGCGGCGTACGCCATGTCGAGCGCAACCCGGGCGCCGATCCGTGCCGTTTCCTCCAGATGTGGCTGCACCCGGACCCGGCCGGCGGCCCGTCCCGGCACTCCGTGGCCACCGACGTCGCACCGCCGGGGCCCGGCCCGTACCTGCTCGCCTCCGCCGCGCCGGACGCGCCGCTGCCGCTGCGCCAGCCGCACGCCGCGCTGCACCTGGCGCGCGGCTCGGGCCCGTTGCCGGACGCCCCGTTCCTCTACCTGCACGTGCTGCGCGGCACGGTCCGGGTGGACGGCCGCGAACTCGGCCCCGGTGACGCCCTGCGCGCCGCCAACTCCCGCGCCCGGCAGGCCGAAGCGCCCCCCGACGCCGAGTACCTGGTGTGGCGGATGACCGCCGAACCGTCGTACGGATAGCCGAAACGGACAACCCGCCACCTGCGCGGCCACACCCATAAGGCAGGCTTGGACCGTGCCTCCTCCCGCGCAACGCCCGCAGAACCCGCAGAAGCGGCAGCCCCCGCACGCCTCCTCGGAGCCGCCCCGCGGCGACCACGCCGCGACCCTGCGGCGGCTGGAGAAGTCGGCCGGCCGGCTGGCCGCGCACGCCATCGCGCGGATGGACGAGCAACTTCCCTGGTACCGGGCGATGCCCCCGGAGAACCGCAGCTGGATCGGGCTGGTCGCGCAGGCCGGTATCGCCGCGTTCACCGAGTGGTTCCGCCACCCCGAGGCCCCGCAGGCGATCAGCACCGACGTCTTCGGCACCGCGCCGCGCGAGTTGACCCGGGCCATCTCGCTGCGCCAGACGGTGGAAATGGTGCGCACCACCATCGAGGTCATGGAGTCGGCGATCGACGAGGTCGCCGCGCCCGGCGACGAGGGCGTGCTGCGCGAGGCGCTGCTCGTCTACGCCCGGGAGATCGCCTTCGCCACCGCGCAGGTCTACGCGCAGGCCGCCGAGGCGCGCGGCGCGTGGGACGCCCGGCTGGAGTCGCTGGTGGTCAACGCGGTGCTCTCCGGGGAGGCCGACGAGGGCGTGCTGTCACGGGCCGCCGCGCTCGGCTGGAGCTCGCCGGACAAGATCGTGGTGGTGCTGGGCACCGCGCCCAACGGCGACAGCGAGCTGACCGTGGAGGCGATCCGGCGGGCCTCCCGGCACGCGAAGCTCCAGGTGCTCACCGGGGTGCTCGGCGAGCGGCTGGTGGTGATCGCCGGCGGTGACGACGACCCGATCCGGGTGGCGAAGGCGCTGATCGGGCCGTTCGCGCCGGGTCCGGTGGTGGCCGGCCCGGTGGTCGGCGACCTGCTGTCGGCGACCAGGTCCGCGCAGGCCGCCGCGGCCGGCCTCAAGGCGTGCCGGGCCTGGCCGGACGCGCCACGCCCGGTACTCACCGACGATCTGCTACCGGAGCGTGCGATGGCGGGCGACCGCTATGCTCGCAGTCAGCTGGTGGAGGAGATCTACAGGCCGCTTGAAGAGGCGGGCTCGGCGCTACTGGAGACTCTGAGTGTCTACCTGGAGCAGGCATCCTCGCTCGAAGGTGCCGCACGGATGCTGTTCGTGCACCCCAATACGGTTCGCTACCGGCTGCGACGTGTGACTGATGTCACCGGTTGGTCACCTTCCGACGTGCGTTCGGCGTTCACCCTGCGCATCGCGCTGATCCTGGGACGTCTCTCGGACGGCGACCGGCCTCGCTGACTCGTTTGTTGGACACCCACAAATCGGCTGACACTTCTTCGTCCTTGTCCCCACGGGCGGTGACACCCGCCCGCGAGAGAGAGTGTGAACGTGCTCGTACTCGTCGCTCCCGGCCAAGGCGCCCAGACGCCCGGCTTCCTGTCCCCCTGGCTCGACCTGCCCGGCGCGGCCGACCGCCTCGCGGGCTGGTCCGACACGGTCGGCCTCGACCTGGTCCACTACGGCACGAAGGCCGACGCGGACGAGATCCGCGACACCAAGGTGGCCCAACCGCTGCTGGTGGCCGCCGGGTTGCTGTCGGCCGGTGAGCTCGGCCTGTTCGGCAACGGCGGCACCGGGCGGCCCGACGCGGTCGCCGGCCACAGCGTCGGCGAGATCACCGCGGCCGTGCTCGCCGGGGTCCTCTCCGAGCAGGACGCGCTGTCGTTCGTGGCCACCCGCGGCCGCGCGATGGCCGAGGCCGCGGCGGTCACCGAGACCGGCATGTCCGCGGTGCTCGGCGGCGACCAGGACACGGTGCTCGCCCATCTGACCGGCCTCGACCTCACCCCGGCGAACATCAACGGCGCCGGCCAGATCGTGGCGGCCGGCACCCTGGAGCAGCTCGGCGTGCTCGCCGAGCAGCGGCCGGAGGGCTCCCGGGTACGGCCGCTGGCGGTGGCCGGCGCCTTCCACACCGCCCACATGGCCCCCGCGGTGGCCGCGCTGGAGGCGCTCGCGCCGAATCTGACCGTCGCGGACCCCTCTTTGCCGTATGTCTCGAACGCGGATGGGCAGAAGGTGGACAAGGGCGCGGAGGTCGTGCGCCGACTGGTCACGCAGGTTTCGCACCCGGTGCGCTGGGACCTGTGCATGGAAACGTTCAAGCAGCTCGGGGTCACCGCGATCATCGAGGTGTCGCCGGGTGGCACGCTGGTCGGCCTGGCCAAGCGCGCCCTGCCAGGGGTCCGCACCCTGGCGCTGAAGACACCGGAGCACCTGGCGGCCGCGCGCGAGCTGGCCGCCGAGACGGCGGGCAACCCGCCGCAGGGTGCGCCGGCAGACTCCATCCCGCAGGACGCGACAGAGGAGCACCCGCAGCGATGACAGCGAAGATCAGCCCCAGCAAGGGTGCCCCCCACGCACGCATTCGCGGGGTGGGCGGCTACCGCCCGGTCCGGGTGGTTCCCAACGAGGTCATCCTCGAACACATCGACTCCAGCGACGAGTGGATCAGGTCCCGGTCCGGGATCGCCTCCCGGCACTGGGCCGGACCGGACGAGACCGTCGCGGAGATGTCGATCGAGGCGGCCGGCAAGGCGATCGCCGACGCCGGCATCGACGCCTCCGAGATCGACGCCGTCGTGGTCGCGACCGTCTCGCACTTCAAGCAGACCCCGGCGGTCGCCACCGAGATCGCGCACCGGATCGGCGCGGGCAAGCCGGCCGCGTTCGACATCTCGGCCGGCTGCGCGGGCTTCACCTACGGCCTGACCCTCGGCAAGGGCATGATCACCGACGGCACCGCCGGCCATGTCCTGGTGATCGGTGTGGAGCGGCTCAGCGACCTCACCGACAAGGAGGACCGGGCGACCGCCTTCCTCTTCGGCGACGGCGCGGGCGCGGTCGTGCTCGGCCCGTCGAAGGAGCCCGCCATAGGACCGACGGTCTGGGGCTCCGAGGGCGACAAGTCCGGCACCATCACCCAGACGGTGGCCTGGGACCAGTTCCGCGGCGGCGACGTGTCGCAGCTGCCGGTGGACTCGCACGGCGAGGTCAAGTTCCCGGCGATCACCCAGGAGGGCCAGGCGGTCTTCCGCTGGGCGGTCTACGAGATGGCCCGGGTGGCCCAGGAGGCGCTGGACGCCGCCGGGATCTCCGCCGCTGACCTGGACGCCTTCATCCCGCACCAGGCCAACATGCGCATCATCGACTCCATGATCAAGGCGCTCAAACTGCCCGACCACGTCGCGGTGGCCCGGGACGTGGAGACCACCGGGAACACCTCGGCGGCCTCCATCCCGCTCGCGATGGAGCGGCTGCTCGCGTCCGGCGCGGCCAAGAGCGGCGACACCGCTCTGATCATCGGGTTCGGGGCGGGGCTGGTCTACGCGGCCACGGTCGTTACTCTCCCCTAGACACACCTCGCGGCGCCGCAGTCCCGCACGCCGCATCGACAGCGAAACATCAAGGAGCGCCCCAGACATGGCAGCCACCAAGGAAGAGATCGTCGCCGGTCTCGCCGACATCGTGAACGAGATCGCCGGCATTCCCACCGAGGACGTGCAGCTCGACAAGTCCTTCACCGACGACCTGGACGTCGACTCGCTGTCCATGGTCGAGGTCGTCGTGGCGGCCGAGGAGCAGTTCAGCGTGAAGATCCCGGACGACGACGTCAAGAACCTCAAGACGGTCGGCGACGCGGTCGACTACATCCTCAAGGCCCAGAACTGAGTCGGCTCCCCAGCCGCCTCACCCCCCGTGACGGGTCCCGCGCGGACCCGTGAACACCCGGACGACGCGCCTGTCGCCCGCCCTTCTAGACGTGGAGAGACAATTCCTGTGAGCCCGACCAATCACACCGTGGTCGTCACCGGTATCGGAGCAACCACACCGCTGGGTGGCGACAGCGCGTCGACCTGGGAAGCGCTGCTGGCCGGCCGTTCCGGTGTCCGGACGCTTCCGCAGGAGTGGGCGGCCGAGCTGCCGGTGCGCATCGGCGCGACCATCGCCGTCGAGCCCGGCGAGGTCCTGCCCCGCCCGCTCGCCCGCAAGCTCGACCGCAGCGCGCAGTTCGCGCTGATCGCGGCGCGCGAGGCATGGGCGGACGCCGGGTTCACCGCGAAGGCCGGCGAGGACCCCTCGGTCGACCCGGACCGGCTGGGCGCGGTCATCGCGTCCGGCATCGGCGGCGTCACCACGCTGCTCGACCAGTACGACGTGCTGAAGAACCAGGGCGTCCGCAAGGTCTCCCCGCACACCGTGCCGATGCTGATGCCCAACAGCCCGGCGGCGAACGTCGGCATCGACGTGAACGCCCGCGCGGGCGTGCACACCCCGGTCAGCGCCTGCGCGTCCGGCGCGGAGGCGATCGGCTACGCGATCGAGATGATCCGCACCGGCCGGGCCGACGTGGTGGTGGCCGGCGGCACCGAAGCGGCCATCCACCCGCTGCCCATCGTGGCCTTCGGCAACATGATGGCGATGTCCAAGAACAACGACGACCCCGAGGGCGCCTCCCGGCCCTACGACGCGGCCCGCAACGGCTTCGTGCTCGGCGAGGGCGCCGGCGTGGTGATCCTGGAGTCCGTGGAGCACGCCGCCGCGCGCGGCGCGCGCGTCTACTGCGAGGCGGTCGGCCAGGGCATCTCCGCCGACGCGCACCACATCACGCAGCCGGAGCCGTCCGGGCGCGGCATCGCCTCGGCGCTCCAGCACCTGATGGAGAACACCGACATCAAGCCGGCCGAGATCGTGCACGCCAACGCGCACGCGACCTCCACCCCGCAGGGTGACATCGCCGAACTCAAGGCGCTGCGGAAGGTGTTCGGGGACGACGTCGACCACATGGCGATCTCCGCGACCAAGTCGATGACCGGTCACCTGCTCGGCGGCGCCGGCGGGATCGAGACGGTGACGACCGTGCTCGCCCTGCACAACCGGCTCGCGCCGCCCACGATCAACCTGGAGAACCCGGACCCGGAGATGGACGCGGATGTCGTCCGCGGCGAGCCCCGTCCGTTGCCCGCCGGCACCATCGCGGCGCTCAACGACTCCTTCGGGTTCGGCGGCCACAACGTCGTCCTGGCCCTGCGGACACTGCCGCAGTAACGGGACCCTCCGGGGTGCCCGCACCCCTGGTGCCGGGACCTTGCGGTCCGTGGATGGCTGTTCGCGCGGTTCCCCGCGCCCGTTGGTCAGGGCGGCCCCTGCCGACGGACGCGGGGAAACGGCTATTCCTGCGGGAAGCTCGCGAAGTAGTTGGCCGCCATGTCGTCGGCGCCGTGGCCCTGTTCGGCGGCGCGCCGGAAGCGCTCCGCCCCCGCGGCCGCGAGGTCGAGCCGGACTCCGTTGCGCTCGCCGGCGTCGGCGATGAGCCGTAGGTCCTTGAGTGCGCCCTCGACCGTGAAGGACGGCGTGTAGTCGCCGGAGCGGATCGCCGCGGCCTTGAGCCGCAGATACGGCGTGTCCATCGGCCCGCCCTCGATCGCCTCGAAGAAGCGGTCCGGGTCCACCCCGAGCGCTTCGGACAGGGCCATCACCTCCCCCGCCGCGTTGGTGATCGCCAGCACCCAGCTGTTGATCACCAGCTTGAGCGCGCTCGCGGCGCCGCCGGCCCCGTCGTCGCCGACCCAGATGACCTTGCGGCCGATCGCCTCGAAGACCGGCCCGGCCAGCGCCTTCGCCGCGGCGGGCCCGGCCGCGAGCACCGTCAGGTCGCCGCTCTCCGCGGGCCCCTTGGTGCCGAGCACGGGCGCGTCGAGGAAGAGCAGGCCGTTCGCTGCGGCGACCGCGGCCAGTTCGCTCTGCGCGTCCGGCCCGACGGTGCTGCTCTGCACCCACACCGCGCCCCGCTCCAGCGCGGGCGCGGCCGTGCGCATCACGTCGAGCACGGCGGGTCCGTCGAGCAGCATCGTGAGCACCACGTCGGCGCCCCGTACGGCCTCGGCCGGGTCGGCGGTGACATGGACCCCCGCCTCGGCGAGCGGCTGCGCACGGGCGATCGTACGGTTCCAGGCGCGGACCTCGTGTCCGGCGGCGGCGAGGTTGCGGGTCATACCGGCACCCATGATGCCGGTGCCCAGGACTGCGACGGAGAGCTTCTGCGATGGCATGCGAGCAGGCTATTGCGCGGCCGCGGCGAACACAGGACGGCGCGTACGACGGGACGTGGCGCGGTCGTCCGGCTGGTCGTACGACTGGTCATACGGCGGTGGCGCGGCCGGACGTACGGCGGTGGCGCGGCCGGACGTACGGCGCGGGGTGCCGGGGGCGGTCAGACCACCTGGTGCAGCCAGCGGACCGGCGCGCCCTCGCCCGCGTAGCGGAAGGGCTCCAGTTCGTCGTCCCAGGGTTTGCCGAGCAGCCGGGACAGCTCTGCCTCCAGGTCGGCCTCGCCCTTGCGGGCGCGCTGCATCGCGGCGCGCAGCCGGTCCTCGGGGATGAGGATGTCGCCGTGCATGCCGATGACCGCGTGGAAGATGCCGAGTTCGGGGGTCGCGCTGTAGCGCTCGCCCTCCGCGGTCGCGCACGGCTCCGCGGTGACCTCGAAGCGCAGCAGCTGCCAGCCGCGCAGCGCGGACGCCAGCTTCGAGGCGGTGCCGGGCTCTCCCTGCCAGGAGAACTCGGCGCGCCAGGTGCCGGGAGCCGCGGGCTGCCGGACCCAGTCGAGGTTCACACGCACGCCGAGGACGCCCGCGACGGCCCACTCCACATGTGGGCACAACGCGCGCGGTGCGGCGTGCACGTACAGAACACCACGTGTCGTCACCGGTACCTCCAGTGTGGGACGAGGTTCGCCTTCCCCAGCGGCCTCACCCTCGTACTGGTTGAACCCGGGGCAACATGACACATTCTGCACTATTCAGCTGAATCAGGACAACTTTCGTCACCGTCGCCCGTCGGCCGTCGACCTCCCGTCAGATCGGTTCGCCTGTCAGGGAAAAGCTACCCTGCGGCGTCTTCCTGGGAGTGGCGTACGGTCGGGCTGACGGCAGATGTCACCCACTCGTCGGAGGGAAGAAGCGCATGCGGATGCTGTCGCGACACGCTCTGGCACTCACCGTGACCGCGGTTCTGCTGGGCGGATGCGGATTCGGCGGCGGTGCGCCGCACAGTGGCCGGGGGACGCCTCCCGCACACAGTTCGCAATCCGGGTCCGCCGCGCCCTCCGGCGGCACCCCGCGCGAGGCGGCCCCGGCGCGGCCGTGGAACACCCACCCGAGCAGCGTCGCCGCGCTCGGCGACTCCATCACCCGCGGCTTCGACGCCTGCAAGCCGGTGTCGGACTGCCCGGACGTGTCGTGGGCCACCGGCGGCCGGCAGCAGGTGGACAGCGTCAGCACGCGGCTGGGCGCCGCCAGCAGCTGGAACGTGGCCCGGTCGGGCGCGCACGTCGCCGACCTGCCCGACCAGGCCCGCGCCGCGGCGGCCCACCACCCGGCGATGGTCACCGTGCTGATCGGCGCGAACGACGCGTGCGCGGCCGACACCGGCACCATGACGTCGGTGGCCGACTTCCGTGCCTCCTTCGACAGCACCCTGTCCTATCTGCACCGCACGCTGCCCACCACGCAGGTGCTGGTCGCCAGCATCCCCGACCTGCAACGGCTCTGGTCGGTCGGCAAGGCCAACCCGCTGGGCCGCGAGGTGTGGAAGCTCGGGCTGTGCCCGACGATGCTGGACGACCCGACCTCCGACAGCCCGGCCGCCACCCAGCGGCGTACGGCGGTGCGCGACCGCGTGCAGGCGTACAACACGGTGCTCGGCCAGGTCTGCGCGACGTACCAGCGCTGCCGTTACGACGGCGGCGCGGTCTTCGCCTACCGTTTCGACACGAGCGACCTGAGCGACTGGGACTGGTTCCACCCCAACCCGCAGGGAGAGTCCCAACTGGCCCGGATCATGGCGGCGGTGGCCGGCCGCCCGGCGACGGCGACGAGCTAGCCGGCGCCCTCCGAAAGGCGCCGGCGCCCCCTGCGCAGACCTACCGAAACGACAGGAAGCGAGCCCATGGACTCGATCCGCATCCGCACGGCCCGCCTCGACGAACTGCGGCTGCTACAGGGCGTGGAGGCCGCCGCGGGGCGGTGTTTCCGCGAGATCGGCATGCCCGAGATCGCCGACGACAGCCCCCTCCCGCTCGCCGAACTCGCCCATTACCAGCAGGCCGGGCTCGCATGGGTCGCGGTCGACGCGCGAACGGGGCAGGGCCCGGGTCCGGAGACGGACACCGGCCCGGGAGCGGGCGTCAGCGCGGGCCCGGAAGCGGGCGCCGGGCGGGACAAGGAGACGCCCGTCGCGTATCTCATTGCCGACCCCGTCGACGGCAACCTCCACGTCGAGCAGGTCTCGGTCCACCCCGACCGCGCGCACCGGCGGATCGGCCGCGCCCTGCTGGACCACCTCGCCGACCACGCCTCGGCCCGCGCGATCCCCGCGCTGACGCTCACCACCTTCACCCAAGTGCCGTGGAACGCGCCGTACTACGCGCGCTGCGGATTCCGCGCCCTGGACGACGCCGAGCTCACCGCCGGGCTCCGCCGTATCCGCGCCCGCGAGGCCGCCTACGGCCTGGACCGCTGGCCCCGGGTCTGCATGCGCAAGGACCTGTGACCCGGCCGGCGACGCCGAAGACCCGCCGTGCCGCGCGCCTCAGCCGGCCGGGTGGGAGAGGACGGCGGACAGCCGGGAGTCGGCGCTCGAGCGGGCCGCGTCCAGGGTGAACGGCCCCGGCGCCGGCCGCCATCCGCCGGCCGCCTCGTCCCAGAACTGCGCGACCCGCAGCGGCAGTTCGAGCACGGCCTCGGCGCTCCGGCCCGGCTCCGCCGTCACGGTCGCGAACCCGGCCAGCCGGCGGGCGCCGCCGGACGGTGTGAGGTAGACCTGCACGACCTCCCGGCCGGCCCGGTCGCCGCTGTTGCGCACCGTGACCCGTACCGTGGCCAGCACGCCGTCCGCCGGGGAGGGTTGCGCCTCCAGCGCGGTGTACTCCCAGGTGGTGTAGCCCAGTCCGTGCCCGAAGGGGTACGCGGGGGCGGCCCCGGAGCGGGCGGCCCAGGCGCGGTAGCCGATCGACGGCCCTTCGTCGTACCGCAGTTCGCCGTCCCGCGGGGTCACCTGGCTGATCGGGGCGTCGGCCAGCCGGGCCGGCCAGGTGGTGGGCAGCCGGCCGCCCGGCTCCTCGGCGCCGAGCAGCACGTCGGCCAGCGCCGCCCCGGCCTCCTGGCCGGGGAACCACGCCAGCAGCACCGCCGCCACGTCCTCGCGCCACGGCATCTCCACCGGCGCGCCCGCGTTGACCACCACGACCGTGCGCGGGTTGACCGCGGCCACCCGCGCCACCAGCTCGTCCTGCCGGCCCGGCAGCCGCAGGTCGGTCCGGTCGAAGCCCTCGGACTCCACCCGCTCGGTCGTCGCGACCACCACCACGGCGGTCTCCGCGGCAGCGGCCGCCGCGACCGCCTCGGCCAGCAACTCCTCCGGGTCCCGCTCCGGTTCGCCGTGCAGCAGGCTGAACCCGACGGCCTGGATGGGCAGTTCGGCCAGCTCCGGCGGCAACTCGTAGCGCAGCGCGACCCGTACCGGCTGGTCGGCGGCCAGCTCCACGGTTCCGCGCTCCGCCGGGCGGCCGAAGAACGCCTCGAACGGGTCCTCGTGCGCGTCTGCCTGGACCCCCTCGAAGAGCACCCGCCCGTCGACCTCCAGCCGGAACCCGCCGTTGCCGCGCGTGCCGAAGCGGTGCGCGCCGGCCACCGCCGGCACGAACTCCCCGCGCACCTCGACCGCGCTCACCTCCTCGTACACCACGCCCTCGGGCAGGTCGCCCATCCACTGCACCTGCCCGCTCGGCAGCGGCTCGCTGCCCAACTCCCGCCCCCGCGCGTCCAACGCGACCGCGTGCAGCGCGAAACCCGGCCCGGCGGTGCCCAGTTCGTCACTCGGGTCAGCGCCCACCGCGTACACCAGCGGCTCCTGCCGCGGCAGCGCCGCCCGCAGCCCGTCCAGCGGCGAGACCACATGGTCGGGGAAGACCTGCGCCGACCCGCCGCCGAGCACCCGGGCGTGCCGCGCCGCCGCGCCGATCAGCGCCACCCCGCCGCCGTACGGGTCGATCGGCAGCACCGGGCGGCCCTGCCGCGGCTCGTTCCGCAGCAGCACGCAGCCGCGCACGGCGACCTCGCGGGCCAGCGCCGCGCCGTCCACCTCGGCCGGCGGTTCCACCACGTCCGCCGGCGCCCCCGCGAGCACTCCGGCCCGCGCCGCCAGCCGCAGCACCCGCGCCGCCGCCTCGTCGACCAGCCGCTCGTCCACCTCGCCGGCCCGCACCGCCGCGACCAGCGCCTCGCCGTACACCGTCATCGGGCCGGGCATCGCGATGTCCAGCCCGCCCACGAGCGCGCCCACCGTCGACCGCGCACCGAACCAGTCCGACACCACCACCCCGTCGAAGCCCCACTCCTCGCGCAGCACCCCGCGCAGCAGCGCCTCGTGCTCCGTCATCGACACGCCGTTCACCGCGTTGTAGGCCGCCATCACCCCCCACGGCCGCGCGTCCCGCACGATCGCCTCGAACGGCGCCAGATACAGCTCCCGCAGCGCCCGCTCGCCCACCACGTTGTTCACCGTGAACCGCTCGCTCTCGGCGTCGTTGGCCACGAAGTGCTTCACCGTGACCCCGACCCCGCCGTCCTGCACGCCCCGGACGTACGCCGTGCCGATCACGCCGGTGAGATACGGGTCCTCGCTGTACGCCTCGAAGTGCCGCCCGCCCAGCGGGCTGCGATGCAGGTTCACGGTGGGCGCCAGCAGCACATGGACCCCCTTGCGCCGGGCCTCCTGTGCCAGCAGCCGCCCCACCCGCCGGGCCAGTTCCGGGTCCCATCCCGCCGCCAGCGCCGTCGGGCTCGGCAGCGCGACCGACGGGTCCACCGCCGTCCAGCGCCGCCCCCGCACCCCGATCGGCCCGTCCGACATCACCAGCTCCCCCAACCCCACCTCGGGCACCGCCCCCAGGGCCCACATGTCCTTGCCCGCCAGCAGCCCCGCCTTCTCCGCCAACCCCAACTTCTCCAACGCCTCGGCGACCACCCGTTCGACCGCGCCCTGCTCCGCCATCCCGCCATCCCTCCGCCGCCGACGACTGATCCGCGGCCCCAGTATCACCGCCCGCCCCCACCCAGGAGGAGACCTCGGCAGGTCCGGGCCCATGACGCCGCTCGCCCCCCGGCAGGGCGCCGGGGGGCGAGCGGGGAAAGCGGGGAAAGCGAAAGGGCGGCGAAACGGAGCGGGGCGGGTCAGATCACGCTGAGCCGCACATCCACGTTCCCGCGCGTCGCGTTGGAGTACGGGCACACCTGGTGCGCCTTCTCCACCAGGTCCTTCGCCGTGGCCTCGTCCACCTTGGGAATCGACACCGCGATCTCGACGGTCAGCCCGAAGCCGCCGCTCTCGACCTTCCCGATCCCCACCTTCGCGGTCACCCGCGATCCGGAGATGTCGGCCTTCGCCTGGCGCGCCACCACGCCCAGCGCCCCCTGGAAGCACGCGCTGTACCCCGCCGCGAAGAGCTGCTCCGGGTTCGTCCCCGCCCCGCTTCCGCCCATCTCCTTCGGCGGGTTCACCACCACGTCGAGCTTGCCGTCGTCACTCGCGACCCGGCCGTCCCGGCCGTTCTCCGCGGTGGCAACCGCCGTGTACAGGACATCTACGGACTGGATGGTCATGAACGGTTCCTCCTGAGGAACGGTCTCGCGTCGCGCCTGCAATGTTTCCTTGCCTAATGAACGATGTCCTTGATGTTTCAGATTGTCAAGGAAACAGGTACCCTCGCCCCCATGACCCGCCGCATGGACCCGCTCACCGCCGAGGTGCTCGACCTCATCGGCACGGTCGTGGCGCGCTACCACCAGGAGTACGACGCGGCCGCGGCCGTGCACCACCTGACCGGCGCGCAGGCCCGGGTCCTGGCGCTGCTGGCCACCGACCCCTTGCCGATGCGCAAGATCGCCGAGCGGCTGAAGTGCGAGCCGTCCAACGTCACGGGCATCGTGGACCGGCTGGAGGCGCAGGGCCTCGCCGAACGCCGCAACGACCCGGCCGACCGCCGAGTCAAGCTCGCCGCGGCCACCGACCGGGGGCGCGCGACGGCCGAACAGCTCAGGGACTCCCTGGAGTTCGCCCGCGAACCGCTGGCGGCGCTGTCGGAGGGGGAACGCGGCGTGCTGCGGGACCTGCTCGCCCGCATGGTGCGGTAGGGCCGCACGGCTCGGCAGGCCCGGACGGCTCGGCGGGCACCGTACGGATCGGCGGCCACCGTACGGCCATCTGCACCGGTGCGGCGCCGCTACCCCGCCCGCTTCGTCGTCACCCCGCCCCACATCGCCAGGCCCCGCACCCTGATCCGCGGCGCCCCCGCCACCCCGGGCCCGCTCGCCTTGCGCCCGAACAGCCCCAGGAACCCCACCCCGTTGACGTACACCTCTGCGTCCGCCGGGACCACGATCTTCATCCCGCCCCAGAACGCGTACGCGCGGATGCGGGTTTCGGCACCGGTGAACCGCGCCTCGCTGAGGTCGATCACGCCGCCGCCCCACACGCACAGCGCCGTCATCGAACGCGGCACCGCCCAGGCGCCCTTGCGCGCGAACCCGCCGAAGACGGCGACCGCCCACCGCGACCCCCACCCCGCCCGGGCCGCCGACGCCCCGCTATCCCCACCCGCGCCCGCGGGCAGGTCCCGGGTGAGAGCGTCCAACTCGGCGTAGCGCTTGGCGCCGTAGGCCGCGCTGATCCGCGTGTCGAGTTCGGCGAAGTCGATCCGCCCCTCGGCCGCCGCCTCGCGCAGCGCCTCGGCGACCTGCTCGCGGTCGCGGTCGGAGGGCCGCAGCTCCTCCCGGCGGACCCGCGCGGGGAGTTCCGTCATGCCCCGATGCTCTCACGCACCGGCCGCGGAAGGGCCGACGCGGCCGAGGATTCAGGCGGCGGTGACCGGGCGGGGCCCGCTCGACTCGCGCACGACCAGTTCGGGCTTGATGAGGCGCCGCACCGGTGGGCTCGTCTCGCCGGCGACCCGCTGGAGGACGAGCGAGACGGCGAGTTCGCCGATCAGCCGGGTGGGCAGGCGGACCGAGGAGAGCGAGGGGCGCATCCACGCCGAGTAGGCGTGGTCTCCGTAGCCGACCATGCGCACGTCGTCCGGCACGCGGATGCCCCGCTCCGCCAGCGCCCGGGCGACCCCGAGGGCGAAGTAGTCGTCCCCGACGGTGACGGCGTCGAAGGCGGTGTCCGTGTCGAGGAACTCGCGGCAGGCGCGATACGCCTCCTCCGGTCGCCAGTCGGACTCGCCGGTCTCGAACCGCCGGCTCGGCACCGGAACCGTGCGCGAGGTCGTGCCGGCCACCTCGGCGAGCGCGCGGGCGAACCCGCGCTGCCGGTTGGCGATGGTGCTGATCGCCAGGTCCTCCTCGAAGCTGACGATCGACCGGGCGCCCCGGCTGAGCAGATGGCGGACGGCGGCGTACTCCCCGGCCTCGCTGTCGACCCCGACGAAGTCGCAGCTGAGCTGGTCGATCTCGCGTGACACGGCGACGACGGGGATGCCCTCGGCGCGGACCCGGGCCCACGGGTCGCGCTCGCCCTGGACGGGGATCACCACGGCTCCGGCCAGGCCGGCGTCGGTGATCTGCGAGGCGATGCCCGCCTCCTGGCTCGCGCTCTCCTCGGTGACGAAGAGGTCGAGCGAGTAGCCGGCCGCGCGGGCGCCGGCCTCGATCGCCCCGATCAGCTCGGAGGCGAAGACGTGGGTCGAGGACGGGATCGTCAGGCCGATGGTCCGCGACCTCGACCGGGCCGAGGGGGCGTCTTCCGTGCCGGGGCGGGACGCGCCCGGCGTGATGTACCCGATCCGGACGGCCTCTTCGAGGACGAGGTCGCGGGTGCGGGTGCCCACGCCGTCCTTTCCTCTCAGCGCCCGGGAGACCGTGTTGACCGACAGGCCGAGGTTCTCGGCGAGGTCGCTCAGGGTGCTGCGTCGCATGGTGGCCACCGTCCTCGACCCGCCTCCTTGTCGTCACGTCACTCTATCCACCGCCGCCTCGGCCGGTTCCCGCTCCCCGCCGCTCCCTCGGCCGGGTCCCGGGTCCCGTTCCCGGCCGGCGCTCACTCCTTGAGGGCGAGGTAGATCCGCGCCAGCGGAGCGGTGCGCCCGCCGGAGCGCCGGACGACCAGCCGCAGCCAGTGGCCGAAGTCGCGCAGCGGGAGGGTGATCAGGCCGCCGGCCGCAACCTCGACGGCGGGCGCCTCGTGGTCGACCCAGGCGAGACCGTCGGCGGACACCTGCGGGGTGAGGGTGACGGTGGCGTCCTCGCCCGGTTCGAGGAACTGCACGAACCAGCGGGCCTCGCCCGCCCACGCGACTTCGAACGGCTCGGTGGCGAACTCGTCCTCGACGCGGATGCCGCGTTCGAGGACGGCGGTCTGGGATTCACGCATGGTGGTCACCAATCTGCCGAGATCACGACGGAGTCGAGGTAGAGGAAGTTGCGCTGCCCGCTGAGCGTGCGCACGGAGAAGTAGAAGTTGAGCAGGTTCTCCAGCGAGCCGTAGCGCTCCTCGTAGGGCGGGACGGGGACGTGCGACCAGTCCATGGTCCGGTCGTTGAGCTGGAGTTCGACGTTGCGGCGCGCCTCCGTGTCGATCACCCAGCGCAGGTAGTGCCAGTTGACCTTGGTCGGCACCTCGTTCATGCACAGTTCCTGCGGGTCGCCGTAGGCCCGCCAGTCCTCCGGGTTCGGCGCAGTGAAGTCCGCGGCGTACGGGTGGTCGACCTTGCCCTCGAAGTGCTCCCGCGGGGTCGGCTCGGGGACGACGGGGTACATCCACTGCCGCCGCATCCGGCCCTCGGCGTCGGCGTTCTGGTAGCGCGCCACCGTGTGGTAGCGCAGCCCGCCGTCGCCGCACAGGTCCGTCGCGACCGTGAAGGCGCCGAACTGGGCCTCCGACGGGTGCTGGTTGCCGTCCCACGCCATGTCGCCGAACCCGTCGACGGCATCGGGCCCGACGGTGGCCTCGGCCTTGTAGGCGAGGTACGCCTCGATCTGGAGCAGGCCGCGACCGCTCATCGTCAGCCGGCGGATCGCCGTCGCCGTGTGGCCGGGGTGGGGGCGGGTGGCGAGCTTGAGCGCGTAGGTGCCCGACATCGCGCCGTGGGTGCCGACGTCGAAGAAGTCGCACGAGGACAGCTGCGGCGGGCGGAAGTCGCGGAAGTGGCGGTCGAGCGAGTCGTAGTCGCCCCGCCCGTTGTAGTTGCCGCCGAGCTCCACCCAGCCGTGCAGGCCGGAGTTGAAGTCGTCGTGGGCGAGTATCCGGCGCAGGGGGTTGAACCGGGACAGCGCCGGGTCGGTGCTGCGCAGGGCGTCACGCAACTGGGACCCGAGGTCGCCGTCCGGGGTGGACGTTGAGGTCGTCATGGTCGTTAACGTTATTGCTAACGTGAAAAAAATACAAGAACCTTGATTCTTGGCGGATGCGGTCGTTAGGGTGCCGATGTCCACTGACGGAAGGTTCAGCAATGGCGCGAACTCGACGGCTCACGCGTACCACCCTCGCTTCCGCGGTCGGCAGCGCCCTTGAGTGGTACGACTTCTCCCTCTACGGCACGGCGGCGGCGCTCGTGCTGCCCAAGGTGTTCTTCCCCGGCGACGGTGCGACGGCCGGGACCCTCGCGTCGCTGGCGACGTTCGCGGTGGGCTTCTTCGCCCGACCGGTCGGCGGCATCGTCATCGGCCTGCTCGGCGACCGGTTCGGGCGCCGGCAGATGCTGTTCGTGACGCTGCTGCTCATGGCGGCGTCCTCGGTCCTCATCGGCTGCCTGCCGTCCTACGGGCAGGTCGGGGTCGCCGCGCCGGCCCTCCTCGTCGTCCTGCGGGTGTTCCAGGGACTCGGCGCCGGCGGGGAGTACGCCGGGGCCATGCTCCTGTCGGCGGAGCACGCCGAGAAGGGCTCCCGCGGCTTCCACGCCTCGATACCCAGCGTCGGCAACGCCTTCGGTTCGGTGATCGCGACCGGGATCTTCTTCCTCTTCCAGCAGACCCTCTCCGAGCACGCGTTCCTCGCGTGGGGCTGGCGCGTGCCGTTCCTGCTCAGCGTGGTCCTCGCCGCGGCCGGCTACCTCATCCGGCGCAAGGTGGAGGACAGCCCGGAGTTCACGGCGGCCGTGCGGACGAAGGGCGTCGTCCGCGGCCGGTTCCCGGAGATGCTCCGGCTCAGCGGACGCCGGGTGCCGTTCGCGATGCTCATGAGCATCGCGCCCAACGTGCTCACCTACCTGCCGTCGGTCTACGCCCTGACCTACCTGTCGAAGACCGTCGGTGTCTCCGGCTGGATCGGTCTCGTCGGGATCATCATCGCCAACATGATCAAGTTCGTCACCATCCCGACGGCGGGCCGGCTCGCCGACCGGATCGGCGGCCGCCGCGTGATGATCATCGGATCGGTGGCCGGCGCGATCCTGCTCTACCCGTTCTTCGCGATGCTCGACACCGGGACGCCGGTCGTGGTCTGGGCCGCGCTCGTGATGATCTTCACCCTGTGCTGCGACATGACGCTCGCCTCCCAGGCGGCCATGCTGTCAGGGCTCTTCGACGTCCGCGTCCGCTACACCGCGGTGACGTTCAGCCGGGAGATCACCGGTGCCGTCGTCGGCGGCACGATCCCCTTCGTCGCCGCCGCCCTCACCTCCGCGGGGGACGGCCGGCCGTGGCTGGTCTGCGTCTGCTGCGGGGTGCTGTGCGCGCTCGGCGTCGTCGGCACCGCCTTCCTGCCGGAGGACCGGCGCTCGGCCGACACCGCGCCCGCCGCACTGGTCGCCTGAGCCCGCGCTCCGGAGCCGGGCGGCCGTCGCCTCCGGTCCGGGGTCGGCCGGGTGCGGTGAACGGCCGCTCCTCACCCGGCCGTTACCCGCACCACCACAGCACCTGCTTGCACGGGGTCTGGGTCGGGGAAGGGGAGGACGACGGCGGCGGCGGGGTGGTCGGCGCGGTGGACGGGCTCCGGGACGGCGGCTTGGGGCTGATCGAGCCGGTCACCGGGGACGCCGGGGTGCTCGGGGTGCCGCCGCCGGGAGTGGCGGTGGGCGACGCGGAACCGGACGCGGTGGGCGAGGTGGTGGGGGTCCCGGACGAGGAGGTCTGCGGGCCGCCGCTCGGCGCGGCGTGGTCGGGGCCGGCGCCGGACCCGTCCGGCGAGGTGTCGCCGGAGGTGGGCGCGGGCGGGTTGTGGTCGAGCGGGGCCGGCGGGGTCCCGTCGCCGCTGGACCCGCCGGACAGCGCCGCCACCGAGAGCATCGCCGCGGCGCCGACCGCGGCGATCACGCCGATCCCGTAGACCGTGGCCCGCTGCCGGCCGCGCCTGGCCTGGTGGGCCGCCTGCCCGCGGGCCGCGAGCCGTCGCGCGGCGCGCCCGCCGCCGTGGGCCGCGTCGTCGGCGGGACCATCCCCGTCCGCGCCGATCGCCGGGAGTTGGGCGGTCTCGCCCACCGCGGGCAGCGCGAGCCGGTCGGCAGGGGTACCGCATCCCGGGCACGAGTAGGCGCCGTTGAGATGGCGTCGGCACGCGTAGCAGTAGTCCATGGCGGAAGGGACACTAGGGGACGGGTGTGGCGAGAGGGAACCCTCGCTTTCCGCTTGCCGTGCGTTTGCCCGGAAACTCCGCGGCGGGCGACCGCCGATGGCAGGAACGGGACGTCCCCAAGGGCGGCGGAGGACACCTTCGCCAGGGCCGGGCCCGGCCGACCGTAAAGAGGTGGCCAAGGTCGGGTGAGCCGCCCCACATCGGGTCCGGTTTGCCGCGGATTGCGTGCACCCGCGGGCTTGACGCGTACCGGGCGGGGTCCGTACTAATAAGGGTGACCTAAGCTAGGGCAGCCTCCCCTTAGCTCCCTTACCGCCAAGCTCCGGCCGCCCCGCGCCGGCACCGACAAGGACCCCTATGCTCCCCACGTTCGTGATCGGACTCCGCGAAGGTCTCGAAGCGGCCCTCATCGTGGGCATCATCGCCTCCTTCCTCGGCCAGCAGGGCAGGCGCGACGCGCTGAAGAAGGTGTGGATCGGCGTCGGCATCGCGGTGGCGATCTGCGTGGCGGTCGCCGTGGCGCTCCAGATCTTCTCCAGCGACCTGCCGACCCGCCAGCAGGAGCGGTTGGAGACGGTGGTCGGCGCGATCGCCGTCGTCATGGTCAGCTACATGGTGCTGTGGATGCGCCGGCACTCCCGCGACCTGCGCAAGGACCTGGAGGGCGCGGCCGGCCGCGCGCTGTCCGAGGGTTCGGCGTCGGCGCTGGTGATGATGGCCTTCCTCGCGGTGCTGCGCGAGGGGTTCGAGACGTCGGTGTTCCTGCTCGCGACCTTCAACGAGAGCAACAACCCCTGGTACGGCGGCGCCGGCGCCACGCTCGGCATCCTGGTCGCCGTGGTGGTCGGCTACGGCATCTACCGCGGCGGGGTACGGATCAACCTCTCCCGCTTCTTCCGGATCACCGGCATCGTGCTGATCCTGGTCGCCGCCGGCCTGGTCTCCACCGCGATCATGACCGCGTACGAAGGCGGTTGGATCGACCGGAACAACCAGGCGTTCGACCTGTCCTGGCTGGTCCGCCCGGGCACCCCGACCTCCTCCGTGGTCACCGGCGTCCTCGGCATCCAGCCGTTCCCGAGCTGGGCCATGGTGATCGGCTGGCTGGTCTACACGGTCCCGATGCTCGCGGTCGTGCTGTGGCCGGCCCGCCGCAAGAAGGCCGCCGCCAAGCAGCCCTCGGCCGAGCCCGTGCAAGCCGGCTGAACCCGCGCGCGCCGGCCGGTTCGTACCGGCCGGCCGCCCCTCCCCCGCGTGCCGGCCGGCCCCCGGAACCGGCCTACGGCCCTCGCGCCGCCCCGTGCACACCGCACCACCACCGTCTTCCGCCGTGCCCCGCGCGGCCTCACCAAGGAGCCCTCGTGAACCCCGCTGCCACCCACCGCCGAGTCCTGGCCTGCGCCGCGACCGTGATAGCCGCGGGCATGCTGCTCACCGCCTGCGGCGGCGACAAGGGAGACAAGGGCTCCTCCGGCACCGACGCGAAAGCGGCCGGCGCGAAGACCTCCAAGGTCACCATCACCATCACCGACAAGGGCTGCGCGCCCAGCCCCGCCAAGGCACCGGCCGGCACCGTGAAGTTCACCGTCGCCAACAAGAACTCGGCGAAGGTCACCGAGGCGGAGCTGCAGGACCACGGCAAGATGCTCGGGGAGAAGGAGAACCTGACCCCGGGCCTGTCCGGCGACTTCACCCTCAACCTCGACAAGGGCACGTACTCCGTCTACTGCCCCGGCGCGAGCACCAACCGCTCCGCGTTCACCGTCACCGGCGCCGTCAAGAAGACCTGGAAGGACGACCCGCAACTGGTCGCCGCCACCCAGCAGTACGGCACCTGGATCGACGGCGAGGTCAAGCAGCTCGTCACCACCACCGCCGCGTTCACCGCCGCGGTCAAGGCCGGCAAGCTCGACGAGGCGAAGACCCTCTACGGCAAGGCCCGCGTGCACTACGAGCGGATCGAGCCCACCGCGGAGATCTGGGGCGACCTGGACGGCCGGATCGACGGCCGCGCCGACGACGCCGCCACCCCGGCGGACTTCACCGGCTTCCACCGCATCGAGCAGGCGATCTGGCAGCAGAAGTCGCTGGCCGGCATGGGCAAGCTCGCCGACCAGCTCAACGCCGACGTCAAGAGCCTCAACGACCAGGTGCCGACGGTCGAGTACCAGCCCGCGGTGATCGCCAACGGCGCCACCGACCTGGTCAACGAGATCCAGTCCTCGAAGATCACCGGCGAGGAGGAGCGGTACTCGCACATCGACCTGCTCGACTTCGACGGCAACCTGGCCGGCGCCAACGAGGCGGTCGACGTGCTGATGCCGACGTTGAAGAAGAAGGACCCGGCGCTGGCCGCCGAGGTCACCCAGCGCTACCAGGCCACCGCGGCCGCCCTGAAGAAGTACGCCGCCACGCCCGGCTACGAGGACAGCGGCTACGTGGACTACCGGAAGGTCACCGCCGCCCAGCGGCGTACCCTGTCCCAGACCGTGGACGCCTACGCGGAGTCCGTCTCCAAGATCGCCGGAAAGATTGCCTGACCAGTGACCGACAGCACCCCGGACATCACTCCCGAACCCGAAGAGCGGCGGCCCGAGGCGGCGGCCGCCGTGAGCAGGCGCCGGCTGCTGGGCGCGGTCGGCGCCGGGGCGGCGGTGGCCGGGGCCGCCGTCGGCGTGGGCGGCACCGTGCTGGCCCGGGGCGGCTCGTCCGGCTCGGGCGGCAACGGCTCCGGCGGCGCGGCCAAGAGCCAGATCGTCGCCTTCCGGGCCGGCCACCAGGCGGGGATCGCCACCCCGTCGCAGGACCGGCTGTGCTTCGCCACCTTCGACGTGACGCCGGGCGTGACCCGCGCCGACCTGGCGGAGCTGCTGAAGACGTGGACGGCCGCCGCGGAGGCCATGACGCTCGGCAAACCGGTGCCCGGCGACGTCGGCGACCTCAACGCCCCGCCGGACGACACCGGCGAGGCGGTCGGCCTCGCGCCCGGCAACCTCACCATCACCATCGGGTACGGCCCCTCGCTCTTCGACGGCCGCTTCGGGCTGGCCGCGCGCCGCCCCTCCGCGCTCAAGACGCTGCCGCACCTGCCGAAGGACAACCTCGACCCGGAGAACTCCGGCGGCGACCTGTGCGTGCAGGCGTGCGCGGACGACCCGCAGGTGGCCTTCCACGCGATACGCAACCTGCGCCGGCTGGCCTTCGGCACGCTGGCGCCGCGCTGGATGGAACTCGGCTTCGGCCGCACCTCCTCCACCACGCCGCAGCAGGCCACCCCGCGCAACCTGCTGGGCTTCAAGGACGGCACCCGCAACATCGACGCGACCGACGCGGCGCTGATGGGTCAGCACGTGTGGATCGGCGAAGAGGAGCCGCAGCGCTGGGCCCGCGGCGGGTCGTACCTGGTCAGCCGGAAGATCCAGATGCGGATGGAGCAGTGGGACCGGGACCGGCTCGGCGACCAGCAGGACGTGTTCGGGCGGTTCAAGTCCAGCGGGGCGCCGCTGACCGGGAAGGCCGAGTACGACACCCCCGACTTCCACGCCAAGTCCGGCGGGCAGTACGTCATCCCGGCCGACGCGCACATCCGGCTGGCCGCCCACGAGAACAACAACGGGCTGCGCATCCTGCGGCGCGGCTACTCGTACACCGACGGGATCGACCCGGAGACGGGCGACCTGCTGGGCGGGCTGTTCTTCGTGGCGTTCATGAAGAGCCCGGACCAGTTCAGCACCCTCCAGCGCATCCTCGGCCAGCACGACGCGCTCAACGAGTACATCCAGCACATCGGCAGCGGCGTCTTCGTCACCCCGCCCGGCCTCGCGGCCGGCCAGGACTGGTCCACCCAGCTGTTCGGCTGACCGGCCGGGGCCTGGTCGGCCCGACGCCGGTCGAAGGCGGCCGACGGCCCGCCAGGGGCGTCCCGTCGGCCGGCCGCCCTGCCGCTGACGGCTGATCAGCGGCTGGGCAGCGGGCGGTGGGCCAGCACCCGGCCGCGCAGGGCGACTTCGAGTTCGAAGCGGGCGTCGGCGTCGGCGAGCGCGGGGCCGAAGAGATGCTGGACCTGGTGCAGCCGGCGGCGGGCGGTCTGCGGGTGGATGCCCAGCCGCGCGGCGACGTCGGGCGCGCTGCCCCGGTTGGTCTGGAGCCAGGCGAGCAGCGTCTCGGCGAGCCGTTCGCCGCGTTTGGGGGTGAGCGCCGCCAGCGGGCGCAGCCGCCGTTCGGCGATCAGCCGGACCAGCGCAGGGTCGCCCAGCAGCATCAACTCGGGCAGGCAGCGGTCGCAGTCGACCAGCCCGCCGCGCTGCCCTTCGGGCAGGCACGCCAGGATCGCCCGGGCCCAGCGCAGCGAGTCCGCGGCCAGCGCGACCGGCACGGTCGGCCCGATCACCGCGGTCCGTTCGTGCAGCACCCGCTGGACCTGCCCGTCGCGCAGGTAGAGCGCGGGCTCGGGCACCAGGAGGAACGGCTGCGCGCCGTCGGTGTCGGCGAGCACCAGATCGGGCAGCCGGGCACGGGCGGCGGGTGGGCCGGGCGCGGGCGGCGGCCCGAGCGCCACGCAGGCCACCGCAGCCGGCAGCGGCCAGTCCGCGGTGCCGGCCGCCTCCCGTACGGCGTCGGGCGCCGCGGGGCCGACCAGCAGGTCCAGCAGCCGGTGGCGGCGCCGGACGAGGGTGCCCGCCTCGTCGGCCCTCGCCTCGGTGTAGCCGCGCACCGCGGCGGAGGCGAGTTCGTCGAGGCAGGCGAAGATCGCCTCGGCGAGGACGACCATCAGGTCCGCGCCGAGCCCGGAGCGGCGCGCCACCCGGGCGTAGCGGCGCCAGGCGACCCGGCCGCCGAGCCGGTAGGCGGCCTGGAGCGCGTCGAGGCTGCGGCCCTCGGCCAACTCGCCCCGGCCCAGGGCGCGGTGCACCCGCAGCCGGTCCTCGCTGAAAGCGCCCTCGGCCCGGCCGGCGGCCAGCAGGTCGGCGAATTCCGCGAGGGCGCTCTCCACGCCCTGCTGGATTCCGGCACCGAAATTCCCGGCGAGCGGCCGGGCGAATTCGGGCACCTGGCGCCGTATCTCGCTGATGATCTCGGCGGCGAGCGAGGAACGCTCCTTTCGCACCTCCACGGCGAATCGCGGCGGAAAGCGCGTCCACGGTCCGTCCACCGGTGACCTCCGTCGGGCCGGGCTGCGATGCGGTGCGTCCCGGCCCGACACGGCCGGTCCGGCCGGTGCTGGTGGCCCACAGGGGAGTATGCGGCGATGTTACCGGCGAGTCAACAGGTGGGGCAGGGGCGGCTGTTCTTCTGCCGCCGATGACAGTTCCGCATTGCGGGCGCACGGTTTCCTGGCATCTCCGCACGCGCTTTTCCGGGCGTCCGGCCGAGGCCGTTGACCGGCCCGACGGCGCTTCCTAGCATCACCGATCGCCGCACTGCCGGAATTCGCATTCCCGAACAAGGGACGGTAACGCCACATGAAACGCACCCTTCTGCGCGGCTGCGCGACGGCCGCCGCCGCGCTCGGCCTGACCCTGGCCGGCACCCAGGGCACCTTCGCCGCTGCCTCCACCACCTCCGCCTCCACCGCCTCCGCCACCTCTGCCGCCGCCTCCTCCGCTTCCCCTTCCGCCGGCACGGACGCCGCCGCACCGGCCGCGTCGGGCCGGCTCCCGGTGAACTACCACTTCAGCACCGGCTTCGTCGGCGGGTTCTTCAGCCCGACGAAGGCCCCGGCCGGCGCGAACAACTGGTCGTGCACGCCGAGCGCCGCGCACCCGTACCCCGTGGTGCTGGTGCACGGCACCCTCGAGAACATGAACGACAACTGGGGCGGCGCCGCGCCGCTGCTGGCGAACAACGGCTACTGCGTCTTCGCCTTCGACTACGGCGGCTCCTCGGCGTCCGCCGCGATCCAGGGCACCGGTCCGGCCGAGGACGGCGCGGCGCAGCTCTCCGCGTTCGTCGACCAGGTGCTGGCGGCGACCGGCGCGGCCAAGGTCGATCTGGTCGGGCACTCCCAGGGCGGCATGATGCCGCGCTACTACCTGAAGAACCTGGGCGGCGCGGCCAAGACCGACAAGCTGATCGCGCTGTCCCCCAGCAACAACGGCACCACCCTGGACGGCCTCACCGAGTTCGGCCGCCAGCTCGGCCTGCTGGAGCCGGCCAACCAGTTCGTGGTCGGCCCGGCCTGCGCGGCCTGCGTCGAGCAGGAGGTCGGCTCGGACTTCCTCACCTCGCTCAACAGCGGCGGCGAGACCGTGCCCGGCGTGACGTACACCGTGATCACCACCACCGGTGACGAGGTGGTCACGCCGTACACCAACGCGCTGCTGCCCGCCGCGCCCAACGTCACGAACATCACCGTGCAGGACCAGTGCGGGCTGGACGCCAGCGATCACCTGGAGATCGCGTACGACCCGATCGCGCTGACCGACGTGCTCAACGCGCTCGACCCGGCGCACCCGCGGCCGGTGCCGTGCGAGGTGGTCCTGCCGGTCACCGGGCCGCTGACGTAGCGGACCCGGGTGGGGGGGCTCCGGCGGGGCGGGCGGGGCTCCGGCGGGCGGGGCGGGCGGGCCGTAGCCAGGGATCGCGGGTCCCTGGTTGAGCCGGGCCTTCATCCGGTGCGCGGACGCGCGCAGGCTGGTGAGCGAAGGCGGAGACCGCAGGCCGTACGGACGGTACGGCCGCCGCCCACCCGCGAGGAGCAGACCGCCATGACCCAGCAGACCGAGACCCGCGACCGCGTCGCCCTGATCACCGGCGCCAACCGCGGGCTGGGCCGCAGCACCGCGCTGCGGCTCGCCGCGGAAGGCGTCGACTCGATCATCACCTACCGCTCGCACGCCGACGAGGCGCAGGCCGTCGTCGACGAGATCACCGCGCTCGGCCGCACCGCGCGGGCCCTGCCGCTGGACACCGGCCGGCTGGAGGACTTCCCCGGTTTCGTGGCGGAGGTGCGGCGGACGCTGAAGGAGGGGTGGCGGCGCGAGGACTTCGACTACCTCGTCAACAACGCCGGGCAGGCCGCCGCCGCGCCCTTCGCGCAGGCCACCGTCGAGGACTTCGACGCGCTGTTCGCGGTGCACGTGCGCGGCGTGTACTTCCTCACCCAGGCGCTCGCGCCGCTGATCGCCGACGGCGGCCGGATCATCAACATCTCCTCCGGGCTGACCCGCTTCAGCCGCCCGGGCATGTCGGCGTACGCCACGATGAAGGGCGCGGTGGAGGTCTTCACCCGCTACCTGGCGCTGGAGCTGGGCGAACGCGGCATCACCGCGAACACCGTGGCCCCCGGGCCGATCGCCACCGACTTCGGCGGCGGCTACCTGCGGGACAACGCGCAGGTGCGCGCGCAGCTCGGCGCGGAGACCGCCCTCGGCCGGGTCGGCGAGCCCGACGACATCGGCGGCGTGGTCGCGTCGCTGCTGTCGGAGCACACCGGCTGGATCAACGGCCAGCGCGTCGAGGCGTCCGGCGGCACCCTGCTCTAGCGGAGGACCGTGCCGGCGGGGAACGGCGGCCGGCGGGGAACGGCGGCCGGGCGGGCGAGGGAGACTGGGATCATGGACCGAGAACAACTGGCGGACTTCCTGCGCACCCGGCGGGAGGCGCTGCAACCCGAGGACGTGGGGCTGCCGCGCGGGCAGCGGCGCAGGACCAGGGGGCTGCGGCGCGAGGAGGTCGCCGCGCTGTGCGGGATGTCCGCGGACTACTACGGCCGGATCGAGCAGGCCCGCGGCCCGCAGCCGTCCGAGCAGATGCTCGCCGCGATCGCCCGGGGCCTGCACCTGTCGCTCGACGAGCGCGACCACCTCTTCCGGATGGCCGGCCACGGCACCCCGCGCCGCAGCCTGCGCGCGGACCACGTCAGCCCGGGCATGATGCGGATCGTGGACCGGCTGGCCGACACCCCAGCGCAGGTGATGTCGGTGCTCGGGGAGACGCTGCTCCAGACGCAGCCGTCGATGGCGCTGGTCGGCGACCAGACCGGCTACTCCGGCCTGGACCGCTTCATGGTCTACCGCTGGTTCACCGACCCGGTGGCCCGGCTGACCTACCCCGAGCCGGACCACCCGCAGCACAGCCGCTTCTTCACCGCCGGGCTGCGCGAGGGGTACACCGCGCTCGGCCCGGACTCGCCGGCCGGCGAACTCGTGGACGCGCTGCTGGCGTCGAGCGAGGAGTTCGCCGGGATCTGGGGCGACCACGAGGTGGGGCTGCGCAGGGTCGAGATCAAGCGCATGCTCCACCCGGACGTGGGCCTGCTCGAACTGCACTGCCAGAACCTGCTCGACGAGGACCAGTCGCAGCGGCTGCTGGTGTACACGGCCACGCCGGGCTCCGAGTCGTACGACAAGCTCCAGTTGCTGTCGTCCCTCGGCGCGCGGCGGCCCGGCACCTGAACGCCCCCGCTGCCCCGGTCCGCACCCAACCCGCACCCGCCCCGCACCCGGTCCGCGCAGGGAACGTGTTCCAGGCGTCGAGGCGTTGAGGCGTCGATACGTCAACCGGTGCCGCTGCCGCAGACCTTCGGCAGCCAGACCATGGTCCGCCGCTTCCGCACCCCATCCAGGATCGTCAACTGGTGCTCCAGCGAGGCGGGTTCGGCCAGGTAGCGCAGCGCGGCGAGTTCGAAGGCGTCCCGCATCACCGCGGGCATCGCGTCGGAGGCGTCGTAGCAGCGTACGGTACCGGGCGAGTCGAGGGTCCTGGCCGCGGCGAGGCTGACCGGGTCGGCGCCGTAGGCGGAGGTCCGCACCGCGCGGTCGGCGGAGAACGCGGACTGCGACAGGCTCCACTTCTGCTGGACCTCGGGCCGCGCCAGGTAGCTGATCAACTTCCGTGCCTGCGGGGTGTCGTGCAGCATCGCGGCGAGGTCGCCGGAGACCTCCCAGGCGTCCTGGGCGCTGTCCGACCCGGGGATGAGGTCCGCGGAGTGCACGAAGTCCGCGTCGGAGCGCTTGGGGTCCGCGCTGTTCGCCCAGCCGGCGTCGGCCCGTATGAACGACGACTGGTGCTCCAGGGTGCACGCGGCGCCCCCGCCGGCCGCGGTGCGGGAGACCACGTCGTAGGGGCGCGTCACCGCGGGCCGGACGTACGCGGCCTGGCCGGCGCCGACCATGTCGCCCCAGGTCCGCCAGGCCCGTGCGACGCGCGCGTCCGTCCACCGCAGGCGCCCGCCGGCCCACTGCTGGTAGACGGCGGGACCGGCCTGCTGGAGCAGGATGTCCTCGATCCAGTCGGTGGCGGGCCAGCCGGAGGTGGCGCCGGAGACCATGCCCAGGCACCAGGAGCCGGGGGCGGCCGCGGCCGCGGTGCGCTGTCCGGCCGTCATGCCCTTCGGGTACCACACCGCGCTCTTCAGGTCGGTCTTGATCGGCAGCCAGTAGTAGTGCGCGCCCTCGCCCGGAGGGCCGTCGACCTTGCGCGCCCAGGGCGCGTTGAAGTCCTTGCCGTCGATCAGGCCGTCCAGCGGGGCGAGTTGGCCCTTGGACGCGTAGTCGGCGAGTTCGCCGGGGCCGGGCAGCACCGCGATGTCGGGCGGCGCGCCGGCCTCGGCGTCGGCGTCGAGCACCTGGCTCTCGGCCGAACTGCCCTGGTAGAGCACGTGGATGTGCTCCTCGGCCTCGAACGGCTGGATCACCTGCTGCCGGAAGAGCGTCTCGTCACCCCCGCTCCAGTTCGCCAGCAGCGTCACCGAGCCGTTCCCGCCGACCGCCCGCACCACCACGACACCCACCACGGCGACCACCACCAGGCACAGGCCGATGACGCCGTATCCCCGCGCGTCCGGCCGCCTCATCGGGACGCCTTGACGCGGTACTCGTTGATCCGCGGCACCAGTGCCCACACGACCAGAACCATCAGTGCCACTCCCCCGGCCACTATCCAGCCGGCCGCCGCGGCGCGGAAGCCGGTGTCCGCCATCCGCCGGGCGACTTCCGCCCCCGCGGTGCTGATCTGCCCGCCCGCGTGCGGCCGCTCCAGCAGCCTGCGGGCATGGAACAGGCCGGTGTGGGTCTGCCAGGTGAAGGCCGCGAGGACCACCGCACCGCACACCAGCAGGCCGCCGGCCGCGCCGAGTTGACGGTTCCAGCGGCGCCGGAACCGGGCCCGGTGAAAGCGGTGCGCCTCCACCAGCGCGGCGGTCAGCGCGACGACCAGCACCGCCGACAGGCACCAGCCCAGCACCAGCGGCCACCCGAACGACGCCTGCCGGCGCGCCACCGCGAGTTGCGCCTGCTGGAGCGCGTTGAGCCGGCTCATCAGCGACGCACCGGTCACCGCGTCACCGGGCGCGCCCAGCACGTTGGCCGCGTCGTGCATGTAGCCGTCGTGCAGCGGCGAGTCCCTCGGGACCTGTCCGGCGAGCCCGATCCAGTACGAGTACGCCGAGATCAGGCCGGTGACCGTCTTGAGGGTCAGCCGGCCGCTCGGCCCGGTGACGTCCTCGGCCGCGGCCGAGGTGAGGATCTGGTTGGCGACCGCGACCTGGGTGGAGAAGCTGCTGGTGCCTGCCGCGTCGGAGGCCGCGTCCTGTTCCGCGTCGGACTTGGCCTGGAGCAGCGCGTCCTTCGCGGTGTCCACGTCGAGCACGCCGGACGCGGTGGACGACGCCAGCGGCACCGCGTCGCTGTGCACCCCGGCGTAGGAGCCGAGCAGGGCCAGCGTGGTGACCGTGATCAGAGCCGTCAACAGCCAGAGCCGGTGCCACAGTTCGCGCGAGGTGGTGCTCATGGCGCCTCGACTCTCGGCGTGAGGCGGTGCCGGCAGTGCGGGCAGAACTTGGCGTTCGACGGGATCGGGGCCCGGCACTTCGGGCAGCCGACCAGCCCGGCCACGGGCCGCACCTGGAGGTCTCCGCCGGGCAGGCCGTCGGAGGTGGGGCCGTGCGTGGTGTGGGTGCTCGCGGTGATCAGGTGCTCGAACGCGTCCCGGGTCACGCCCTCGCGCAGCACCACGTTCCCGTTGGCCGGGTCGCGGATCTCCACGATCCGCTGGAGTTCGGCCAGTTGGCGATGCGCGTTCAGCTCGTGGGCGAGCATGACCGCGATCCCGAGCAGCCGGACCGCGGCTTCGCGCTGCCCGACGCGGAACGCCTCGGCGGCCCGCCCGGCGGTGTCGCCCAGCCGCCGGTGCTTCTCGAAGTGCTCGTCCTCCTCGTTGCCGGTCAGCGCCGGCACCGGGTCGTCGGTCCACCGCACCCGGCACGGCTTGGCCGGTGGCAGCCGCAACTCGCCCGGCCCTGGCGGGTGTCCGCCCGCCGGCCGGAACCGGCTGCCGGGCGCCACCACCTCCACGACCGCCGCCTGAAGGTCCTCGTCCAGCGCCCGCCCCTCCGGATCGACCGTCAGGCACAGCTGGTACCTGCGCACCTCGTTGCCCCAGGCGCGGGTGGTGAAGGCGACCGCGGCACCGGTCGCGGTCTCGGTCGCCGTCTGCGGCAGGATCAGCTCGTTGGGGAACATCTGGCGCAGGTAGCGCAGCCGGCTGCCGGGTGAGGGCGTCACCCGGATCTCCAGCTCCGGCAGCGGCTTGGCCAGCAGCCGCTCGACCAACGCCGCGTAGGCGGACGGCAGTTCGGACTCGTCGTGCACCGCGTCCGCGCTGCCGTGCAACCGCGTGGTGACGTCCACCAG
This sequence comes from Streptomyces sp. NPDC087270, assembly GCF_044744625.1. Lineage (NCBI taxonomy): Bacteria > Bacillati > Actinomycetota > Actinomycetes > Kitasatosporales > Streptomycetaceae > Streptomyces > Streptomyces sp. NPDC087270. The sequence goes on from NZ_JBIUYR010000002.1 coordinate 157,459, forward strand.
CACCTGCGCGTCCCAGTCCTTGCCGATGCCCCAGGCGTCGCACAGGAAGCGGCCCTGCCAGGTGTCGAGCACCGCGGCGAGCGGGTTGCGGTCGTCGTGCTCGTTCCGGCCGTCGGTGAGCATCAGCACGTGCGGGATCGGCGCGGACTGCTCGGCGAGCAACGTGCCTGCCAGGTCGAGCCAGTTGCCGACGCAGGTGCCGCCGCCGGCCTGCATGGCGTACACCGCGAGCGCCGCTTCGGCCCGGGTCGCCGCGGAGGCCGGGCGCATCGGTCCGGAGGGCGGGTAGACGGTCACCGCGTGGTGGGTGCCCTTGACGATCGCGAACGGGGTGCCGTCCGGCAGCGCCTTCAGCGCGGTGACGGCGGCCTGCCGGGCCGCGTGGATCTTCTTCTCCGGCACGTTCATCGAGACCGAGCAGTCCACGACGAGGACTTCGGCGAGCGGCGGCCCGTCGGCGCCCGCGGCGGCGCCCGTGGCCGCGGCCTCGTCGATGCCGTCGACGTGCACGGTCAGGATGGCGTGCAGGTCCTGCGCGCCGGCTCCGGCCGGGAGGTACATGCGCTGGCTGATCCCGAGCCCGACGGCGGGGCCGGCCGCGTCCTGGCGGTGCCCGGCGCCCTGGTCCTGGCGTTGGTCCTGGTGCTGACCCTGGTCCTGGTCCTGGTCCTGGCCCTGGTACGGCGGCGGGCCCGAACCCGCTTCCGCGCCAGGCCCGTTGGGCGGGACCGGCGGCCCGGAGCCGGGCCCGTCACCGTACGCGCCCGCGTCCCCGCTCGTGCTCCCGTGAGTGTCCACTGCTGCCTGCTGCTCCTCACCGCTCGCTCGGTCGGTCGCCTCGGTAGGTCGGTCGCTCGGTAGGTCGGTAGGTGGGTAGGTCGGTCGGAGGGCCCGTGGCCGGCACGGGTCCGCCGCCGGTGCCGTCAGAACCTGCTCTCCGGACGGACCGCGTAGGCCCGGTCGAGAAGGTCGCCGCGCTCGGCCGCGTCGTGCCCCTGGTCGGCCAGGTCGTGCAGCGACTCGTGCAGCAGCGTGGCCAGCCGGCGCCCGTCGGCCGCGCCCTCGAAGAGCTCCCCGGGCGGCAGCGCGGGGAACGGCCGGTCGAGCCAGGCGCCGTCGGGACCGGTCGGCGGCCGGTGGGCGCCGAGCACCGGCAGGCGGCCCAGCCGGCCGCGTAGCCGCGTCAACACCCCTTCTGCTTGCGCGAGTTGGCCGACGGGAGCGGCGCCTCGGCTGTACGCCGCCTCCTCGGGTCCGCCCGGCGACGTCGCCGCCGCCAGCCGTCGCGCGTACTCCTGCTCCCGCACCTCCGCGACCAGCCGCTTCTTGGCCGCGCCGGAGGGCTGTTCGGCGATCCGGTCGGCGGCGTCGCGCAGGTCGGCCGCGGTGGGGTCGGCGCCCGGCAGCCGCCCGGTGAGCACCCGGATCATCGCGATCCGCGCGGTGTCGTAATGCCGTGAGGTGGAGGGGACCTCGCCCAGCACCCGGACCGCCGCCGTACGGTGCCCGGCACGCAGGTGGCCGCGGGCCAGGCCGAACGCGGCGCTGCCCTGGGTGCGGTCGCGTTCCCAGACCGCCTCGTAGTAGCGGCTGACGTCCTGCTCGGGGTCGCGCAGGCGCTCGGCGCAGTAGCCGAGCGCGAGCTTGGGCGCCCACTCGCCGGGCACGATGTCGTAGACGGCCTCGAAGTAGCCCTGTGCCGTGTGCACTTGGTCGTTCATTAGGTCGCGCAGGCCGCGGTGCCAGGCGAGCCGCCAGTCGTAGGCCGCGGCGTCCGGGCCCATCAGCCGCTCCGCCTCGGCCAGCCACGCCGCGGCCTGTTCGGCCGCCTCCTCGCCGCCGCGCCACAGATAGCCGCGGCACAGCCACAGCGCCACCTCGACCGTACGCAGCGGCGGATCGTGCAGCACCCGCTCCGCGACGCGCTCGGGCACCGCCGCGCCCAGCCGGCCGAGGAAGACCACGGCGCCGTCGTCCGGGTCGGGGATCGGCACCGGCAGCGCGCGGGCCACCTCCTTCGGGCCGGGCGCGCCGAACTCCAGCTCCGGTGCGGTCCCGACGGCCTGCCCGGCCTGCCCGGCCTGCCCGGCTTGCCCGGCTTGCCCGGTCCGCCCGGTCCGCCCGCCCCGCCCCGTCCAGTAGCCGGTGCCCGGGGCCTCGCCGAGCACCGCGCCGAAGAGCACCGCGGTCGGCTCGAACCGGGTGGAGCGCTCGGGGTGCCGCTCGTGCCGGCTCAGTGCGCGGTGCTCCCGCAGCACCTCCCACAGCTGCCGGGACATCTGCGCCGCCGAGGTGAAGCGGGCGGCCGGGTCGTCGTGCGTGGCGCGGGCGATCAGCCGGTCGAAGGAGCGCTCGGCGAGCCCGGCGGCCGGCACCGCCTTGTCGTACAGCTCGTTCAGGGTGCGGCCGACCGTGAACAGGTCGCTGTCGACATGGAACCCGCGCTGGCTCAACTCCCTTGACGGCGGGGCGTAGTTGCGGGTGTACGACAGCCGGGTGGCGCGGTCGTCCTTGCGGCGCACCGCACCGAGGTCGATCAACTTGATCTGCCGGCCGTAGTGGATGACGTTCGCGGGCTTCATGTCGCAGTAGAGCAGCCCCTGGTCGTGCAGGTACTCCAGGGCGCCGAGGATCTTGCAGCCGTACGTCACCACGTGGTCGAGGGCGAACGGCTCGCCGAACAGCTCCTCCAGCTCGTCCGGGTTCGACCTCAGCAGCAGGTTCAGCGGGCGCCCGGCGACGTACTCCATCACGATGTAGTCGGTGGGCTCCTCCTCGCCCGGCGCGAGGTGCTTGCGCGAGGAGATGACGCCGACCACGTCCCGGTGGTGCAGCGAGGCGAGCGAGCGCATCTCCTCGACCGCGCGCAGGCGGGCGATGGCGTCGCTGTTGTTGATCTGGGCCTTGAGCACCACCCGCAGGTCCTTCAGCTCGGTGTCCTCGGCGAGGTACACCCAGCTCGTGCCGCCCGGCGAGAGATAGCCGAGCACGCGGTACGTCTGCCGGCTCGCCTCGCCGATCTCGTCGCCGACGCGCAGTTGCGGGCGGAAGGAGTACGGCGTGCCGCACTCGGGGCAGTAGCCGTGGTCGGGTGGCGGCCCGCCGTCGTACGCCAGCCCGATGGTGCCGGGGCACTCCGGGATGCCGCAGGGCCGGCCGCCGACCGGCGGCGGGCTGGGGGCGCGGGCGATGCTGGCGAGCGGCGGCGCGGGGATGTCGGGGAGCGGGACGAGGCCGTCGCTGTCCAACGTGTCGAAGTTGGGGACGGCGGGGGCCGGTGCGAGGCCGGGCCGGGACGCGGCGTCCTCGGCGGAACGGTCGCGGTCACCCTGGCGGTCACGGTCGCGGTCTCGGTCGGCGGTGCGGCGCGTGGCGCGCTGCCGGCGGGCGCGCTCGCGGCGGCTGTCGGTACGGCCGGACTCGCCGTCGGGTAAGTCCGCCGAGCTGTCCGCGCCGGTACGGGGCCCGGGCGTGCGGGGCCGGTCCGGTCCGGGACCGGCTCCTTCACGGGCGGGTGTGGCCGCGAGTGTGGCCGCGGGAGCGGGAGCGGGCGCAGGGGTGGGCGTCGGCGGGGACGGGGGCGCGGGTGCGGGGGCAGGCGGAGGGGTGGGGACAGGCGCGGGCGCGGTCCTCGGTGGGGATACGGAGGTGACGCCGCGAGGGGCCGCCGCGGGCGGCATCCGGGAGCAGGTGTCGCAGAAGCCGGTGGACATGAGGGTGCCGTCGCATCCGGGGCGCGGGCAGCGCACGGGCGGGTCGGTCACAGTCGGGGCTCGCCTCCCTCCTGATCCGGTTCACGTAAAGGGACTTGGCCAAGCTCGGAAGCGTGGCGGGGTCCGGCGGCGCGGTACGGCCCGGCACCGTGGTTCGGCCCGGCACCGTGGTTCGGCTCCACCTCGTGGCTCGGCTCCGCACGACGGTTCGGCGACGCAACGTGGTGCACCTCCGCCCCCTCCCCCGCACCGTCCCCGCTCCCCGGCTGCCCGTCCGCCCCCGGGCCCGACGGCCCCCGCCGTTGCGGGTGCCTGCTGCTCCATCGCTCGATGAAGCCGGCGTACTCGCGCATCGCGACCTCCGCTGCGGCCAGGTCGCAGGGCCGGGCGTGCAGCAGTTCGTAGGCGGCCTGGTAACGGTCCTCCGCGGCCAAGTCCTCGCTGTCCAAAGCCTGTTGGTGGAGCACCTGGTACGAGTCGAGGCGTCCGATCAGCTCCGCGCGGCGCTCGATCAGCGGGTCGAGGCGCTCGACGGCCTCCCTGATCCGCCGCTCGGCCCGGACCGCCACCCGCTCGAACCGGGCGAGGTCCGGGTGCCCGCCGCGTCCGGCCGCCACACCGACCGTGCCCGCCATGGTGGTCCGTACCGCGTGCGCCTTGACCAGCGCGTCCAGCGCCCGGTCGCAGTCGGCGCGCACCTCGGCCATCCGCTCGTGCAGCGCGTCGGCGAGCGGGCCGGTGATCTCGGTCAGCATCCCCACCAGCCGCGCCTGCCGCTGCTGGCTCGGCTCGATCACCAACTGGCTCTCCGCGCGGGCGACATGGGCCCCGTCGCGGCGGAAGACCAGCAGCATGCGGTCGCCGTGCACGCGCAGCCGGGCGAGCAGGTCGAGCAGCCCGTCGGGGTCGGGCGCCTCGTCGACCCCGACCAGGACGAGGGTGAGGGTGGTCGAGGCGGCGAGGATGCGCCGGACGATCGCGTCGACGCCCGTGTCGTCGATGTCCTCCCGGCCCTCCGGGAGCACGCCGAGCCGGTCGGCGACCCGCTCGGCGATCCACAGGGTGCTGCGGCCGGACGCGCTCAGCGCCAGGTCGAGGCCACCGGGCGGCGGGTCGGTGTCCGCGTCGCCGGCGGCCGGGCCGGGCAGTTCGCGGTCGGCGAGCCGGAGGGCACGGCAGAGCGTGGTCACCCGCACCGGGTGGTCGGCGCGGACCTGGCTGATCTTGACCTGGCTGCCGTCGCCGGTACGCCGTCGGGTGCGGGCCGGACCGGGCCGGACCGGCGCGCCCGCCACATGGGGCGCACCCGGCGGGCGCGGCACGGACCTCGGGCGGTCACCGCGGAACCACTCCGCCAGCCGCTGCGCGAAGTGCGGGTCGAACATGCCCCGTTCGCGGCCGAGCACGTCCAGCCGCTCGTCGACGGCGGCCCAGCCGCGGGTCCAGCCGCGGGCGCGCGGCAGGTGGCGTACGACGGTCTCGGCCGGGCTCAGATACGGGCCCGCGCGGTCGCCGTTCACGTTTCCGGGCAGCGCCACGCCGACGATGTCGCCGGTGGCGGCGTCGGTGACCCCGGCGCCGCCGAAGCCCGCGGCGCCCGGACCGGCCGGCGCCAGCCGGACCCGCCCGTCGGTGCCGCTCGCCACGGCTTCCGTGGCCGCGGCCATCCACCGCCCGGTGCCGTCGGCGGCCGGGAAGCCGTACATCCGCACCCTGCGGTGCGGCACGGACAGCCGGCGCAGCGAACCGGCCGCGCCCGCCGGGCCGGACCCGTCCAGCCGCAGCAGCGCCACCCCGCCCGCCTCGGCCGCGCACACCTGGTCCGCGACCGCGTGCAGCGAGACCCCGCCGGCGCCGACCAACTCCGCGGTGACGCGCTCTCCTTCGGCGACCGCCCCCGCGTGCGTCAGTACCCATTCCGGGTCGACCAGCACTCCGGCCCCCGCGATCGTCCCATCGCCCCGCCGGATACGTACCGCCCACGACGGCGCCGCCCAGGAGCTCCGGCCGCCGATTCCCCCTTCGGCTTCCATATCAGGCACTCTACGCCTGACGCCCCATCATGTCCGCCCGGTTGGACGGACGATCACCCGTGACCGCGTGGAGCCAGGCGCGCGGAGCGCGGGCATGGGCGCCGTCCGGCGTCGCGGCTCCGCCGAACCGATCCCCACGCCCACCCCGCACCGATCTCCACACCGATCTCCACACCCGTCCACGCACCGAATCACCGCACCGATCGGCAACCTCTCCTGCTGATCGCCGCCCGCCGTGCACGCGAAAAGTGCCCTCCGCGCTGGGACGACGAACCTTCGGGTCGCGCCGGTCCAGGTGGCGGGCACTTTCCGCGTACCGGGCGCCGGTACGCGGCCCCCGTGCGTGGGCCTCGGCCTCAGGTTCCGCCGACGGCGCCGGCAGGGCCGGTCGTCGCGCCGGGCGTCAGGAGCGAACCGGGCGGGTTCGGCGCCTCGCTGAGGAGACGGGTGCCGCCCCAGCCGGTGCAGCCGCGGACCCCTGAGGCCGGCAGGACACAGGCCCTGGCCACGGACGCAAACGGATCGGCCCAGGGCGCAACTCCCTTTGCCCGAGCGGACGTGCGGCGGAGCCTCGGCGCACCCCGGCCTGTCCCGGGTCCGGGTCCTGGTCCTGGTCCGGGTCCTGGTGGGCCGAGGAGGCGTGACAGCCGGCCCGCGCCCTTACGGCTACGGCACGGCCACGGCACGGCCACCAATGGGGCTACGGCTGTGCCTGGCCGCCGCAGAGGCGCAGCGCGCTCTCCGCACACAGCTCCGCCGCCTTGTCGTTGGTCAGCAGCCCGGCCGCGACCTGGTCCACGGCGGTGTGCTGGAGCCCGAGGATGGCGGCGGCGAGCCAGTCCGCGGGCAGCGCCGGGTCGAAGTCGCCCGCGTACTGGCCGCGTCGGACGAGCCGGGTGAGCCGCGGGGGCACGAAGTCGTGGGGGTCGTGGGCGGGCCGCGGGATCTGGGCCGTGGCGGAGTGCAGCAGGAGGGGGTAGCGGTCGAGGAACCGCCAGCCGGCGTCGAGGTACCGGGTCAGCGCGTCGGCGGGCGGGGCGGTGTCGAGAGCGGCCTCGTCGAGCAGCGCGGCGAACTCGGCGGACGCGACCTCGACGAGGGCCGCGACCAGGACCTCCCGCGAGGAGAAGTGCGCGTAGACGGTCTGGCGGGTGACGCCGGCCGCCGCGGCGATGTCCTCCATGCTCGCGTCGGGCCGCTCGCCGAGCACCACCCGGGTCGCGTTGAGGATCGCGTCGATGCTGCGCCGGGCGTCGGCCCGGCGGCGCCGTGACGGCGGCGGCGGTGCGGGGATGCCGTGCGGTGCGGGGACGTCGTGCGGTGCGGGGGTGTCGTGCGGTGCGGGGGCTTCGTGCGGGTCGTGCGGGTCGGCCATGCCGCGACAATATGCGCCCGACCGTAACCTTGACAAGCCGACAGAGTTAGCCAACTCTTACGGCATGTCAAAGAAAAGCTGGAGTGGAGCACCCGGGAGCGGAGACGACCATCCGGCGATCGAGGCACGCGGCCTGGTCAAGGTCTACGGCGAGAGCCGGGCGTTGGACGGGATCGACCTCACGATCCGGCGCGGCCAGGTGTTCGGGTTCCTCGGCCCCAACGGAGCCGGCAAGACCACCACGATCCGTATCCTCGCCACGCTGACCCGCCCCTCGGCCGGCACCGCCCGCGTCCTCGGCCACGACGTGGTGACCGAGGCCGACGCGATCCGCGCCCGGGTGGCGGTGACCGGCCAGTTCGCCTCCCTCGACGAGGACCTGACCGGATACGAGAACCTGCTGGTCCTGGGCCGGTTACACGGCCTGACCCGGGCCGCCGCCAGGCGGCGCGCCGACGACCTGCTCGCCGCGTTCGACCTGACCGGGGCGGCCGGGCGGCCGGTCGGCGGCTACTCGGGCGGCATGCGCCGCCGGCTCGACATCGGCGCCAGCCTGGTCGTCACCCCCGACCTGCTCTTCCTCGACGAGCCGACCACCGGTCTCGACCCGCGCAGCCGCAACCAGGTGTGGGAGCTGGTCCGCCACGTCGCCGCGGCCGGCACCACGGTGCTGCTCACCACCCAGTACCTCGAAGAGGCCGACCAGCTCGCCGAGCGGATCGCGGTCATCGACAACGGCCGGATCGTGGCCGAAGGCACCAGCGCCCAGCTCAAGTCCCGGGTCGGCTCGGGCACGTTGCACCTGCGGCTCCTCGACGGCGAGCAGCGTCCGAAGGCCCGCGACATCCTGGCCGGCAGCCTGGAGGGCACGATCCGGCTCGCCGCCAACCCGCTCGCCCTGTCCGTATCGCTCGCCACCCGGCCGGACCCGCGGGGCAGGCAGGACGCGCAGGACCCGCAGGACACGGCCGGGGCGCCGGGCGTGAACGGGACGCCGGGTGCGCAAAGCACGGACGGGGCACGGGACATGGGCCGGCTGGTCGGGCGCGCCATGACCCGGCTCGCCGACGCCGGCGTGGGCGTCGCCGACCTCTCCCTCGGCCGGCCCAGCCTCGACGAGGCGTTCCTCGCGCTGACCGGCCACCCGGCCGGCCCGGCCACCGCCGACGACCGCAAGGACCCGACCGTATGAGCACTTCCGCCGCCTCGGCCTCCTCCGCTGCCACCTCCGCCTCTTCCGCCCGCCCCACCCCCGCACCGGCCGACCCGATCGACGCCCTGCTCGCCGCCGGACGCTCCGCCCGCCGCGCCTCCGCGCTCACCGCCTCGGCCACCTTCGGCCGGCGCGCCCTGCTCAAGATCAAGCACGACCCCAAGCAGCTCGTGGACTCGGCCGCCATCCCGATCCTGTTCACCGTGCTGTTCACCTACCTGTTCGGCGGCGCGATCAGCGGCTCGACCGGCGACTACCTCACGATCCTGCTGCCCGGGGTGCTCAGCATGAGCATCGCCATCGTCACCATGTACGGCGGCGGCCGCCTCGCCCAGGACGTGCGCAGCGGCGCCTTCGACCGCTTCCGCGGCCTGCCGATCTGGCGCGGCGCCTTCGTGCTCGGCGGTCTGCTCAGCGACGCCGCCCGTTACCTGTTCGCCTCCGCCATCGTGGTGGGCCTCGGCCTGGCCATGGGCTACCGCGCCGACGGCGGCGTGCCGGGCGTGCTCGCCGCCGTCGCCCTCGTCGTCGCCTTCGGACTGTCGCTGTCCCTGCTGTGGGCCGCGGTCGCCCTGCTCGTCCGCGACCCGGCGGTGGTCATCAGCATCGCCAACGCCGTCCTCATGCCGCTCTCGTTCGCCAGCAACATCTTCGTCCAGCCCCGCACCATGCCCGGCTGGCTCCAGGCCGTCGTCCGCGTCAACCCGCTCAGCCACGTCGCCACCGCGGCCCGCGACCTGATGAACGACACCGGCCACACCGCCGGCGCGGTCACCTGGTCCCTGACCGCCACCGCCGCCCTCGCGCTCGTCTGCACCCCGATCGCCCTGCGCCTGTACAGCAAGCAGAGGTGAGCGACCGCCTGGGACCCGCCCTGACCCGCGGCAGCGGCGCTCAGGCGTGGAGGCTCGCCTGGCGGCCGCCCCGGGCGAGCAGTTGGGTGCGGGCGCCGGATTCGGCGAGTTGTCCTTCGTCGAGGACCAGCACGCGGTCGGCCCGGGCGGCGAGGCTCACGTCGTGGCTGACGGACGATGACGATGGTGCGGTCGGCGGACAGGCCGGGCAGCGCGGGGAGGAGGTCGTGGGCCGCCCGCGGGTCGAGTGCGGTGGTCGGCTCGTCGAGGACGAGGACGGGCGTGTCGCGCACGAGGGCGCGGGCGATCGCGATGCGCTGGAGCCGGCCGCCGGACAGCCGGGTGAAGCGGCCGTCGTCGAGCGCGGTGACGAATCCGTGCGCCCCTGCCGTACGGGCGGCCCGCCGGATCTCCTCGTCGGTCGCGCCCGGCCGGCCGCAGGCGATGTTCTCCCGGACGCTGCCGCTGAGGATGCGGGTGCGCAGCGGCAGCAGTGTGACCGGTCCCAGAGGTCGGCGCCGTCCAGCCGGATCGACCCCGCGTCCGGGTCGTGGAAGAAGCGCATCAGCAGCGCGAGCAGCGTGGACTTGCCGGCGCCGCTCGGCCCGGTGACCGCCACCACCTCGCCGGGATGGTTCTGCCGGCGCCGGGACAGCCGAAGTGGACTCCGCCCGGGTCGAGTCGGCCGGTGCGGGAGGCGGCGGTGGGATACGGCGTGACCGTCGCGCCGCCGGTGCGCAGGGCGGCGGTGGGGCCGGCGCCATCGGGTGCGGGGGCCGCGGGGTCCCTCACGGACGGCTGCGCGTCGCAGGATGCCGATCAGCCCCTCCGCTCCCGCGGCGGCCGCCGTGGCGGTCAGCCCGGACCCCGCCGACCCGGACCCCGTCGACCCGGGCACCGTCGACCTGGACCCCGTCGAACGGAACCTCGCCACCGACGCCCCGAACCGCGCCGCCCGGCCCGTCCCCGCGGACTCGTCCGATCGGAGGAAGCCAGACTCCCGGGCCGACCCCGGGCTCATCGGCCGTTCGAGGGTCCCGCGAAGGCCCCCGCGGGAAGGCTCGGCAGAGCGGTTTCCGCAGGTGGGTCCGGGTGGCGGGGAAGGCCGGCAGGGTGGGGCGGGTGGGACTCGAACCCACGACCGACGGATTATGAGTCCGCTGCTCTAACCGGCTGAGCTACCGCCCCGTGCGGCGTGCCGTGCGCGCCGTCTGCCGCAGCATAGCCGCTCATACGATCTGTCGCCCTCGCGGGTGTACGGACGCGTCGTCAGGTGGACGCGACGCGACCGGAGGTGAGGGCGGGACAGCGGCCCGGGGGACGAAAAAGGACCCCGAAGGGTCCTGATTCCGCGCTCCCCCGACTGGACTCGAACCAGTAACCTGCCGGTTAACAGCCGGCTGCTCTGCCAATTGAGCTACAGGGGATCAGCTCCCCCGACTGGACTCGAACCAGTAACCTGCCGGTTAACAGCCGGCTGCTCTGCCAATTGAGCTACAGGGGATCGCGCTACATGCACCGAATGCACCCCCCAGGGTCCTCCCGGAAGGCGCGCTCTCGGTGCGACACATACATTAGCGCAAGCAGGGGGGTGCTCCGCCAACTGCTTGCACGGGGTTGCCCCCGGCGACGCAGGGTAGGCGCGCCACAGGTCCGGCAGAACCGGAGTTAGGAAGGGTGGAGCCATGCGCTACCGGCTGACGTTCATCACCGGAGCCCTGGTCGGTTTCGTGCTCGGCGCGCGGGCCGGGCGGGAGCGGTACGAGCAGATCCGGGAGGCCGCCCGGAAGCTCGCGCAGAACCCGGCGGTGCGGAACACCGCGGAGTCCGCGATGCAGCAGGGCCGTACCGCCGCGGGCAAGGCGAAGGAGACGGTGACGGCGAAGGTCGGCGACCGGATGCCCGACGCCCTGGCCGGAAAGATGCGCGCGGGCCGCAACGGCAACGCGCCCGACAGCGACTGGGGCACCTCGAACACCTGACCCGCCGCACCCCCGTCCCGTCGCGCGGGCGCCCGGCCGTACCCGGCCCGGGCCCCGCGCGCCCGCATGTCCGTGCACGCCTCCGGGTGAACGTCACTCCGCGCACGTCCGTACCCGGACGTGTGCGGACCCGTCCGCTCTGCCGCCCCCGCGGGCATCCGTCCCCATTCGTGATCCCCGGGAGGGGCGCGCGCCGGGCCCGCCGTACGGCATCATCGGCGCATGGGGAAAGTCGCCGGTATAGACAGCTCGACCACAGGCACCACCATCGTCGTGTGCGACACGGACACCGGGGCCGTGGTGCGGCAGGGCCACGCCCCGCATCCCCTCGACGACGGCGAGAAGCCCACCGAGATCGACCCGCAGGCGTGGCTGCTGTCGCTGGGCGAGGCGGCGACCGGCGGGGTGCTGGAGGGCGTGCAGGCGATCGGCATCGCCGGGCAGCAGCACGGCATGCTGGCGCTGGACGCCGGCGGCGTGATGGTGCGCCCGGCGCTGCTGCGCGGCGACAAGCGGGCCCAGGTGCAGGCCGCGGACCTGGTGGACGAGCTGGGCGGCCCGGCCGGCTGGGCCGAGGCGGTCGGCGCGGTGCCGCAGGCGTCGCACCCGGTGGCGAAGCTGCGCTGGCTGGCCCAGCACGAACCGGCCGCCGCCAAGCGCGTCTCCGAGGTGATGCTCCCGCACGACTGGCTGGTCTGGCAGTTGCTGGGCCGCCCCGAGCGCCGTACGACCGACCGCGGCGACGTGTCCTGCACCGGCTACTGGTCCGCGGCCACCGGCGAGTACCGCCCCGACCTGGTGGAGCGCGCCCTCGGCCACAGCGTCCGGCTGCCGGAGGTGCTCGCCCCCGCCGAGCCCGCCGGGCAGACCCCCGAGGGCCTGCTGATCTCGGCCGGCACCGGCGACACCATGGCCGCCGCGCTCGGCCTGGGCCTGGGCCCCGGCGACGCGGTGGTCTCGCTCGGCGCGGCCGGCACCGTCTTCGCGGTGCACCACGAGGCGCTGAAGGACCCGACCGGCACCATCACCTCGTACGCCGACGCGACCGGCCGCCACCTGCCGCTGCTCCAGGTCCGCAACGCGGTCCGCACCCTGCGCGGCACCGCGGAACTGCTCGGCACCGACCTGCCCGGCCTGTCCGAGCTGGCGCTGACCTCCACGCCGGGTGCGTACGGGCTGGTGCTGCTGCCGTACCTGGAGGGCGAGCGCACCCCCGATCTGCCGCACACCGCGGGCACGCTCAGCGGGCTGCGGCGCGACTCGATGAAGCCGGAGCACCTGGCGCGGGCCGCGTTCGAGGGGATGCTGTGCGCGCTGACCGACGCGCTGGACGTGCTGCGCGGCAAGGGCGTCGAGGTGCGCCGGGTGTTCCTGCTGGGCGCGGCGGCCGAACTGCCCGCCGTACAGCGGATCGCCCCGCCGCTGTTCGGCGCCGAGGTGGTGGTGCCGCAGGCCGGGGAGTACGCCGCGCTGGGGGCCGCCCGGCAGGCCGCCTGGTCGCTCGGCGCGGTGCTCGGGTCGCAGGCCCAGGGCGAGGCGCCGGAGTGGGAGCCGGCGGGCGCCCGGCGGTTCGAGCCGGGTGACGACGCGGCCGTGGGCACCGCGGTCCGCCAGCAGTACACGTCGGTACGCGAGCACACGCACCCGGGCGCCTTCGACGCGCTGCGCTGACCCGGGGCCGGGGGCTGGGGGCGGAGGACGGGGGCCCGCGAAGGGCCACGCGGGCGGGCCACCCGGACCGGCCCCCGCACCGTCACGCCCGGACGGGACCGTGCTGCCCGGTCCGGACCGTACGGCCCGGACCGGATCGGCAAAATCCGGGTTATCCCGGTGCGCCGCCGCCATGCCGGAGGATAGGTTGATCCGTCGCTCAACCCTCCGGGCGGCCGCCGCGTCCTTACGGTCAGCGTCCCAGCCCGTGCCCTGCCCGAGGCAACCCGAGGAACCCGATTGTGCTGATCCGACTCCTACGGTCCCACCTGCGACCGTACAAACGCCCCATCGCGGTACTGGTGCTGCTCCAGCTGCTCTCCACGATCGGTGCCCTCTACCTGCCGACCCTCAACGCCGACATCATCGACAACGGCGTGGTCAAGGGTGACACCGGCTACATCGTCGCGCTGGGCGGGGTCATGCTCGGTGTGACCGTCGTGCAGATGGCGTGCGCGATCGGCGCGGTCTTCTACGGCGCGCGCACCGCGATGGCCGTCGGCCGCGACATCCGCAAGTCCGTCTTCACGCAGGTGCAGAGCTTCTCCGCCCGCGAGGTCGGCCAGTTCGGGGCGCCGTCGCTGATCACCCGGACCACCAACGACGTGCAGCAGGTCCAGATGCTGGTGCTGATGAGCTTCACGCTCATGGTGGCCGCGCCGATCATGTGCGTCGGCGGCATCATCATGGCGCTCGGCCAGGACGTCCCGCTGTCGGCGCTGCTGCTCGTGGTGGTGCCGGTGCTCGGTGTCTCGGTGAGCCTGATCGTCCGCAGGATGCGCCCGCTCTTCCGCACCATGCAGAAGCGCGTCGACTCGGTGAACCGGGTGCTGCGCGAGCAGATCACCGGTATCCGCGTGATCCGCGCGTTCGTCAAGGACGGCTACGAGCAGCGCCGGTTCGGCGCCGCCAACGACGAGCTGACCGCGGTGTCGCTGTCCACCGGGCGGCTGATGGCGCTGATGTTCCCGACCGTGATGGCGATCGTGAACATCTCCAGCGTGGCCGTGCTGTGGTTCGGCGCGCACCGGATCGACAGCGGCGGGATGCAGATCGGCGCGCTCACCGCGTTCCTCAGCTACCTGATGCAGATCCTGATGTCGGTGATGATGGCCACCTTCATGTTCATGATGGTGCCGCGCGCCGAGGTCTGCGCCGAGCGGATCGAGGAGGTGCTCGGCACCGACTCCAGCGTGGTCCCGCCGACCGCGCCGATCACCTCCCTGCGCCGGCACGGCCACCTCGAACTGCGCGGCGCCACCTTCGCCTACCCGGGCGCCGAGGTGGCCGTGCTGCGCGAGGTCGACCTGGAGGCCCGGCCCGGCCAGACCACCGCCGTGATCGGCTCCACCGGCAGCGGCAAGTCCACCCTGCTCGGCCTGATCCCGCGGCTGTACGACGCGACCGCCGGCCGGGTGCTGGTCGACGGCGAGGACGTCGCCCAGGTCGATCCCGCGCTGCTCGCCGAGACCGTCGGCCTGGTGCCGCAGAAGCCGTACCTGTTCTCCGGCACCGTCGCCAGCAACCTGCGCTACGGCAAGCCGGACGCCACCGACGAGGAGCTGTGGCACGCGCTGAAGGTCGCGCAGGCCGAGGACTTCGTCCGCAAGCTCGACGGCGAGCTGGAGGCGCCGATCGCCCAGGGCGGCAGCAACGTCTCCGGTGGCCAGCGGCAGCGGCTGGCGATCGCCCGCTGCCTGGTGCGCCGCCCCGAGATCTACCTCTTCGACGACTCCTTCTCCGCGCTCGACTACGCCACCGACGCGGCGCTGCGCCGCGCGCTCGCGGAGGAGACCGCCGAGGCCACCGTCGTGATCGTCGCCCAGCGGGTCTCCACGATCCGCGACGCGGACCGCATCATCGTCCTCGACGAGGGCCGGGTGGTCGGCACGGGCACCCACACCGAGCTGATGCAGGACAACGAGACCTACCGGGAGATCGTGTTGTCCCAGCTCACCGAGCAGGAGGCGGCGGCGTGAGCGGCGAGAGCGCGGGCGGGGACCCGCTGAAGAAGGCGCCCACGCGGCGCGGGCCGGCGCCGATGGCGGGGCCGGGCCGGTTCATGGGCGGCGGCCCGATCGAGCGGTCCATGGACTTCAAGGGCTCGCTGAAGCGGCTGATCCGGCTGATGCGGCCGGACCGGATATGGATGTACCTGGTGCTGGCCCTCGGCACCGCCAGCGTCGCGCTGACGGTGACCGGCCCGCGCATCCTCGGCCACGCCACCGACCTGATCTTCGCCGGGGTGATCGGCCGGCAGACGCACGGCGCCAGCAAGCAGCAGGTGCTGGACACGCTGCGCGCGCACGGCAACGGCAAGGTCGCGGACCTGATGTCGGGCATCGACTTCACCCCCGGCAAGGGCATGGACTTCGGTGCGATCGGCGGCGTGCTGCTGATCGCGCTGTGCGTGTACCTCGGCGCGGCCGTGCTCAGCGTGCTGCAGATGCGCACCGCGACGAAGGTGATCAACCGCGCGGTGTACCGGCTGCGCCGCGACGTCGAGGACAAGCTGTCCCGGCTGCCGCTGTCGTACTTCGACCAGCAGCCGCGCGGCGAGGTGCTCAGCCGCGTCACCAACGACATCGACAACATCGGCCAGACCATGCAGCAGACCATGGGCCAGCTGGTGAACTCGCTGCTGACCATCATCGGCGTGCTGGCGATGATGTTCTGGATCTCCTGGCTGCTGGCCCTGGTCGCGCTGGTCACCGTGCCGGTGACGCTGCTGGTGGCCACCCAGGTCGGCAAGCGGGCGCAGCCGCAGTTCGTGCAGCAGTGGAAGACCACCGGCACGCTGAACGCGCACATCGAGGAGATGTACACCGGGCACTCGCTGGTGAAGGTCTTCGGCCGGGCGCAGGAGTCCGCGGAGGTCTTCGAGAAGGAGAACGAGGCGCTGTTCCGGTCCGGTTTCCGGGCGCAGTTCATCTCGGGCACCATCCAGCCGCTGATGATGTTCATCGGCAACCTCAACTACGTGCTGGTGGCGGTGATCGGCGGGCTGCGGGTCGCGTCCGGCACGCTGTCGGTCGGCGACGTGCAGGCGTTCATCCAGTACTCGCGGCAGTTCAGCCAGCCGCTCACGCAGGTCGCGAGCATGTCGAACCTGATCCAGTCCGGGGTGGCCTCGGCCGAGCGGGTCTTCGAACTCCTCGACGCCGAGGAGCAGTCCGACGAGCCGCAGCACCCGGCCCGCCCGCAGGAGCTGCGCGGCCGGGTGGCGCTGGAGAAGGTCGACTTCCGCTACCTGCCGGACAAGCCGCTGATCGACGACCTGTCGCTGAAGGTGGAGCCCGGGAACACCGTGGCGATCGTCGGGCCGACCGGCGCGGGCAAGACCACCCTGGTGAACCTGCTGATGCGGTTCTACGAGGTCTCCGGTGGCCGGATCACCCTGGACGGCACGGACATCGCCGCGATGTCCCGGGAGGACCTGCGCTCCTCGATAGGCATGGTGCTCCAGGACACCTGGCTGTTCGGCGGGTCCATCGCGGAGAACATCGGCTACGGCCACGAGGGCGCCACCCGCGAGCAGATCGAGGAGGCGGCGAGGGCCGCGCACGCCGACCGTTTCATCCGCACCCTCCCCGAGGGCTACGACACGGTCATCGACGACGAGGGCACCGGGGTCAGCGCGGGCGAGAAGCAACTCATCACGATCGCCCGGGCGTTCCTCTCCGACCCGGTGATCCTGGTGCTGGACGAGGCGACCAGTTCCGTCGACACCCGCACCGAGGTGCTGATCCAGCGCGCGATGGCCAAGCTCAGCCACGGGCGGACCAGTTTCGTCATCGCGCACCGGCTGTCCACGATCCGCGACGCCGACGTCATCCTCGTCATGGAGTCGGGGTCGATCGTCGAACAGGGCACCCACGACGAGTTGCTCGCCAAGGAGGGGGCGTACGCGCGCCTGTACTCGGCGCAGTTCGCGCAGGCCGTGGCCGAGGTCGACTGAACACGGGCTCGCCTCCTGGCGGTTGGCTCCGCGAGGGGGCGGGCGGGCGGTGACCAGTTCTTGGAGGGGTCGTACCCCGCACCCACCGCACGAGAAGCCTGACGGCAGAACTCCACGCTCCGCCACCACGCCACCACGCCACCACGCCGGCGCGTCAGCGGGAAGTGGTCGCGGGGCGCTCCCGCCTCGGCCCGCTCAGTCGAGGTAGCCGCGGAGTTGTTCCGCGAAGGTGTGGTCGCGGAGCTTGCTCAGGGTCTTGGACTCGATCTGGCGGATGCGCTCCCGGGTGACGCCGAAGATGGCGCCGATCTCCTCGAGGGTGCGGGGGCGGCCGTCGGTGAGGCCGTAGCGGAGTTGGACGACCTTGCGTTCGCGCTCGCCGAGGGTGGACAGGACCGCTTCGAGGTGTTCGCGCAGCAGGAGGAAGGCGGCGGACTCCACCGGGGAGGCGGCGTCGCTGTCCTCGATGAGGTCGCCGAAGGCGACATCGTCCTCCTCGCCGACCGGCGCGTGCAGGGAGACCGGTTCCTGGGCCAGCCGCAGCACCTCGCCGATCCGCTCCTGGGTCAGCTCCAGTTGCTCGGCGACCTCCTCGAGGGTCGGCTCGCAGCCGCGTTCCTGGAGCAGCCGGCGCTGCACCCGCACCACCCGGTTGATCAGCTCCACGACGTGCACGGGTACCCGGATCGTGCGGGCCTGGTCGGCCAGCGCGCGGGACATCGCCTGGCGAATCCACCAGGTCGCGTACGTGGAGAACTTGTAGCCGCGGGCGTAGTCGAACTTCTCGACCGCGCGGATCAGGCCGAGGTTGCCCTCCTGGACCAGGTCGAGCATGGTCAGGCCGCGCCCGATGTAACGTTTTGCCACCGACACCACCAGGCGCAGGTTCGCCTCGATCAGCCGGCGCTTGGCCATCCGGCCCTGGACCACCAACCGGTCCAGGTCGAAGGCGAGTTGGGAGTCCAGATCGGGGAACGCGGCCAGCCGTTCCTCCGCGAACAGGCCCGCCTCCACCCGCCGGGCCAGATCGACCTCGTCCGCGGCGGTGAGCAGCGGGATACGGCCGATCTCGCGCAGGTACTGGCGGAAGAGGTCGGCGGACGGCCCCGCGGAGGTGTCCACGCGGTGGATGCGCGGCTCGTCCGGCGGGGACTCGATCGCTCGCAGTTCCTCCACCGGTGGCTCCAGCACCCGCGGCTCGTCCGCGGCGTCCGCAACCTCCGCAGGGGGTTCCCGCACCACCACCTCGGCCACGGCAGGAGGTATCGGCACGTCGGGCGTGATCTGGATCTGGGCGTGTGTCCGCACGGAAGCGACCTCCGCGGTGAGCGCGTCGTCGGGCTCAAAAGAGGGCTCGGCACCGGGACCCCAGTGTGACCCACCACGCCGCCCGCCACGAGGGTCGTGCGGGCCCTTTTTCACGCCATGTCACCGCGTATGACTTGCCCGTCACCGGGGTACCCGGGCGGGCCGCGGCGGCCCCGAACGTCCCGCCGCGAGCGCTGCCCGACCCGCTCGACCGACCCGCCGCGAGCACCGCACGGGCCACCGTGAAGCGCCCGCCCAGGCCGCCCGGCCTGCCGCCTAGAGCGCCGCCGCTCCGTTGACGCGCAGCCGCTGGGCGTACTGCTGGAGGGCCCACAGTTCGTTCGCGGCCGCGGTGGCCTCGGGAGCGTCGGACGGGACACCCTGCGCGGCCAGGCGGGCCCCGGTGGCGTGGACCTGCGCCACCCGGCGGTCCACCGCGAGCAGCCGGACCCGGACCAGCACCTCGCCGGCGTACATCTCGGGGACCTTGTGCATGACCGGTTCGACGGCCAGTTCGGTGACCATGCCGCGCACGGTGTCGTCGGGCGCGGCGTCGCGCACCCGCAGCAGATACTCCCCGTCGGCGTACTCCGCGCCGCCCGCCTCGGCGATGGCGCGGCGCACCGCGGCGTACGGGGGCCCGGTGAACTCGTCCTCGCCGTAGGCGTCGAAGGCCGGGGAGACCAGGGCGGGGAACTGGAGCGCGAGCTTGAGCAGTTCGCGCTCCACGCGGTGGGCGGGGCTGCGCAGGTCGAGCCGGGGGCCGGACGGCGGGCGGCGGTCGCCGCCCTCCTGGGGGCCGGACGGGCCGCCGCGGTACGGGCCGCGGGCCGGACCGCCGCGCCCGGAGTCCGCGCCGGGCCCGGGGCCGGAGTTGCCGCTCGCGGCGCGGGCGCGGGCCATCGCCCGCACCCGGCGGATCATGCTCTGCTCCTCCGCCTGCGTGGAGATCCCCGCCATCCCGACCAGCCGGATCGCGTAACGGTCGCGCAGCGCCTGGTTCTTGATCGCGGCGACCACCGGCACGGCGGCGTCCACGGCGGCGACCCGGCCCTCGTCGGTGTCGAGGTTGTAGCGGGCCACGATCGAACGCAGCGCGAACGCGAAGAGCGGGGTACGGCCGTCGATCAGCCGCTGGATCGCCGGATCGCCCTCGGCGAGCCGGAGTTCGCACGGGTCCATGCCGCCCGGGGTGATCGCGATCGACGTCTCGGCGGCGAACTTCTGGTCGTCCTCGAAGGCGCGCAGCGCCGCCTTCTGCCCGGCGTCGTCGCCGTCGAAGGTGAAGACCACCTCCGAGGTGGAGTTGTCCATCAGCAGCCGGCGCAGGATCTTGATGTGCTCCCCGGCGAACGCGGTGCCGCAGGTGGCGATCGCGGTGGTCACGCCGGCGAGGTGGCAGGCCATCACGTCGGTGTAGCCCTCGACCACGACCGCGCGGCCGGTCCTGGCGATCTCCTTCTTGGCGAGATCGATCCCGTACAGCACCTGGGACTTGTGGTACAGCGGCGTCTCGGGTGTGTTGAGGTACTTGGGGCCCTGGTCGTCCTCGCGCAGCTTGCGCGCGCCGAAGCCGATCACCTCGCCGGTGATGTCCCGGATCGGCCAGATCAGCCGGCCGCGGAACCGGTCGATCGCGCCGCCCCTGCGGCTCTCGGAGGCCAGCCCCGAGGTGATCAACTCCTTGTCGCTGAAGCCCTTTCCGCGCAGGTAGCGCACCAGGTGGTCCCAGCCGGCCGGTGCGTATCCCACCCCGAAGTGCTCGGCCGCGCTCTGGTCGAAGCCGCGCCCGGCGAGGAACTTCCGCCCGATCTCCGCCTCGGCCGAGCCCAGTTGCTCCACGTAGAACGCGGCGGCCGTGCGGTGCGCCTCCACCAGCCGGATGCGCTCGCCCTGCTGCCGCCCGGGGACACTGCTGCCCTCCTCGTACCGCAGCGTGATCCCGGCCCGCGCGGCGAGCCGCTCCACGGCCTCGGTGAAGGACAGGTGGTCGACCTTCATCACGAACGCGAGGGTGTCCCCGCCTTCGCCGCAACCGAAACAGTGGTAAAGACCCTTGGACGGGCTGATCTGGAAGGAAGGGGACTTCTCGTCGTGAAAGGGGCAAAGGCCCTTGAGGTTGCCGCCACCGGCGCTCTTGAGCTGGAGGTAGTCGGAGACGACGGCGTCGATCGGGACGGCGTCGCGTACCGCCCTTACGTCGTCGTCCCTGATCCTTCCCGCCACGGAGGCAGTCTACGGCCCGGGGGCGACAGGTTCGGCGGGGCGGCGGGCGGGGCGGCGACCCGGGGGGCGTGAGGGCCGTGAGGGCGGTGCGGCCCGGGGGAGGCGGCCGGGGGGAAGAGGGGGAAGGCGTCGGGTCGGACGCATTGACCCGAGGGCGGGGCGGCACTAGCTTCCTCCGTATTCGTTAGGAAGCTTTCCTAATCCGCGAGGAGACGCCGCCGTATGCCCTCGGTCAGAGTGGGGACCGCCCGTCGGGCGGGGTTGCGCAGGATCACGACGGCCGCCGCGAGCGGTCTGACCGCGGCGGGGCTGCTGGCCGCGCTGTCGCTGACCGGTTCCACCGCCGACGCCGCGGCCGCCCCGCACGACCTGGTCCGGGTGAACCAGGTCGGCTACGCGGCGACCGGCGCCAAGGAGGCGTTCCTGCTCGCCGGGTCCCCGGTGAAGGGCGCGCGCTGGCGGCTGGTGGGCACCGGCGGCCGTACGGTCGCGGCGGGCCGGACCGGCCAGAGCCTGGGCAAGTGGAACGCCGCCTACCAGGCGGTGTACGCCATCGACTTCGACGCGGTCCGCACCCCGGGCCGTTACCACCTGGTGGTCGGCGGCGGCGCCACCGGCAGCTCGCCCGTCTTCACCATCGGCACCCCGAAGTCCGTCTTCGGCAAGCCCGCCACCGACACCGCCGCGTTCTTCCAGGCCCAGCGCGACGGCGCCGGCACCATCCCCGGGCAGCTCGACCGCAAGCCCGCGCACCTCAACGACACGCACGCCTCCGTCTACGCCTGGCCGGCCTTCACCGACCCCGACGAGAGCGACACGATCAAGGCCGCCCCGAAGAGGATCGGCGGACCGGTGGACGTCTCCGGCGGCTGGTTCGACGCGGGCGACTACCTGAAGTTCACCGAGACCACCTCCTACGCGGTCGCCGCGCTGGAGATCGCCGGCCGGGACAGCGGCGCCGGACCCGCCACCCCGCTGGGCGCCGAGGCCCGGTACGGCCTGGACTGGCTGGACAAGATGTGGGACGGCAGCACGAAGACCCTCTACATCCAGGTCGGCCTCGGCTCGGGCACGGAGAGCGGCAGCGTCGTCGGCGACCACGACGTGTGGCGGCTGCCGGAGCTGGACGACACCGACAGCGCGCACCCGTTCCTGAAGAACCGCCCGGTCTTCGCGGCCGGCGCGCCCGGCTCGAAGATCAGCCCCAACCAGGCCGGCCGGCTCGCCGCCGACTTCGCGCTCGCCGCGCAGAGTTACGCGCACACCGACCGCGCCAAGGCCCGCGGCTACCTCGCGACGGCCGCGCAGATCTACGGCCTGGCCGACACCCACCCGGGCGCCCTCGTCACCACCGTGCCGGCCGGCTACTACCCCGAGACCAGCTGGCAGGACGACCTCGCCTTCGGCGGCGCCGAACTCGCCCTGGCCGCACAGCAATTGCACGACCCGCGGGCCGGCGGCTGGCTGGCGCAGGGCACGAAGTGGGCCAAGGGGCACCAGAGCGAGGCCGACACGGACACGCTCAACATGTACG
The DNA here is from genome assembly GCF_044744625.1 of Streptomyces sp. NPDC087270. Taxonomy (NCBI): domain Bacteria; kingdom Bacillati; phylum Actinomycetota; class Actinomycetes; order Kitasatosporales; family Streptomycetaceae; genus Streptomyces; species Streptomyces sp. NPDC087270. The sequence continues at coordinate 179,365 of NZ_JBIUYR010000002.1, forward strand.
ACACGAGCGCGCTCGCCGATCTCGACCTGGCCCGCGCGGTCAAGGCGGCCGGGCACACCGCCGGACACACCACCGGCCTCGCCGCCACCGCACAGCAGCTCACCGGCTACGTCAGGGCCCAACTCGCCACCGGCCAGGCCCGCGCGCAGGCCGACCCCTTCCACGCGGGCGCGGTCTACGACGACTTCGACGCCGACTCGCACACGCTGGGGCTGGCCGCCACCGCGCGCCTGTACGCCGCCGCCACCGGCGACCACACCTTCGACCGGTTCGCCGTCCGGCAACTCGACTGGGTGCTGGGCGCGAACGCCTGGGGCACGTCCTTCGTCGTCGGCGAGGGCACCACCTTCCCGCAGTGCACCGCCGGCCAACTCGGCAACCTGGCGGGCAGCTTGGACGGCAAACGGCCGCTGGAGGTCGGCGCGATCGTCAACGGGCCCAACGGCTCGGACCAGTTCGAGGGCGGCCTCGGCGACTACCTCGACGGGATGCGGGCCTGCCCGCCCAGCGGCGAGCCCTTCGCCCCCTTCACCGGGCACGGCAGCACCTACGCGGACGACGTGCGCTCCTGGCAGAGCTCAGAACCCGCGCTGGACATGGACGCCTCCGGGCTCCTCGCGTTCACCCTCTCCGCCCGGGGACGTTGAGGACGTCAGGCGGGTCAGGCAGGTCAGGCACGCGGGGGGCGCCCCGGAAGGGGCGTCACCCCAGTTCCTTGGTCACGAAGACGTAGTGGGGTCCGCTCGGCTCCAACTGGAACTCCTCACCCGTGGCGGTGAACCCGAAGTGCTCGTAGAAACCCTTCGCGGAGGTCCGGCCGTTGCACCAGACGACCTGCGCGCCCCGGGCGGCGGCCTCGCGCAGGCCCGCGCGCAGGGCCGCGGCACCGTAACCGGCTCCCCGCGCCTCGACGGAGCTGCCCATGCCGCGGAAGCGGTACGCGAGGGCGGCCTCGCCCGGCAGGGGGTCGGGGAAGAAGGTGACGCACGCCTGGATCGCGCCCGCGTCGTCGTAGGCGGCTATGTGGAAGGTGTCGGCGCGCGCGTCCTCCGGATAGACGGCGGCCTCGCGCGGCATGCCGGTGCGCAGCACCGCCCAGCGCAACGCGAAGATCTCCTCGACGGGTACGACGGCGGTGCGCATACGGTACTTCCTCCGCGTTCGTTCCTGGCCGGTCCAGGAACCTCCTGGTCAGTCCAGGAACGAGGCTAGCGGCACGGAGGGGTCGGACAGCGCCTCGGGGTCGACCGGGCGGCCGTCGCGGATCAGGTTCTGGATGGGTTCGGTGACATCCCACACATTCACGTTCATCCCGGCGAGCACCCGCCCCTCGCTCAGCCAGAACGCGATGAACTGCCGCTTGCCGACGTCGCCGCGGCACACCACCTGGTCGTACGACCCGGGTGCGGCGTTCCCGGAGAACTCCATGCCGAGGTCGTACTGGTCGGAGAAGAAGTACGGCACACGGTCGTAGCTGACCTGCTGCCCGAGCATGGCGCGGGCCGCGGCGGGGCCGCCGTTGAGGGCGTTCGCCCAGTGCTCGACCCGCAGCCGGCCCCCGAGCAGCGGGTTCTCCGCGTTGGCGACGTCGCCGGCCGCGAAGATGTCGGGGTCGGAGGTGCGCAGGGAGGCGTCCACGGCGATGCCGCCGCCCTGGGCGCGGTCGGCGAGGGTGAGCCCGGCCGCCTCGGCGAGCGCGGTGCGGGGGGCGGCGCCGATCGCGGCGAGCACGTCGTGCGCGGGGTGCTCGGTGCCGTCGTCGGTGACGGCCGCCAGCACCATGCCGTCCTGGCCGGTGATCTCGGTGAGCCGGCTGCCGAAGTGGAAGCGCACCCCGTGCTCGGTGTGCAGGTCGGTGAAGACCGAGCCGATCTCGGGGCCGAGCACGCCGTGCAGCGCGGTCGGCTCGGGTTCCACCACGGTGACCTCGGCGCCGTAGCCGCGGGCGGCGGCGGCCACCTCCAGGCCGATCCAGCCGGCGCCGGCGATCACCAGGTGGCCGTTCTCCCGGCCGAGGCTGGTCAGCACGTGCTTCAGCCGCTCCGCGTGGGCGAGGCGGCGCAGGTGGTGCACGCCGGCCAGGTCGGTGCCCGGGATGTCCAGCCGGCGCGGCTCCGCGCCCGTCGCGAGCAGGAGTTTGTCGTACTGCAGGACGGTGCCGTCGCCCAAGGTGACGGTGTGCGCGGCGCGGTCGAGGTTCACCACCGGCTGGCCGAGGTGGAGTTCGACGTCGTGCTCCGCGTACCAGGTGGCCGGCTCCACGAAGACGGAGTCCCGTTCGGCGCTGCCGTTCAGGAATCCCTTGGAGAGGGGTGGGCGTTCGTACGGGTGGTCGCGCTCGTCGCCGATCAGTATCACCCGGCCGGTGAAACCCTCGGCACGCAACGTCTCCGCGGCCTTCGCTCCGGCGAGGCCGGCTCCGACGATCACGAAGGTCTGGTGCGCGTCGACCACAGTGTGCCTCCCCGGCGGGTTGTCCGTTGCCCTGCTGAGCGTCCCGCACGGCGGCCCGGACGGGAAGGGCGCCGCGCCGGTCCGTCCCACCCGTTGATCATTGCACGGTGCCCCTGACCCCCGGGGTGCCTCGTCCTGTCGCCCCGGGACCACCTCCCGGTGGTGGGCTTGTCGCGCAGTTCCCCGCGCCCCTGGGCACGTACGGCTCCTCCGCGAAACACACCTCACCCCTCCCATCCACCCGGGCACCACTTGCTCGGCCGTTCCCTTGGACGCGCCGGCCGCCCGCCGGCCCTGCCCCTCCACCACGGTTCCCGGACCTTCCCCCGGTGGAGGGCTTGTCGCGCAGTTCCCCGCGCCCCTTGTTGTGGCTGACCACCCCTGAAAAGTGCCGGTCCCCCTCGCCGTGACCGTCCGCCGCAGACGACGGGCACCCCCACAGGGGCGCGGGGAACCGCGCGACCAGCACACCACCGGCAGGCGGCCCGGCAACCGGCCGGCAGGGGCAGACGGGACGGGAGGCCAGCGCGGCAAGGAAGGTGGCCGAACGACGTCGTGACCGTCCGCCACAGACGACGGGAACCCCCACAGGGGCGCGGGGAACTGCGCGACCAGCACACCACCGGCAGGCGGCCCGGCAACCGGCCGGCAGGGGCAGACGGGGCGGGAGGCCAGCGCGGCAAGGAAGGTGGCCGAGGGAGCGGTACAGCGGGGGCGAGGGGGAAGCGGGGTTCGTTTCGCGGAGGAGCCGAGCACGACAAGGGGCGCGGGGAACTGCGCGAGAACCCCCCACCGGGAGGTGGTCCCGGGGCGGCCAGGACCAGACGCCGCGGAGGGTCCCGTTACCGTCGGAGACGATTCGTCGCGGCGGCATCCGTGAGCGACGCGATCTGATCGACGACCGCGCGCCGGCGCCCCGCATCGTCACCCGCACTCTCGAAGATCGCCCGGAACTGCGGGTCGAGCGCGTCGGGAGCGCCGGCGAGCAGCGTCTCCGCGAGCTCGCCGATCACCACGCGCTGCTCGGCGCGCCGCCGCGCCTGGGCCGCGCGCTGCATGACGTAGCGGTCGGCGACGGCCTTGAGGACGGCGCATTCGAGCCGCTGCTCGCGCGGTACGACGAGTTCCGCACCGTAGCGGGTGAGGGGCGCGGTCCCGTACCGCCGCCTGGTCGCTGATTCCGCGGCGAGGCAGAACCGCCCGATGAGCTGGGACGCCGCGTCCTTGAGGCGGGCCTGGCCGAGCGCGGAGTCGTCGTGGTGGTGCGGCCACCAGGGCTGCGCGAGGAGGCGGTCGAGGGCTTCCGCGAGTTCCGCGGGCGAGGTGTCGCGCGGGGCGTAGCGGTCGCGCGCGCAGTCGAAGACCTCGGCCCGTTCGGGGCCGGCCGACAGCGCGCGGGGGTCGATGTGCCCGGCCTGGAGGCCGTCCTCGACGTCGTGCACGGAGTACGCGACATCGTCGGCCCAGTCCATGACCTGCGCCTCGAAGCAGGTACGGCCCTCGGGCGCGCCCTGGCGCAGCCACCCGAAGACCGGCAGGTCGTCCGGGTAGACCCCGAACTTGCGGGAACCGGGGTCGGTGGGGTGACCGCCGCGCGGCCACGGGTACTTGGTGGCGGCGTCGAGCGCGGCGCGGGTGAGGTTGAGGCCGACGCTGACGAGTGCGGACTCCCCGGTCGCCGGGTCGGTCGCCCGGGTGAACCGCTTCGGCTCGATCCGGGTCAGCAGCCGCAGGCTCTGCGCGTTGCCCTCGAAGCCGCCGCAGTCCGCGGCGAACTCGGCGAGCACCATCTCGCCGTTGTGCCCGAAGGGCGGGTGGCCGAGGTCGTGCGCCAGGCAGGCGGTCTCCACCAGGTCGGGGTCGCAGCCGAGCGCGGCTCCCAGTTCGCGGCCGACCTGCGCGCACTCCAGGGAGTGGGTCAGCCGGGTGCGCGGGCTGGTGTCGGTGTCCGCGGTGCCGCCCGCCTCCGGGTCGACGACCTGGGTCTTCCCGGCCAGCCGGCGCAGCGCCGCCGAGTGCAGCACCCTCGCCCGGTCTCGCTGGAAGGCGGTGCGCCCGGGCCGCTTGTCCGGCTCGGGTACGTAGCGCTCCAGGTCGGCCTCGGTGTAGCCGCGCGGCTGGTTTCCGTCCATACCGACGACGGTAACCGGCCGGAGCGACGGGTGGCTGGTGCGAGCCGCCCCCGCCTACGGACGGATGATCGTACGGGCGGGAAGGCGTCGGGAAGCAGCGGGAAGCGGCGAGGGACAGCGGTGACCGGAGCGGGTGCGCGGGGTCAGGCCGGTCCGTGGGCGGGTGCGCCCTGATCCGGTCCCTGCCGGACGTCAGGCCCTCAGCCCGCGCACGCCTCGTCGTAGCGGCGCAGCACCAGTTCGGCCAGCGCCGGGTGGGCGCCGAGCGGTGCGGAGACGATCCAGGGGGCCGCGGCCGCGCTCTGCGCGGCGAACCGCCCGGGCGCGGTGAAGCAGGACGCGACCGCGATCTCGCGCAGACCGCGCCCGGCGAGTTCGGCCACGGCCTGCGGCACGGTGGGGCGCGCGGCGGAGGCGTAGGCGGGGACGACCGGCACGCCGCCGAGCCGGGCGGCGAGCAGCGCGGCCGTACGTTCCGTGTCGCGGACCGGCTCCGGGTCGCGGGAGCCCGCGGCGGCCAGCACCACCGCCTGGCCACGGGCGGTCCACCCGGCCTGCGCGAGCCGGTCGTGCAGGGCGCGGGCGAGCAGCGGGTGCGGCCCGAGCGGCGCGGCGACCGCTCCCCGCAGGTGCGCGGCCGCGGCAAGGGCGTAGGGCAGGTCGTGCTTGACGTGGTGACCGCGGCCGAACAGCAGCGGTACGACGACGACCTCTCCGGCCAGTCCCGCCAGCACCTCGCCCACCAGGGGGCGGTTCAACTCGACGTACCCGACCTCCACCTCGGTCCCGGGGCGCAGGATACGGACCTGGGCGGCCAGGTCGGCGAGCACACGTGCGGCGCGCGGGTCGCGGCTCCCGTGGCCGACGGCGACCAGGGCGGGTGGGCGGCGGGTGAGGGCGGTGGACGGAGAGGTGGTGGGCGACGCGGCGGCGGGCGGGATCGTGGCCGTACGGGCGGCGGGCGGGGCCGGGCCCCGACGGGTGACGGTCCGCTCGTCTCCGTGCGGGCTGCGGTGCGAACCGGCGTGCGCGTCCATACCTCCATGATCACCCTGGTTTGCCCCGGGTGGCCGCTCCGACCGCAGGTGTCGGAACCGGAACCCGAACCGGAACCGGCCCGCGATTGTCGGTGCCCCCTTCTACTGTGATCCACCTCGCAAGCGAACGTGCTGGAGGGGACCGGGGAATGGGCTGGATCGAGGCGGCGGGCGGCTATGCCGTGACGCTGGACGGCGCGCGGGTGGTGTGCCGTAACGCCGCGGGGCGGGCGTTGAAGCAGGTGCCGGGCAAGTTGCGCACGGACCCCGAGGTGGTGCGGCTCCAGCAGCTCGCGGAGTGGCTGGAGCGCCACGAACGGGAGTGCCTGGCGCAGGCCGACGCCTGGCTGGTGCGCTCGCTGCCGGTGCCGGCCGCCCTGATCGCCCGGGTCTGGCCCGACGCGGCCTGGCAGGCGGCGCTGCGGGACCTGGTGGTGGCGCCGCTCGCCGAGGACGGCGGCCCGGACCTGGCCCGGGCCGGCTTCCTGCGGGACGCCGACCCCGAGCGCGGCCTCGGCGTGGTCGACCTCGACGGCGACTCGGTGCGGCTGACCGTACCCGCCGTGCTGATACCGCACCCGGTGCTGCTCACCGATCCCGCCGACCTCGACGAACTCCGCGAGTTCGCCGCCGAGTTGGAGGTACGGCAGAGCGTCGGCCAGCTCTTCCGCGAGGTGTGGCGGCGCGGACCGGAGACCGACGGCGCGGCGACGGTCCTGGACACGTACGCGGGCGGCCGGTTCGCCCAGTTGCGGCATGCCACCGCCCGCGCCACGCAGCTCGGTTACCGGGTGCGCGGCGGCCACGCGGTCTGCCAGGTCATGGCGGCCGGGCGGCCGGTGGAGGCGGCGCTGTGGCTCGGCTCGGACTACCCCGAAGCGGAGGCCGTCACCGGGGAGTTGGAGTGGCGCGTCAGCGGGGGCGGCCGGCTGCGGCTGTCCGAGGTGGACCCGGTGGCGTGGTCGGAGGGGCACCGGATGGCGTCGGCGCTGTACGCGGGGCGGGTCGTGCCCGAGGAGACCGAAGAGGGCGTGGAGGGGAAGCGATGAACGACGGGGATCTGCTGGCCGCGGGGGCGGTGCTGCCGCTCGATCGGCAGGCGGGCAAGGAGGTTGGTGCGGCGTCGGGTACGGCGCCGGCCGCGCGCTCCGACACGGCTGCGGGGAGGGCCGGTTCGACCACCGGCGCCGACCGGCCGGGCGACGCGACGGACGTGCTGGTCGCCCGCGCTTACGCGCACCCCGTCCTGGAGGGCCGTACGGTCGTGCGGCTCGTGCCGGAGGCGCTGGGCACGGCGGAGGACCTGTCGCTCGAATACCTGGGCTTCGCACCGGGGTTCGCGGCCGGGGCCCCGCAGGCCCCTGAAAGCGCGGAGACCGGCGAGAGTACGGAGAGCACCGGGAGCACGGACGCCGCCGGCACCCCCGCGACGACCGAACCCGCGGACACGGCGGACACGGCTGACACGGTGGTCCCGGTCGGCCGGGTGCTGCGGCAGTCCCTCGGCTTCCCGGCCTGGGCCCTGGTGAACGACCCGGCCAACTCCCGCCACGCGCTCGCCGTGGTGAAGGAGATGGAGCGGCTGACCCGGCTCGCCGCCACCAAGCCCGGCCACGCGAAGGACGGCTTCTCCGAGATCGGCGAGCGGCTGGACCGCTCGGTGCCGCACTTCCTGCCCACGTACTACGAGGAGGTGGCGCGGATCTTCCTCGCCGCCGAGTCGACGACGTACGCGTCCATGTACTTCGGCAAGGCGCGCGACGCCGAGCGGCGGCACGCCCTGGCGATCGACGAGGAGCGGCTGCGCGAGGTCTTCCTGGAGTTCGCCGCGGCCGGGGCGCTCAGCGGGAAGACGCTGCGCGAGCAGGCCAGGGGACTGTCCGAACGCCTCTCGCCCGAGGCCGCGTTCACCCAGTTCCGGCTGCTGTGCATGGAGCGGGCCGGCGCCGGGCTGCCGCCGCACGCCGGGCTGATGGAGGACCTGCGCCGGCTGGCCAGGGCCGCCGGGCGGGACGCCCCCGCGGAGGAGGCCGCGCTCGTCGGCGAACTGCTCGGCACCAGCGCGATCGGCCGCGCCGCGCTGTCGTTCTGGAAGTCCGCCCGCGGCGCGCTGCTGACCGCCGCCCGCGACAGCCGCACCGCCCGGGTCCGGCTGCTGCGCCTGTTCCCCGCCGAGGCCGGCAACGCCTCCGAGGGCAGGGCCGCGATCGACACGCTGTGGCTCGAACTGCTGCAGAAATCCGGGGCGTTCACGCTGCTCGCCGAGGGCGGCACCGCCGGTGCCGGTGCCGAATCCGTTGCCGGTACCGCCGCCCCTGAACCCGCCGGCGACGCGCACGAGGACGTGCCCGGCGCCGCGTGGTGGTTCGGGCAGTGGGCGCGGTTCCGGCAGCGCGGCTACCGCCGGACGGACGAACGGATGCCGGCGGAACTGGAGTTGGTGGAACGGTTCGCGCCGCGGCTGGTCCGCGACGGCGAGCCGGTGCGGCTGACCGCCGAGCGCGGCCACCGCGACATCGCCCCCGACCTGCTGGACGCGTGTCTGGCCGCGGGCGTGCCGGTCGCCGACCCGCACAAGGGCGTCTCCATCAACCTGGCCGGCTGGCTGGCCGACGACAACCCCGGCCGCCGCGACCTGGCCGCGGTCGCCGCCGACCCGAGGTACGCACCGCTGCTGCGTGCTTCCGTCGAACAGGTCGCCAACCGGAGCGACGGGCCGGAGGGCCTGCTGACGCTGGCCGAACACCCGGTGCTGGGCGCGGCTGTCGGCGGATGGCTCGCCGACCGCGCCGACGACCTGGACCGGCCGCTCGGACTGCCCGGTCTCGACCGCCAGTTGACGCGCCTCGCCCCGTTCGGCGACCCCGCTGTGCTGGCCACCGCGCCCGGCGCCGTGGACCGGCTCACCGCGTTCGACGTGGCGCCGGTCCTGGCCCGTGCCCTGCGCGCGGGCGTCCTCGACGAGTTGGGCTGGGCCGCCCTCGACTCCTACGTCGCGGGGCGGATGCGCGCGGTCAAGAATGACCAGTGGTTCCAACTCGACGACGCCTGGCCCGCGTTGATCGTCATATCCGGCACCCATGTGGCCGCTGTCGGGCCGGACGCGGTGCTGGACGAGCGCACCCTGACCCTGCCCGCGCCGAACCCGTACTCCTGGCTGCGGCCCACCGTGCGCCTGGTCGACGGCCAGTGGCTGATCGCGTCCGGTTACGGCGACGAGCGGCGCGCGGCCTGGTCCGGGCGGCCCGCCGACACCTTCCGACCGGCCGGCCACCTGGACGCGCCGCACCGCGGCGCCGGCCCGGCGTCGCTCGCGCTGGCCGGCGGTGGCCGCTGCTACGGCTCCCGGCCGGTGCTGCCCGGCGACACCTCCTTCGCCGAGCGCCGCCCGATCGCGTGCGACGGGATCTCGCACTGGGTGCTGCACGAGGGCCGCTGGCACGAGTACGACCCGGCGGCGGCCGTCCGCGGCCGCGCCTCCCTGCCGGCCTTCTTCGACAGCGCCCTCGCCGGCGACGGCGCCGGCACGCGGGTGGACGAGCCCGCGTCCCGCCTGCTTCCGCTCGCCCCCGGCCTGGAGGCGACGCCGTTCGGCAGCAAGGACGGCCTGCTCGGCTGGTGGGTGCGGCACGACGAGGCGGCGGGCACGTACACCGCGTGCTCGGTGGACGGCAGCCGCAGCCCGGTGACGTCCGGGCGCGGCACTCCCCTGCCGCCGCTGCGGCTGCCGGGCGGCGCCGTACTGCACCCGGCCGTCCAGAGCAGCTGGTCCGAGACGGTCCACCTGTACGACGCGGACGGCATCGAGCTGGGCGACGTGCAGACCGGCGGTCGTGGCAACCGCTACGCGGAGGGCACCGACCTGGTGCCGCCGCTGTCGTACTGGCACGCGCTGCGCCCCCGCGACGAGGCGGGCTCCGCGGTGCTGCGCGCGGTCACCGACGAGCAGGCCGCCGCGCTGCTCGCCGCGGTGCCGAACGCGAAGGCCGACGTGCCCGCCGCCGTACGCAAGGTGCTGCCGGGCATCACCGACCCGCTGCTGATCAAGGGCGTCGCCTCGATCGTCGGCATCGCCGCCGCGGCGGCCCGGCGGATCGCGATGCTCCACGAGCGCCGCAACCGCCGCCGTGCCGAGAAGCCGGCGGCCGAGGCCGCGCACGCCCATGACGCGATCCTCCACGAGGCGCTGCGCGGGCTGATCGACACCGTGCGGGTCGGCGGCTACCCCTTCGGGAACTCCGACCGGCACACCTTCGACACGATGAGCACGCTCCGCACCCTCCACGCGATCGAGGCGGGCGCCCAGCCGGCCCGCCCGGCTCTGCCGGGCCCCAAGGACGTCCGCTTCGGCATCGCCGGCCGCTACCACGTCCGCCGCACCATCGACTGGCTCACGCTCGCCGGTCCCGGTGTCATCGCGGCGGCGGCGCGCGCCGCCGCCCCGGGCACGCCCGCCGAACAGCGCACCGCCCTGGTGGAGTTCCTGCACACGGTGCTCGGACTCGACGCGGGTGCGGGTGTTGGCGCGGGTGTTGGTGCGGGGACGGGCGTGGGCGCGTCGGGCGTGGGCGCGTCGGGCGGGCTGCTCGCCGATCCGCGCGGCCGGCTGCGGCTGCTGAGTGTCAGCGGGAAGAAGGCCACGGAGCGGGTCGGGGAGGTGTGGCGCAGCGGCGAGCGGTCGCTGCTGATCCTCTCCTTCTTGCAGGACGAGGGCGACGAGCGGCAGAGCTGGAAGGCGGTCGAGTTCGCGCCCGACGGGAAGTTCGGGCCGTGGGAGGGCTTCTCGCTCACCGAGGACCGGGTGTTGGGGTCCGCCGCGGACCTCGCGCGCGCCGGCTCGGCCGGACCGGGCGGGCCGAACAGCCAGGACGGTCGGGCGGGTTCGGACGGTGCGGCCGAACCGGCCGCGGTGGCCCCGGTCGCCGCGGTGGCCGCGGTGGCCGCGGTGGCCGCCCTGATCGCGCGGGTCGCCGAACGCGGCCCGGTGCCGTACCGCCCCGAGGCGGCCGAGCGGTTCTCCGAACGGACCGGCGTGGACGTGTCGTTGGCCGCTCTGCTGCTGCTCGGCCTGCCCGGGCTCGGCGGCTACGGGAAGACGGGGCTGCCGCCCGCGGAGGTGCTGGACCTGGCCGGGCTGCGGCCGACCCGTGCGCTCACCGCGCGTGACGCGCTGCGCCGGCTGCCGACCGAGTACCGTACCCGCTTCCTCGCGGCGCTCGTGCCCGCCGATCCGGCCGCGGTGGACCGGCTGTGGCTCGACGGTTTCGACCCGGACGCGCTCGCCGACGCGTGGCTGTCCGTCCACGGCGACCGGCGCCCGGTGCCGATCGAGCTGGTCGAACGCGCCGAGCGGGAGGGCGACTTCGGCGCGTGGACCGAGATGGTGGTCAACTCCGAGGCCGCCACCGCCCTGCACGGCCGCACTCGCCAGCGGCTCGACGAGAACCGCGTGCTGGCGCCCGACCGGCCCGAGGCGATGCTGTACGGGTCCACCCTGCTGAAGTACAGCGGCGCGCTGCGCTGGCTGGCGTACCGGCTGCCGTACGGCGACCCGTTGCGCCCGCCGCTGCGCGACACCCTGGCCGCGCTGCGCGCGCGGCTCGCCGACGAGGAACTGCTGCTGGACCTGAACGTCTCCTGGAGCGGCACCGGCAAGCCGGTCGCGGTGGCGTTGCGCGAGGCGTACGGCCTGCCGACGACCGGCGGCGAAGGACCGGACGGCCTGGTCCGGGTCGGACCGGCGATCGTCCTCGCGCCGCCGCTGCGCGGAAGGACCCACGAAGAGGTGTGGCTGCGGCCCGCGGCCGTGCTGCCCGGCGCCTCCGCCGAGGGCGGCCCCGACCACCCGGCGCTCGTGCTGCTGTCCGGCTTCGCCGGAATCGGCGGCCCGTACGTGCAGGCGCTGCGGGATGTGCTCGGCGAGGGGCTGGCGGCCGCGGTGGCCGCCGACGGTCCGGCGGGCGCCGCGCAGTATCCGGCGCACAGCGTGCCGGAGTTGACCGCGCGGGCCGCGCAGCGGCTCGGCCTCTCCCAGGACGCGGCCGCGCTGTACCTGATGCTGCTTGCGCTGCCTGACCCGACGGACCGCAACGTCACGGCCTGGACCGGATGGAAGCCGGCCCGGGCGAAGCAGGCCAGGGCCGAACTGGCCGCGACCGAACTGGTGGTGGAGGCGAAACGGCCCCGGTCCGGTCGCTCCCTCTTCCTGCCCGGCGGCTGGCTCGACCTCGCGGCGCCGGCACTGCCGCTGGAGTCGTGGAAGCAGGAACTGCTCTCCGCCGGGCAGTTGGACCTCGCCGCGCAGCCGATACCGGAACTGCCGGTGCCCGAACTGTTCCGGCGGGCATGGCAGCGGGTGCTGGACGGCGACCC
>NZ_JBIUYR010000002.1:191457-388030 GCF_044744625.1 Streptomyces sp. NPDC087270
CCGCCGGCGTTCGAGAAGTTCGCCCAGCGGCGGACCGGACGGGGACGGCGATGAGCGAGCGCGGGACGAAGCGCGCCGGGACCGGGGGGTTCGACGGCCCGTGGAAGCAGGAACTGCTCTCCGCCGGGCAGTTGGACCTCGCCGCGCAGCCGATACCGGAACTGCCGGTGCCCGAGCTGTTCAGGCGGGCATGGCAGCGGGTGCTGGACGGCGACCCGCCGGCGTTCGAGAAGTTCGCCCAGCGGCGGACCGGACGGGGACGGCGATGAGCGAGCGCGGGACGAAGCGCGCCGGGACCGGGGGGTTCGACGGTGCGGGTGAAGGAGACAGCGAAGGTGACGGTGGCGTGGTGAGCGCTCAACCTGCCCGGCGGCAGATCGAGTTGGCCGAGGACCGGTACGCCGCGGAGCTGGCGTTCCTGGCCGGCTGGGACCGCGGACCGCGCCCGCCCGGCTGGCGGCTGACCCCGAGGGCGGTGGTCGTCTTCGTCTGCGGCTCGGGCGGCGAACCGCTGCGCGCTGCCGCCGGCAACGGAGTTGAGGGCGCCCCGGCGGGCGACGGGCCCCACGAGCTTGTGGTGGCACGGAAGTTCGTCGGCGACCGGGCGCTGGTGGAGCGGTGCGTGGTGACGCTCGCCGGGGAGCGGGGCCTGCTGCTGGTCGGCGAGCCCGGCACCGCCAAGTCGATGCTGTCGGAGCTGCTGGCCGCCGCCGTGTGCGGCACCAGCGGGCTGACCGTCCAGGGCACCGCGGGCACCACCGAGGACCAGGTCCGCTACGGCTGGAACTACGCGTCGCTGCTCGCCAACGGCCCCAGCCGCGCGGCCCTCGTGCCCTCCCCCGTGCTCACCGCGATGACGCGCGGCGCGGTGGCCCGGATCGAGGAGATCACCCGCTGCCTGCCGGAGGTGCAGGACGCGCTCGTGTCGATCCTGTCCGAACGGCGCATGGCCGTACCCGAGTTGGCCGACAGCGGCGACGGCACGGACGGCACGGGCCACGCGGTGCCCGGCTTCACGGTGATCGCCACCGCCAACCTCCGCGACCGCGGCGTCTCGGAGATGTCCGCGGCCCTCAAGCGCCGGTTCAACTTCGAGACGGTCGGCCCGATCGACGACCTCGACACCGAGACCGCGCTCGTCCGCGCCCAGGCCACGGCCGCGCTGGCCCGCGGCGGCGCCGAGTTCGCCGTCGACCAGGCGGTGCTGGAGGCACTGGTCACCGCCTTCCGCGACCTGCGCGGCGGCCAGAGCGCCGAAGGCTGGGAGGTGGAGCGGCCCTCCACGGTGATGAGCACCGCGGAAGCGGTCCACGTCGCCACCTCGATGGGCCTGGCCGCGGCCTATCTCCCCGACGGCCGGGACCCGTTGCGCACCCTGCCCGGGCACCTGCTCGGCACCGTACGCAAGGACGACCCGGCCGACCACGCCCGGCTGCTCGGCTACTGGGACGGTCCGGTACGGCGCCGCGCGGAGCAGGGCGCGCCGCTGTGGCGGACGCTGTGGGAGCTGCGCGATGCGCTCGGCTGAGGCGGCGGAGGGGGGCGCGAACGGGGCTGCGGCGGGGGTGGCACCCGAACGGGCCGGCAGGGCCGAACCGGCCGAACCGGCCGACCAGGTCGACGGGTTCGGCGGGTCCCGAGGGTCCGACGGGCTCGGCTTGCTCGACGGGTTCGGCGGGTCCGGCCGCTTCGAACACGACTTTTTCGAGGCGGAGTTGGGAGAGCTGGCGGGCTGCCGGGAGCCGTACCTGATCGGGGTACGCCATCACTCGCCCGCGCTGGCCGCCGCCGTACCGGAGCTGCTGGCCGCGGCGGCGCCCGACGTGCTGTTCGTGGAGCTGCCCGCGGACTTCGGGACCTGGCTGCCGCACCTGGCCGACCCCGATGTGCTGCCGCCGGTGGCGCTGGCCGGGCACGGGCCGCGCGGGCTGGTGTTCCTGCCGTTCGCGGATTTCTCGCCGGAACTCGCCGCGCTGCGCTGGGCGCGGGCGGCCGGGGTGCCGGTGGTGGCGTTCGACCTGCCGGTCGGGGCGCCCGAAACAGACAGCCCGCGCCGCGGAGGGGGCGGCGCGGGCACCCTTCACCCATCCTCGCGGCGCGGCCTCGCGGACGCGTTGCGGGAGCGTGCCGGGGGCCGCGCCGAGGACGACCTCTGGGACCGCCTGGTCGAGTCCGCGGCCCCGGGCGGCGCGCCCGAGTCGCTGCGCCGCGCCGCCCTCATGGTCGGCTGGGCGCTCCGCCGCGACGCCGCAACGGAGGACCGGCTCGACCCCCACGACCTGCGCCGCGAGGCCCACATGCGGCGCGTGATGGCCGAGCGCGGCGCCGTACGGCCGGTCGCGCTGGTGGGCGCGTTCCACGCCCCGGCCCTGCTGCCGGGCGCGGCACGGCACGCGCCGGACGCCGAGGCCGGCGCCGAACCGGGCGGCGGGACCGAACCGCCTGCTGCGGCCGAACCGGGTGTGGCGGCCGAACCGCCCGCGGCGACCGAACCGCCCGCGGCGACCGGCGATGTCACCACCTCGCTCGTCCCCTATACCTTCGCGCTGCTGGACGAGCGGTCCGGCTACCCCGCCGGCGTCCGGGACCCGGAGTGGCAGCAGGGTGTCGTGGAGGCGGCCGGGGACGCGGAGCGGCTGGACGCGTTGCTGGTGGCGACGGCGGTACGGATCTGCGTCGCCGTACGCGCCGCGGGCCATCCGTGCGGGCCGCCGGATGCCCGCGAAGTGGTGCGCCACGCCCGCGACTTGGCGACCCTGCGGGATCGGCCGGCCGCGGGGCGTGCGGAGTTGCTGGAGGCGGCGCAGACGGTTCTCGCGCAGGGCCAACTGCTCGGCCGGGGACGGGTGGTGGCGCAGGCACTGGAGTCCGTGCTGGTCGGCACCCGGCACGGGCGGCTCGCGCCCGGCACCCCGCGCTCCGGGCTCGGCCCGGCCGTCGAGGCGCTCCTCTCCGAACTGCGGCTGCCCGCACCGGATGCGCCGGACCGGCGCGAGGTGCGGCTCGACCCGCACCGCTCACCGCTCGACCGCAGGCGGGAGTTGGCGCTGCGCCGGCTGGCGGTGTGCCGGGTGCCGTATGGCGAGGTCGTACCCGGCGGGGGCACGCCATTCGGAACGCCGGGCGCGTCCGGGCCGGCCGGATCGCCGGGGGCCGCCGCGCCCGACGGCGACACCGGCGCGAGCGCGGGCATCGGCATCGGTGTCCGCTGGGCGGTCGGCTGGACCCCGGCGACCGCCGCCATGCTGGACGCCGTGGCCGCCCACGGCACCGACCTGGCGCAGGCCGCCGCCGGTCTGCTGCGGCAGCGGGCGCTGGCCGAGCGGCGGCGCGGCGGCCCCACGGCGGCCGAAGTGCTGGCCGGTTTCGAGGAGTCGGCGTTGTGCGGGCTGCCGGACGCGGCGGCGGACCGGCTCGCCGAGACCGCCGACGTGCTGCCGGCCGCCGGGACGCTGCCCGAACTCCTTTCCGCGATGCGGCTGCTCGACCGGATCTCGGCCGGGCTGCTGCCCGGCCTGCCCCCGGACTGGGAGGCCGCGCCGGTCGCCGCCGCGCTCGCCGGACTCACCGCGGCGGGCGTTCGCGCGCTGGACGGGCTGGCGGGTTCCGACGACCCCGCCGACGCCCGCGCGCTGGCCGAACTCGCCACCCGCGGCGGCCCGCCGGGGCTACGGGTCCGCGACGCCCTGATCCGGCTGGCCGCCGACGGCACCCCGCTGATCAAGGGCGCCGCGGCCGCGACCCGGGTGCTGCTCGACGACCTCCCGCCCGCGGCCTTCGGTACGGCGCTGGCCGGTCGTGCGTACGGCGCGACCGGTCCCGAACTCCGTGCCGACCTGGGCGCGTTCCTCGCGGGTGCGCTCACCGCGGCCGGGCCGCTCCTCGAATCGGGCCCGCTGCTGGCCCCGGTCACCGAACTCGTCGCGGCACTGCCCGACCGCGCCTTCCTCACCCGGTTGCCGGCCCTGCGACACGGCTTCGACGCCCTCTCCCCCGCCGCCCGCGCCCGCCTGCTCGCCACGGTCCGCGCCCACCCGTCCGCGCCGGCCGCGTCCCGGGGGGCCACCGCGATTGACCCGCACACGCTCGCCCGACACACGTCGGCGGACCTCGCCGGTCGCGAAGTGCTCGCGGCGCGCGGCTTGTTGACGCTCCTCACGACGGAGAGCGCCGGGCCGACGGCGAACCCCGCCGGGCCGAAGCCTGCCACGGCGGACGCGGCCGAGGCACCCGCCTCCCCGCGGCCCGAGCCGCAGGAACCCGCACCCGCACCCGCACCCGCACCCGCACCCGACGGCATCACCTCGGACGTCCGCTGGCAGTTGCTGCTCGGGCAGGTCGAGGACGGCGGCGGGCGCGGCGGCCGGGCCGGGCGGATCGCCACCGCGCTCGACGAGTTGTACGGCTCAGGGCGCGGCGAGGGCGCGGCGAGCGTGCCCGGCGCGACGGGCAGTGGAGGGGGCCAGGGCCCGCCGTATCCGGATGTGCGCGCGTGGGGCGAGGAGTTGGCGGAACTGTTCGGCGCGGACGTGCGGGAGGAAGTGCTGTCGGCGGCGGCATCGGCGGGCCGGCTGGACGCCGCGCTCGCCATCGACCCGCGGTCGGCGCGCCCCTCGGTGGACCTGCTGCGTACCGTGCTCTCCTACGCGGGCGGCCTGCCCGAGGGCCAACTCGCCCGGCTGCGGCCGCTCGTGGCCCGTATCGTCGGCGAGCTGACCCGCGAACTCGCGGTCCGGATGCGGCCGGCGCTGGTCGGCCTGACCCACCCGCGGCCCACCCGCCGCCCGGGCGGCCCGCTGGACCTGGCCCGTACGCTGCGCGCCAACCTCGCGACGGCCGAACGCGATCCGGTCACCGGCGCGGTCACCGTACGGCCCGAACGGCCGGTCTTCCGCACCCGCGCCCGCGCTTCGGCGGACTGGCGGATCGTCCTGGTCGTCGACGTGTCCGGGTCGATGGAGTCCTCCACGGTCTGGGCCGCGCTCACCGCGGCCGTGCTCGCCGGGGTGCCCGCGCTCACCACGCACTTCGTGGCCTTCTCCACGGAAGTCCTGGACCTCACCGACCAGGTGTCCGACCCGCTGTCACTTCTGCTCGAAGTGCGGGTCGGCGGCGGCACCTCCATCGCCCGCGGGCTGCGCCACGCCCGCACCCTCGTCACGGTGCCCTCCCGCACGCTCGTCGTACTCATCAGCGACTTCGAGGAGGGCGACGCGCTCGGACCGCTCCTGGCGGAGGTGCGGGCCCTGGTCGACTCCGGCTGCCGCGTCCTCGGTTGTGCCTCGCTCGACGATTCGGGGCGGCCCCGCTATTCCACTGGCGTGGCCGGGCAGCTCGTCAGCGCGGGTATGCCCGTCGCCGCTCTCGGGCCCCTCCAACTGGCGTCCTGGATCGGCGAACAGGTCCGCCGCCCCTGACTCCCCCCGGCTCGCCGGGCCCTTGGGGGTGGCCCCTTCCACGGACCGGGGGCCCGCAGCCGGGGGCCCGCAGGCCCAGCCCGGACAGCCGAGTCGCCGGACCACCCGCCGGTGGACGGCTTGTCGCGCAGTTCCCCGCGCCCCTCATCAGTGAACGCCATCCACGGCACCGAGCCACGACGCGGCGGGACCACCACGCAAGAACCCGCACACACCCAGGGGCGCGGGGAACTGCGCGACCAACCACGACGACGCCGCACCCGCGACGCGGCGGGGCCACCACGGAAGAACCCGCACACACTCAGGGGCGCGGGGAACTGCGCGACCAACCACGACGACGCCGCACCCGCCACCTGACCGCAACCCCCGCGGCGCGGCGGGGCCACCACGGAAGGGCCCGCACAGACCCAGGGGCGCGGAGAACCGTGCGGGCCACCCGTCACCGTGGTCCGGGAGCCGATGGAACGGGGGTGCCCACGGGCGGAGGACCGGCGCAGCCCGTGGGCGCGGGCGCTGTCGGACCCGTTGTCAGACCCGTGGGGCAGGATGAGTTCGGGGCGTACGACGGGGCGCTGGGGACGGTGCGGGTGGAGGGTGTGGGATGGAGACGGGGACAGGGGCAGAGGGAGGGCTCCCGCCGGTCGCGGCGGGTGCCGCGGCGCAGGCGCTGGCGGATCTGCCCGCGCGGCTGCGCAAGCGGCTCGACGGCGCGGTGGCGAAGGCGGCCGGGTGGCCGGTGACCCGGGTGGAGGGCGCCGCGCGGGTGGCGGTGGACGCGGACACCACGGTCGTGCTCGCTCTCACCGAACACGGCACCGTGGCGAGCGCGGCCGCCGTGACCTGCGACTGCCTGCTCGCTCCGGCGTGCCTGCACCGGGCGGCGGTGCTCGCGGCGGCGCCCCTGGCGGAGGAAGCGGAGGAAGCGGAGGAAGCGGAGGAGCCGCAGGCGCCGCCCGGGGAGGGAGCCGGGGGTAGGGAAGAGGGCGGGGCGGAGCCGTCGGCGCGGCCGGACCCGTTGGGCCCCGCGGCGGAGCAGGCCGCGCAGGCGTTGTGGGCGGCCGGGGTCGCCGTCCTCCGCGAGGGCGCCGTCGCCTCCACGCTGCCGCGTACGAGGCTGCTGCATGCCGCGCAGGCCGCCAGGCTCGCCGGACTGCACCGGCCCTCCTCGGCAGCGGTCCGCGTCGCCCGCCGCCTCACCGAAGCCCGTGGCGCCGAACCGTCCTTCCGGCTGGCCGAGTTGGTGGACGACCTGGCCGAACTGCTCGACCTGACCCGCGTGATACGCGCCGCCGACCCGGCCGACCCCGCGGCCCGCGCCGCCGCGCACCGGGCCGCGGGCGAGGCCCGCCGGACGTACCGCCCGAGCGGATCACTGCGGCTGTACGGCCTGTTCACCGAACCGGTGGCGACCGCGTCGGGTTACGCGGGCGCGCGGACGTACGCCCTCGACCCGGGTGGCGGGCTGCGCACCTTCGCCGTCATCGCCCCCGGGCCGCCCGAGCGGGCCCGGTCGGCCGCGAGCGCCCCGCTGCCCGGCGGCGCCGCCCTCACCCTGCGCGAACTCGGCCGCGGCGCGGGCCTGATCGCCACCGGGGCGACCCTCACCGAGGACGGCCGGATCGGCGGCGGCACGAGGCTGCGTACGGTCACGGCGTCCGGCGCGGACTGGTCCGCCGACCCGCTCGACGCGCTGTGGCACCGGCCGCCCGCGGAACAGGTCGCGGCCGCACTCGCGCACCAGGGCACCGACGCCGACCGCAGACCCGCCGGCGCCGACCTGCTCTTCCTCGAAGGGACCGTGGTCGGCCGGGGCGGGCGCGCCGCGCTCGTGCCGGACGGCGGCCCGCCGGTGCTGCTCCACGCCCCCGACGAGCGACCGGAGTTGGCGTACGCCGGCAACCTGCGACGGCTCGCCGAACGCCCGGGCGGACGGGTCCGGCTGATCGGTCGGCTGGCCCCCGACCGGCCGTCGGGAGTGGCCGCGCTGGCGCTGACGACCGACGGCGGTGCGCGCTACGACCTGGGGCTCGACCGCCTTCCGCCCGGCGCCCCTCCTCCCTTTTCCGTGCCAGGGTCCGCGCCCGGCCGCGCGGACGGGTCGGCCGGTGCCGGGCACCTGCCATCGATACCGCCGCTCGCTCCCCCACCGGTGGAGTGGGAGCTGCTGAGCCGGGCGGTGGCCCGCACCGTGGCAGGCGGCCGTGCGCTGGCCGCCGCCGCGGTCGACCCCGAACTACCGGGCCGGCTGGTGGCCGCGGGGCTGCCGACGGCCGCCGCGTGCGCGCGCTCCCTCGCCGCCGCGACCCGGGCCCGCCGTCCGGACCCGCTGGGCGCGATGCTGCCCGCCGACCCGGACGCCTTCGCCACCGCGTGGCTGGCCGCGGCGCTGTACACGGGGGCCGCGGCCCGCGAGTTCACCGCAACCGCGTGGGCCGGGAACACGTCAATCAGCGCGTAGGGGGAGATCTTGCGTGACCGGCGGGCGCGGCAGCGCGCCCCACGAGCGAGGGGGCACCGATGCGTGACCGGACCAGACGACTGCGCGCCCGGGCGGCCGGCATCATCCGGACCACCCGCACCGCTCGGATCGGCCCGCTCCGCCCGCGGACGTCGCAGGCACCGACCGCGTCGCGTACGTCGCAGGCACCGGACGACCCGGGCACATCGGCGAGCCCGCGGACGGCCCAGGCCCCGGCCACCCCGGCCACCCCGGACGGCTCGCCCGCTCCCGCGCCGACCCCGGCCACCTCGGACAGTGCTCGCCCGGCGCGCCGCTTCCGCCCCCGACTCCCACACCTCCCGCGCACCCGCCACGCCCAACGCCGGCTGCTGCGCTGGGCGGTGGCGCTGTGCGTGCTCGCGCTGCTGCCGCCGACCTGGCTGCGGCTCACCCAGGACAGCCGGGTGCGCTCCGAGCAGGACGTGCCGAGCGAGCCCGTGGCCGTGGTCTTCGGCGCGGGGCTGGTCCACGGCACCCCGTCGGCGTACCTCGCGCACCGTCTCGACGCGGCGATCCGGCTGTACGCGGCCGGCAAGGTCCAGGTGATCCTCGCCACCGGCGACAACAGCCGTACGTCGTACAACGAACCGGGCGCGATGCGTACCTACCTGGTCGCGCACGGCGTGCCCAGCTCCCAAGTGGTGCTGGACTACGCCGGGTTCGACACCTGGGACTCCTGCGACCGGGCCAAGCGGATCTTCGGCGTGGACCACGCGGTGCTGGTCAGCCAGAGCTTCCACATCGACCGGGCGCTCGCGCTGTGCAAGGCCGCGGGGATCGACGCGTACGGCGTCGGCGTCGACGAGAAGCACGACGCCACGTGGTACGCCAGCGGGACCCGGGAGCTGCTGGCCGCGGACAAGGCCGCGCTCGACATCGCGATCAAGCCGAGCCCGAAGTTCCTCGGGCGCCAGGAGCCCGGGGTGGCCCGCGCGCTGGCCGCCCCGCCGGGACCGTACATACCCGCCGTTCCCGCCGACCGGTGAGCCCCGCGCGGTGGTAGGGAGCCCACCGATAAAATGACCGTTACGGCCCCTGGTGGCCGCCACCGACCCGAGGGAGCACCCCATGCCGTCCGCCCGGCAGCACACCTACCGGACCGAGCTCGTCTGGACCGGCAACCTCGGCACGGGCACGGACTCGTACCGGTCCTACCGGCGCACCCACGAGGTCACCGCGCCCGGCACACCCGTGATCGCCGGGTCCGCCGATCCGCACTTCCGTGGCGACGCCGACCGCTGGAACCCCGAGCAGATGCTGCTCGCGGCGCTCTCCCAGTGCCACCTGCTCGCGTATCTCCATGTCTGCGCGGTCAACGGCGTCGTGGTCACCGCCTACACCGACCGCGCTGACGGCACCATGGCCGAAACGTCCGACGGCGGCGGGCACTTCACCGAGGCCGTACTCCGCCCCGAGGTCGAGGTCGCCGATCCCGCCATGGCGGAGAAAGCGCTCGCACTCCACGAGCGCGCACACGAACTCTGCTTCATCGCAAGCTCGGTGAACTTCCCGGTCCGGCACGAGGCAACGGTGACCGTCAGCGGAGGGTGACCGTCACCCCCACCACACCCGTCACCGCTCCCACCCCGGCGGCACGTGGATTCGTCGCGCGGTTCCCCGCGTCCCTTGCGGGGCAACGTCCTTCCGTGGAAGGGACCGAGCCGAAGGCAAGGGCGCGGGGAACCGCAGGTCAGCTCAACTGATGCTGCACGAGGTGCCGTTGAGGGTGGCGGCGGTGGGTTTCGGGTCGGTGCCGGACCAGTCGGCGTTGAAGCCGAAGGTGGCGTTGCCGCCGGCCGCGATGGTCCCGTTGTAGGAGAGGTTCGTGGCGCTCACGGTGCTGCCGCTCTGGGTGACCGTGGCGTTCCACGCTTGGGTGACGGTTCTGCTGCCGCCGGGGTAGGTCAGCGCGACCGTCCAGCCGTTCACCGCCGACGCGCTGGTCACGGTGACGTTCGCGGTCAGACCCGTGCTCCACTCGTTGGTGGTGTAGGAGACCGTGCAGGCCCCGCCGCCCGGGGGCGTGGTCGGCGGCGTCGTGGGGGGCGTCGTCGGCGGGGTGGTCGTACCGCTGCCGCCCAGCGCGGTCTGGATCGCGTAGTACGCCGGCTTGGGCTGGTAGTTCTCGTCGTACGGGGTGGCCGCGCCCTGCCCGGGGAAGGTGCTCGGCACCCATGAGGTGGCGTCGTTGAAGCCCCACACCGTGATGCCCTGGCAGCGCGAGACGCCGAGGCAGTCGTCCACCACCTTGGTGTAGTCGCCCGCCTGCTGCTGGAGGTCGGCGGCGCTGGCCGGGGTGTTCATCCGCACGTCGAGTTCGGTGACCGCCACGTCCACGCCGAGGTCGGCGAAGCGCTGCAGGTTCGCCTCGAAGTCCGAGGGGATCTGGCCGAGGATGAAGTGCGCCTGGAAGCCGACGCCGTCGATCGGCACGCCTTGCTGCTTCAGCGACTTGACCAGGTCGTACATCGCGTTGCTCTTGGCGTTCTCGCCCTCGATGTTGTAGTCGTTGATGTAGAGCTTGGCGGCCGGGTCGGCGGCGTGCGCGGCCGTGAGGGCGTCGGCGATGTAGGACTGGCCGATCTGGTTGTACCAGATGTCCGAGCGGTAGCTGCCGTCCTCGTTGAACGGCTCGTTGACCACGTCCCAGTGGACGACCTTGCCCTTGTAGTGCGTGACCTCGTCGGTGACGTGCTTGATCATCAGGTCGTGCACCTGCGCGTTGGTGAAGCTGCCGGACGTCAGCCAGTTCGGCAACTGGCTGTGCCAGACCAGGTTGTGGCCGCGCACCTCCATGTCGTGCTGCTGCGCGAAGCTCACGATCTGGTCGCCGGGCCCCCAGTTGTACGTGCCCTGGGTCGGCTCGACGGTGTCCCACTTCATCTCGTTGCCGGGGGTCACCTCGTCGAACTGCGTGCTCGCGATCGACGCCGACGTGCCGGACAGTTCGTTGGCCATCAGGGCGGTGCCCATGTAGATGCCCTTGGCCTCGGCGAGCGTGCGCAGCGGGGTGTCCGCGGCGTGGGCGGACGGCATCGCGGTGGCGACCAGCGCGGCCGTCACGGCGATCATGGCGACGCCGGACCCGCCCAGGGCGGATCTCAGGGTGCGCTTCGAGAACATCGGGGGGTACCTCTCTCCAAGTGGGGTTGGACAGGGTTGCTGCGTCCCCGGGAGCCGCCGCGGCCATGCCGTACGGCTCCCCGCGGTTCGAAAGTTTCGGGGACAATTCCGATCTGTGCGCAGACCTTACGACCGCCCCCGTCGAGCGTCAACACTCGCGACGGTCATCGCAGGTGGGAGTAGCGGGAGCGCTCCCATACGCGGGCTGACGCGCGCCCGTCACCGCGCGGTGCACTCCCCGTACCCGGCTCGGGGGCGGGCCGGGGGCGGGCCGGGCCGCAGCCCCGCCCCCGAGCCGCCCCGCCGTCGACTCCCCCGCCTACTCCCCGGCCCGCTCCCCCGCCGGACCCCGGTCCTCGCTGTCGGCGCGCGGCGGCGCGCTGCTCGCCCGCTCGACCAGCCGCGTCGCCAGGTCCACCCGCAGGGTGCTCGGCTGCTTGCCCCGGCTCAGGTCCAGCACCAGCCGGGCAGCGGCCTCGGCCATCTCCGTCAGCGGCTGGCGGACCGTGGTCAGCGGCGGGCTGATCCAGCGGGCCAGCGGCAGGTCGTCGAAGCCGACCACGCTCAGGTCCTGCGGAATGCGCAGGCCCAGCTCGCGCGCGGCCTCGTAGAGCCCCAGGGCCTGGAGGTCGTTGCCGGTGAAGACGGCGGTGGGGCGGTCGGGGCGGCGCAGCAGCTCAAGCCCCACGGTGTAGCCGGCCTCGTGGTGGAAGTCGCCGGACCGCACCAGGTCCGGGTCGTAGTCGACGCCGGCGGTCTCCAGGGCGGCGCGGTAGCCGTCGATCCTGGCCCGGTTGCACATCATGCCGCTGGGGCCGCCGATCACGCCGATCCGGCGGTGGCCCAGCTCCAGCAGGTGGCGGGTGGCGGCGAGGCCGCCCTGCCAGTTGGTGGCGCCGATCGCGGGCACGTCCTCGCCCGGGTCACCGGCCGGGTCCAGCACCACGAACGGGATGTCGCGGCTGGTGAGCTGGGCGCGCTGCGCCGGGTCCAGGTCGGACAGCACCAGGATCACCCCGGTCGGGCGGCGGGCCAGCACACCGTCCACCCAGGTCTGGCCGGGGCTGAGCCGCCCGGCGGACTCCGACAGCACCACGTTGAGGCTCTCCTGGCGGGCCACGTTCTCCACCCCGCGGATCACCTCCATCGCCCAGGAGCTCTCCAGCTCGTGGAAGACCAGGTCGATCAGCGGGGCCGGCTGCACGCTGCCGCGCCGCCGCTGGTAGCCGTGCCGGCGCAGCAGCTCCTCGACCCGGCTGCGGGTGGCCGGCGCGACGTCGCCCCGCCCGTTGAGAACCTTCGAAACAGTCGGAGCCGACACGCCCGCGGCCCGCGCGATCTCGGCAAGCGTCGCGGTGCCGTCACCGGGGGTCTCCGGCTGGTCGTCACGGGGCGGTTGCACGCTGGTGGCACTCATATCAGCGATCGTAGCCCGCCCGGGGGCCGAGGGCAGCGCCCCGCCCACCCCGCACTTCAGCCCATCGGGGGCCGTAAGCTTCGAATCCACCCGCGAAACATTCGCCGATCGGGTCCGCCCATTCGCGACCGGGGCGCCCCCTCTCGCTGCTTCTCGACGATCAAGTCACCTTCCCCCCAAGGGCGTTGGCCACGGAACGCAGCCATGTCGGCACGTTCCGGGGGTAGCCGAGCCGTTGACGAGAGGAGGTGTGTCATGGAGACGCAGCAGGTCGAGGTGGTGCGCACCACACCGTGGTGGGCACGGATCGTGATCGGCGTGGTCGTGCTGGGACTGCTGTTCTTCCTGCTCGGGAGGGCGAATCTGCTGCCCGGAATCCCGAACCCGTTCGAGGAGAAGACCACCGACCGCAGCGGCCCGGTGCTGCTCAAGTCGATCCAGGACATGAACCGCTTCGAGGGCGCCAGCGGCAACTTCCAGGTCGTGGTGGACCTCGACAAGGACGCCAAGTTCCTGCCCGACGCCGTCCGCGGCAAGCGCACCCTGTACGTGGGGGCCGGCAGCGTGGACGCCTACGTCGACCTCGGAAAGGTCGGCACCGGCGCGGTGCAGGTCTCCGACAACCGCAGGACCGCGGCGATCCGGCTGCCGCACGCCGGTCTGGAGCGCGCCTCGCTCGACCCCAAGCACTCCTACGTGGTGTCGCAGCAGCGCGGCCTCTTCGACCGGATCGGCGACTTCTTCAGCGGCAACCCCGGCAACATGCAGCAGCTCAACGAGCTGGCCGCGTCGAAGATCCAGACCGCCGCCAAGCAGAGCGAGTTGGCGCAGCGCGCCGAGACCAACACCCGAAGCATGCTGACGCGGATGCTGACGTCGCTGGGGTTCACCAAGGTGAGCGTGGTCTTCGGTACGGCGCCGGCGACGCCCAGCCCTTCCGCCTCCCCGTCCCACTCGCCGACGAGCTGAGCGTCGGGCACGTCCACCGGGTCCGGCAGGTCCTGAACCGGCGGTCGCGAACCGGCGAACTGCGAACCGGCGGCCCCGTCCGGCTCACTCCGAGCCGGCGCCGAACCCCCGGGCGCCGTCCTCGCCCAGCAGGGCGGGCAGCAAGTGCCGCTCCTCGTAGGCGAAGTGCGCCTCCGCGCCGGCGGCGAGGGCGTCGAGCCGGGCCCGCACGGCCGCGGGTCCGGCACCCTCCCGCACCATCGCGCGCAACTCGGCCAGCTCCTGGGCCACTTCGCGGTGCTCGGCCCGCAACCGGGCCAGCACCGGGGCAAGGTGGGGGAAGGCGGAGTCGAAGGCGGGCAGGACCGCCTCTTCGGTGCCGTGGTGCGCGCCCAGCGCGTCGCAGAACGCCAGGCAGTGCACGGCGAGTTCGGCGGTGGCCGGCTCGCCGTACCGCAGGGCGGCGAGTTGGCCGCGCAACTCGGTGTGCACGGTGAGGAGTTGGTAGGCGATGGCGCGGTTGCGGTCGGCGTCCGGCGCCGTGAGGTCCAGGGGGTGCAGCGCCACCACGGGGATGGTCCGCGCGGTCCGGGTCTCGTACTCCCCGTAGGCGGGCACCGCGGCGACCTGCCGGGCCCAGGCGCGGTCGCGTTCCGCCCCGGCCAGCGGCCGCGCGCGGACCGCCAGGGTGCGCACGCCGTCGGCGCCGTCGCCGATCTCGACCTGCGCCTGGGGGTGGGCGAGCAGGTTGTGGTACCAGCCGGGGTGCCGGTCGGCGCCCGCGTTCGAGCCGAACACGTGGAGGGCGTCGCCGTCCCTGGCGTAGCCGATCGGGTGGGTGCGGCGCAGGCCGCTGCGCGCGCCGAGGGTGGTGAGCAGCAGCAGGTCGGCGCCGGCGAACATGCCGCCGACCCGGCCGCCGTTCGCCCGGAACTCCGTGATGACCTGCTCGGTCCAGTCGGCCATGGGAATGCCCCTCTCCGATACGCTCGGACCACGGGAATGCTTCGCTTTGCAAGCAAAGCATCTTTGAGGGCAAAGCTATGGGAGGCGGGCTGCCATGTCAATCACGGGTGACGGCCGCGCGGACGCGGGCGCAGGCAGGGCGGGCGCGGGCGCGGTGGACCCGAGCGGCGCGGCAGCGCGCACGGGCGGTGCCGCGCAGGCGGGCGCGGGGGACGCGGGCGCACCAGGCACCGACAGGGCACGCGCCGGCACGGGAAGCGCCGGCACGGGAAGCGCCGGTACGGGAGGCGCCGGCACGGCGGACGGGGGCCCGGCAGGCGAGGGCCCGGTGGGCCCGGACGGTCCGAGCAGCGACTCCGCGGACGTGGGCGCCGACGGCCTCTCCGTCGACGACGGCATCCGCACTCTCCTGCGCCTGATGCCCCGCATGGTCGGCCGGGCCAAGCGGATCAAGCTCCCGGAGGAGCTGAGCGGCTACTCCCTCGCGCCCCGCCACCTCTCGCTCTTCTCCTACCTGCTCTTCGACGGCCCGTTGTCGGTGAACGACCTCGCCACCCGGTTGGAGGTCGCCCCCGCGACGGTGAGCCTCATGGTCAGCGACCTCGCCAAGCAGGGCGTCCTGCGGCGCGACGCCGACCCCGGCGACCGCCGCCGCGCCGTCGTGTCGATCGACCCCGCCCACCACCCCGCCATCAGCAACTGGCTGACCCGCGGAGCCACCGCCTGGCGACAGGCGCTCGCCCCGCTCACCCCCGCCGAACGCCGCATGTTCGTCACCACGTTGCAGACCTACGAGTCCGCGCTCGCCGACGACTGACCATGCGTCAGGCGGCCTTGGAGCCCTGCCGTGGCGCCGTGGACTCGGGTCGGCAGGCAGCGCAGACCGGTCCCCGGGGGACCGCATGGGTGAGCAGGCCGCGCAGGACGAGACGCCCGCGCAGAAGAAGGAACGGGCGGGGCAGGATGCGTCGCACCCGGTGGTTCACGGTGGGAGCCGTGGGGCTCGTCGCGGCAGACGTGCAGCGGCTCGTGGCCGTGCCGGAGACCATCGGAATCCTCAGCACGGGCGGCATCTCCCTCCCCCACGGCCGCGGCGTGGGTTTCCGCATCTCCACCAACGGGTCCGTCAAACCGCCGCCCGGCCCCCACGAAGCCGAACTCGGCCTGTATCAGGACGAGTTCGATGCCGACTGGCACCTGGTCAAAGCCGGAGACGTGATCACCGGGTACGGCGTCCGCGTCAAGGTGCTCAAGGTCTGGCGCGTGCCCAATCCCGACCACGACGCCATGGACATCCAGGCCGACGCGCTGCCCACCCCGCCACCGACCCCCATCACCCCCATCCCCAGCACCCCCGCGACGGCGTCGCGCCCGCCGGACTGAGAGTCCCGCGGGCCCGGGAGCGCGGGTGCGCCTACTCCCCCGGCTCCACTCCGCCGTCGCCGCGGGTGGCCGCGAGGGCCCGGGCGCCCGCGGCGACGAGTTCGGCGACGATCCGGTCGAGGGCGGCGAGGTCGTCCGCGGGCAGGGCGGCCAGCGCGGGTGGGGCGTTGCCGAGGATCGCGTTGGCGCGGGCGGCGGCGGCCCGTCCCTTCTCGGTCGCGGACACGATCTTGGCGCGGCGGTCGGTGGGGTGCTGGTGCCGCTCGACCAGGCCGCGCTCCTCCAAGTCGTCGACCACCAGGGTGAGATAGGGGCGGTCGGAAGCGAGTTCGGTGGCGAGGTCGCTCATCCGGTACGACCGCGCGGCGATCCGGCGCAGCGCCTTGACCCGGAAGAAGCTCATGCCGAGCGCCTCGGCCGTCTCCTTGCGGCGCTCGTTCTGCTCCAGAACGAGGGCCCGCAGGTTGTTCCAGACCCGCTCGGCCGCGTCCGCGGCCTCGGCCGACATCTCGGCCGTGGCGATGCCCGCGGCCTCACCCGAGCCCGCGCCCGCACCCGAGCCCGCGCCCGCACCCGTACCCGAACCCGCGCCCGAACCCCCGCCCGCGTCGTCCACATTCACCGTCGTCATGACGTGCTCACCGCCACCTTGTCCTTCTCCGACTCGGGCGCCATCAGCTCCGACGCCGTACGCTCCGCCGTGCCGCGGGCCCAGCGGCCGGTGGTGAGGATACCCAGCAGCAGCACGGCGGCCCCGCACCCGGTGATGATCCACCATGCTCCCGCGTGCAGGCCCGCGGCGAGTGCCGCGCCCAGGACCGCGACGCCGAGCGCCTGGCCGACCTGGCGGCTGGTGGACGCGACCGCGGCGGCCACCCCGGACTGGGCGCGGGGCATGCCGGACACGGCGGTGTTGGTGATCGGCGCGTTGATCAGGCCGAAGCCGATGCCGAACAGGACGTACGCGGTGAACAGCTTGACGTTGTCCGTCTCGGCGTCGAACCCGGCGAAGAGCACGCCGCTGGCGGTCATCGTGATCCCGGCGAGCACCAGCGGCAGCCGCGGCCCGCGGGCACCGACCAGCCGTCCGGACAGCGGTGCGAAGACCAGGCACATCACGGCCATCGGCACCATGTAGAGGCCGGCGTCGAGCGCGGACAGGCCCCGGGTGTTCTGGAGGTAGAGGGTGTTGAGGAAGAGGAAGCCGCCGAGCGCCGCGAAGCCGCAGACCGCGATGACGGTGGCGCCGCTGAACGGGACGCTGCGGAAGAAGCGCACGTCGATCAGCGGGTCGAACCGGCGCCGTTCGTACCGGGCCAGCGCGGCGATCGCGGCCGCGGCGACCACGAAGCAGCCGACGATCAGCGGGGAGCCCCAGCCCGCGCCGGTGCCCTCGATGATCCCGTAGGTGAGGCTGCCGAGCAGCGCGATCACCAGCACCTGGCCGACCGGGTCGATCCGGCGGGGGCGCGGCGCGCGCGACTCCGGCACGAACCGTGCGGTCAGCGCCAGCGCGGCCACGCCGACCGGCAGGTTGATCCAGAAGATCGAGCGCCAGCCGACCGACTCCACCAGCGCACCGCCGATGATCGGCCCGGCCGCCATGCTGATGCCGACCACGCCGCCCCACACGCCGATCGCCTTGGCGCGCTCCTTGGCATCGTCGAAGGTGTTGGTGATGATCGACATCGCCACGGGGTTGAGCATCGAACCGCCGACCGCCTGGAGCATGCGGAAGGCGATCAGCCAGCCCAGGCCGGGGGCGAGACTGCACAGCGCCGACCCGAGGGTGAACACCACCAGCCCGATCTGGAAGACCCGTTTGCGCCCGATCCGGTCGGCGGTGGAGCCGGACAGCAGCAGCAGCGACGCGATCACCACCAGGTACGCGTCGATCGTCCACTGCAGGCCGGAGAGCGAGGCGTGGAAGTCGCGCTGCATCGACGGCAGCGCGACGTTCAGGATCGTGTTGTCCAGGCTGACGATCAGCAGGCTCATGCAGCAGATCGCCAGGATCAGCATCCGGCGCCGATAGGTCGTCTCGGGCATACCGTCGCGTCCCCACCCTCTCATCGCTTGTACAAACAGAATCATTACTACTGTACAACCAAATTCATTACTGTCGTACAACCGTTTTCCCCGACCACCTCCGCCGGTACGGGACAATGGCCGTATGACCGCTGACGCCACCCTGGCCCCGCCCGCGACGGGCACCTCGGCCCCGCCCGCGCCCGGCGCGCTCCGGATCGGCCCGCACACCGTGTGGCCGCCGGTCGTGCTCGCGCCCATGGCGGGGATCACCAACGCGCCCTTCCGCACGCTGTGCCGGGAGTTCTCCGGCGGCCAGGGGCTGTTCGTCAGCGAGATGATCACCACTCGGGCGCTGGTCGAGCGCAACGACAAGACCATGCAGCTCATCCACTTCGACGCCACCGAGACGCCGCGCTCCATCCAGCTCTACGGCGTGGACCCGGTGACCGTCGGCAAGGCGGTGCGGATGATCGTGGACGAGGACCTCGCCGACCACGTCGACCTGAACTTCGGCTGCCCTGTGCCGAAGGTCACCCGCAAGGGCGGCGGCTCGGCCCTGCCCTTCAAGCGGAACCTGCTGCGGGCGATCCTGCGCGAGGCGGTCGGCAGCGCGGGCGACCTGCCGGTGACCATCAAGATGCGCAAGGGCATCGACGACGACCACCTCACCTATCTCGACGCCGG
Organism: Streptomyces sp. NPDC087270; assembly: GCF_044744625.1. Classification (NCBI taxonomy): domain Bacteria; kingdom Bacillati; phylum Actinomycetota; class Actinomycetes; order Kitasatosporales; family Streptomycetaceae; genus Streptomyces; species Streptomyces sp. NPDC087270. The sequence continues at coordinate 209,927 of NZ_JBIUYR010000002.1, forward strand.
CCGGATCGCCGTCGAGGAGGGGGTCACAGCGGTCGCGCTGCACGGCCGTACCGCCGCGCAGCACTACGGCGGCACCGCGGACTGGGACGCCATCGCCCGGCTCAAGGAACACGTCCCCGAGATCCCCGTACTCGGCAACGGCGACATCTGGTGCGCGGACGACGCGGTGCGGATGATGCGGGAGACCGGGTGCGACGGCGTGGTGGTCGGGCGCGGGTGCCTGGGGCGCCCCTGGCTGTTCGGCGACCTCGTGGCCGCGCTCGGCTCGGGTGCCGCCCACCCCGGCGGCTCGGCCGGCTCCGGCGGTGACGTCTCCGGCGGCGGCGCTCCCGCCACGCCCGACTTCGGCACGGTGGCCGCGGTGATGCTGCGGCACGCCGAACTCCTCGGCCAGTGGCTCGGCGACGAGACCCGCGGTGTGGTCGACTTCCGCAAGCACGTGCCCTGGTACACCAAGGGGTTCTCGGTCGGCTCCGACGTCCGGCGCGCCCTCGCGATGGCCTCGTCCCTGGCGGAGATGGCCGACCTGCTCGGGTCGCTGGACCGGACGCAGCCGTGGCCGGCCCACGCGGACGGCCCGCGCGGGCGCACCGCGCCCGGCAAGAGGGTCGTCCTGCCGGACGGGTGGCTGAACGACCCCTACGAGTGCGCGGCCCTGACGGAGGACGCGGAGTCGGCGACGTCCGGAGGCTGACGGCCTCCGGAGGGTGACCCACGTCCGGAGGCTGACCGGCCTCCGGAGGCTGGCTCGGGCCGCCCGGCCGACGCCGGCCCTTCACCGTCGCGTGCGGGTCACCACCCTCACGCGCGGGCCGGCGGCGGTGTCGGGGCCGCCGTCCTGATCCCGGCCGTGAGCCGGTCGATCAGCGCGTCCCACTCCTCACGGGTGGACGGCTTCCCTCGCACCCCCGGGCGGGTCTGCCAGGGCAGCGGCCCGTCCGGCCTGCGGTACTCGACCCCGAACGCGTCCAGCCGGGCGAGATGCGCCTGGAGGCGGACCCGGAACTCGCCGAAGTCCCGCTCTCCGGTGGCCCACAGCGCCTCCGCCACGGCACACAGCCGGGGGAAGACGTAGTAGTCGACGGTGCGCGGCGAGTCCATGTGCTCGGTCCACACATTGGCCTGTCCGCCGACGACGCGGGTCGCTTCCTCCGCGGTGAGCGCCGCCGGGACCGGGTCGAAGGAGTAGGCGTCCTCCAGCGTGAGCGGGATGGAGAACGGGATCGGTTCGTCGTCCTGTTCGGACTGGCGGTAGTCGAGGTAGACCAGGTGGTCAGGGCAGGACAGCACGTCGAAGCCCCGGCGCGCGCCCGTCACGGCTCCGGCGGTGCCCCGCCAGGAGGCGATCATGGCGCTGTCGGGCAGCGGGCCTTCCAGCGCTTCGTCCCAGACCAGCACCCGGCGGCCGAGGGTCCCCAGGTGGTCGGCGAGCTGGGTGGTGAACCACGACTGGAGCCCCTTCTCGTCGGCCAGACCGCGCTCCGCGATGAGTTGCTGGGTGCGTGCGTCCTGCCGCCACTGCTCCTTCGGGCACTCGTCACCGCCGATGCCGACGTGGAGCGACGGGAACAGTTCGGTGATCTCGTCGAGCACGTGGCGGTAGAACGCGACGGTGGACTCCTCGGCGTTGAGCAGGTGGGGGTTGACGCCCCAGCGGGTGCGTACCCCCAGCCGGGCGTCGGTCACCCCCAGTTCGGGGTACGCGGCGATCGCGGCCTGGGAGTGCCCGGGCACGTCGATCTCGGGGACGATGCTGATGTGCCGGTCCGCCGCGAAGGCGACGATCTCGCGGATGTCGTCCTGGGTGTAGTAGCCGCCGTGCGGCCGGTTGTCGTCCGGAGCGTCCTCCGCGGCGCCCAGCGGGGAGGACGCGCGCCAGCTGCCCACCTCGGTCAGCCGCGGGTAGCGGCGGATCTCGACCCGCCAGCCCTGGTCGTCGGTGAGGTGCAGATGCAGCACGTTCAGCCGGTGCAGGGCGAGCAGGTCGATCAGGCGCAGCAGCGCGTGCTTGGGCATGAAGTGCCGGGCGACGTCGAGCAGGAGACCTCGCCAGGCGAACCGCGGCCGGTCCTCGACGGTGACCGCGGGGACGCTCCACCGGGGCGCGTGGCCGGTGGCGGCGGCGCGGTACACGTCGGGCGGCAGGAGTTGCAGCAGGGTCTGGCCGCCGTAGAAGACGCCCGCGCGGCTGCCGCCCGCCACCCGGATGCCCTCGGGCTCGACGGTGAGCCGGTATTCCTCCGGGCCCAGGGCGTCGTCCAGTTCGAGGGCGATCCGCCGGGGCGCGTCGGTGTTCAGCGGAAGCGGGAGGCGGGTCGGGCGCCGCAGCGCGTCGAGCAGCCAGTGCGCGGTCGGCAGCAACTCGGGCGGTGCGGTGAGGCCGGTGGCTTCGTCCAGCGGGAAGGCTCCGGAACGGCGGTGCACGGAGGCCGGGCGGGGCAGCAGCATCGGGAGGTCAGCCTTTCACGGCTCCGGCGGACACACCGGAGACAAGTTTGCGCTGGATGATCATGAAGAAGAGGACGACGGGGAGCGAGAAGACGACCGACCCGGCCATCTGACCGCTGAAGTCGGTGCCGGTCAGCGGGGTGGAGAACGAGGCGAGCCAGACCGGCAGCGTGTAGTGGCTCTGGTCCTTCATGAAGGTGAACGCGATGAGGTAGTCGTTCCAGGCGGCGATGAAGGCGAAGATTCCGGAGGCGATCACGCCGGGGACGACCAGCGGGAAGAGGATGCGGGAGAGCACCTGCCAGGTGCTCGCGCCGTCGATGCGCGCGGCTTCCTCGATCTCGACCGGGATGGCGACGAAGAAGCCGCGCATCACCCAGATGGAGAACGGCAGCACCAGCGCCAGGTAGGCCAGGATCAGACCGGTGTACGTGCCCAGCAGCCCGGCCTTGTTGAAGACGATGAAGGTCGGGATGAGCAGCGCGGTGCCGGGCAGCATCTGGACGACCAGGATCGCGACCATGATGGTGCGCCGGCCGCGGAACCGGAACCGGGTCAGGGCCGCGGCGGCGAACATCCCCAGCACGACGGAGAGCGCCACCGTCCCGCCCACCACGACGAGGCTGTTCCTGAGGTCCCGGGCGAAAGCGGTCTGGTTGATCGCGGCGTCGAAGTTCGCCGGCGTGGGCGAGGTGGGAAAGAACCGCGGGGTCGGGGTCATGGCCTGGGACCGCGGTTTGAACGCCGTGTTGATCATCCAGTAGACGGGGAAGAACCACAGGACGCAGAACACCGCGGCGGTGAGGTTGGCGCCGACGCGCCCTCGCCGCCCTCGGCGCCGTCGAGGACGGCGCGCGGAAACGGCAGCGGAAGCCGAGGCAGAGGCGGCAGCAGAAGCCGAGGCGGAAGCAGCAGCGGAAGCAGCGGCCGAAGCAGAAGCCGACGCGGAAGTGCTCGGGCGGCGGGTCACAGATCCTCCCCGGAACGCAGCAGGTTGCGGATGTAGAGGGCCGTGAGTCCGAGCAGGACGACGGTGGTGACCACGGACAGCGCCGCGCCCTGCCCGATGTGGAAGTTCACGAAAGCGGTCTTGTAGGAGTAGATCCCCAGCGTGGTCGTGGCGTCGTCGGGTCCGCCGGAGGAGATCAGCCAGATCTGGTTGAAGACGTTGAAGTCCCAGATCACCGACATCAGCGTGACCAGGAGCAGGGTGGGCCGCAGCATCGGCAGGGTGATCGACCACCACACCCGCCACTCGCCGGCGCCGTCCAGCCGTGCGGCCTCGTCGAGTTCGGCCGGAAGCTGGGTGAGGGCCGCGTAGAGGGTCAGCGCGATGAAGGGCACCGCCTGCCAGACGACGAGCGCCCCGATGGACAGGTAGGCCAGCCAGGCGTTGTTGGACCAGTCGGTGCTGGTCATGTCGCCGAAGAGGTGGGTCTGGGTGAGCAGCCAGTTGACCACGCCGTACCCGGGCTGGAACAGCCACTTCCACACCAGCGAGGAGGCGACGGTGGGCATCGCCCAGGCGAAGATCAGCACCACCGTGGTGAGGGTGCGCATGCCGCTGCCGAGCTTGGTCAGCAGATGGGCCACGCCGGTGCCGATGACGACGCTGCCGAGCACCATGGCCGCGGTGAAGACGGCGGTGCGGCCCAGCGAGCGCCAGAACTCGGCGCTGCCGAACAGGGTGCCGTACTGGCTGAAGCCGACGATCCGGTAGGCGCCGGTGAACAGGGTGCGCTGGTCGTAGTCGGTGAACGAGGCCCACACGAGGAACGCGATCGGCAGCACGCTGACGGCGATCAGGACGAGCCCGGCGGGGGTGAGCAGCAGCCACGGGGCCAGGTGGTGGCGACGGCGCCGCGGTGCGGGGCCGGGCGGAGAACCGGTCGGAGGGGCGTGGCGGACACGCGTCATCAGGGAACTGGTCATGGGTCTTCTCTGGGTTCTGGCGGACAGCGCGGCCGCCGAACACCTGGTCGCGTGCCCACGCTGGTCGGGGGGTCGACCGGAATCGCCGGTACGACGGGGGCCGGTGACGGCCGCGGGTCAGAGGATCACCCCTCCGCGCCGGCAGCCGGCGGCGCGGTCCTGGATCACGCGGGGCCGGTCACTGACCGGAGTTGAGCACCTTGGACGCGGCGCCGTCGAAGGCCGTGGCCGCCGTGGACGGCGACTTGGAGCCGGAGGCGATCGAGCTGAAGAGGCTGTTGATGTCCTTGTCGCCCTCGATCTGTGCCCAGTCGGCACTGGCCGGGGTGGCGTCGGAGCGCAGCGCGGCCTCGAAGAAGCCCTTGTTGAGCGCGGTGAGGTGCGCCTTGGCCGCCGTGATCCCCTGGGAGCTGTTGGGGATGAAGCCCTCCTTGCCGGCGATCCAGGTGGACTGCACGCTCGGGCTCGCCGCGATCTTCGTCCAGGCGAGGGCGAGTTCGGTGTTCTTGCTGTGCGCGGCGATGCCCCAGTCCGAGCCGCCGAGGAACACCGGCTGGTTCCGGCCCGACGTGCCGGGGAATGGGAAGGTGCCCAGGTCGGAGTCGGTCAGCTTCGGGTTGGCCTTCTCGATGGCGGCGATGAACCCGCTGGTGGCGATGATGGCCGAGGTCTTGCCGTCGGCGAGCACCTGCGTCTGATCGGGCGTCAGCACGTCGACGGTGCGCGACGCGGGGCTGGAGTAGGTGTTCTGGAACGCCTTGAACGCCCGCAGTCCCCGCTGGGCCGCGGCCGAGGTCAGCCCCGGCTGCCAGTCGGAGCCCTTCTTCGTGGCGATGGCGCCGCCCGCGTCCCAGACGTACTGGATGCCCGCGTACCAGTTCTGGCCGGGGTAGTAGAAGGGCGAGAAGTCCTTGGCCGGGTGGGCGGTGCGCACCTTGTCCAGGTCCGCGGTCAGTTCGGCGTAGGTCGTGGGCGCCTTGGTCACCCCGGCCTGCGCCCACATGGTCTTGTTGTAGATGACCGCGCGCGCCCCGGCGAAGCCCGGGACACCGTAGAGATGTCCGTCCACGGTGGCCGGGTCGACCAGGCCGGCCAGCCAGGTCTGCTGCTGCGCCAGGTCCTCGCGGTAGGAGGTGAGGTCCTTCAGGCCGCCGTTCGCGGCGAACGCGGCGACCTGGGTGTTGCCGATGTCCAGCACGTCGGGCGGGTTGGCGGTCGACAGCGCCGTGGTGACCTTGGTGGTGATGTCGTCCCAGCTCTGCACCTGGATGCTGACCTTCGCCCCGGTCTGCTGGGTGAACCGGCTGTCGATCGCCTTGAGCACGGCGTCGCTGTAGTCGCCGTCCATCACCCACACGGTGAGCTTGCCGCCCTTGCCGCCGGTGGCCGAGACCTGGCGCTGGTCGGTGCTGGAGCCGCCGTTCCCGGCACTGCCGCAGGCGGCCAGGCCACCGGCCAGCGCGAGCACGAGGGCGGCCGCGAGCGTGCCTTGTCTGTACGTCATGGTGCTTCCTTCGGGGCATGTCCGGTGACGGTCACCGGTTTTCCGGCAGAACTCATGGCTGTGCGGCGGGGCGCGGGACGAACAGCTCGCGTCCGCGGACGCCGGTACGAAGGCCCGGTCTCGCGCGCGCGACCGGGCGGTCAGAGGACGTTCAGTTCTCCGGCGAGCACGAGGCACGCCGCGCCCTGGAGGATCAGGTCGTGGTCCTCGGTCAGGGCCCTGATCCGCAGCGAGGCGCCGATCGGCGGCAGGGTGCGCATCCGGACGGTGTCGGCGGCGGCCTCCAGCAGCGGGCCCTGGAGCAGTTCGGCCGCGCCGACGAGGACCAGTTCGTTGAGGTTGAGCGCGCAGGCGATCGGGGCGAGCACCATGCCGAGCGCCTCGCCGGCGCCGGTCAGGATCTCCGCCCGCTGCCCGGCGCCGGCCTCGGCCAGCCGCTCCCGCAGGCAGCCGGCGTCGATCAGGGGGTCGAGGCACCCGCGGCGGCCGCAGATGCACAAGGCTCCGGCCGGATCGACCGTGACGTGCCCGATCTCCCCCGCGGCGAACTGCTCCCCCTCCACCAGCTGGCCGTCCACCACCAGCCCCGCGCCGACCCCGTGTTCGGTCAGGATCACCATCAGGTTCAGCGAGCGCGCCTCTCGCAGATGGAGCACCGCCAGCGCGGCGGCGTTCGCGTCGTTGCCGACGTACGCCGGGACACCGAACCGCTCGGTGAGCCGTGCGGCCATCGGCAGGCCCTGCCAACCCAGGTGCGCCGCATGGCGGATGACTCCCCGGTCGTCCACGGTGCCGGGCGTGGCCACGCCCAGGCCGAGCACCCGGCTCGGGGCCGCGTCCACCAACCGGGCGGCCAGTTCGGCGACCAGGTCCCAGGCCGCCGCGCCGACGGCGTCCCCGATGTCGGTCCTGGCCCGGGCCACCACCCTCCCGCGCAGATCCGTGACCGCTCCGGAGAAGTGGCCGTCCGGCGAGAGGTCCAGCACGACGGCGCTCCTGCTGCCGTCCTGGATCTCCACCAGCGGGGACGGCTTGCCGCGCCGCGGGCCGCTCTCCACCGGCCGCTCCGCGTACGCCACCAGGCCGTCCGTCTCCAACTCCGCGACCAGCGCCGAGATCGTCGGCGCCGTCAGCCCGGACTCGCGGGTCAGGTCCGCCCGGCTCATCGCGCCCTGGCGGTACAGGGTCGTCAGGACCAGCGAGCGGTTGTGGGCTCGGCTGTCCTGGGTCTGCGCCTTCGTGCGCTCGGCCCGTCTGCGCGGAACGGGCGGCAGAGCGAACAGCCCCCTGGGCGGGCGCTGTCCCTTGGCCGTCCTCGCATCACTCACCGGGGCTCCAATTTCTTAGATGTCTTTACTTAAGACGCCTTAAGGCTGGCTCGGCGGCGCACCCCTGTCAAGGGGTGCGGCAGCCCCGAGATTGCCAACGGCGGCCCTCCGCAGCCCTCTTGACAGGACCGGAGCGGCATCCCAACCTTCTAAGGCCCCTTAAATTAAGCGTCTTAAGTTATGGACGCCCTCGCGCGCGGCGTTCACGACACCTGCCGCCCTCGGCGGCCCACCCCGCAGTCCCCTCGCCCTACGGAGGCAAACCCATGCCACCCAGCAGATCCCGATCCGCCACGGCGGGACGCCGGAGGACAGCACTGACCGGAACCCTGTCGGGGGTCCTCGTGGCCGGGCTGGCGGTGACCGGGCTGGTGAGTCCGACGTCCGCGGCGGCGGCCGGCGCGGGGCCGATCACCATCGGCGGAAAGTGCCTGGACGACGCGGACTTCGGCACCGGCAACGGCTCGGCCGTCCAGGTGTTCACCTGCAACGGCTCGGCGGCGCAGAACTGGACCTGGCAGGCCGACGGCGCCCTCACCGTGACCATCGGCAGCACCACGAAATGCCTGGACGTCACCGGCGCCTCGAACGCCGACGGCGCCCTCGTCCAGCTCTACGACTGCGTCGCCGGCGCCCCGCAGCAGGGCTTCCGGCACCTGCCCGACGGCACGCTCTACAGCGCCAGATCCGCCAAGTGCCTTGCCGTGCAAGGAGGTTCGATCGAGGACCACGCGCGCGTCGGCCTGGAGCCCTGCGACCCCGCCCAGAGCACCGAGCAGTGGTCCGCGCCCGCCGCACCGGCCTCGGGGTACACCCTGTCCGGGGCCGCCCCCGTCCCGTACGACCGCTCCGACGACACCCCCGCGTCCGTCTTCACCGACCAGGACGGCAGCTTCTACTACACCCAGGCCCACTCCCTGTACGGGCCGACCGACTCCCGGCAGTGGAAGTTCTACACCGGCGCCGACTTCGACCACTCCTCCGACGCGTCGATCGACACCGCGGTCAACCCCGCCAACAGCGCCGACCGCAACGACGACACCACCTGGCGCTGCAACAACAGCCCGACCGGCACGTCGGCCAGCTACGACACGGCCGACCTCGCCGGATACGCGGAGCGCAACTACTGCGACCTGAGCGGCGTATGGGTCGACCCCGACACCGGCTGGTGGTACGGCCTGGTCCACAACGAGTTCACGCCCAGCCCCTTCGGCGACGGCATGCACTACGACGGGATCGACTACGCCGTCTCCAAGGACCACGGCGCCACCTGGGCGATCCAGGGCCACGCCATCACCTCGCCGTACAGCACCCAGCGGGGCGACACGGCCGCCTTCCCGCAACAGACCTACTCCTACGGCGACGGCGACCAGCGCATGTTCGTCGACTACGCCTCCGGCTACTTCTACGTCTTCTACGCCTCCCGCACCCTCAACAAGTCCGGCGGCGGGTCCATCTGGGAGGAGCACGCCGCACGCGCCCCCCTCTCGCAGAAGATGGCCGGCTCGTCCTGGCAGAAGTGGTACGACGGCGCCTGGCAGTCCCCCGGCGTCGGGGGCGCCGAGAGCGACATCGTCCCCGCGGACGGCGGCGGCCCCGGATACATCGACGCCGGAGACGACTACCACCCCGCCACCGCCGGCAGCACCGCCGCCCAGGTCAGCGCCGGCACCCTGCCGGACAACTCCCAACTGGCCGTCATGAACGTCGCCTGGGACGCCTACCTCGGCAAGTACATCGCCACCCCGCAGAACAACGTCGCCCAGAACACCGGCGTCGACACCCCGCTGCACGTCTACGCCACCGACAGCCTGGCCGGCGAGAAGTGGGTCGACCTCGGCCTGGTCACCAGCGACACCAACGGCGCGTGGTACCGCTGGTTCCTGGACCCCGCCAACAAGACCAGCTCCACGGTGGTCGGCAGGACCTTCCGCTCGTACTGCGCCTTCGAGTGCTCCGGCGACAGCCAGGGCGAGTACGTCGACGTCACCCTGGCACCGACCTCGTCCTCCCTGCTGCCGGCGGCGCCGGTCACGGGCGCCACGCAGATCACCGCGGGCAACGGCCGGTTCCTCAAGCAGAGCGGCACCTCGCTGACGACCACCTCCTCCTCCCGCGCCGCCGACCAGCACTGGACCTTCACCGCCACCGGCGACGGCTTCTACACCGTGGCCAACGCCGCGACCGGCCAGGTCCTCGGGGTGGGGACCGGCGACGCCGGACGCGCCTGGGGCGCCCCGGTCACCGTCGGCACGCCCGGCTCGGCCCCCGCCGTCGGCCGGCAGTGGAGCGTCCAGAAGACGACGTCGGGCGGCTTCCGCCTGGTCAACCGGTACAGCGGGCTGGCGCTCAGCATGACCGCGGGCGCCGTGACCACCTCGCCGCAGCGCGGCTGGGACAACAGCACCGCGAAGGGCGGCGACCGGACCCCGTCCGCCGCCCAGCTGCTCTCCTTCACCCGCTGAGCGGCGCCCCCCAACGCCCCCCAACTCCCCCCGGCGAACCCCCGGCGAACCCCCGGCCCGTCCCGGTGCCTGCCGCCGCCCCGCACCTCGCGCGGCGGCAGGCACCCGCACCTCGCGCGGCACGCACCCGCCTCCTCCCCTGCGTACTCCGCGTACGTCCAACAGATGAGACACCGGGCACCCGGAACGCGTGATTCCCGCCACGCCTGATACCCACTGCGCTCAAATGAGCGCACATCAGAGCGCCCTACTTCTCGAATGCTCGGCACTCAGTGCCACCCCGGTTGCGTACACCCACCCACCGCACCCGTCACCCTGCGTACGCGAACCGCCCGCCGCACCTCGCGCTGCGAGGTCTTCCGTTCGACTCGTGAACGGAGGGCCCGGCCCCGAGGGACGGCCGCGCACTTTGGATTAGACGGCAGACGAGCGGTTACACCCGTGTGTCGTGGTGATGGACATACTTGGGCACCTTCGAGATGGGTACGCTCCCCGCCGTCAGGGCATCCAGGACGCGAGGAGTCAACGGACCCGTGTCGACACGCGAGAAGAAGCGCAAGTACGTCTACGACTTCACAGAGGGCAACAAGGACCTCAAGGACCTGCTCGGCGGGAAAGGTGCGAACCTCGCCGAGATGACCAACCTCGGTCTGCCCGTCCCTCCGGGCTTCACCATCACCACCGAGGCGTGCAAGGTCTACCTGGAGTCCGGCGCGGAACCGGCCGCGCTCCGCGACGAGGTGAGTGCGCACCTCGACGCGCTGGAGCAGCGGATGGGCCGCACGCTCGGCCAGCAGGACAACCCGCTGCTGGTGTCGGTGCGTTCCGGGGCGAAGTTCTCCATGCCCGGGATGATGGACACCGTCCTGAACATCGGGCTGTCGGACGCGTCGGTGGCCGGCCTGGCCGCGCAGGCCGGCGGTGACGAGCGGTTCGCCTGGGACTCCTACCGGCGTCTGGTGCAGATGTTCGGCAAGACCGTGCTCGGGGTGGACGGCGACCTCTTCGAGGAGGCGCTGGAGGAGGCCAAGCGGGCCAAGGGCGCCGACAGCGACCTCGGGCTCGACGCCGCCGACCTGCGGCAGCTCGTCGACGAGTTCAAGGCGATCGTCGCCAGGCAGGCCGGGCGGGACTTCCCGCAGGAGCCGCGCGAGCAGATGGACCTGGCGATCCGGGCGGTCTTCGACTCCTGGAACACCGAGCGGGCCAAGCTCTACCGCCGCCAGGAGCGCATCCCCGGCGACCTCGGCACGGCCGTCAACGTCTGCTCGATGGTCTTCGGCAACCTCGGCCCCGACTCCGGCACCGGGGTGGCCTTCACCCGCGACCCGGCCAGCGGCCAGCAGGGCGTCTACGGCGACTACCTGCAGAACGCGCAGGGCGAGGACGTGGTGGCCGGCATCCGCAACACCGTGCCGCTCGCCGACCTGGAGTCGATCGACAAGGCGTCGTACGACGAGCTGATGAAGATCATGGAGACGCTGGAGACGCACTACAAGGACCTGTGCGACATCGAGTTCACCATCGAGCGCGGGCACCTGTGGATGCTGCAGACCCGGGTCGGCAAGCGGACCGCGGCCGCCGCCTTCCGGATCGCCACGCAACTGGTGGACCAGGGGCTGATCGACGAGGCCGAGGCGTTGCAGCGGGTCAACGGGGCGCAGCTCGCCCAGTTGATGTTCCCCCGGTTCGAGGACTCCGCGACCGTCGGCGCCAGGTTCCAGCGGATCGGCTGGGGCATCGCCGCCTCGCCGGGCGCGGCCGTCGGGAAGGCGGTCTTCGACTCGTACACCGCGGTGAAGTGGTCGCGGTCCGGGGAGCGGGTCATCCTGATCCGACGCGAGACCAACCCGGACGACCTCAACGGCATGATCGCCGCCGAGGGCATCCTCACCTCGCGCGGCGGCAAGACCTCGCACGCGGCGGTGGTGGCGCGCGGGATGGGCAAGACCTGCGTGTGCGGCGCGGAGGAGCTGGAGGTCGACACCAAGCGGCGGCGGCTGACCGCGCCCGGTGGCGTGGTGATAGAGGAGGGCGACCTCATCTCGATCGACGGGTCCTCGGGGAAGGTGTACGTCGGGGAGGTGCCGGTGGTGCCGTCGCCGGTGGTCGAGTACTTCGAGGGCCGGATGCACGCCGGCGCCGAGGAGGCCGACGAACTCGTGCAGGCGGTGCACCGGGTGATGGCGTACGCCGACCGGGTGCGGCGGCTGCGGGTGCGGGCCAACGCCGACAACGCCGAAGACGCTTCGCGGGCCCGGCGGTTCGGCGCGCAGGGCATCGGGCTGTGCCGCACCGAGCACATGTTCCTGGGCGAGCGGCGGGAGTTGGTGGAACGGCTGGTGCTGGCCGACACCGACGCCGAGCGGGAGGAGGCGCTGGGCGCGCTGCTGCCGCTGCAGAAGGCCGACTTCGTGGAGCTGTTCGAGGCGATGGACGGACTGCCGGTCACCGTACGGCTGTTGGACCCGCCACTGCACGAGTTCCTGCCCGACATCACGGAGTTGTCGGTGCGGGTCGCGCTCGCCGAGGCCCGCAAGGACGAGAACGAGAACGACCTGCGGCTGCTGCAGGCCGTGCACAAGCTGCACGAGCAGAACCCGATGCTGGGGCTGCGCGGGGTGCGGCTCGGCCTGGTCATCCCCGGGCTGTTCGCGATGCAGGTGCGCGCGATCGCCGAGGCCGCCGCGCACCGCCGCTCGGTCAAGGGCGACCCGCGCCCGGAGATCATGGTCCCGCTGGTCGGCACCGTGCAGGAGCTCGAACTCGTCCGGGAGGAGGCCGACGCGGTGATCGCCGAGGTGGAGGCGGCCACCGGCACGGACCTCAAGCTCTCCATCGGCACCATGATCGAGCTGCCGCGGGCCGCGCTGACCGCCGGCCAGATCGCGGAGGCCGCCGAGTTCTTCTCCTTCGGCACCAACGACCTCACCCAGACGGTGTGGGGCTTCTCCCGTGACGACGTGGAGGCGTCGTTCTTCACCGCCTACCTGGAGAAGGGCATCTTCGGCGTCTCCCCGTTCGAGACGATCGACGTCGACGGGGTGGGCGCGCTGGTCCGCTCCGCCGCCGAGGCGGGCCGCGCGGTCCGCCCGGGCCTCAAGCTCGGCGTCTGCGGCGAGCACGGCGGCGACCCGGAGTCGGTGCACTTCTTCCACCGGGTCGGCCTCGACTACGTCTCCTGCTCGCCCTTCCGCATCCCGGTGGCCCGTCTCGAAGCGGGCCGGGCGGCGGCCCGTTGACCAACTGAACCGGGGCCGGGTCCGGCCCGCCGGCGGCGGCCCTTGCCCTGGGGCCCCAACCCTCACCGCCCGGCACCCCCGGACCCGGCCCCTCACCCCCGGGGGCGGCGCTTCGTGCGGAGGCGCCGCCCCCGGGCATGCCCGGGGGTTGGGACACCGCGCCGCTTCCCTTCTCCGTCATGTCCGGGCCGTCGAGCCCGCGCGAACAATACGATGGCGGAAGGAAGCGGGGTCGGATATACCTGCGTCAGTCGCGCAGCGGACCGGAACAGGGGGAAGGGTGATTGGGCGCCTCGGAAGGGAATCCCAGGTCGGTCGAGGACATTGACGCGGAAGCGCTGTCCCATGCCCTTTCTTCCGCACGGGTGATCGCCGACGAGGCTCTCTCCGCTGAACTGGTCCGCGCCTTGGAAAGAGTCGTCGGGCGAGCTGTTCAGCGACGCGCGGATACCGCCGCCGGCTCTGCTCGGCCCGACGGCGGGCCCTTGGTGTACGTGGGCCCGAACCTTCCGCCGGGCCTGCGCGATGAGCGGCTTCTGTGGTTCCACAGCACCAACGCCGGCGTGGACACGGTGCTCCGTGGCGGGCGGTGGCCGCACGGCGCCCTGCTCACCCGCACCGTCGGCGGGATGGGGGAACGCATCGGCCAGTACGTGCTGGCGTGGGTGCTGGCCGACTGCCAGGACGTTCCCGGCTACCTCGACCAGCACCGGAAGCGGGTGTGGCAGCGGCGGCCCACGCAACTGGCCGGCGGGCAGACAGCGGTGGTGTTCGGGGTGGGAGCGATCGGAACGGCCGTCAGCGGGGCGCTCCGGAACTGCGGCGTGCGGACCGTGGGCGTGGCGACCCGGCAGCGCGCCGAAGCCGGATTCGACCGCGTGGTGACCGGCACGCAGGTGCGTGAAGTCCTGCCGACGGCGCGGTGGGTGGTCTCGACACTGCCCCTGACATCGGCAACCGAAGATTTCTTCGACGCCGGAATGTTCGCCTCCATGGCGGGCGCCACATTCATGAATGTGGGCAGGGGAGGAACCGTCGACATGACAGCTCTGGCCGCCGCTTTGGAAGACGGCGCCGTCGGCCGGGCCGTACTCGACGTACTCGCCGAGGAACCGGCCGGGCCCGATGCGGCGTGCTGGTCCCTGCCGCGCACGGTGATCACCTCGCATTCCGCGGGGATCACCGCCGAGTCGGACGTGGTGACTGATTTCGCCGCGTGCTGGGAAGCTCTGCAGCAGGGACGACTGCCGCGTCTCGCAGTGCGCACAGCCCGCGAGTACTGATCCGACGACAACAAGGGTTCTGGGGGCGGGACGTGCAGGGCGAGGACGGAACAGAGACCGACGGGCCGGGCCGGTTCGAGCGGCGGTGGTCGCTGACCTTCGGGGGCGAGGTGATCACCCGGGTCGCCTGGTCGCCGGACGGCGAGGTGCTCGCCGTGCCGACCCAGTCGGGAGTGGTACGCCTGGTCGGCCTCGACGGCCAGGTGACCAAGGAGACCAAGGTGTCTCCGAAGGCGTTATGGACGTCGGCGTGGTCCGCGGACGGCCGCAGGCTGGCGGTCGCCGGCCGCGACAACACCGTGCACGTCCTGGATGTGCGCTCCGGCACGGAAGCTCTCACCCTGAGCGGTCACACCGACGACGTACACGCGGTCGGTTGGGGAACGGACGACGCCTGGCTCTTCTCCGCCAGCTACGACGGAACCCTCCGGACCTGGAACGCCCGGACCGGGCAGATGCAGCGCACCATCGCCGCCCACGAAGGGCGGATCGAGGACGCCTACTGGAGCGGCGACGACGGCCTCGTCCACACGGGCGGACGTGACGGCAGGGTACGTTCCTGGAACCCGGACAGCGGTGCGATGGCCGCCGAGATCACCGCGCATCAGGGCTTCGTCATCCGCGTCCTCGGCAGTCCGACCGCGGCTTCGCTGTTCACGGCCGCCAGCGACGGAACCGTACGGGTGTGGGACCGACGGGATCTGCGGCTGCTGCACACGATCCAGGGCTTCAGCGGGGTACCGCACGATCTCTCGCTGTCCGACGACGGCAAGCTGCTGGCCGTGCAGGACGACGCGACGAACCTGTGGGTCTACCGGGCCGACACCTTCGAACTGCTGGAACTTCTCACGGACGTCGCCGACCACCACCACTGGTACGGAAGTTCCCGGTTCCACCCGAGCCTTCCGTATCTGGCCAGCACCGGCGAAGCCGACCGGGCCATCGGCCTGCGCTCCTACGACAGCGCGCTGGTGGAGGAGCTGACCACCGAGTCGGCGTCCTCGCGCTACGCGAACTGCCGCGTGGCGGTGCTGGGGAACACCGGCGTCGGCAAGACCGCGCTGAGCCGCGCCCTGTGCGGCAAGGAGTTCCAGGCCACCGAGTCCACCCATGGGACGCAGGTCTCCCTGATGGATCGCCACATCGGCCTGGACCAGCAGGGGACGGTCGTTCGCGAGGTGTTCCTGTGGGACTTCGCCGGGCAGTCGGTGTACCGCCTGATGCAGCAGTCCGAGGCGACCGACATCGCGATCGCGCTCCTGGTGCTCGACAACCGGAACGCCGTGGACCCCCTGAGCGAGATCCGCGAGTGGGAGACGCTGCTGAGGCTCGGTACGCCCCCGGGCGCCGCGGGCCCGAAGCGGGTCGTCGTCGTGGCGCGCACCGACCGCGGAAGCGTGGGCCTCCAGTCCCTCGCCGACGACTGGGAGAGGGAAGTCGAATCCCACGTCGGCACGTTGGAGACCAGCGCCCGCGAAGGCGTGAACATCGGCGAACTGCGGGAGCTGATCCTCGGCGCGATCGACTGGTCCGAGGTGCCGACGCTGACCTCCAACAGCCAGTTCCAGCAACTGCGCGCGTTCATCCTCCAGCAGACCTCGACCGGTCGGATCATGGAGCAGACCCGCACGCTGTTCCGCGAGTTCTGCCGGGCCTGCACGCGCAACGGCGTACCCGAGCCGGCGCTGACGGAGTTCCGGGCGCTGCTGTCGAACCTGGACGCCGAGGGGCTGGTCCACCGGCTCCGCTTCGGCGACCTCGTGCTGCTGAAGCCGACGCTGGTCGGTTCCTACGCGTCGATGCTGGTGATCGCCGCCCAGCGCGTACCCGAGGGCGACGGCACGCTGTCGGAGGACGAGGTGCTGGCCGGCCGGGTGCCGCTGCTGGACAAGGACCGGGTGGCTGATCGCCGTCATGAGGAGGACATCGTTCACGCCGCCGTCCAGGAACTCCTCAACTCCGGCGCGGTGGTCCGGGACGCGGCCCACGGGCTGCTGCGCTTCCCCAGCGCGGTGCGCAGAACGCACGACGAGCTGGCCTGGGAGCGGCTGGCCGGACGGACCGGGTTCCGGGCCCGTGCGCTCGCGGACCACGTCCACGCGTCGCTGATCGCGGGCCTGGAGTACTCGGGCCTGTTCGACGAGTGCGCGCTGTGGTCACACGTCGCGCGGTTCCGGCGGGCATCGGGATCGGCCTCGTGGGTCCGGGTGCGTCCGAACGCCGGCGGCATGGTGCAGGTGGACGTCCGGCACGACGCGGCGGCGACCACCACGGAGCGCGGACTGTTCGAGGAGCTGTGCCGCTCCCAGTTGAGCCGGGTGGCCGTGGGCGGCGCGGTGGACAGCGTCCAGACCGTCGTCTGCCCCTCCTGTACGACCGGCATCGGGCCGGAGCAGGTACGCCGACGCCGTGAGCGCGGCTTCGACTGGATCACCTGCGGTGTCTGCGACACGCGGATCGACTTCACGCAGAAGCCGGTCTCGCCGGAACGGACCCCCGAGGTACGGGCCATCGAAACGTCGGCCTCGCGGACGCGGACGCAGATGCTGCGGTCGGCGGATGTGGCGCTGAAGGAGAAGCGCCGCCTGTACGACGTCTTCGTCTCCTACAGCCACGCCGATCAGGACGCGGCCGCCCGCCTTTCGCAACGGCTGCGCGAGCACGGCATCCGTCCGTGGCTCGACCTGTGGGAGACCTCTCCGGGCACCCCCTGGATCGTCGCGATCCAGGACCAGCTGGAGACGATGCCCTGTGCCGCGGTCCTGATCGGGCCCAGCGGCGTCGGCCCCTGGCAGCGCGATGAGGTCTGGTACGTGCTCCAGGAGTTCCTGGGACGACGGTGTCCCGTCATACCCGTGCTGCTGGCCGGCGCCGCTCAGCCCGAGGTACCCGTGCTGCTGAGGAACATGCAATGGGTCGACTTCAACCGGGAGCTGCCCGACCCGATGCACCTGCTGCTGTGGGGGATCACTGGTGTCCACCCTGACGAGAGGTCGGCATGAACGCATCGAGTGTCGTACTGGTGACCGCCTCCAGACTCCCGAACGGCATGGAGGACAGCGCCGGCCTGCTGGACGCCCTGCACGCGCAGGGTGTCGGCGCCGAACTGCGGCCGTGGACGGACCCGAACGTCGCATGGCAGCGGTTCGACCGGATACTGCTGCACGCCCCGTGGGACTACACGGAACACATCGACCGGTTCGACCAGTGGATCGACGCGGCCGACAGCGGGCAACTGCTCAACTCCGCACGGCTGACCCGCTGGAACGCCGACAAGCGCTACCTGTGCGCACTCGCGGACCAGGGCATCCCCATCCCGCGCACCGTCACCGTCGCGCGGGGTGCGGACGCGCGGGTCGAGGAGCTGACGGACCGGCTGGGAACAGGCCGGCTGGTGGTGAAGTCCGTGATCGGCGCGGGCGGCCGGCGGACCTGGCTGATGAAGGACGCCCGCGCGGCGGTCGACTTCATGACCGGCGAGGCAGGCTCGGCTCAAGGAGCACTGCTGGTCCAGGCGTACGAACCCGCCGTCGAGTCCGAGGGAGAGTACTCGGCCGTTCACTTCGGCGGTGAGTTGAGCCACGTGGTGCGCAAGATCCCGGCCCGCGGGGAGTTCCGGGTACAGGACCACTACGGGGGTCAGGTGCAGGCCGTCTCGACGGAAGCGTGGATGGCGGACTTCTCGGCCCAGCTCATGGCGTCGCTCCCCGAACCGGCGGCCTACGCACGGATCGACTTCGTCATCGGCCAGGAGGGAACACCGCTGCTGATGGAGGCGGAGCTGATCGAGCCGGACCTGTTCCTGCGCTACGGCAAGGACGCCTACACGCGATTCGCCCGCTTCCTGGCCTCCTGATGGACTGGCGTCGATGGGCGACCTCCCTGTCCATCGCCAGAGGAGGGTTCGCCGTCACCGTGGTGACCGCCTGCGTCACCGGGTTCATCGGTCTACGGGAACAGCTGGCGACCCAGCCGGGCTCCCGCCATGACACGCTCGAAGTCGTCTACTGCGTCATCCAGTTGTTCGCCCTGAGCTCGGACGGTGTCAGCCAGGGCGGGCATCTCCCGTGGGCCTTGCAGGTCGCGCGGTTCGTCGCACCGGCCGCCACCGCGTACGCGTTCTTCGAGGCCGGGCGGCAGTTGTTCGCCGCGGAGATCCGCCAGCGCCGCGTACGGCGCAAGCGCGGACATGTCATCGTGTGCGGGGACAGCCTGGCGGCGAAGGTCCTCACCCGGACCCTGGTATCCGCCGGTGGCGATGTCGTCGCGCTCGCGGACGATCCCGAGCGCGGCGCGACCAGGGTGTCAGGTGACCCTCGTTCCACGGCGACGTTCAAGGTGGCGGGAGTGAGCGGCGCGGCGGCCGTCTACATATGCGGCGACGACAGCGCCCACAACCTGGCCGTCGCCCTGGCCGCGGCCAACGGCGCCGCCTCCGACCAGTTGCGCATCTACGCCGAAATGGATGACGTGGAGCTGTGCCACGCGCTGCGGGCCCGCTGGTGGAGCGGTCGGGGATCGCAGCGTGTACGCCTCGACTTCTTCAACCGGGACGAGCTCGCCGCCAGGGCCCTGGCCCGCGAGGAGGAACGCGCGCTCACCGCCGAGGACGCGTACGAACTGATCGTCGTCGGTACCGGAGGCTTCGCCCGGGCCCTGGTGATCGAGTCGGCGCGCCGCAGGTGGCCCCCGATACTGCCTGACGGGCACCGTCCGGGGATCACTCTGGTCGGGGAGGGGGCCGACCGGATCGTCGGGGAGATGACCGGACGATTTCCCTTCCTGCGTTCGGCGTGCGAGCTGCGGGCTTCCCAGGACGCGCCGCCCGTCGCGGCGCGGGCGGCTGTCGGTCGGGCGGCGCACGTGCGTGTCTACCTGTGCCAGGACGACCCGCGGGAAGCCCTGCGACTGGCCCTGGCGGACACCGCCTTGTGGCAGACCCGCCCCGACAGCGTGGTGGTGTGCTTCGACGATCTCGTCGGTTACGGCGCGGCTTTCGACTACGGAGAGGAAACGGCCATGGCACTGGACGGTATGGACGGGCGACTGAGGCTGTGGGGCACCACGAACGCCGCCTTCAGCCTCGGTTCCATGGACGAGGACCTCACGGAGATGATCGCGCGCTCGGTTCACGAGCGGTACCTGGCCCGGCGGAAGGCGGAGCGTGCCGCCGGGGTGGAGGTCACGGGCACCCTGTCCTCCTGGGAGGACCTTCCCGAGAACCTCCGCGAGGCCAATCGCTACCAGGTGCGGGACTTCGGCGCGAAGCTCTCGGCCATGGGGTGCACCGTGGTTCTCCGCAACGACGCGTCCGCGCCGTTCGCCTTCGCGGCCGAGGAGGTCGAGGCCCTGGCCGAGCACGAGCACGAGCGGTGGAGCGCCGAACGCCGGGCCGCGGGCTGGTCGTACGGGCCCGTGCGCGACGACGACGGCCGCATCCATCCCGACCTGGTGCCATGGGAATCCCTCGCGGAGCCCGACCGGGAGAAGGACCGCGAAGCCGTCCGCGGAATCGCCCTCGTTCTGGCCGACGCCGGGTTCGACGTCGTACGGCTGCGGCCCCCGCAGAGCGGGACGAGCGAATCCGTGGTGACCGCCGGCATGTGAGGGCGGGCCGGCGAAACCTGCCGGCCGTGGCCCTCGCCGCACCCGGTCCGCGAGAGGGGTGCCACGTGAGGGCGTCGTTATCTTCGGACGGGGGTGGGGGCGAGTGGGTGTTCGGGGTGGCTCGGGGGTGGCGGGGAGGGCTGGTCGGCACGGGGGTTGGGGTCGGTGGGGGCGGGGTGGGCGCGACGCGCCCGAGCGGGCCGAACGGTGACCGGTACAGGCAAGAGTTACCGAGATGTCCGGATTCCGTAACGCGAGGCGATCATGCGTCACAACGGGTGGTGAAGCGGTCACAGTGAGGTTGCCCGGCGGGTCGCCGGGTATCCGCACCACTCGTCCCGGTCCCGTACCGGACCCGCACGAAGGGGGACACATGTCCCGTATCGCCACCCGTATGACCGCCGCCGCGATCGGCGCCGGCGCGCTGCTGGCCGCCGCGGCGCTGCCGGCCGCCGCCGCCGACGGTCGGCAGCACCTGCCGGCCCACCACCCGCAGCGCTCCGCGGTGGTCCTGGGAGCGGTCCACCACGACAGCGCAGGGCGCGACACCCACTCGGCCAGGGCGCTGGACACGGAGTGGGTCACGGTCGCCAACACCGGCCGCAACGCGGTCAACCTGAACGGATGGACGCTGTCCGCGAGCGACCACCACGTCTACCGGTTCAGCCACCTCACCCTGGCCGGCCACAAGTCCGTACGGGTGCACACCGGCGCGGGCCGGAACACCACGCGCGACGTCTACCAGAACAGCCGCACCCTGCTGTGGGCCCACGCCACCGAGACCGCGACCCTGCGCGACAGCCGCGGGCACCTGGTCGCCAGCAAGTCGTGGGGCAAGCGCGACGAGCACCGCGGCGGGCGGGCCGGAGACCACCGCGCGGGTGACCACCGCAACGGGGAGCACCGCAACGGGGACCATCGCACTGGCGACCACCGCGCCGACAATCACCGCACCGGCGACCACCGCAACGACCACCGCTGAGCCGCGGGCCCACCGCTGAGCCGTAGCACGCCGTGCCGCCCCGTCGCCCGCACCAGGGCGGCGGGGCGGCCGTACGCCCAGGCCCCAGGGGGTCGGTGCTCGTTCACACCGCCAGCGGCCGGCGGCTGCGCTCCTCCTCCGCGAGGACCAACGCGTGCAGCCGGTCCAGCCGTTCGCGGGTGGTCGCGTCGGTCGGGACGTACGTGGTCAGCCGCGACCCCTGCCGCGGGCCGAGCCACAGGTGGGTGAAGTCGAAGGCGAGCAGGCCGACATCGCGGTTGAGGTAGCGCTTGACGTGGCTGTCGGGCTGGACCAGCACCTCGTGCCGCTCCCACAGCGCGCAGAACTCCGGCGACCCCTGCTGGAGCCGTTTGAGCAGGGCCTTCCAGGCCGGTTCGGCGAGGTGCTGGGCCATGGACGCGCGGAACTTCGCGGCCATCAGCCGGATGTTCTCCGCGCGGTCCAGCATCCCTTCGCGCCACACCGGGTCGGTGAAGGCCAGCCACATGAGGTTGCGGTCCTCGGGCGGCATCCGGTCGAGGTCGCCGACCAGCCGCCCGTAGGTGCGGTTGTGGGCGATGATGTCGTAGCGGCTGTTGAAGACCGCGGCGGGCAGCGGTTCGAGCTGGACGAGCATGGCGCGCACGGTGGCGGACATGCCCGGGCAGTCCAGGTCCGGATGCGGGTCGGCGGCCCCGGCGAGCGTGAACAGGTGGCTCCGCTCCATCCGGTCCAGCATCAGCGCGCGGGCGATCGCGTCGGCGACCTGCCCGGACACCTGGATGTCCCGGGCCTGCTCCAGCCACGTGTACCAGGTCACCCCGACCGCGGCGAGCTGCGCGACCTCCTCGCGGCGCAGCCCGGGCGTGCGCCGGCGGCGGCCGGGCGGCAGGCCGACCTGCTCCGGCGAGATCCGCTCCCGGCGGCTGCGCAGGAACGACGCGAGTTCGTGCCGGCGGCTCTCGGCGGCCACCCCGGCGTCCACCGCCTCGACGCGGTCCACGGCTTTGCGGCCGGAAACCGTACGGCCTGCGGCCATGCGGTCGGAGGCCACACGGGCGGAAACCGTACGGGCGGCGCCTGGCGCGGTCGGTGTCATGCTCCCAGCGTGCCGCACTCCGCAGACCGTTGCCAGGTGGTGCTCATACCTGGATAAACGCTCTCTGGTACCCCCCTGAGCAGAGGTCCATCGTTGGCCGGGTGACCGAACGCATGGAACACACCCTGACATCCCGGGCCCAGGTGCTACCCCGGGTCACCCACCTCGGCACCGGCCGGCACACCGGCAACGGCAACAGCGCCGGCACCGGCACCGGCAAGAGCTCCGGCACGGGCACGGGCACCACCCCCGCCCCCTCCCCCGGCCTGAGCGCCCTCGGACTGCTGACCGTCCTGCTGGGCGCCGCCCTCCCGATGGTCGACTTCTTCATCGTCAACGTCGCCCTGCCCACCATCGACCGCGACCTCAACGCCGGCTCCGCGGTGCTGGAGATGGTGATCGCCGGCTACGGCGTCGCGTACGCCGTGCTGCTCGTGCTCGGCGGCCGGCTCGGCGACATGTTCGGCCGCCGCAACCTCTTCCTGTGGGGCCTGGCGCTGTTCGCGCTGACCTCGCTGGCCTGCGGACTCGCGCCCAACGCGTGGAGCCTGGTCGGCGCGCGGGTCGCGCAGGGCGCCGCGTCGGCGCTCCTGCTGCCGCAGGCGCTGGCCACCATCCAGTCCGCGACCTCCGGCAGCAGCCGCGCCAAGGCGCTGAGTTACTACGGCGCGACCGCGGGCATAGCCAGCGTGGTCGGGCAGGTGCTCGGCGGTGTGCTGGTCTCCGCGGACATCGCGGGCAGCGGCTGGCGGGCGATCTTCCTGGTGAACGTGCCGGTCGCCGCGGTCGCGTTCGTCCTGGCGCTGCGCACGGTGCCGGAGACCAGGTCGCAGCACCCGGCGCGGATCGACCGGGCCGGCACCGGGCTGCTCGCGGTGACGCTGGTCGCGCTGCTGCTGCCGCTCACCGAGGGCCGCGCGGCGGGCTGGCCGGTGTGGGCGTGGGCGCTGCTGGCGCTGTCGCCGTTCACCGCGGCCGCGTTCGTGGCGGTGGAGACGCGCGGCGAGCGCACCGGCGGCAACCCGCTGCTGCCGCCGTCGCTGGTCCGTATCCACAGCGTGCGCAGCGGGCTGATGCTGATCGTGCCGTTCTGCCTGGGCTTCGGCGGCTTCATGTTCGTGGTGGCGGTGGCGATGCAGGACGGGCTGAGGTTCAGCGCGCTGCTGGCGGGCGCGGCGCTGGCCCCGCTGTGCGCGGCGTTCTTCGCCGCCTCGCTGCTCGGGCCGCGGATGGTCGCGCGGTGGGGACGGCTCACGGTGACCGCAGGGTCGCTGACCCAGGCCGCGGGCCTGCTGATCCTGGCCGCCACCTTCCTCTGGGGCTGGCCGCACCTGGGGGTGTGGGCGCTGGCACCGGGCATGGCGGTGACCGGGTTCGGGCAGGGCCTGGTGCTGCCGGTGGTGTTCCGGATCGTGCTGAGCGAGGTGCCCGCGGCGCAGGCCGGGGTCGGCAGCGGTGCGATGGCCACCACCCAGCAGTCGGCGCTGGCGCTGGGCGTCGCGACGCTCGGCACCCTGTTCCTGAGCCTGTCGACGTCGATCGGCGTGCGGGACGCGCTGGTGTGGACGCTGCTCGCGCAGCTCGTGGCGGTGGCGGCGACGGTCGCGCTGAGCCTGCGGCTGCCGCGCAGGGTGGTGTGAGCGGAGGGCTTCCCGCCAGTCCTGCCAGTCCCGCCAGTCCCACCCCTCCCGCGGTCCCGCGGTCCCACGCCGGGGCGGGGGCGGGCCGGGGGCGGGGCCGGTGCGGACCTCGAAACGGGGGACACGCCGGGCACCCGGCGACGAGGCGAACGCACGGAAGATCCGCTTCCCGCGTGCGACGGTGAGGGAATGCCCGACGCCGACCCGCCCCCGTAGCGGCGCTCCCCCGCCGCACCCCGCGTGACGCCCAGCCCCCCGCCCGTACGCCCTGTGCCGTCCCACCCCACCCCCGCCCCACCCGTCCTCACGAGGAGATCCCGATGCGCACCCACACCCTCGGCGCCACCGGCCCCACCGTCTCGGCCATCGGCCTGGGCTGCATGGGCATGTCCGCGGTCTACGGCCCGACCGACGACGCCGAGTCCACCGCCACCATCCACGCCGCCCTCGACGCGGGCGTCTCCCTGCTCGACACCGGCGACTTCTACGCCATGGGGCTCAACGAGCTGCTGATCCGCGACGCCCTGCGCGCCCGCCCCGGCAGCCGCGAACAGGCCGCGATCAGCGTCAAGTTCGGCGCGCTGCGGGACGCCGGCGGCGGCTGGAGCGGATACGACGGCCGGCCCGCCGCGGTGAAGAACTTCCTCGCGTACTCCCTCAACCGGCTCGGCACCGACCACGTGGACGTCTACCGGATCGCCCGGGTCGACCCGGACGTGCCGATCGAGGAGACCGTCGGCGCGATCGCCGAGGAGGTCCAGGCCGGGCGGGTGCGGCACATCGGGCTGTCCGAGGTCGGCGCGGACACCCTGCGCCGAGCCGCGGCCACCGCGCCGATCTGCGACCTCCAGATCGAGTACAGCCTCTTCTCGCGGGGCATCGAGGAGGCCGTCCTGCCCGCCGCCCGCGAACTGGGCATCGGCATCACGGCGTACGGGGTGCTCTCCCGCGGCCTGCTCAGCGGCCACTGGACCAAGGAGCGCGGCATCGACCCGACCGACTTCCGCAACCGCTACCCGCGCTTCTCCGGCGACCGCCTCGACCGCAACCTCGCCCTGGTCGAGGCCCTGCGCGAGGTCGCCGACGGCAAGGGCGTCACCGTCGCGCAGGCCGCCATCGCCTGGGTGCTCTCGCGCGGCGACGACATCGTCCCGCTGATCGGCGCCCGCCGCCGCGACCGCCTCGCCGAGTCCCTGGGCGCCCTCGACGTCTCCCTCGACGCCACCGAACTGGCCGCGATCGAGGCCGCGATCCCGCCCGGAGCCGCCTCCGGCACCCGGTACGACGAAGCCCAGATGCAGCACCTCGACAGCGAGCGCTGACCCCCGGCCCCGGCCCACGGACACGTGCGGGCGCGGGTGCGGGTGCTCAGCCGGCCGTGGGCGCGTTCGGCGGGGCCGGGGGGTGGGCGGGCTCGGCGTGGGCGGACAGGACCGCGCGCTCCTGTGCCGGGGTGAAGGTGTACTCCAGCGGGGGCTCGCCGCGTTGCCGGTCCCAGGCGAGGACGTCCGCGGCGGTGGTGGCCAGCGGGGTGGCGGGCAGGCCGGCGGCGCGGGCGCGGGAGGGGTCGCGTTGCTGGGTCGGCCAGTTGGGGCGGATCAGCGGGAACATCGCGGGGAGGGGTGCGGTGGAGGGCGGCACGGGGACGAGTTCGACCTCGGTGCCGGCGATGCGGGCGCAGGTGTGGATGAGGCCGCCGAGGGTGGTCGGCTCGGCGGGGCCGACCGCGTGGAAGGCGCCGGGGCGGTCGTCGGCGATCAGCCGGACCACCAGCCGGGCGAGGTCGCGGGAGTCGACCACCTGCACCGGTTGGCGCGGGTCGCCCGGCACGGCGACCCTGCCCCCGCGGGCGGCCCGCCGCACCCAGTAGGTGAACGCGCTGGACCGGTCGTAGGGGCCGGCCACCTTCCCGGGCCGCACGATCGTGGCCCGGGCGCCGTACCGCGCGGTGACGTCGTCCTCGCAGGCGACCTTCAGCGGGCCGTACGTCTCCTCGCTCAGCTCCTCGGTGTCGCGGACCGCGGGGCGGCGCGGGGTGTCCTCGTCGGAGCCGGGCGCGATGCCCTCGCGCCGGTACACCGCGTGGCTGGAGATGAACAGGTACCGCCCGACCCGGTCGCCGAGCACGTCCATCGCCTGACCGACATGCCGCGGCAGATACCCGCTGACGTCGGCCACGGCGTCCCAGCCGCCCTGCCCCAGCGCCGCGTAGTCCCCGCTGTCCCGGTCCCCGAGCAGCCGGGGCACGCCCGGGAACAGCTCCGCCCCGGTCCGGCCCCGGCCGAAGAGGGTCACGTCGGCCCCGGACTCCAGGGCGGCGTCGACGATGGCGCGGCCCACGAACGAGGTGCCGCCGAGTACGAGTACACGCATGGTGGCCGACCCTACGCCGGTCCGGCCGGCCGCCGCGCGACCGTGACGATCTCCCGGCTGGCGGCGTCCAGCGGTCCGCCGGCCCAGTCGCCGTACTGCGCCTCGATCTCGTAACCGGCCTCGGCCAGCAGGGAGTTGAGGGCGGCCGGATCGAGGAAGCGCAGCTCGGCCCGGTCCACCCGCAGCACCGTGCCGTCGGGCGCGGCGGTGGTGCCGTGGAAGGCGACGACGCCGCCCGCCACGGACTCCACCTGGTGCCAGACCCGCAGGGGCCGGCCGCCCGGGCCGGTGACGTCGGCGGCGTTCGCCGGGTTCCACTCCTCCCAGGCCCGCGCCTGCGGGTGCCGGGTCTCGAAGGCGAACCGCCCGCCGGGGCGCAGCGCGGCGCGGACCGCCGCGAGCGAGGCGCGGATCTCCTCGTCGGCCACCAGGAACTGGAAGGCGTGCCCGGTCATCACCGCGAGGTCGAACTCCCCGTCCCAGGCCGCCGCGCCGGTCGCGGCCGCCTCGACCCACTCGACGTCCGTACGGCGCCGCGCCCGGGCCAGCGCGTCAGGGTCCGGGTCCAGCCCGACCAGCCGCCCCCGGTGCCCGTCGGCCCGCGTCCGGTGCAGCATCGCGCCCGTACCGCAGCCGACGTCCAGCACCGAGCCCGCCGCCGCCAGCAGCCCGGCGTAGAAGCGGTCACCCGGGTAGAGGTCGGGGTCCCACGGGTTGAGCAGGTCGTAGAGCGCGGCGGCGTCTACGTACGGGTCCGGGTCGCTGTACGGGTCCGGGTCCATGTGCGGGTCGCTGTACGGGTGCGGGTGCGGGTCGGAAGGCACGGCGCCAGTGTTCCGCGGTGGCAACGGACGGCCAACCGATTATCCGGTCGGCCGATGATCCGCCCACAGCACGCAGCCCGTCGGCCACAGCCCGCCAAGCCGCCAGTCGCCGCCCGCGCCGCCCGCCGCGCCGCGCTCAGCCGGACCCGCCGGGGCGCTCCCCCTCCGCACACTCCCCGCAGGTCCCGACGATCTCCATCGTGTGCGCGACATCCACGAACCCGTGGGTGGCCGCGATCGACTCGGCCCACTTCTCGACGGCCGGCCCCTCGACCTCCACCGCCTTGCCGCAGCCGCGGCAGACCAGGTGATGGTGGTGCCCGCCACCGGAGCAGCGGCGGTAGACCGACTCGCCGTCGCCCGTACGCAGCACATCGACCTCGCCGGCGTCGGCGAGGGACTGGAGGGTGCGGTAGACCGTGGTCAGGCCCACCGAGTCGCCGCGGTGCTTGAGCAGGTCGTGCAGGTCCTGCGCGCTGCGGAACTCGTCGACCTCGTCGAGGGCCGCCGCGACCGCGGCGCGCTGTCGGGTGGAGCGGCCGCGCACCGGCTGCTTGGTGCTGTCCACCGATTGCCTCCTTCTCGGTCTTCCCGGGCTTCCCGGTCTTCTCGATCACCCCCGGATACGTCTCGCGCACCCGTCCGGGCGGCCCATTGTGCCAGCCCGGGCCCGATCACCACGGTCCGGATAAGTGGAAACCATTGTCAATTATTGCTCACTCTCCGCCGAACCGGACCGCGCCGGGCGGCGGCGGGCGGGAACGGATTTGATATGGGCCCCACACCCGCCGGTAATCTGGGACGACTGAACCCCCCGTCGCACTGAAGAGAGCACCGTGGCCGCCGACAAGATCGACACCATCGTCAGCCTGAGCAAGCGCCGTGGCTTCGTTTTCCCGAGCAGTGAGATCTACGGCGGTTCCAAGGCCGCCTGGGACTACGGACCGCTGGGCGTCGAGCTCAAGGAGAACATCAAGCGCCAGTGGTGGCGCTCCATGGTGATTTCGCGTGACGACGTGGTGGGACTCGACTCGTCGGTGATCCTCGCACCCGACGTGTGGGTCGCCTCCGGCCACGTGGCCACCTTCTCCGACCCGCTCACCGAGTGCACCTCCTGCCACAAGCGCTACCGCGCCGACCACCTGGAGGAGGCGTACGAGGCGAAGCACGGCAAGCTTCCCGCGAACGGCCTGGCCGACATCAACTGCCCGCACTGCGGCACCAAGGGCTCCTTCACCGAGCCCAAGCAGTTCTCCGGCATGCTCCAGACCCACCTCGGCCCGACCCAGGACGCCGGCTCGGTGGCGTACCTGCGGCCCGAGACCGCGCAGGGCATCTTCGTGAACTTCGCCCAGGTGCAGACCACCGCCCGGCGCAAGCCGCCGTTCGGCATCGCCCAGATGGGCAAGTCGTTCCGCAACGAGATCACGCCCGGCAACTTCATCTTCCGCACCCGCGAGTTCGAGCAGATGGAGATGGAGTTCTTCGTCAAGCCGGGCGAGGACGAGAAGTGGCACGAGTACTGGATGGAGGAGCGGTGGAACTGGTACACCGGCCTCGGCCTGCGTGAGGAGAACATGCGCTGGCTGGAGCACCCGAAGGAAAAGCGCTCCCACTACTCGACCCGGACCGTCGACATCGAGTACCGCTTCCAGTTCGGCGGCCAGGAGTTCAGCGAGCTCGAGGGCATCGCCAACCGCACCGACTACGACCTGTCCTCGCACGCGAAGGCGTCCGGCCAGGACCTGTCGTACTTCGACCAGGAGGCCGGCGAGCGCTGGTTCCCGTACGTGATCGAGCCCGCGGCCGGTGTCAACCGCGGGATGCTCGCGTTCATGCTCGACGCCTACAACGAGGACGAGGCGCCCAACGCCAAGGGCGTCATGGAGAAGCGGACCGTCATGCGGCTCGACCCGCGGCTGGCGCCCGTCAAGGTCGCGGTGCTGCCGCTCTCCCGCAACCCGCAGCTCTCCCCGAAGGCGAAGGGCCTGGCCACCGCGCTGCGCAAGAACTGGAACATCGAGTTCGACGACGCGGGCGCGATCGGCCGCCGCTACCGCCGGCAGGACGAGATCGGCACGCCGTTCTGCGTCACCGTCGACTTCGACACCCTCGACGACAACGCAGTCACGGTGCGCGAGCGCGACACGATGAAGCAGGAGCGGGTCTCCCTGGACCAGGTCGAGGCGTACCTCGGCAGCCGCCTGCTCGGCTGCTGACAGCTGCGCCGGGCTTCCACCGCCCCGGGGTGCCCTTCAGGGGTAACGGTTCCCTTCCCCGGGGCGGGGGACACCGCAACGGATGACCCGCGTCACCAGGGGCGCGGGGAACCGCGCGGCAAGCCACGGCCGGCCGGTGGTCCGAAAACCTCACCGCGGGGCTGGGCCTGCGGGCCCCAGCCCCGCCGTCGTGGTTGCTCGCGCGGTTCCCCGCGCTTCTTGGGGGCGCGACCCTTACGCCTGGGCGGAGCCGAAGCGGCGGTCGCGCTGGGCGTATTCGAGGCAGGCCCGCCACAGGTCGCGGCGGTCGAAGTCCGGCCAGAGCACGTCCTGGAAGACCATCTCCGCGTAGCTGCTCTGCCACAGCAGGTAGTTGGAGGTGCGCTGCTCGCCGCTGGGCCGCAGGAAGAGGTCCACGTCGGGCATGTCGGGGTAGTAGAGGTACTTCGCGAAGGTCTTCTCGTTGACCTTGGACGGGTCGAGCCGGCCCGAGGCGACGTCGCGGGCGAGCGCCTGCGCGGCGTCGGCGATCTCGGCGCGGCCACCGTAGTTCAGGCAGAAGTAGAGCGTCATCGCGTCGTTGTCGACCGTCCGCTCCTGGGCGATCTGGAGTTCGTGCACCACGGACTTCCACATCTTCGGCATCCGGCCCACCCAGCGGATGCGGATGCCGAGTTCGTTCATCTCCTCGCGGCGGCGGCGGATCACGTCGCGGTTGAAGTTCATCAGGAAGCGCACCTCGTCCGGCGAGCGCTTCCAGTTCTCGGTGGAGAAGGCGTACAGCGACAGGTTCTTGACGCCCATCTCCAGGCAGCCCTTGAGCACTTCGAGGACGACGCCCTCGCCGACCTTGTGGCCCTCGGTACGCGGCAGCCCGCGCTCGGTCGCCCACCGGCCGTTGCCGTCCATCACGATGGCGACGTGCTTGGGGACCAGCTCGCCCGGGATCTTCGGCGGATGCGCGCCGGAGGGGTGGGCGTCGGGCGTGCGGTAGGTCTTCCGGTGACGGGTGAGAATCCCGCGTCGTGCCATGGTGGTACGTCTCCCGACAGGTCGTGGCAGGTCGTCGTCGATCATGCGGTGCAGTGCAGTGCGGTGCGTTGTCGTGCGTGCTGGTGCGGTGCGGTGCGCTGCGTCGCGGTACGGCGCCGCGCGGTGCCTACTTCTCCACGAAGCGCAGCGACCGCAGTCCGCGCTCCAGATGCCACTGGAGGTAGGCCGCCACCAGCCCGCTGCCCTCACGGCAGTGGCGCGGCTCGCAGGCGTCCGCGGTCTCCCAGTCACCGCCCAGCAGCGCGCCGAGCAGTTCCAGTGCCTCCCGTGAGGGTACGACGCTTCCGGGCACCCGGCACTCGCCGCAGACGACTCCTCCCGCGCCGACCGAAAAGAACCGGTTCGGCCCGGCCATTCCGCACCGGGCGCAGTCGTCGAAACTCGGCGCGTAGCCGTTGACGGCGAGCGAGCGCAGCAGGAAGGCGTCCAGCACCAGCCGCGGCTCGTGCTCGCCCGCGGCGAGGGTGCGCAGCGCGCCGACCAGCAGCAGATACTGCTGCACGGCCGGCTCCCCTTCGTGGTCGGTGAAGCGCTCGGCGGTCTCCAGCATGGCGGTGCCCGCGGTGTAGCGCTCGTAGTCGGTGACGATGGTGCCGCCGTACGGGGCGATGGTCTCGCCCTGCGTGCACAGCGGCAGGCCGCGGCCGACGAGCTCCCCGCCCCGGGTGAAGAACTGCACGTCGACGTGGCTGAACGGCTCCAGCCGGGCGCCGAACTTCGACTTGGTGCGCCGCACCCCGCGGGCCACCGCGCGCACCCGGCCGTTCCTGCGGGTCAGCAGGGTGATGATCCGGTCCGCCTCGCCCAGTTTCTGGGTGCGCAGCACGATGCCGTCGTCGCGGAACAGACTCATGCCGACCATTCTCGCCTACGGCGGCGCGGGCCGGGGGAACGATTCGCCGTCAGCGCTCCGTGCCCGGCGCGACCAGGCCCGACTCGTAGGCGGAGATGACCAGTTGGGCGCGGTCGCGGGCGCCCAGCTTGCCCATGATCCGGCTGACGTGGGTCTTCGCGGTGAGCGGGCTCAGGCCCAGCGCCTCGCCGACCTCGTTGTTGTTCAGGCCGCGCGCGACCAGGGTGAGCACCTCCCGTTCCCGGTCGGAGAGGCAGGCCAGCAGGGCCGGGCCGGGCGCGCTGGGCAGCGGGCGGTCCGGCAGCCGCAGCACCCGGGCGATCAGGCGGGCGGTCGGGCCGGGCGACAGCAGCGCGTCACCCGCGGCGACCGTGCGGATGGCGTCCAGGAGTTCGGCGGGCCGGGTGTCCTTGACCATGAAGCCGGACGCGCCCGCGCGCAGCGCGGAGACCACGTGATCGTCGTCGTCGTACGTGGTCAGCACCAGCACCCGCACGCCCGCGAGGTCGTCGTCGGCGGCGATCCTGCGGGTCGCCTCGATGCCGTCGAGCTCCGGCATGCGGATGTCCATCACGACCACGTCCGCGCGGGTGCCGTGTGCCATCTCGACGGCTTCCAGGCCGTTGCCCGCCTCGCCGACCACCACCATGTCCGGCGCGGACTCGACGAGCATCGCGAACGCGGCGCGCACCAGGTTCTGGTCGTCGGCGAGCAGGACCCGGATCGGCGTGGGCTCGGTCATCTCTGGTCTCCCTGGGGTGCGAGGGGCTCCGCCGGTTCCTGCGGGGTGGGTTCCTGCGGGCTGGGTTCCGGCTGCCCTGGCGGGGTGAGCGGGAGTTCCGCGTGCACGGCGAAGCCGGGGCCGTCGGTGCGGGGGCCCGCGGTGAGGGTGCCGCCGACGCTGCGGGCCCGCTCGCGCATGCCCACGATGCCGAAGCCTTCCGTGCGGTGCGGGGGCGGGGCCTGGCGGGCGTGCGGTCCGTCGTCCTCGATGCGCAGCCTCAGGCGGTCGCCCTCGCGATGTACGGCGACGGTGATGCGGGGGGCGGTGGCGCCGTGGCGGACGGCGTTGGTGAGGGCTTCCTGCACGATGCGGTAGGCGGCGGCCTGGACCGCGGGTCCTGGGTCGCGCTGCCCCTCGCCGGACCACCTGCCGGTGGCGGGCCGGTCACTGGGGCGCCCCTGACCGGGCACCTCGGACCCTGCGAGGTCGAGGACGAGGTGGACCTTCGCGCCGGTGGCCTCGGCGGCCCGGGTGAGGGTGGGGATGCCGGCCAGGGACGGGAGGGGGCCGTCGCCGTCGGCGCGCAGCACGCGCAGGGTGGTGCGCAGTTCCGCGCGGGCCTCGCGGCAGGTGTCGGCGATGGCGTCGAGCGCGGAGGCGACCGCGGTGCGGTCGAGCCGGTCGGGGTCGGCGACGAGGACGTGCGCGGCGACCGACGTCTGGACGCCGATCAGGGTGATGGAGTGCGCGAGCAGGTCGTGCAGGTCGCGGGCGATCCGCAGCCGTTCCTCGGCGACCCGGCGGGCGGCCTCCTCCTCCCGGGTGCGCTCGGCGCGTTCCGCGCGCTCGGTGACCGCGGCCACGTAGTTGCGGTGCACCCGCACGCCCTCGCCGGCCGCCGGCACCGCCAGAATCCACCCGGCGCTCTGCAGCATCGTTGCGGCCTCGTGCTGCTTGCCGACCGTCGACATGATGACCAGCATCGCGCCGACCACCACCGGCACCGTCAGCACGGTGCGCAGGTGCGGCCCGGCGACGGCCAGCGCGTACAGGGCGACGATGCTGGAGGGGATCGGCGCGATCTGGATGTACTGGAGGTAGTGGTACAGCGCGACGACGCCCACCATGCCCAGCAGGCACAGCATCGGCGTCCGGCGGCGCCACACCAGCACCACGGCGCTGGCGGTCAGCAGGGTCCAGCCGAGCGCGTCCGGACGGTGGCTGCCGGTCCCCTCGGGCAGCACCGCGGCCACGACCGTCTGGTCCACCAGGATCAGGGCGGCGAGCGCCACGTCGTTCCGGGAGACCTTCGGGCGCGGGGGTCCGGAGACGCCCGCCGTGAAGAGCGACAGCAGCGCGGATTCTGAGGGCACGCGGACATCCTCCGTGACAGCGGGCGGCGTACTCCACCCTCCCGCCGTGACGGCGCCTCCCTCGTCGGGCCCGCGGCCGAGAACGCCCTACTCCCCGGGGCGACCGGCGCAGACCCGCTACTCCGCGGGGAGTAGCCGCACCCGTGTCCCCAGGCCCCGGCGGGCTCCCCCGGCATCAGGCCGACCAAGCACAGGCATACAAGCCGCCGCCCAGCGTCAGGCCGACGCAAGCGGAGGGGCCGAGCCGACCGCGAACGGTGACGACGCCATCTCGCCCACCATCGGGGCCGACCAAGCACAGGCATGCAAACTGCCGCCCACCATCAAGCCGACGCAACCCCCAGCGCCAACCCCACCGCGAACCGTGGCAACGCCACCGGCATGGTCACCACAGTGCCGCCGACCGGGGCGGGCCGGGCCGACGGTCCTCAACACGGCCAAGCCCGCGGCAGGCGTCACGCAGCGGTCGCGGCCGCCTTCAGCAGGCGGTCGATGTGGTCGGTGTGCAGCGACAGGCAGCGGCCGATCGCCTCCAACACGTCCCGCTCGGCGGGCAGGTAGGGCCCGTCGGCGAGCGCGATGTGCGCGCCTTCGAGCAGAACCCGCTCGCGGCCCTGGGGCGCGAGGTGGTCAGCGAGCGGCTCCAGCGCTTCGTGCAGCTCGATCGACAGCCAGCTGCCGCAGCCGTCGACGGCCTCGGCGAAGGAGTCGGGACCGAGCTCGTCGGAGCGGCGGAACCGGCCCTCGTCGGCGACGATCGCGGCGAGCAGGCCGAGGAGTTGGTCCTCGGTGCAGTCGCTGAAGCCCGCGGCGCGCACCGCGCTCACCGCGGCCTCGCGGGTCGACCTGGCGGTGCCGCCGCCCGCGGTGAGCACCGCGAGCGCGATGGTGTGCACCGCGTCCCGCAGCATCGCGGCGAAGCGGGTGGTGGTCGGGCAGAGCAGCACCTCGGAGCCGTACTGCTGGTGGCAGGCGGCGCACTCGATGACGGTGCCGGCCGGACCCCGGGCGAACAGCGGCACGTTGAGCACCGTCAGCCTGCGGGTGCCGGTTCTGCGGTGGTACGCGCGGTCGCCGCCGCACTCGGGGCAGTAGAACTCGCCGTCGTCCTCGGTGTGCCAGGCCGTGCGCACACCCCAGATAGGCCCCAGTCTCATCGCACCCTCCGGCCGTCCTCGTCCCGGTACGCATCCGCAACGGCCCGAACGTGCGCAGCGGCCACGGTGCCGTACAGCGTGATGTTAGCCACAGTGGACAGGTCCAGTCAGTACCGCGTACGAGGGCAATTCACCTGGGCGGGTGTTCCGGTGGCCGTTGCGGCGGGTGGTCCGGCGCACGGCCCGGCCGTTTCCGCTGGTTCGGCCGGTGCCGCCGGTTCAGCTGATTCCGGTGGTTCGGCCGGTTCGCGGATGCCGCGGATGCCGCGGATGCCGCCCGCCCTCCTGCTCAGCCGTGCACCACGAGCGAGGAGATCCGGTTGTCCCAGTCGGCGCCCAGGTAGGGCTGGTCGCCGACCCAGACACGGGTCTCGCCGCGGTATCCGGCTCCATCCCAGCCCTCGACGACCGCGCAGCCGCCGTAGTCCCGGAAGGACGAGACCGCGTGGTCCCAACTGCGGCCGAGGCTGTCGGAGATGCCGAGGACGCCCACCCCGCCGGCGTCGCAACGCCCGGCGTCACTGCGGATGTCGGTGGCCCCGCCGGTGTACGCGGCGCCGGTGTACCAGGTCATCAGCAGGGTGCCGGAGCGGGCCTCACGGGTGTCGGCGGCGGCGCCGCAGCGGGCGGTGGGGGCGTCCGCGCGGTGCAGGGTGAGCACGCAGTGGGCGTGCGACAGCACCTCGGACGCCTGCTCGCCGGCGGGCCGCGCCTGCGCGGTCTGCTGGGGGGTGGGTACGGGCGGGGGCGGCGCCGGGTCCACCGCGCGGGCGGTGGCGGGCCCGGCCGTGGCGGCGGCCAGCAGGGCGGCGGCCACGGCCGTGAGAAGCGCGGATGCGGGTCTTGCGCGCCGCGGGGCGGTACGGCGCCCGACGGACGTACGCGTTCTGGACATGGGCTTCAGGGGCATGCCCGCCACCGTAGGAACGCGGTGGCCGCGAGCCGGGCGCGGACATCGGCCGACCGCGGGAAATCACCCGGGTGCGTGAGCGCCGGCCGTACGTTGACGGGCGTCGGGCCGGGACCGGAACGGACCCGGACGACGACCGGAACGGCGGCCGGCGATCACGCGGAATTGACGGGTGATCAGCGGGCCGCGCGGTTGACGGCGGAGACGACGGCCTGCAGCGAGGCGCGGGTGGTGTTGGCGTCGACGCCGATGCCCCACATCACGCGGCCGTCGATGGCGCACTCGATGTACGACGCGGCCTGCGCGGACGCGCCCTCGCTGAGGGTGTGCTCGGAGTAGTCCAGCAGCCGGGCGTCCACGCCGACGGCGGCCAGCGCGTCGAAGAACGCCGAGATCGGGCCGTTGCCGGTGCCGGTCAGGGTGGTCGGCACGCCGTCCACCTCGGCGCCCACGGTCAGCGCGTCGGTGCCGTCGCTGGAGGTGGAGGTCTGGGCGGAGCGCAGCGCGATCCGGCCCCAGGCGTGCTCCGGGGTGGGCAGGTACTCGTCCTGGAAGATCGACCAGATCTGCGCCGGGGTGACCTCGCCGCCGTCGGTGTCGGTCTTGTTCTGGATGATCTTCGAGAACTCGATCTGCATCCGGCGCGGCAGGTCCAGCTTGTGGTCGTTCTTCAGCACGTAGGCGATGCCGCCCTTGCCGGACTGCGAGTTGACCCGGATCACTGCCTCGTAGGAGCGGCCGACGTCCTTGGGGTCGATCGGCAGGTAGGGCACCGCCCACTCGATCTCGTCGACGGTCTTGCCCTGGGCGGCCGCGTCGGCCTCCATCGCCTCGAAGCCCTTCTTGATGGCGTCCTGGTGGGAGCCGGAGAAGGACGTGTAGACCAGGTCGCCCGCGTAGGGGTGGCGCGGGTGGATCTCCATCTGGTTGCAGTACTCGGCGGTGCGGCGGATCTCGTCGATCTGCGAGAAGTCGATCTGCGGGTCGATGCCCTGGCTGAACAGGTTCATGCCCAGCGTGACCAGGTCCACGTTGCCGGTCCGCTCGCCCTGCCCGAACAGGCAGCCCTCGATCCGGTCCGCCCCGGCCATCAGCGCCAGCTCGGCGGCGGCCACCGCGGTGCCGCGGTCGTTGTGCGGGTGCACCGACAGGCATACGTACTCGCGCCGGGACAGGTTCCGCGACATCCACTCGAACCGGTCGGCGTGCGTGGAGGGGGTGGAGCGCTCGACGGTGGCCGGCAGGTTCAGGATGATCTCGCGGCCGTCCTCGGGCTGCCAGACGTCCATCACGCCCTCGCAGACCTCCAGCGCGAAGTCCAGCTCGGTGTCGGTGAAGATCTCCGGGCTGTACTGGTAGCCGAAGACCGTGTCCTGGCCGAGGATCTTGTCGGCGTACTCCACCACCAGCCGGGTGCCGTCCACCGCGATCTGCCGCACCTGGTCGCGGCTGCCGCGGAAGACCACCCGCCGGAAGACCGGCGCCGTCGCGTTGTACAGGTGGATGGTCGCCTTGCGGGCGCCGACCAGCGACTGGACGGTCCGCTCGATCAGTTCCTCGCGGGACTGGGTGAGGACGGAGATCGTCACGTCGTCCGGGATCGCGTCCTGCTCGATGATGGAGCGCACGAAGTCGAAGTCGGTCTGGCCGGAGGCGGGGAAGCCGACCTCGATCTCCTTGTAGCCCATCCGCACCAGCAGGTCGAACATCTCCCGCTTGCGGGCCGGCGACATCGGGTCGATCAGTGCCTGGTTGCCGTCGCGCAGGTCGGTGGACAGCCACCGGGGGGCCTTGGTGACGCGCGCGTCGGGCCAGGTGCGGTCGGGGATGTCGACCTGCTCGTACCGCCCGTACTTGTGGATCGGCATCGAGGTCGCGCGCTGCGTGACGGTCTCGGCGGTGATGGGCGTGGCACGGCCGACGCGGTTGCTGCTGGGCTGCGAGTTCATCGGGGGTGGCTCTCCTCGGGGGTCCGCTCGGGGCGGCCGACGGCTTGGGAACGCCCAAACTCCGCGGGGAGGGGGTCGGCCTACGACTACAGGCCCTCGCCGCGGCAGCTAAGGAGAAGCAGCCCGAAACGCATGAGACCGACCCTAGCCGAACCGCGGACGGAAGTCGCAGCCGGTGCGTACTTCCTCTCAGCATGCAAGACGACCGGGGCGTCCACCCCGGTCCGCGCGATTCCCTCCTTTCCGTGGTGTGAACGGGAAAACGGTGACACACAGTGCCCGAGCTGACACATTCCGGTCATGGGAGTTTTCTGCACGATCGTGCCGCCGCACATCCTGGACCGCCTCGCCCGGTCCGACGACCCGGAGCTGTCCGCGACTGCCCGCCACACCCTGGAGCACGACGCCCGGCAGCGGACCCGGCGGCGGCTGAACGCGGTGGTCGGACCACCCGGCGGCGCCCCGTCCGCCGCCGCCCCGGCCGCGCCCGCCGACCAGCCGCAGCGCACGATCTACGACGCCAAACACAAGGACGACCTGCCCGGGCGCAAGGTCCGCGCCGAGGGCGCGAAGCCGTCCCGGGACGCCAGCGTCAACCGCGCCTACGACGGGCTCGGCGCCACCTTCGAGACCTACCTCAAGGCGTACGCCCGGCACTCCATCGACGGCCACGGGCTGCCGCTGACCGCCAGCGTGCACTACCTGGAGGGCTACAACAACGCCTTCTGGAACGGCGAGCAGATGGTCTTCGGCGACGGAGACGGCAAGATCTTCCTCGACTTCACCATCCCCATCGACGTCATCGGCCACGAACTGACCCACGGCGTCACCCAGTTCACCGCGAACCTCGACTACCAGGACCAGTCCGGCGCGCTCAACGAATCGATCTCCGACGTCTTCGGCAGCCTGATCAAGCAGTTCACGCTCGGGCAGACCGCCGACCAGGCGGACTGGCTGATCGGCGCCGGGCTGCTCGCCCCCGGCGTGCACGGCGTCGCGCTGCGCTCCATGAAGGCCCCGGGCACCGCCTACGACGACCCGCACCTCGGCAAGGACCCGCAGCCGGGCACCATGGCCGGCTATGTCTCGGGCCCGGACGACAACGGCGGCGTGCACATCAACTCCGGCATTCCCAACCACGCGTTCTACCTCGCCGCGGCCTCGCTCGGCGGGCACGCCTGGGAGCAGGCCGGGCAGATCTGGTACGACACCCTCACCGGCGGCTCGCTCGCCTCCGACACGGACTTCGCCGCTTTCGCCGAGGCCACGGCCGCGGCGGCGAAGGCGCGTTACGGTGAGGGCGCGCAGTACCAGGCGGTGCGGTCCGCGTGGACCACGGTGGGCGTCACCGGCTCCTCCGGCTCCACCGGTTCGGCCGAACTGCCGCGCCAGCAGCCCGGCGAGCAGACCCAGGAGGCGTAACTCCCGTGCGTATCGAGGTGGTCCGCTCCGGTGGGTTCGCCGGCATCCCCCGGCGGGCCACCCTCGACACCGCCGACCACCCCGACGCCCCCCACCTCGAAGCCCTCGCCCGAGCCGCCCTCACCCCTCCGGGCGACCACCCGCGCGCCCCCGTCCCCGACGGCTTCACCTACACCCTCACGGTCGACACCCGCGAAGTCCGCTGCGCCGACCCCGGACTCACCCCCGCCCAACGGGAGTTGATCACCGCGGTCCTGCACGAGGGCGCGTGACCACCGCCTGCCGCCCCGTCCGTACCGACCCGGCCACGCACGTGTAAGCGCACCGGCGACAGTGGCGACCCCTGCCACCCGCAGGGGCCGCCCCGCCGGCCGGATCTACGCAGCCGGGGCCACCTTCCGCAGCACCGCCACGAACTCCCGCATCCACACCGGATGGTCGGGCCAGGCCCGCGCGGAGACCAGCCGGCCGTCGACCACGCCGTCACCGTCCTCGTACTGCGCGCCGGCCGCCACGACGTCCGGCTCCAGCGCCGGGTACGCCGCCGTACGACGACCGGTGAGCGACCCCGTGGCGGCCGGGATCAGCGGGCCGTGGCAGATCTGCGCGACCGGCTTGCCCTCCTCGAAGAAGTGGGCCACGATCCGGCGCAGCCGCGGATCGTTGCGCAGGTACTCCGGCGCCCTGCCGCCCGGGATCACCAGCGCGGCGTACCCGGCCGGGTCGACCTCGTCGAAGCCGAGGTCCGCGGGCCACGTGTAGCCGGGCTTCTCGGTGTACGTGTCGAAGCCGTCCACGAAGTCGTGCACCACGAACTGAAGCGTTTTACGGGTCGGCGCGGCGATCTCCACCGCGTAGCCCTCTTCCTGCAACCGCTGGTACGGGTAGAGCACTTCCAGGGATTCGGCAGCGTCCCCGGTCACCAGAAGGATCTTCACCGTCATCGTCAGGTCCCTTCCACTCACTCCCCCACGCCGCTCTCGGCGCCGGCTCCCCCACGATGCCCCACCCCCGCCTCGGATAACGCCCCATCCACCCCGAACGGCGCAAACAGCGT
The DNA here is from genome assembly GCF_044744625.1 of Streptomyces sp. NPDC087270. Taxonomy (NCBI): domain Bacteria; kingdom Bacillati; phylum Actinomycetota; class Actinomycetes; order Kitasatosporales; family Streptomycetaceae; genus Streptomyces; species Streptomyces sp. NPDC087270. Next base: position 249,371 of record NZ_JBIUYR010000002.1, read on the forward strand.
CACTCCACCAGTTCTGATACTGCCGGGAGCCCTGCTTCGGCCCCCGGGGCCCCGGTCTTCCGGGCTCGCCTCCGGCAACGGCCGAACGCACCGACGCGGACGTGATCGAGCGGGACCAAGCCAACTGTCGCGAACCGCAACCGAATCGGGTTGACCCCTCCAGTCCTCGCCGAGCATCTTGAGGCCGGATCATGGCGAGACCCAAGGACGCCGAACCGAGGCAGTTCCGTACCCGCAGACGCGGGAGTTCCAGGCGTTCAGGACCAACACCGCATGAGAAGGCATCGTTTCCGCGCCCGCACCCGGTGGCCGACTCCGCGTCGTACGCGGGCGACGCACTCCAGCATCCAGCACCAGCAGCCGGCTGCGCCAGTGCGGCCCGGGCCCGCTCGGCGCCGTCGGATGGCGGGAAGCAGCACTGCGCCGGCACGCGTGCTCCCGGTAGCATGGTGACGACTTTCCGTCATGATGACGGTGCTGGGAGGCAGGCCATGTCCCGCGCTTGGGAAGCCGATCCGTCCGCGTCGTTCCTGCGAAGGCTCGGGCGGTCGGCGGCGGAGTTGGGGAACTCCAAGGACGACGAGGACTGCCCGGACATCTGGCAACTCGACAATGGCGACATCGCCGTGATCGGCCGGGACCTCACCGCCGCATACGGTTCGCGACTGCCGAGCGGTGTCGTGCTCGGCGCGGACGAACGGCTCGTCGTCGTCCCCGGCAACATGCTCAGCGCAGCCAAGGCGGATATTCCCGATGCTTGACCTCGACGCTCCCCCACTCCCGACCGAGCGGGGAGAACGGTTCGACGTTCCCGGCTACCGGGCCGACTTCCGGGAGCGCCGGGCGGCGATCCGTGACGGCGACTCGTGGAAACTGGAGCGCCTCCAGCACTTCGAGGAGGTCGACCCCAGCCGGGACGCGCTCCGCCGCGGCGACTGGGGCGAAGCGCTCAGGCTGTTCGAGGCCGACCGCGACTCCGTGCGCACGGCTGCCGAGCAGGACGCGAGCCGCAACCACCGCTTCCATCGCCTGCGTGTGGTGGAAGAACCGCTGACACCGTACGTGCAGTGGGAACTGCACTGGCTGCAGATGCGGGCGGAGTACGGACACCGGATCAGGGTGGTGTCCTCGGGCGACATCGTCGGCGCTGAAAGTGCCGTTCCGCTACCGGAGTTGACCCTTCTCGATGACCGGACCCTCTATCGCGTGCTCTATACCGAGGCGGGTGCCACCGAGGGCGCGGTCCGCTTTACCGACGCCGCGATCGTCACTCCTTGGGCGGCCTACCTGCGGAGCCTGTACGCGGCGGCGGAGGACATGACCTCGTACTTCCACCGCGCGGTCGCACCCCTGCCGCCGCCGCCCGCGGCCTGAAGCCGGGGTCGGCGATCGGTACACCAGAAGGGGACCGCAGCAGCCCGGGCGACTCGCGGAACGACCTTTCCGGGTGGACCCGCGACGTGGTGCAGGCCAGAAACGTCACGGGCGACATCCACTTCCACCCCGCCGCCGCGGGTGAGCCGTCCCACCCCGTCCCTCGCCAACTCCCCGCGGACGAGCCCGCCTTCGTCAACCGCACCGGCGAAGTGGGCCAGTTGAACGCGATTCTCTCCGCCCGCGACGGCGGCCAGGTCGTGGTCTCCGTCCACGTGGTGGCCGGCACGGCCGGCGCCGGCAAGACCTCGCTGGTTCTGCACTGGGCACACCAGGTGAAGCACCGTTTCCCCGAGGGCCAACTCTTCGTCAACCTCCGTGGATACGACCCGGGCGAACCCCTCACCCCGGGCCAGGCCCTACGCCGGTTCCTGCGAGCCCTCGGCGTCGCGTCCGCGGACATCCCGCAGGACACCGACGACGCCGCGGCCCTGTACCGCTCGCTGCTGGCCGACCGCAGGGTCCTGATCATCCTCGACAACGCCGCCACGGTCGCCCAGGTACGGCCCCTGCTGCCCGGCGGCGGGCGATGCCTGATCATCGTGACCAGCCGCAGCCGCCTCTCCGGCCTCGCCGTACGCGACGGCGCCCACCGCCTGACCCTCGGCACCCTCCCGGAACGCGAGGCGGTCGCTCTCCTGGGCGCGGTCACCAGCGGATACCGGCCCGACGACGATCCGGCGAAACTCGCCGAACTGGCCCGGCTCTGCGCCCACTTGCCGCTGGCCCTGCGGATCGCCGCCGAACGCGCGGCAAGCCACCCCCACTTGCGGCTGGACGACCTCATCGCCGACCTGCGCGACGAATCGGCGCTGTGGGACACGCTCAGCACCGGCAGCGAGAGCGAGGCCGACGCGGTACGGACGGTCTTCGCCTGGTCCTACCGCGCGCTGCCCGAACCAGCCGCCCGGCTCTTCCGACTCCTGGGCCTCCACCCGGGCCCGGAATTCGGCCTGCACCCGGCAGCCGTCCTGGGCGAACTCCCCCTGCGCCGCGCCCGGCAGTCCCTCGACGACCTCGTCGGCGCCCACCTGCTGGAGCAGACCGGCCCGGACCGCTACCAGTTCCACGACCTCCTGCGCGCCTACGCCGCCGATCAGGCCCACACGCAGGAACCTCCCGAGCAGCGCGACCGCGCACTACGCCGCGTCCTGGAGTGGTACCTGCACACCGCCGACGCGGCGGGAGCGTGGATCAGACCGGCGGAAGCGCGCATGACGCTCGCCGCACCGGCGACCACCGTGCCGCCCCTGGAATGCGCGGACTTCAACGCAGCCGTCGACTGGTCCGAACGTGAACACGCGACCTTACGGCGCCTTGTCCTCGCGTCCGCGTCGGCCGAACTCGACGCGCTGGCCTGGCAACTCGCGATCGCGCAATGGAACGCCCTGCCCCCGTCGGCGTCCTACTCCGACTGGATCGACGCGGGCCGCGCAGGGCTGGAAGCCGCCGAGAGGTCGAACGAATCGGACGCGCAGATCCGGCTCCTCACGCTCCTGGGCACGTCCTACCGTCAGGTCAACCGCCTCGGCGAGAGCCTGGACTGCCACGAGCGGGCCCTGGCGCTCGCACGGGCCCGCCATGCACGCGTGGACGAGGCGAGGTCGCTCAACCTCATCGGTCTGATCCATCTGCGCACGCGCCGACTCGACGTCGCCGAAGCGCACTTCCAGCAGGCCGCCGCGGCCTTCAACGAGCAGGACGAACCCCGGCGAGCGGCCATCGCCCTGTCGAATCTGGCCAGAATCCGGCTGGAAGCAGGCCGCCTACCCGAAGCCGCCAGGGCCACCCGTCGGGCGCTTGCCGCCCACCGGGCGCTGAACAACCAGCAGAGCATCGGCAACATCCTGAACATCTCCGCCGCCCTCCACCTCGAACAGAGCGAACCCGACCAAGCCCGGCAGGCGATCGACGAAGCACTCGACATCGCGCTGGCGCTGCGGGACCGCACCCTGGAGGCGTACTGGCTACTCACGCTCGGCGACATCCAGCGGACCGCCGGCGAGTACGGTGATGCTCTCGTCTCCTACCAGCGCTCGGCCATGCTGCACCGCCGCGTCGGCGACCGCAGCCGAGAAGCGCTGGCGTGGCGCGGGACCGGTCGGACGTACCGCGCCACGGGCCGCGCGGACGAGGCCGCCGAGTTCCACCGCCGGGCGGCGGCCGTACACGCCGAGCTCGGGGACACGTGGCAACACGCGGTGGAACTTGGCGAGTTGGCCGCCGCAGTCGAAGCCGATACTCCCGAGGCCGCGCGGGCACACTGGAGCGAAGCGCTCAGGCGCCTTGAATCGTTCTCCGATCCCCGGGCGGCGGCCCTCCGCACCCGCATCCAGCAGCGGCTGACCGTTTGACCACCCGGGCTGCCCCGCCCGCCCGTGCCCGGAATCCTTACGGTCCGCCGTGGCCTGTCGCGCCCAGGCGGCGGAGCCTCACATCGGACGCAGCCCCGTGCCCCTGGTTGGTGCGGCTCGCTCCGTGGAAGGACGCCGACAGCAAGGAGCACGGGGAACCGCACCTACTCAAGGTCCCGCGACCCGGCGGCAGGGGCACCCTGGGGGGCCGCCAACCCGGGAGGGGCCGTGCAAGGTCAGGGGCGGGGGGAACTGGGTGACAAGCCGCCCTCGACCGCGAGGTCCCGCGGCTCGGGGGCAGGGGCACCCTGGGGGGTCCCGTCGCCCCGGGAGTGGCGAACCGTGAGGAAGACCAGCACTCCGCCCGCCAGCGCGGCCAGCGCACTCGCCAGGAAGATCCGGTCCAACCCGGACGCGTATCCGGCCCGCACGCTGCCGCCGTGACGCGTGACGTCCCGCAGTCGTGACGTGAAGATCGAGCCGAACAGCGCGATTCCGAGGCTCATCCCGAGCTGGCGGAAGGTGTTGACCGCGCCGCCCGCCATGCCCGCGCGGTTCGGGGGCACCGCCTCCACGGCCGTGGAGACCAGCACCGGCGTCGACAGGCCGACGCCCACACCCATCACCGCGAGCCCCGCGTACAGCGAGGACGCGTGCGACCCCGCGGACACCGACTGCCACATGATGCCCGCGCCGACACCGACCAGCACCAGGCCGCCACCGACCAGCAGCGCGGGCGAGAACCGGTGGGTGTGCTTCCCGGCCGCCGCGGCCACCACGAAGGACGCCACCGCCAGCGGCATCAGCGCGAGACCACCGCGGATCGGGCTGAGGCCGAGGATGTTCTGCAACCACAGCGAGATGTAGACGAACCCGCCGAACGCGCCCGCCTGGAAGAGCACGGCGCCACCGAGCAGCCCGGAGAAGGTCGGGCGGCGCAGCAGGGACAGGTCGAGCATCGGGTGCGCGGTTGCCAGTTCGGCGACCACGAACCCGACTACGGCCAGCACGGCCAGCGCGAAGGCTCCAAGCGTCAGACCGTCGGTCCAGCCGTGGTCGCCGCCACGGATCAGCGCGTACGTCAGCGCCGCCGCGGCCACGGTGAAGAGGACCGCGCCCGGCACGTCCAGCCGTCCGGTGCCGCGCTTGCCGGCCGGCAGCACCCGCAGCGTGAGAACGATGGCGACCACCGCGATCGGCAGGTTGACCAGGAAGATCGCCTGCCAGCTGAAACCTTGCGTGAGCAGACCGCCCAGCACCGGGCCGAGCGCGGCGGCGGCACCGTTGACCGCGCCCCACACGCCGAAGGCGACACCGCGGTCGCGGCCGTGGTAGGTCGCGGCGACCAGCGCCGCCGACGTCGCGAACATCGCCGCACCGCCGACGCCCTGCACCCCCCGCCAGGTGATCAGCACGGCGGCGTTCGGGGCGAGCGCGCAGCCCAGCGAGGCGATGGCGAAGACGACCAGGCCGATCGCGTACAGCTTCCGGTGCCCGAACAGGTCGGCCAGCGACCCGGCGGCCAGCAGCAGGGCCGCCAGCGCCAGGGCGTACATGTCCATCACCCACTGCAGGGAGGTGAAGGACGCGTGGAGGTCGGACGCCATGCTCGGCAGTGCGACGTTCACGATGGTGACGTCGACCAGCAGGATGAAGGCGCCCAGGCAGATCGCCACAAGTGGCAGCCACTTGCGCATGGGTGGGACTCCGTTCGGGTTCGCGTGATGTGATCACCTCACCATCGGGCAAACGCCGCTCCGCTCCCCAGCCAGAACCGCCTTGGCGGCGCATTTCGACAGAACCTAGGCTGTGGTGATGGAATCCGACACCGATTTCGACCCCGGCATCGACACCGGTATCGACACCGACGCGCGCGCGACCACCGACACCGACACCGTCTGGAGCGCGCTGGCCGGTCTCGACCTGCTCGACCGGCGGCTCGTGCACGCCCTCCAGATCGACGGGCGGGCCCCGTTCAGCCGGCTCGCGGAGGTGCTGGGCGTCTCGGACCAGACCGTCGCCCGCCGCTACGGCCGGCTGCGCCGCGAGAAGACCGTACGGGTGCTGGGCCTGGCCGACCCGCTGCGGATCGGGCTGACCCCCTGGATGGTCCGGGTGCGCTGCACGCCCGACGCGGCCGGCTCGATCGGTGCGGCGCTGGCCCGCAGGACCGACACCCGCTGGGTCAACCTGATCTCCGGCGGCACCGAGATCAGTTGCCTCACCCAGGCCGCCGCGCCCGGCCACGACGACACGCTGCTGCTCCAGAAACTCCCGCGCACCCCGCGGGTGGTGCAGGTGACCGCGCACGCGATGCTGCACATGTTCTTCGGGAAGGACCTCAGCCCGGTCAGCCGCAGCAGCGCACTCACGCCCGACGAGATCGCCGCGCTGACGCCCCCGGACGCGCCCGACAACCCGACCCGCGGCCCGGCCGGCGTCCCGACCGGCCCGCCCGCCGACCCCGTCCCGCTCGGGCCCGGCGACCACCTCATGTGCGACGCCCTCGCGCAGGACGGCCGCACCTCCGCCGCCGAACTGGCCGCCGTCACCCGCTGGTCGCAGAGCACGGTACGGCGCCGCCTGTCCGAACTGCGTTCCGCCGGCGTCCTCTACTACGACCTCGACTTCGGCAACGGCCTGTTCAAGTCCGAACTGCGTGCCGCGCTCTGGCTGGAGGTCGAACCGGCCCGGCTCGCCGAGGTCGGCGCCGCCCTCGCGGACCACAGCGAGGTCGCGTTCGCGGCGGCCACCACCGGGGCGACCAACATCTACGCGTCCGTCAGCTGCAAGGACCCCGAGGCCCTCTACCGCTATCTCACCGGGCCCGTCGCCGCGTTGCCCGGCTTGCGCCGGACCGAGACCGCCCCCATCCACCGCCTCCTCAAGGGCCCCGGCCCCTACGCCGCGTAAGCGATTCCCGCCGCGAGGGTCCCGCCCCCTCCCCACCTCCCGCCCGGTGGAGGGCTGGTCGCGCAGTTCCCCGCGCCCCTGGGCTACCCACCGTTACGGTTCCGGTCTCTTTCCCGGCCACAGGCCGGTGGCCCGCTGAGCGCGCGGTTCCCCGCGCCCCCGGGGGTGTTGGCGTTCTTTCGCGGAAGGAGCCGCACAGACCAAGGGGCGCGGGGAACTGCGCGACCAGCCCCCACCGGCAGGTGGTCCCTCAACCCGCGGCCAGGGGCACCCCGGTGGGTCTCAGAACCCCAGCTTGCGCAACTGCTTGGGGTCCCGCTGCCAGTCCTTCGCCACCTTCACATGCAGGTCCAAGAACACCGGCGTCCCCAGCAACCCCTCGATCTGCTGCCGCGACTTCGTCCCGACCTCCTTGAGCCGGGCCCCCTTGGGCCCGATGATGATGCCCTTCTGGCTGGGCCGCTCGATGTAGAGGTTCGCGTGGATGTCGAGCAGCGGCTTGTCCGCGGGCCGCCCCTCGCGGGGAATCATCTCCTCGACCACCACGGCGATGGAGTGCGGCAGTTCGTCCCGCACCCCTTCCAGCGCCGCCTCGCGGATCAGCTCGGCCACCATCACCTGCTCCGGCTCGTCCGTGAGGTCGCCCTCGGCGTAGAGCTGCGGGCCCTCCGGGAGGAGCGGGACGAGCAGGTCGGCGAGGAGCCCCACCTGCTGGTCGCCGACCGCCGAGACCGGCACGATCTCGGCCCACTCCAGCCCGATCTCCTGCCCGAGCCGGTCCACCGCCATGAGCTGCCGGGCGAGCTGGTCGTGGTCGACCAGGTCGGTCTTCGTGACGATCGCCACCTTCGGCGTCTTCCTGATCCCGGCCAGCTCGCGCGCGATGTACGTGTCGCCCGGGCCGAGCTTCTGGTCGGCCGGCAGGCAGAAGCCGATCACGTCGACCTCGGCCCAGGTGGTGCGGACCACATCGTTGAGCCGCTCGCCGAGCAGGGTGCGCGGCTTGTGCAGCCCGGGGGTGTCCACGAGCACGAGCTGCGCCTCCGGCCGGTGCACGATCCCGCGGACGGTGTGCCGGGTCGTCTGCGGCCGGTTGGAGGTGATCGCCACCTTCTGGCCGACCAGAGCGTTCGTGAGGGTGGACTTGCCGGCGTTGGGACGGCCGACGAAGCAGGCGAAGCCGGACCGGTGCGGCGGGGTCGCGGTGGACCCGGCGGTTCCGTCGGAGGGGGTACGAGCGCTCATGGCCCCCATTCTCCCCGATACCGCAGAGGTGTACGGACACCGCTCGATCGAGCGGCCCCCGCCCCCGTACGACGCGACACGGTGTGACACGAGCCGTACGTCCCGCGGTGAGGAATCCGAAACCCGGCGGCAACAAGAAACGCCACCGAAACACGTACGCCCACGTCCGGTAACGCGCACGCCCGACGCTCGTGCTAGATCAGCGACCGAAGGGACCCCTCCGTGCTGCTCCTGCCCACCGGCCACGCCCTCCCGCCCGCCTCGTCACTCGCCGCCCCCGCCGCCGCCGCGCACCACGCGGCGATCAACGCCGGCGACACCGCGTGGCTGCTGGCCGCGACCGCGCTGGTGCTGCTGATGACACCGGGCCTCGCGCTCTTCTACGGCGGGATGGTCCGCAGCAAGAGCGTGCTGAACATGCTGATGATGAGCTTCGTGTCGATCGCGCTGGTCACGCTGATGTGGCTGGTGGCCGGCTACACGCTGGCGTTCGGCCCGGACGCGGGCGGGCTCGGTCTGATCGGCGACCTCAGCCACCTCGGCATGCACGGCGTCGGCCCGACCAGCGTCACCGGGCACGTGCCGACGCCGCTCTTCGCCGCGTTCGAGCTCTCCTTCGCGATCATCACGGCCGCGCTGATCAGCGGCGCGGTCGCGGACCGGGCCCGGTTCGGCGCGTGGGTGGTCTTCGTCCTGGTGTGGACGCTGGCCGTATACGTCCCCGTCGCGCACTGGGTGTTCGGCACCGGCGGCTGGGTGGTGAGCAAGCTGCACGCGCTGGACTTCGCCGGCGGCACCGTGGTCGAGGTCTGCTCCGGCGCCTCCGGGCTCGCGCTGGCGCTGGTGCTCGGGCCGCGGCTGGGCTTCCGCAAGGACGCGATGCGCCCGCACAACCTGCCGCTGGTCGTCCTGGGGGCCGGGCTGCTGTGGTTCGGCTGGTTCGGCTTCAACGCGGGTTCCGCGCTGGGCGCCAACGGCATGGCCGGCTCGGCGTTCCTCAACACCCAGGCGGCGGGCTGCGCCGGGCTGCTGGGCTGGCTGATGGTGGAGAAGCGCAGGGACGGCCACGCCACCACGCTGGGCGCCGCGTCGGGTTCGGTCGCGGGCCTGGTCGCGATCACCCCGGCCTGCGGCAGCGTGGACCTGATCGGCGCGGTCGTGGTGGGCCTGGCCGCGGGCGTGCTCTGCTCGTACGCGGTGAGCTGGAAGTTCCGCTGGGGCGTGGACGATTCGCTGGACGTGGTGGGCGTGCACCTGATGGGCGGGATCGTCGGCACGCTGCTGATCGGCCTGCTCGCCACCTCCTCCATGACCGGCGGTCCGCGCGGCCTGCTCTACGGCGGCGGCCTCGGCCAGCTCGGCCGGCAGGCGGTCGCGGTGGCCGCGGTCGGGGCGTACGCGTTCGCGGTCACGTACGGCCTCGGGCGGGCGATCGAGCGGCTGATCGGCTTCCGGGCCAGCGAGGAGGAGGAACGGACCGGCCTGGACCTGACCGTGCACGCGGAGACCGCCTACGATCACGGCGTACTCACCCACGGCATGGCGGGCGGGGCACCGTTCCCGGCGGGCGCCGGGCACTTCGGTCCGGCCGCGAAGGACAGGAGCCCACTGGCATGAAGCTGGTCACCGCCGTCATCAAGCCGTACAAGCTGGATGACGTGAAGACGGCGCTGCAGGAGCTGGGCGTGCAGGGCCTGACCGTCACCGAGGCGAGCGGTTACGGGCGGCAGCGCGGGCACACCGAGGTGTACCGCGGCGCGGAGTACCGGGTGGACCTGGTGCCGAAGGCGCGGATAGAGGTGCTGGTGGAGGACGCCGACGCGGACCTGGTGATCGACGCGCTGGTGGCGGCGGCCAGGACCGGGAAGATCGGCGACGGCAAGGTGTGGGCGGTGCAGGTGGAGACGGCGGTGCGGGTGCGGACCGGGGAGCGCGGCCCGGACGCCCTGTAGGGAACGGGCGACCGGGCGAGGTCCGTACGGTCGTCCGTTTCTCAGCCCGCGGTGACGGTGCGCCGCACGGTGCCGTCCGGGCCGGCCAGCAGCAGCGGCGTGTCCGGGCCGCCCAGGTCGCGGACGGCCGCGCGGTCGGCGTCGGCGGGCTCCTCGGCCGCGGTGACCACGGCGGCGGCCTCCAGCGACGTCGCGCCGCTGGCCACCGCCATCGCGACCGCGGTCTGCACGGCGGTCAGCCGCAGCGACGGCAGGTCCACGGTGCCGGCCACGTACGTACGGCCGGTCTCGTCGCGGACGGCGGCGCCCTCCGGCACGGCGTTGCGGGCCCGCGCGGAGCGGGCGAGCGTGAGGAGCTTGCGGTCCTCGGGGTTCTCGGGGGCTGCGGGCGGCTGCGTCTGCGGCTCGGTCATACGCGTGATCATAGGACGCCCCGCGGAGATGTCACCCTCCGTATCCGCAGATGCGCACCTAGCGACCCCCGCCTAACCTCATACATGAGCAATGCCCTCTTATGAGGAGATTGGGGTGATCCGACGATGCTGCTGCACCTCCCCCTCGTCATCGCACTCGCCGCGGCCACGTTCTTCCTGAGCCGCAAGGCCGAACTCAAGGTGACCCACGCACTGGCCTGCGGCGCCTTCGGCTTCTACCTCGCCGACACCAGCCTGGCCACGTCGATCCACTCGGCCAGCGCGAACATGCTCGGCATGATCGGCCACATCGGCTTCTGACGATCCCGCCCCGTCGCTCACCCCGCCCGGCGGTTCGACGGGTTCGACGGGTTCGACGGGTTCGACGGGTTCGATGGGGCCGCCACCGAGACCGTCACCGGGTTGGAGCGGACCTGCTTGCCGTCGATCGTGGCGCGGGCGGTGACAACGGACGTCCCGGCCCCGACCCCCGTGATCACGCCCTGGCTGTCGACCGTGGCGACGGAGGGGTCCGAGCTGGCGTACGTGACCGTTGCGGAGGGGCCGGTGACGCGGTCGGCGTTCAGAGCCAGGTCGTCACGGGTGACGGTCACCTCATAGGGTGGGCGGGCCAGCCGACGGGCCGTGACGAGGATCAGCCGATGGACAGCAGCACCCGGGTTCGTCTGATCGAGCCCGCCGACGCCGACGCGATCGCCGCGCACCGGGTGCGGGACGTCGAGGAGTTCCGGCCGTGGGAACCGGCGCAGCCGGCCCGCTTCCTGACGGCGGACGGCCAGGCGGAGCGGATCGAGAAGTTGCTGGCCGGGCACCGGGCCGGCACGGTCTGGCCGGGCGTGGTGCTCGCCGACGACCAGGTGATCGGGCAGGTCACCGTCGGAGGCATCCTGCCGCAGCCGCACCTGCGCCGCGGCTCCGTCGGGTACTGGATCGCCTCGACCGCCCAGAACCGAGGGCACGCCGGGCGCGCCGTCGAACTCGTCCTGCGGGTGATGACGGACGAACTCGGCTTGCACCGCGCCGAGGCGTCCACCCATCTGGAGAACCTGCCCTCCCAACGGGTGCTGCGCCGCAACGGGTTCAGCCCGTACGGCGTCGCGCACTCCTCGATCCTCCTCGACGGCGACTGGCGCGACAGCCTGCTGTGGGAGCGGGTTCTCGGCGGCTAGCGTCGTGACCGGAAAGGTTCACCGGTTCGCGGCGCCCGGCACGGCACCAGCCTCGGCGATCGGCCGTGCCGTCGGATGACCGCTCACGGGGCGGCGAGGTCGTCATCGTCGCTGGGTACGGTGCTGTGGCGCTCGGCGAGCGGGCCGACGCCGAGGTCCTCGCGCATGAGCATGCGCATTCTGGCGGCCGCCTTGCCGCGTGCCTCCCAGCGGGCGCGGTCCTCCGGGCTGCTGACAGCGGTGCCGTCGACGTAGCCCTCGCAGATGCGTCGCAGGCAGTGGAACACGCTGTTGGACGCCTTGACGACGGGTTGGGGCGCGATGAGCCACATCCGTTCGGACGCGATGGCGATGCCTGACTCCCGAAAGGCCTCGCGCAGCGCGCGTGCCCGCTCGTCGTCGGACGGGTGCTCGCGCCGGGCCAGGGCCCGCAGCGTCTCACCGAGTACTTTCACGGTGGTGGTGTACTGCGTGTATATGTCGAGCCGCAGCCGACGGGCTTCCTTGTCGTCCTCGCGCTTCCACCGGCTCCGATCCGCGACGAGGGTGGTGACGATGCCGATCGCGGCGCCGGCCAGGGTGGAGAGCAGTGGCAACCAGTCCATGCGGGCCACCTTGCGGCATCCCGTGACCACCGCACCAGGGAATTCGCGGCCGAACCCGCACCCCGCGGGGCGCGCCGGTCGACGTGGAGCCGGCACCGAGTTCCCGAAATGACGTCTCCTCGGGCCGAGTTCAGCCGAGCCCGCGATGCGCGGCCCACAACTCCCCCGCCCGGGTCGCGGCGTCGGCGACCAGGGCCGCCAGTTCGGGCCGATCGGGGACGGGGAACGAGACGTACGCGCCCCGGCCGCCGCCGACCGGTCGGCCGTACGCCTTCACGGCGAGGTGGCCGTCCGGCAGGAGCCGGACGTTGAGCGTGGTCAGCGTGAACGCTTCCCCGCGTCGGGTGTCCGTCCAGCGCAGCGCCTGCGGGATCGTGACGTTGATCGCCAGGGCACTGACTTCCAGGTCGCCGCTCACGGACGGATGCTCTCACGCGAGCCGCCGCACGCGGGCTGCCGGCGGGACGGGGACGCGGGGCCGTCGCCCCGGACCTGGAGCTTTCAGGGGGCCTCCCCGGAACGCTCCAGGTCCAGGGCGACGGCACGGACCGCGTCGACGATCGGCTGGAGCTTGTGGCCGAACGGAGTGAGGTCGTAGACGGTCGACTGTTTGCTCCTCGACTCCTCGACCCGGCTGACGATGCCGGCATCTTCGAGTTTCCGCAGGCGGTTGGTCAGGGTGACCGCATTGATCTTCGGGATGGCCCGTCGAAGTTCGTTGAAGCGCATCCCCGACTCCTGGAGCGTCATCACGATCGCCAGTGTCCACAGGTCGCCGATCACCGACAGGACCTGCATGCAACGCGCCGTCTGGAGGTCGTCCGCCTGATTCATGATGCCGCCCATTTTAGCCGTCGTGCTACGCTCACCGGTAAATAATCTTTAGTGGTTTCGGGTTCCCTCAGGAGGGTGCATCCCACCATGAAGATCACGATCTTCGGCGCGACCGGCCGGATGGGCCAGTTACTGGTGCGGCGGGCCCTCGACGAGGGGCACACGGTCACGGCCTATGCCCGCACCCCCGGCAAGCTCCGCATCACGCACGCCAACCTCTCCGTAGCCCCCGGACAACTCGACGACGACGAGGCGATCCTGGAAGCGGTCCGCACCGCCGACGCCGTCATCGAGGGGGTCGGCTCCGAGAGCACCGCGACCCGCAGGATCATCGCCGCCATGGACACCGCGGGCGTCAAGCGCCTCGTGGCCGTGTCCACCTGCAGCGTTGCGGACCCGGCCGATCGGCCCGACCTCAAGGTCACGGCACTCGTCAGGTTCGTCAGGACCGTGGCGCCCCGGCCCTGGGCCGAGGTGCGCTCCGCGGCGGAGGCGGTACGCGCCAGCGACCTGGACTGGACACTGGTCCGCGTGGCCAAGCTCAACGACCAGCCGGCCACCGGGGACATCAAGGTCGGGCACTACGGCCAAGGGGTGGTGGGCCTCTCCCTCAGCCGCGCCGACATGGCCGCCTTCCTGCTCGGCCAAGTGACCGACGAGACCTATCTGCGCGCCGCCCCGGCGATCAGCAACTGACCGACGGCGCGGTCACCGCGGACGCGGTCGCCCCTCGATCGAGAACATGCGCGACGGGTGTTGAATGAAGTCATGTCTGATCACAAGAACTTGGGTGGGTCGGGGCTGTCCGTCGCCCCGCTGTGTCTGGGCGGAAACGTGTTCGGCTGGACGGCCGACCGGGAGCAGTCGTTCGCCGTGCTCGATGCCTACGCTGCCGCGGGCGGCAACTTCATCGACACCGCGGACTCGTACATGTACCACTTCCCCGGGAACCAGGCCGGCCAGTCCGAGAGCATCATCGGCGAGTGGGTCTCCGCCCGCGGCAACCGCGACGGCGTCGTCATCGCCACGAAGGTCGGTGACAGTCCGGAGCGCAAGGGCCTGAAGCCCGCCAACGTCAAGGCCGCCGCCGAGGACTCCCTGCGGCGTCTGGGCACCGACCGGATCGACCTGTACTACGTGCACTTCGACGACGAGTCGGTGCCGGTCGAGGACATCGTCACCACGCTCGACGAACTGGTGCGTGCCGGAAAGGTACGCGCCCTCGGGGCGTCCAACGTCGGCCCGGCACGTCTCGACGCCATGCTTCGGTTCGCCCACCGCGAGAACCTGGCGGCCTTCACGGTTCTCCAGCCCCAGTACAACCTCGTCTCCCGCGACACCTACGAGGGCGAGCGCCGGGACATCGCCCAGCGGGACGGGTTGGCCTGCGTCCCCTACTTCGCCCTCGCCTCCGGCTTCCTGACCGGGAAGTACCGGCCCGGCCACACGGTGGACAGCGTACGCAACATGCCCGGACTGGCAGGTGGCTACGCCGACAGCGAGCGCGGCAACACGGTCCTCGCCGCCATGGAAGAGGTCGCGGCGGCGCACGACGCCCAACTGGCCACCGTCGCCCTCGCCTGGCTGGCCCAACAGCCCACCGTGGCCGCGCCGATCGCCTCCGCGCGAACGGTGGACCAGGTGCCGGCCCTCGTCGCCCTCAAGGACCTCCGCCTCTCCGACGCCGAACTCCACGCCCTGGACGCCGCATCCGCCTGAGGACGGACCTGTGCGGCGTCGGTGCCCCCAGCGCCACTGAGGCCCTGGCGGCACCCCGCCGTTCCGCGGCGCCCTCACCGCAGGACGTCGATCGCGCGGACGATGAGAACCCTGCGGTGGAGGTCGAGTTCACCGGGCTCGGTGCCCGTCACCTTGGCCGCCGGTCCAACGCGGCGGACGGTGATCCACAGCTCAGGGGTGCGACGGGATCAAACGGAGCCGAACTCACCGGACTTGACGCCCGCCACGAACGAAGCGAACGCATCGGCCGGGAAGACCAGGGCAGGCCCCTGCGGGTCCTTGGAATCACGCACGGGGACCACACCACGCGAGACGGCAAGGTTCGCCGCAACCTCAACGCAGTTACCGCCGTTGTTGCTGTATGAGGACTTGAACCAACACGGGGACTCGGTCATCACGGTGCCCTCTCGGGGGGTGACCCTGCGCCGCCCGGATGGACGGCACAGAGGATGGCTACCCCACGATCAGACGGTGCCGAACTCGCCCGACTTCACACCGGCCACAAATGACGCGAACGCATCGGCCGGGAAGACCAGGGCAGGCCCCTGCGGGTCCTTGCTGTCACGAACGGGGACGATCCCGAGGAGCCCAGCGGCCACCTCTACGCAGGTCCCACCGTTCTGGCTGTAACTCGACTTGTACCAGGCAGCACTGGTCAGGTCTCGATCGGGCATCTCGTGTCCTCTCGGGCATTGCGGATCAGAGCGAGAGACGCGGCCGTGGAAAGCGCCTCTACCTGCAACCGATCGTAGGCCCTCTCCCAACTGGCGACCGCCTCAGTATCCCGGACCACGAAACCCCGCTCCGCCGACTCGGTGTAGCCCTCAACTGAACGGTCGGGCAGGGTCAGCAGCGTTACGAGGCCGCTGAAGGGCACCGGTTCGGCAAGAGCAAAAGGGACCACCTGAAGAACCACGTGTGGGACCTCAGCCATGCGCATCAGGTGGTCCAGTTGTCCCGCCATGACCTCAGCACCACCAGTTGCCCGGCGTATCCCGCTCTCATCGATGACGACGTACACCAAGGGGGGCACCGCGCGTGAGTGCAGGCGCTGCCGAGCCGCCAGGAACGTCAATCGCTCTTCGGCTTGCTCCTGGGTGATCACGCCGCGCTTGACGCCTGCCGTGGCATGCGCCGCCGCATACTCCGGGGTCTGAAGTAGTCCTGGGATGATGCTCGGCTCAAAGACACGAATCTCCGCCGCTCTGGCCTCATGGGCAGCGTGCTCCAGGAATCCCGGCAGGGCAGACCGCTTGATCCCCCACCACATCAGTTCAAGTGTCTGGCCGGTGCCCAGCGCCCTGTCGGCAGCCTTGGCGAACTTCAGTGTGGGAGATTTACGCCCGACTTCCACAGCCGAGATGTACGTGCCGGAGTACCCCATCCGATCCCCACATTGATCTTGCGTGAGTCCCAGAGCTTCCCGTGAGCTGCGCAGTTGCGACCCGAACGCGTGCCGCGGGGACTTCGCCGGGTCGAGTTCCTTCCGATTCATGACGCACCTTCAATTGTACTTACGCGGCAGTCAGGTTGAACGATTCCCGACCCTAGGGGAAAGTAACGCCTCCCGGTAGTGGTTCCACTACAGAGAGGAGCGGGGCATGCTCCGGAGAGAGCCTCGGCCGAAGCCGGTGGGAGCCGTGCACACGCCTCAACTCGGCGAGCTGGTCTGGGATGACGGGCCACGTCAGCGCAACGGCGTCTACATGGGGACCGAAGGCGGCCTCCTCTTCCTGCGGCCCGAGGGCGGCGGCATCGAGTGGACGACGGCGCCCGCGAACATCAGGCCGCTCGCCCGAAGGCCCGGCAGGTCCACCGTGCGACGCGAGGCGTAGGGCACCACCACCGGCAGGACACCGTAGAGAGAGGAGAGCCGTATGGACGGCGGGAGCAGCAACGGGAACGAGGACGTCATCGACTGGGAGTGGCTGTCCGCGCGGGAGGTGTACGCGAGCGAGCTGGCCTACCGGCGGCGGCAGGCGGGGCTGACGCTGATGGAACTCGCGGCGCTGTGCATGTACGAGCAGTCCTACCTGCACCGGCTGGAGCGGGGGCAGCGCCTCGGCACGCTGGAGTCGGCCACGGCGCTGGACAAGGTGTACGGGACCGGGACGCTGCTGGTGAAGCTGTGGCACCTGGCCAAGCGGGAGGCGAAGGACAGGCCCTTCCTGGGACTGGCCCCGTTGGAGGCGGACGCCGTGAGCATCCAGGAGTACGCCGTGAGCGCGGTGCCGTATCTGCTCCAGACCCGCGCGTACGCCGAGGAACAACTCCGCACCGCACGCCCGCACAGCATCGAGAAGCTGGCCGGGCAGGTCGCGGCGCGGCTGGGCCGGCAGGAGCGGCTCGCGGGTCCGAACCCGGTGCACTACCGCGCCCTGATCGACGAGTCGGTGCTGCGGCGCAAGGCGCGTGATCCGCAGACGTGGACGGGGCAGATGGAGCGCCTGATCACGGCGGCGCAGCAACCCGATGTGTCGCTACAGGTCGTGCCGTTCGGGACCGGACCGCACCACATCCGCAGCTCCCTGGAACTCATCGTCTTCCAGGACGGCCGCACTCTCGCCTACACGCAGAGCAGTTGGAGCGGGCACCTCATCGACGAGCCCGAGGACGTCGAGGCGTTGCGGCTCGCCTTCGACCTGCTGCGGGACGCGGCGCTGACCCCCGCGGACTCGCTGGCGGTCCTGCACGGGGCCCGGGACGAGGCCCTTCCGTAGCCTTGCCGCAGGCCGATCCGCTTCCGCGGAAGGGGAGTTCAGCTCGCCCGCTCGTCCCGCACCGGGGTGAGCGAGCCGCGCCGGCCCTCGGGCGTGGCCAGCCACGCCAGCTTCGACTTGGTGTCGGCGTCGAGCGGGCTGTGCATCACGACGATCAGGTCCGCCCGGATCGGCAGCCGCAGTTGGGTGCTCTCGAAGTACATCGCGCCGACCAGCGGATGGGCGAGCCGCTTCTCCAGTTGCCCGCTCGGTTCGATGTCCCCGCGCGCCCACAGCTTCGCGAACTCGGGGCTGCGCGCGGAGACTTCGGCGACGATCCGGGGGAAGCCCTCGTCGTCGGGGAACTCCGAGGCGGCTGCGCGGTACTGCGCCACCACGGTGGGGGCCACCGAGTCGGCGTCCTCGACCATGCCGCGGTAGCTGGGGTTGGTGAAGAAGGAGACCAGGCAGTTGGTGTCCTCGGCGGTGAAGCCGAACGCCTGCCCGGCGGCCTCGTTGAAGGCCACGATGTTCCAGTAGGCGTCCATGATGTGCGCCGGGTAGGGCATCCAGCCGTCGAGCAGCCGGTACAGGCCCGCGCAGACGTCGATCTCCGAAGCGGGCTCCGGCAGCGGCGGGTTGAGCCCGGCGAGCACGTAAAGGTGGCGCCGTTCGGGGCCGTTGAGCCGCAGCACCCGGGAGACGGCGTCCAGCACCTGCGGGGATACGGTGATGTCGCGGCCCTGCTCCAGCCATTGGTACCAGGACGCGCCGACCCCGGCGAGTACCGCGACCTCCTCGCGCCGCAGCCCCGGCGTACGCCGCCGCGGGCCGCCCTCCGGCAGACCCGCCTCCACGGGCGAGACCCGGGCACGCCGGGTCATCAGGAACTCCCGCAGCTCCTCGCGCCGCCGCCGACCCGGCGCCGTGCTTCTCGTCGCTGTCGTCCCCGCCACTGGCTCCCCCTCGGCCGTCGGCCCGGCTGGTGGTACGACCACCAGCATAAACCGCGGCTCCCCACAGCCGGCCGGACCGGCCGAGGGTGGCCGTATGCCAACCGACTCCACCACGACACCGGCGACACCGGCGACACCCGCGACGCCCGCGGCACCCTCGGCACCGACCGCCAGGACCGGCGCGACTCCGGCGACCGGCGCGGGCGCCACGACCACGGCCACCGCGGCCACGACCACCCCCACAGCACCCGGCCAACAGCTCGGCGCACGCGCCAAGTTGATCCTCTTCGTGCTGTGCGCGGCCCAGTTCATGGTCGCGCTCGACTTCTCCATCCTCAACGTGGCCCTGCCCGTCCTCGGCGCCGACCTGGGCATGAGCCGGGCCAACCTCCAGTGGGCGGTGACCGCGTTCGCGCTGCCGTCGGGCGGCTTCCTGCTGCTCTTCGGCCGGATCGCGGACCTCTACGGGCGGCGCCGGCTCTTCCTGACCGGGCTCGCGCTGTTCGCGGTCGCGTCGCTGCTGGCCACGCTGGCGTGGAACCCGGCGGCGTTCCTGGCCGCACGCGCGCTCCAGGGGCTCGGCGCGGCGATGGTCGTGCCGACCGGGATGTCCCTGCTGACCACCACCTTCCCCGAAGGACCGCAGCGGGAAAGGGCGTTGGGGATCAGCGGCACCCTGCTGTCGCTGGGCTTCACCATCGGCGTGGTGCTGGGCGGCACCCTCACCGACGCGTTCGGCTGGCGCTCCACGATGGGGCTGCTCGCGGGCGTCGCGGTGCTGGTGCTGGCCGCCGCGCCGGGCCTGCTCACCGAGTCCCGGCACCCGGGCCGGCCGCGGATCGACGTGCCGGGCGCGGTGACCGTCACCGGCGGGCTGCTCGCGCTGATCTACGCGCTGTCCACCGCGGCGCAACACGGCTTCGGCGGCGCCGACGTGATCGTCACCCTGGTGCTCGGGCCGCTGCTGCTGGGCGCGTTCGCGCTGGTCGAGTCGCGGGCCGCGGAGCCGATGGTCTCGCTGGCGATGCTGCGCCGCCGCAGCGTCGCCTTCGGCAACCTGGCCGGGCTGGCCACGTTCTCGATGATGAGCTCGGTGGTCTTCCTGCTCACCCTCTACCTCCAGGAGGTCCGCGGGCTGTCGGCGTTCCGCACCGGCCTGGTCTTCGGCGTCCAGGGCGTGTTCGCGGCCGTCACCGGGATGACCGCGGCCCGCGTCATCGGCCGGATCGGCGCCCGCGCCACCGTGCTGACCGGGCTGGCCGTGCAGGCGCTGCTCACGCTCCCGCTCCTGCTGCTCGGCCCCGGCTCCGCCGGCACCTGGCTGGCGTTGGCCGCGGTCTCCCTCGCCTGCGTGGGCCACCTGCTGGTCGTCGTCTCCTACGGCATCACCGCGACCTCGGGCCTGCCCGACCACGAACAGGGCCTGGCCACCGGCCTGGTGACCAGCTCGCAGCAGGTCGGCATGACCATCGGCATCCCGCTGCTCTCCGCCCTCGCCGCCGCCCGCCCGCACTTCCTCTCCGGCCTCCACCTGGCGCTCGGCGTCGACGCGGCCGTCCTCGCCGCAGCCGCCCTCCTCGTAGCCGCCGGCCTGCCCCGCTTGGCGCGCTCGGCGAGTGCCCGGTAGATGACGCCGGCCACCGAGGGGTCCCGTCCCGCGTGCTCGCCGGTGGGGATGGCCAGGCCGGGCGGGATCTGCTCGACGGACCCGCCGCCTGGAGGGCGCCGCACCACGGTGTGGAGCATGTCGACGGTGACGACCGGCGGCCGGCCGCCCCTGATCGGGTCGTGGTCGTAGGCGCCGGACAGGGGCCCGGCGGGCATCTCCAGGACCAGGCCGTGGGCGGTGAGGCGGTGAGGCGGTGAGGGGGGCGGCCGGCCCGGTGAAGCTGCTCGGCAGCGTCGCGGCCGAGCCGCTTCACCGGGCGACGGGGCGGGACGCCTGCGGCCGACCTCCGGGATCGGTGGGCCGGCCGTCAACGGTCGGCCCACCGACGACGCCGTGTCGGGCTTCGCCCGGACAATCGGCGGCGGCCCTCCACGGACAGCGGTGCGTTCGCGTGGGTCATGGTGTCGTCGGGGCCGTACCGGACGCATGGCGCCGTGCGCCGGTGACGACGAGCGAGACATTCTGCCCGCCGAAGCCGAAGGAGTTGCTGAGCACGGCCTCCTGGGGGACGTCTCGTCGCTCCGCGACGACATCGAGATCGATGTCGGGACCGACGCCGGCCGCGGTGAGGTTGCGGGTCGGCGGGATGACGCCCTGCTCGACACTGAGGACGGCGATGAGCGCTTCGATCGCGCCGGCTGCGCCGAAGAGATGACCGAGCGCCGCCTTGGGGGCCGTCACGGTGGCGCGGCCGAAGACCTCCCCGATCGCGTGCGCCTCGGCAAGGTCGCCGACCGGAGTCCCGGTGGCATGGGCGTTGATGTGGCTGATCCGCTCGGGAGCCAGACCGGCTTGCGCCAGGGCCTTCCGCATGGCCGAGATCTGACCGGAGCCGTCGGCGGCGGGCGCCGTGATGTGGTGGGCGTCGGCGGCGATGCCGGCGCCGGCGAGCACCGCGTGGACGCGCGCGCCCCGGGCGCCGGCATGCGCGGCGCTTTCGAGCACCAGGACAGCGGCGCCTTCGCTGAGCACGAATCCGCTGCGGTCCGCGGCGAACGGCCGGGACGCGGACGCGGGTTCGAGGGTATGCCGTGACAGTGCCTGTGCCTGGGCGAAGCCGGCCACGGTGATCGGTGTGATCGCGGCCTCGGTCCCGCCCGCGATCACCACGTCCGCCTCGCCGGCACGGATGAGCCTGGCCCCCAGGGCGATCGCCTCGGCACCGGAGGAGCACGCCGAGACGGGCGTGTAGGCACCTGCCCGTGCACCGTATTCGATACTGATCAGCGCCGCCGCCGCGTTGGGCATGAGCATCGGGACCGTGCGTGGCGAGACGCGCCGCGTCCCGGCGGCCCTCAGTACGTCGTCTTCCTTCAGCAGCGTCCGTACGCCCCCGATGCCCGTGCCGATCGCCGACGCGAGCCGGTCCGGGTCCGCCGCTGGGGCACCGGCGTCGGCCCAGGCTTCGGCCGCCGCGGCCAGCGCCGCCTGCTGCGAGCGGTCGAGCCGCCTGGCCCGCACCGGCGGCAGCAACTTGGCGGGGTCGATCGCCATCGTCCCCGCGGCGGTGTCGGGAAGGTCCGCGTCGTCGTAGCCGCGCAGGACGCCGCCGCGGATACCGGACTCACCGGCGAGCAGGGCGTCCCAGGTGGACGCCACGTCTGCCCCGAGTGGGGTGATCGCGCCGAGCCCGGTCACGACGACTTCAGTCCCGTGCATGCCCCTCAACCTTTCTTGTATGCGATACAAGTCAACACCGCCCTTGTTGTATCACATACAATTTCGATGTGGAGAAGAAGCGAACCGAAGCTCGATCAACGTCGGCCCGGTCGCGTGACCGCGGTCGCGCGACGAGGCACCGGCTGATCGAGGCGACCGCACGGCTGTGCAGGGAACGGCCCGGCACCGAGGTGAGCGTCGCGGAGATCGCGAACGCGGCAGGCGTCTTCCCCAACCAGGTCACCTACTACTTCGGCTCCAAGGACTCGCTCCTCGTGCACGCCGCCTTCCTCGGCTTGCTGCACGACGCCCGACGGATCGAGCGCATCGGTCGCCAAGCCCCCGACGCCGTGACGTTCCGCCGCAACATCGCCCGCGCCGTGCTGGCCATGCCCTCGCTCCCGTCGGTCACGCGGGCACTCGCCGCCGGGATCTCCAAGCCCGAACTCGCCCCCGTGGTCGACCAGCACCTCCAGTTGCTGTTCCGGCAGTCCGAGCGCTTCGTGAGCCAGCTCATCGACAGTCGCGGCTGGAGGGCCCGTCGACCGCTCGACGTGGAAGCCAGGACGTTCTGGAGCACCGCGCTCGGTGCGGTGCTGCTCGTCCGCGCCGGGGCACATGGCACCGTCGCCGACCTCGACCTCGCCGGAGCACTGACCATCCACGACGAACCCGGTCCCGGTTAGCTCATTCGAGTGCGGGGGGGCATGCGGGAACGGACGGGAGCATCAGGCGGGAGGTGCCCGGCAGGACCGTCTGTACGGCGGGACCCGGCTCGGGTTGCCAGCGCGGGTGACTGGTCGCGGCGACGTGCACGCGCAGGGCGTGGCCCGGCCGGAAGAGGTGGTGCGCGGACCACAGGTCGACGTCCACGGCGGTCTCGATCGGACCTGGCGGACCGGCTGGACCGGCTGAACCGGCGGGACCGGCTGGACCGGGCCGGCCGACGGGGTGGGCCGCGCGGGCGATCCCGTCCGCGAGGTTGACCGAAGTGCCGTCGGGCGCGACATCGCACAGCCGCACCACCCAGGTGGCGGTGGGAGCGGTGCAGGTCACCGTGAGCACCGCGCTGATCCGCCCGGCGATCTCC
This sequence comes from Streptomyces sp. NPDC087270, assembly GCF_044744625.1. Taxonomy (NCBI): domain Bacteria; kingdom Bacillati; phylum Actinomycetota; class Actinomycetes; order Kitasatosporales; family Streptomycetaceae; genus Streptomyces; species Streptomyces sp. NPDC087270. The sequence continues at coordinate 272,124 of NZ_JBIUYR010000002.1, forward strand.
AGCGGGCGGGTCAACGGAGCGCTCGCGTAGACGAGTACGTCGGGGCGCGCCTCGATCGGCCGCTGGTCGGCGGGCCCGGCCGGGTGCCGCTCGGTCAGCAGCAGCGCGCCGCCGAGGGCGGGTACGGGGTCGGCCGGATCGTGCCGGAACGACCGGCCGGGCCCGGCCGTACCTGTCACCGAAGGAGGCCGCGTGGACAGTTCGCCGTTCGCGTGCAGGTACCAGGCGGTCGGGTCGCTCGGCGGCGGCCACGCGGCGAACCGGCGCCAGCGGCCGGCCCCGGTGACGAAGACGAGAGCGGTGGCGTCCGCCGAGGTCCCGCGCGCCCGGCCGGCGCCGGGTTCCGGCGCGTTCCGCGGCTCGGCTGCGTCGCGCGACCCCCCGGCGACGATCCGCGTGCGCTCCACCACCGTTTCCAGCCAGTCCAGTTGGCGCTCCAGCAAGGAGCCGCCGCCGCCGATGTGCGCGCTGTCCGCGTGCGGCCCGAAGTCGAAGACGTCCCCGGCGGCGGCCGGTTCGGCCCGGCCGGACTGGTTGTCGTGGGTCCAGGGGCCGATGATCAGGGCGGCGCGGTGGCCCGCGGCACGGGCGGCGGCGTGGTTGTCGAGGCTGCCCTGGAGGAACGCGTCGTACCAGCCCGCGACGGTGAGCGTGGCGACGGGCGGCAGCGCCGTATGGTCGGCGGGAACGGCGCGGGGTGGCGGGGCGCCGACCCGGCCGGGGACGGGCAGGCCCAGCGCGTCCGGCGCCGCGAGGTCCCAGTGCCCGGCACGCAACTCCCCCTCGGCGCAGGTGAGTTCCGCGAGAGCGGCGCGCCGCCGGACCGCGTCGGCCGCGTGCCTGCGGCGCAGGACCTCGTGGCCCAGGCCGAGCGTCCACTGGACGGGCAGGCCGAGTTCGCGGGCGCCCCCGCGCGCGAGCAACCCGTCAGCGGGGTCTGACCAGGTGAACTCCGGTATGGCTGCGACCAGTTCGGGAGGCGCCGCTTCGATCGCGGCCCACTGGGCGTGCCCGAGATAGCTGGGCCCGTACATCGCCACCCGGCCGTCGCTGCCGGGGAGCCCGGCGGCCCACCGGACGGTGTCGTGGCCGTCGTCGTACTCGTGGGCCAGCGGCTCCCACGCGCCGTCGGAGCCGAACCGGCCGCGGGTGTCCTGGAGGACGACGAGCCAGCAGCGGCGGGCCGCGGTGGCGGGGGCCAGGCGGGCGAGTATCCCCGGGTCGCGCCGCCCGTAGGGGCAGCGGGCGAGCAGGACCGGCCAGGGCCCGTGCCCGTACGGCGGCCGGTACACATCGGCGCGCAGCACCGTGCCGTCGCGCATCGGGGCGTACGCGGTGTCGTACGTCACGGGGCTGGTGGACGTCACGGGGCTCCTCGTCACGTGCGGGCCCCCGCCGTGGACAAGACGGCGGGGGCCGGTCGGCGGGGGCAGAACGCCAACGTGCGCTCTGTGACAGCCGGTTGACGGGTCAGGTGATGGACAGGTCGTCGATGTAGCCGCGGTAGCCGCCCGAGCCGCCGGGGTGGTCGTAGCCGACGAGGACACGCGCGATCCGCTTGCCGGAGTTCTTCGCCGCGAGGTCGACGGTCACGTGGTTCCACGTGTCGGGGGTCAAGTGGCCGCACTGATGGGCGGGATGGATCTGGTCGCCGCTCTGGTCCACGGCGCCGGAGTCGCGCAGCGTGCCGCCGTCGGTGAAGACCAGGTCGACGGCGACGCACTCGCTCTCGGTCGAACCGGCGGGCACCCAGGGGGTGGTGGCGTGCGACTGGGGGTAGATCCAGTAGCCGAGGGTCTTCGCGGTGCCGATGTCCAGGGGTGCGGCACTGAGGTCGTAGACCTTGAGGTAGGCGTGCGGGCTGCTGCCGGCGGCACTGCCGGAGTACATCAGCGCGGCCGTTCCGGTACGGGAGGTCTCCCCGCTGCGGACGCCCGTCTGCGGGCCGGTGGAGTCGGAGTTGATGCCGGTGACGCCCACGGCGTTGCCGCCCGCGGTGTCGACGGAGTCGGTCCAGGTGGGCTGCGGCTGGCCGGACTCGAAGCCGGTGGAGAAGCTGGTGCTGGTGGTACCGCCGCCCGCCTTGACCGGCTGGGCGAGTTCGGTCTGCACGGTGGCGTAGGAGGTGCCGGGCCTGGCCAGGGTGATCGTCTCGCCCGCCGACGTGTTCAGCGTGATCTTCGTGCCGGACACGGTGCCCGCGTCGGAACCGCCCCGGTACACCTGCACCGGACTGCCGGGCCAGGGGTTGGTGAAGACGAGGTCGCCGCCCTTCTGGCTGACCGCGCGGACGTACTGCACCGCGTTGTCCGCCATGCTGCTGGAGATCAGGAAGCCGCCGGCCGCCATCAGGTCGCCGAACTTCGCGTTGGAGTTCGCCGGCCAGTCCGCGAAGACCTTGACGTCGCCCTGGAAGGACTGGAGCAGCATCTCGTCCAGGCCGGAGGTGGTGACGTTGATGTTCTCGATGCCGCCGCCGCTGTGGTGGACGGCGAGGTTGGGGTAGGAGTTGTCCACGGCCTCGGTGTGCAGGTTGGCCAGGATCGTGGCGGGGTCGTAGCCGACCCGGGCGGCGGCGGCGTAGAAGGTGGCGGGCGCGTTGCCGCCGTGCCAGGCCGCGGTGAGCTGGTCGACGGTGTTGCGCGCGGTCTGCACGAGCCCGGCCGGGCTGTCCAGGCCGACCTGGCCGCCCGGGTAGACGGCCTGGATGTCGATGTCGTTGCCGTCGTTGACCCAGCCCGCGCCGGTGGAGGTCTCCCGGAAGACGGTCTGGCCGTTCTGCGTCATCGTCGGCAGCGGCGCCAGGTGCGCGTCGATGTCCTGCCAGGTGGCGCGGGTCCCGGCGTCCTGGCCGAGCGCGGCGCTCATGTCGGTCAGGCCCTCCATCAGCAGGTGGACCAGGCCGAGCGACAGGATGCTGTTGGTCTGCGGGTAGGCGTTGCCTTCCTGCGGCGCGTCGTTGGTGATCGTGTACGTGCCGGAGGAGTCCTTGGTGAGGTAGTTCTGCCAGAACAGGCCGACCTGCTTCAGGAACGGGTAGACCTTCGCCGCGTACGTCGCGTCGCGGGTCTGCTCGTAGCGCATCACCATGTCACTGGCGACGTTGACCGCGTCGGACTTCTGGTTGTACAGGTTGGTGTCGGCGCTGGTGCCGTTCGGGGAGATGCCGACCGGGTAGAGCACGCCCTGGAAGCCGTTCTGCTGGGCGAGTTGCTGCCCGCGGCTCATCCAGTCCAGCACCGGCTGGTCGTAGGCGTCCATCTGCGCGATGTGATTGGTCGTCAGGGCGGCGTAGAACGGCGCCTGGTAGTTGTAGTTGGTGTGGTAGTCGCCGTTCCAGTTCATGTCGCCGGTGATCCAGTTGCCCCACAGGCCGGGCGCGTACTTCCCGCTCCGCGACACGCTGCCGAGCAGGTAGAGCGAGCCGTACCAGCTCTTCTCCACGTCCTTGTCGCCGATCTGCACGAAGGACCGCGACCAGTAGGAGTTCCACCAGCTGCGGTGCGAGGCGTTGTGGTCGTCGACGTTGCCCTGGGTGAGGTTGTCGACCAACGCGTCCGCCGCGGACTGGTAGTCGGCGGAGTCGTTGCTGCTCTCGATCGCCGCGACCAGCGTCGAGGTGGTGTTCGGCTGCATCGTCAGGGTCAGCTTGCTGCCGGATACCGACTGGCTCTGCCCGATGGTGCGCATCGCCATCCGGGCGCGCGGGTCGCCGCTGCCGCCGGTGTCGGCGACCACGTCGGCGTCGAGGTCGTGGTCGCTGGTGGAGACGGTGGGCGTGCCGCCCGTACCGTTCTGCAGCGTGACGCCGATGCTCTGCGCGCTGCCGCCGGTGAGCGTGAACGACGTGACGAACAGGTTGGTGTCGGCGTCCACCCAGCTCCGCGTGGCCAGCCTCTGCCCGCCCAGGGTGTACGTGCCGCGCACCTCGGCGTGCTGGATGTCCTGCACCACGTGGTACGACGCCCCGGCCAGGCCGCCCGCCGACACCACGATCCGGCCGAGCGGCTTGATGGCGTGGCTGGTCGAGGACCAGAAGTCGTTCTTGCCCACGTAGAACGTCTGGTTGTCGATGCCGCCGCCGACCGCGACCCCGACGTCGCCGTTGCCCATCAGCGGCGCGTCCACGGTGTCGCCGCCGGTGAGGTGGCTCGGTGGCGCGTTCCACACGCCCTGGTACTGCGCGACCGTGGCCACGCCCTGGTTCGCGGTGATCGAATCGGCCACCGCCGGCCGGGACAGCACCGTGGTCACCATGGCGCCCATCACGACCGCGGCGGTGGTCACGCTTCCCGCTCGTCTCGCAAGCGATGTGAGCCTCATCAGGCTGCTCCCTCTCTGCTTCTTCACGCCGGTCTCCCCGCGGGCCCGCCCGCCGCCGGCGCCCTCCGCTCCGGCACGCGCGGGAAGGGCGAACAGCGGTGTGCGGACGGGGAGGTGGGGGGCTCGGAGCGGGGGCACCGGCGGTCGTCGCAGCGGACCGGCACACCCGAAGACGTTCCCGGGAGGCGGCTCGCGGACCCGAGATAACGTTATCTTTGAATGACTGGGTTCATTTATAGGTGCGGGGCGGGCGGGTTGTAAAGGGGACGGGAGCGGAACCGTGGGGGTGGGGTGCCGCGCGGGGGTGGGGCGCCGCCGGGGGTTGGGCGCCGCCGGGGGCGCGCGTGGCGGCGGGGGCGCGCGTGGCGGCGGGGCCGCTCGGCGCCGCATGCCGGAGACCTTCACCGAGGTGGCCCTACGGGGTGGCCCGGCCCGGCTCAACCCACCGGGCCTACCGTGCCGTGGTTCGGTGCTCGCGGCGCCGAGAAACGGCCCCGCCCCATACTCTGACAGTTCCGACAAGCGGCGGATCTGCTCGGGATCGCCCGGCACGAGTTCACCGCCGTAGTACCACGCACGTAGGCGGCCGTTCGCGGGGGTACCGTTTTGGTGTCGACGCCGAACGGGAGACCGTTATGCCTGCCTATGCGGAAGAGCACACCGGGGCGCGCGTCTTGCATGCCCGCAAGGTCAGAGGACTGACGCGGCGTGAGCTCTCCGACGCGTCGAGCGTCGCCTACAGCACGCTGACGAAGGTGGAACAAGGCGTCATGCCGGCGAGCCCCTCCGTGTTGGGCGCCCTCGCACGGGCGTTGTCGGTGCCTGTCGCCGAACTGACGGGGCAGCCGTACCTCGGGGAATTGCGGCAGGACCAACTCGACGGGTTGATAGAGCCGATCCGGGAGGCGCTGAACGTCTACGACCTGGGCCCGGACCCGGACATCTCGCCGCGCGCGCCCGAGGAGATGGAGACCGACGCCGAAGAGATGTGCGCCCTGGTACGCGCAACCGACATCAAGAAGGTCGCGGCGGAACTGCCGAGTCTGATCTTCGAGGCTACGACGGCGGCGCACGTCAGTCCGAGCGAGCGGCATTGGCGCTTGCTGGCCAGTACGTACCGCACCGCCTACGACGTCACGACGAAGCTGGGCTTCTTCGACCTGTGCACGGTTGCCTTGGACCGCATGGAGTGGGCGGCTCAGCGTGCCTCCGATCCGGTCATCAGCGGTATGCGTCAGTACCTGCGAGCGCTGGTCCACCTGCACGCGAGTGACTTCCGCACCGGTCAACGACTGATCGGCCTGGGAATGACCGCCTTGGCGCAGGCCGCCCCCGGACGAACGCGAGACGTCCTGACCGGGCAGCTTCATCTCGGTGCGTCCGTCCTCTCAGGCAGGGACAAGGACAGAGACGCGGCCGAGGGGCACCTGGACGAAGCCGAACGGATCGCCCAACGCACCGGACCGGCCGAACGAATCCACTGGCTCTCGTTCGGTCCCACGAACGTCGCCGCACACCGGGTCAGTGTCCTCGCCGAACTGGATCTGTATCCGGAGGCCGTCCATACGGCAACCGCCATGACCGTTCCGTCTGACTGGCCGTTGTCCCGGCGGGCTCACCACCACGCCGAGGTGGCATGGGCCCAAATGTGGAGCGGGCACACGGAAGGGGCGTTCAAGAGCCTGCAACAGGCGAGGACGCTGGCTCCGCAGCAAACGCGGTACCACCCGATCGTGAGGGAGACCTACGCCGGGCTGGAGTCCGCTCGGCGCCGCATGCCGGAGACCTTCACCAACTTCGGTGACTGGCTGGGAAACTGAACGTAAATCATTGGCCGGGCTCGGACCAGCCGTGGGGCCAACGCTCCAGCAGCGCGGCCGAATACCCCTCTGTGCGCGCGGTCGGCGGCCTCGAACGGGCTGCGGCCCTCCCAAAAGGGCGACCTCGCTCCGAACCGATAGGCGGCCCTACGGTCCGGACCGCGCCGGCTCAACCCACCGGGCCTACCGTGCCGTGGTTCGGTGCTCGCGGTGCCGAGAAACGGCCCCGACCCATACTCTGACAGTTCCGACAAGTGACGAAGTCGCCACAAGAGGATGGGCACTGATGCCTTCAGACGGTACGTCAGACCCGTACACCGATGCGCTGGCGTTCGGCCAGCGGCTCCAGGTTCTCCGCAACAGTCGAGGCATCACCCGTGAGCAGTTGGGCGGCCTGCTGGGTCTCACCGGTTCGTGGGTCAAGGCAGTGGAAAGCGGTCGACTCAAGACGCCGAAACTCGAAGTGATCCTGCGGATCGCCGAGATCCTGCGGGTCCGGAATCTGGCGGACCTCGCCGGCAACCAGGCTCCCCCGGTCGAGTTGTTCGCAGGACCGGGGCATCCGAGACTGGCCGCTGTGAAGGCTGCGGTGGATGCCTACCCGGTCGGATCGCAGCATGAGGCGCCGCCGACTGCCCACCTGCGAGCCCGGCTCGATCGTGCCTGGGCCTCGCGGCACAGATCGCCCAACCATCGTGAGGTGGTGGGGTCCCTGCTGCCGGACCTGATCCGGGACGCGCAGGCGGCGGTCCGACAGTCCGACCGGGCAGAGGATCGGCGGGCGGCCCAGGCGATCCTCAGCGAGACGTACTCGCTGTGCCAGTTCTTCGTGGCCTACCAGCCCGACGCCGCGCTGCTGTGGCGGGTGGCCGAGCGTGGTCTGGTGGCCGCACAGGAGAGCGAAGACCCGCGCGCCATCGGCCTGGCGGCCTGGCTGGCGGGGCAGGCGCACCGGGACGCCGGCCCGGCCCACTTCGAGGCAGCGGACGCGGTGGTTCTGGAGAGCCTTGCGTATCTGATGCCCCTGCTGCCGGACGCGCCGGACGAGGTGCTGGCCATCGCCGGTGCGTTGACGTTCGAGGCCGGATACACCGCCGCGCGGAGAAGCGAGACGGGTACGGCCTGGCGGTACTGGGATCAGGCCCGCGCCATGGCCGAACGCCTGCCCGGCGAGTACTACGATCCGGTCACGTCGTTCTCGCAGGCCATCATGGGGGCGCACGCCGTGACGGTGGCCGTTGAACTCCATGCCGGCGGTGAGTCCGTCCGGCAGGCCGCGGCGGCGGATGCGGTGACCATTCCTTCCCGCCCCCGCCGCGCCCGCCACCGTATCGAAGAGGCGCGAGGATTCCAGTTGGACGGTCAGCCGGACGTCGCCCTGGCAACATTGGAAAAGGCGTACGAGTCCGCGCCGGAGACCATCAAGTACAACGGCTATGCGAAGCGGATCGTGCTGGAGGAGACCACATCGAAGAGCCCCGACCGTCGTCGGCGCGCCTCCCAACTCGCCGTGCGGATAGGAATGCTGGCAGCGTAGTCAAGGGGACACAATCCGTACCCCTGCCATGTGACAGCAGCCCATAACGTCTTCGTCCTGAGGACCCCCGTGACCGTCTGACCGGTCCGGGGGCGTGGACCACCTGACGAAGGCAGGCCGACATGCGCGAGTTCATGGAGTCGTGGCCGCCCGGGGCGAAAGCGGATGTGGGCGGGCCCGCGGTGAACGGTGCCCGGCTTCTGCCGTGGCCGGGGCCGGACGGCGGTGCGTGCTATCTCCGGTCGGATGCGTGTGACGCGTTGTGGCGGCTGGCCGACGAGATGGAGTCCGTGCAGCTCGGGATGGGCCGGGAGCTGCTGGGCTTTGTCCGCCGGACGCTGGCGGAGGCGACGCCTTGGGACTGTGAACTCCAAGGCATGGTGGCGCACTTGTGTACGGCGTTGTCGGACGCGCTGCGGGTCGCCGACAGCCGTGGGGCGCTGCTGGGCCTGCCCGGGAGTAGCGATCGGGTGGGATCGACGGTGGACGTATCCCGTTGATCGGGTCCGGCTTTGATGCGTGACCTCGGTCCCCGTCTACTGCGCCACCAGCCCGACCCCGGGACCCGTCGCCGAGGAAGCCTTCTCCTGCACCCTGGACTGCAACCCGCACGCCGATGCCGACCCGAAAGCCGTAGCACCCGAAAGCCGTGCCGCCCAAAAGCCGAAGCACCCGAAAGCCGTGGCAACCGGCACCCACCGGACTCCCGCGGCGCCGCCGCACCGTTGAGAACCCTCAGAGCGGGATCTCCCCCGACCCGCGGGTGATCAGCGTGGTCGGCACCGTCACCGTCCGCACCGGGCGCCCCGGGTCCGCCAGCCGCGCCTGGAACAGTTCGATCGTGGTGCGCCCGATCTGCACGTCACCCTGGGCGACGACGGTCAACCCGGGCCTGAGCAGATCCGCGAGGCCGAAGTCGTCGAAGCCGACCAGCGCGGTGGCGCCGAAGTCGGGCCCGAGCGCGCGGATCACGGCCACCGAGGTGGAGAAGTTGCCGGTGACGATGGCCGTCGCCGGGTCCGGCCCGCTCCGCAGCCGCTCCAGCGCCGCGGAGATCCGCTCGGCGGTGATCGGCCCGGGGTGCACCATCCCGTCGAGCGGGCCGCCGGCCGCCCGCAGGCAGTCCCGGAACGCGGCGGCGCGCTGCCGCCCGGTGTAGATCCGCTCGTCGTCCCCGATGTAGCCGATCCGCCGGTGGCCCTGCTCGGCGAGGTGGCGGAAGGCCAGCTCGATCCCGCCCTGGTTGTCGGACAGCACCGTGTCGACCTCGACTCCGGTGGCGGGCCGGTCGAAGGCCACCACGGCCAACCCGGAGTCGATCTCGGGCTGGAGGTACTGGTGACCGTCCGCGATCGGCTCGATGATGATCCCGTCCATGCGGCGCCCGCACATCGACATCACGGCCTCGCGCTCGCGCACCTCGTCGTCCTCGGTGGACATCGCGACGACCGTCAGGCCCGCCCCGCGCGCCGTCTCGTCGACCGCCCGCAGCACCGGGTGCGCGTCGGCGATGTGCCGTACCGCCGCGCCGATGGTGCCGGTGCGGCCACTGCGCAACTGGCGGGCCCGCTCGTCGGGTTGGAAGCCGAGACGGTCGATGGCCTGCCGGACCCGCTCGGCGAGCGCCCCGCCCACCGTCGTGTCGCCGTTGACGACCCGCGAGACCGTACGCAGCGCCACACCCGCTTCACGGGCCACATCGATCATCGTGGGCCGGCGCGGACGTGACGATCCGCGCTTTCCGGCGGCACCAGGACCAGCCACTTCGCTTCCCTCTCCTCGATCGCCCACGACTCGCCCCCGGGGTCGGCCCGAGATCCGTCCGTGATCACCGAGGGGCTTGACTTGCTGTCCTGGAACCCTAGTGTACTCGGCGAGAAAACGTTATCTCGCCGTCAGGACGCGGCAACCGCCGAAGCGTCCCCGGTCCGGGACGCGTCCGTGCTCGCCGGTTTCCGCCTGCCCCAGAAGCGCTCCGCGGCACCGACGCGGGCCTCCCGCAGTCCCCACGCAGCCCTTCTGTCGTTACTCAAAGTACCCACATCGTCACTCAACGATCCTGGCAAGTCCTCCGCTGTACCCCGCAGTTGCCGTGACCCGTGGTCCGTGGCCCCGTGCCCCCGTGACCACCGGTCGTCGCGGCGGCCGCGCCGTACGCCGACCCAACCCTCCCGAAAGGTACGGCCATGCTCAGACGAAGTGCCGCCGCGCTCGTGGCGGCCGGTGTGCTCGTCCTCACCGCGTGCTCCGACTCCGGCTCCGGCTCCGGCTCTTCCGCGAACGGGGGCGGAACGTTGACCTACATGACGTTCAACTCGCCTTCGCTGACGCCGACGTTCTGGAAGCAGTCCATCGCCAGGGCGCAGAAGGACGTGCCGGGCGTGAAGATCAAGCAGGTGGTGGCGCCGAGCACGGACCGCGACTCCTACGCCAAGCAGCTCCAGGCGTCAGGGCAGTTCCCCGACCTGCTGCAGTCGATCACGCCGTCGCAGTACACCGCGGCGGGGCTGCTGCGGCCGTACGACCAGAGCTGGGTCGACCAGAACTTCCTGCTGCCGCAGGGCAACGCGATCAAGGGCAAGGTCTACATCCCGCCGACGAACTCGCAGATCATCCCGCTGGTCTTCTACCACAAGTCGCTGTTCAAGAAGGCCGGGGCGCAGGTGCCGACGACCTGGCAGCAGTTCCTCGACGCCAACGCGAAGCTCAAGTCTGCCGGCCTGACCCCGATGGAGCTGGGCGGCAACGACCCGTTCGCCGCGGCGATGCCGCTGACCGGTGCGATCAGCGCGGACGTGCTGGGCAGGAACCCGCGGTGGATTCAGCAGCGGTACGCCGGAAAGGTGAAGTTCACCGACGCCGACGTGGTCGCCGCCGCGACGAAGATGCGCACGCTGGTGACCAAGGGCTACTTCGAGCAGGGCGCGCTCAACGTCAGTTACGCCGACTCGATCAAGAACTTCAACGCGGGCAAGGCCGCGATGTACCCGATGGGCAGCTGGTACCTCGGCTCGATCCCGAAGGACCAGTGGAACGACATCGGGGTCTTCCCGTGGCCGACGGACGACGGCTCGGTGGTGGTCCCGTTCGCGGTCGGCGGCTCGATGGCCATCGCCACCAAGGTCGGTGACCCGGCCCAGGCGACGAAGTTCGCCCAGGCGTGGTCGCTGGACCCGGACAACCTCAAGGCGCTGATCGAGGGCGACGGCGCGTACCCGATGCTCAAGAACAAGACGCTCGCCGACTACCACGTCACGGTCAGCCCGGCGTTCAGCGACTCCTACGCCTACGTCACCAGGACCGACACCAAGGTGAGTTCGATCGGCTGGGCGACCAACGACGACGCGCTGCCCGGCTCCGGGAACAACGACTTCTACGCCGCCGCGCAGGCGCTGTTCAACTCCGGTGACGTCAAGGGCCAGATGGCCAAGCTCGACAAGGCGTGGAGCACGTCGACGCAATGAGCACCCGGACCGCTTACGAAGGGAGGGGAACAGCAGTGCAGCCGCTCTCGGACGCCTCGCGCTTCCCGAACAGCTCGCGCTTCCCGCACCTCTCGCACTGGTTGCGCGACACCACCGAGGACCTCGGTCTGCGGCTGATCGCCGCGCTGGGTCTGCTGCTCTACCTGGTCTTCATCGTCGTGCCGGTCTTCATGAGCCTGCGCAGCAGCTTCACCGACGAGAACCCGCTCAGGTCCGGCAGCCACTGGATCGGCCTCGCCAACTACTCCGAGATGCTGCACGACAGCCAGTTGCGCGACAGCGTGCTGTTCACGCTCGCGCTGGCGGTCGGCGTGACGGTCGTGGCCAACGTGGTCGGCCTCGCCTTCGCGATGCTGCTGGACCGGACCGAGTTGAGCTACCGGGTGCTGCGCACCATCGCGTTCCTGCCGCAGGTGATCTCGGGGGTGATCGTCGGCTTCGTGTGGAAGACGATCCTCACCGAGGACGGCCTGCTCAACGACCTGCTCCAGCGCACCCACGTGGTGCACCGGCCGGTGGACTGGCTGGGCACGCCGCACCTGGCGCAGCTGTCGGTGGGGATCGTGGTGGCGTGGGTGCTGTCCGGCTTCACCACCGTCGTCTACCTCGCGGCGCTGCAGAACATCCCGCGCGAGCTGTACGACGCGGGGTCGATCGACGGCGCCAGCTCCCGCCAGCAGTTCCGCATGATCACGCTGCGGATGGTCGCCCCGGCGACCACGATCAGCGTGACGATCTCGCTGATCACGGTGCTGAAGCTGTACGACGTCATCCAGGTGCTCACCTCCGGCGGCCCCGCCGACGCCACCCAGTCCACGGCGCAGTACATCGTGAAGATGGCGTTCACCTCCGACCGGTTCGGCTACGCCTCCGCCATCGCGATGTTCCTGCTGGCGCTGTCCGCGGTGATCGCCCTGTCCGTCACGAGCATCCTGCGCCGCAGGGAGGTCGACCTGTGACCGTGCACGCCGTCCCCACCGCACCCGACCGGACCGGTTCGCGTCCGCGTCCGCGTCCGCGCCGGGCCGCGGCCCCGATGCCGCGCCGGTCGCGGCGGCCTGGCCGGCCGGGCAGGTCGCGCCGCAGCCGGCTGAGCCCGGCCCGGCTCACGCTCGCGGTGATCGTGGTGCTGGTGTTCGTCAGCCCGATCTACCTGACGATCGTCAACGCGTTCAAGAAGGAGGGCGACATCGTCGCCGGTCCGGCGACGCCTCCGCTCCACCCGACGCTGGGCAATCTGCACACCGCGCTCAGCCGGCCGGACCACCTCCTCCAGCACGGACTGCGCAACTCGGTGATCGTGGTGGTGTGTTCGGTGCTGCTGCTGATCCCGCTGGGCTCGGCGTTCAGCTTCTACGTCTCCCGGCGGCGGACCCGCACCCGCGCGGCGGTGCTGGCGGTGCTGGCCGCGGGGCTGATGATCCCGCCGCAGGTGGTGCTGCTGCCGACCATCCGCATCCTGACCTTCCTCGGCCTGGACCACAGCTATCCGGGGCTGATCCTGTCCAATCTGGGCGGCGGCTACTTCTCGTTCGCGGTGTTCGTCTACGTCGGCTTCATGCGGGCGGTGCCGGACGAGGTGGTGGAGGCGGCCCGGCTGGACGGCGCCGGCGGGCTGCGGATCTGGTGGACCATCGTGATGCCGCTGGTGCGGCCGGCCACCGCGACCGTGACCATCTTCCTCTCGCTGTGGATCTGGAACGACTTCCTCAACCCGCAGTTCATCCTCGGCCCGCTCCAGGGCCAGACCATCACCACCGGTCTCTATCTCTCCGTGGGGCAGTTCCAGATGGATTACGGCCAGTTGTTCGGCATCATGTTCCTCGCCGGGGTGATCCCGGTCGTCGGGTACCTCACCCTGCAGAAGCAGTTCATCGCCGGTCTGACCTCGGGATCGACCAAGTGAGCGCGGCGCCGGGCGGCTTGGGGGTGGCGGCGGGCCCTGGCCCCGAGCCGGGCCCTGTTCCGGCCGCGGTTCCGGCCGCGGTTCCGGCCGCGGTTCCGGTTCCGACGGAGGGCGGTCCTGACCGGCCCGAAGGAGTGCCGGTGCTGGACGACCTGGCCGGCGGGTGGCTGCCGGTCGAGGAGCTGGCCCATCTGCCGTCGCTGCGCAACCAGTGGGGCCAGGCGCACGTCAACGCGGACCTGGCGTCGCTGTCGTGGGTGGCGTTCCCGCCCTACAGCGGCGGCTACCACACCGGGGTCCTGCGGGTGGACGGCCGCCCGCTCGCCGCGCAGCGGATGCGCTGGTCCCCCTGGGGCGTCCAACGCGCCGCCGAGCAGGGGCCGTTGACCGTCGAGACCGACGTGCGGATGGCGTACGAGCGCAGCCGCGTGCTGTGGCGGATCACGCTGCGCAACGACTCGGCGGAGCCGGTGCGGACGGTCGTCGAGCAGGAGATGCTGGCGATGTTCGCGCACTCCGAGGTCGACTGGGGCTGGCTGTACGGAACTCCGTGGAACTCCGGCCACCACCACGACTTCTACGCCACCGAGCGGCTGCGCGCGGAGGTGACGGCCGAAAGACCCCGGCAGGTGCAGCTCCTCCCGCACGGCGAGCGCTGGATACGGCTCGGCTCGCCGCGCATCCCCGGCATCCAACGGGACGAGGACACCGCGCCGATGCTGCTGGAGTCGGAGCTGCCGGACCACTCCGCGCCGGACTCCGGCCGGGTGCGGGCTCCCGGCGCGCCCTGCCTGGTACGGCAGTTGGCGGTCGAGCGGAGCAACGGGGTACGCACGGCGATCGGCGACGGCGTGGCCGCGTACACCGTGCGGGCCGGCACCGACCTGCGGGTCGGACCGGTGGCGCTCGGCGCGGGCGACGCACTGCAGTTGGAGGTGCGCGTGGACCAGCCCGGGGTGAGCGGGGTGGTCGCCACCCACGGCAACCATCCGGACTCGGCTCAACTGGGCTTCGATGAAGGGCGGTTGACGCTGCGGATCGGCGGGGAGCTGGTGCTGGCCGAAGAGCCGCTGCCGCTCGGGTCCTGGCACGCGGTGGGCGTGCGGCTGTCGGAGCAGGGCGCGACGCTGCTGGTCGACGGCGCCGCGGCGGGGCGTACGGCGCCGTGGTGGGGCGGGCAGCGGTGGACGGCCGAGGCGCTGCCCGGCGGCGGAGTGCTGGTCACGGACGGGGCCGGGCCGGCCCGGTCCTGCTACGCGTTCCAGGCCGCGCCGGACGCACTGACCGTGGACGGCGCGCGGGCGGTGGCCCGCTGGGAGGTCGCGCTCGCGCCCGGGCAGCGGGTCGAGGTGGGCTTCGTGCTGGACGTGGCCCGGGACGCGGACGCGGCGCGGCGACGGGCGTACGGCGCGGCGGCCGGCTTCGACGCGGCCTTCGCGGAGGTCGCCGAGCGGTGGCGCGCCACCTGGGCGTACGCGTTCACGCCGGGCAACCCGGAGTTCTCCGGGCACCTTCCGGCGCTGGTCACGGCCGACCCGGACCTGGCGCGCACCTACTACCTGGGGGTGCTGCTGGCGCTGTACCTGCGCAACACACAGGTGTCGCGGACCGGTCCGGTGTTCCTGACCGGCGGGCCCCGGCTCGGGCCGACCACGACCTTCTTCTGGGACCAGTCGGAGTTCGCCCGCACCGCGGCGCTGCTGGAGCCGGCCGGGATGCGGGCATGGATCGTGGCGGCGCTCGGCCAGCCGTACGACCACTGCCACTCGTTCGACACCCGCAACCTGCTGCCGGTCGGCAACCACTACGCCGCGAACGACCACGCGCTGTTCCGTACCGCCACCGCGTATCTCGGGGTGACCGGGGACCTGGGACTGCTCGCCGAATCCACCGGCGGGCGCAGCGTGTTGGACCATCTGCGGGCGATGGCCTACCGGCCTCGTTCGCGGGCGGCGGCGTTCGGCGGAGGGGTGCTGGTCGATCTGGGCCGGGACGCCTGGGAGTTGCTGGAGTGTGTGCCCAACTACCGTGATGCGGTGACGTCGTTCAACGCCGGCTACGTCGGCATGCTGCGCTCCCTCGGTGGGCTGCTGCGCCGGCTCGGCCTGGACGCGGAGGCGACCGGCGCCGAGCGGGACGGCGACGCGCTGGCCCGCGCGGTACTGGAGGGCTACGCGGGCGACGGGCGGTGGCTGATCCGGCACCCGGAGGGCAGCGAACCCATCGGCCACTGCCTGGACTTCGCGCTGGTGGCCGCCGACATGACCGGTGACCTGTCGGCGGCGCGGCGCGCGGAGATGGTGCGGTTCGTGACGACCCGGCTGATCGACGGGGACTGGATGCGGGCGCTCGACCCGGCCGACCCGATCGCGCCGCTGTCCGACCGGCCCGACCACGGCGCGGCGGGCGCCTTCGCGGCCTGGCCGGGGGCGACCGCGTACGGGCTGTGCCGGCTCGGGCGGGCCGACCTCGCGGCGGACCTGCTGCGGCGCGGCCATCGTGCCACGTCGGGCGGGCTGTGGGGGCAGGCGATGGAGGCCACCGCGGACGGCCGCTACCGCGTCGCCGAGCGCGGGGTGTCCAACCGGGAGAGCGTGGCCGCCGTCGCGGTGACCGAGGCGGTGATCGCCGGGTTGTTCGGGGTCGAGGCGGATGCGGCCGGCGGCGGCGCGGCGCTGCCGGGTCCCGGGCGGACGGTGGTGTCGCCGTTCGGGGAGCTGCGCAACGTCCGTACGGCGTAGGCCGATCGCCGGGCGTGCGCCGCATGATCGCCGGGCGTGCGCCGCATGTGGTCACGCCCGGCACCTCGGCCATCGAGGCACAACTCCCGGTTGTGGCTCGCCGGACGGATGGTTGTTTGCCCTGCCGTCCTCGCACTTGCTTTCATGGCGCCGGTCAACGCGGAGTTGTACGGGCGACATGGCGAGGGGTGCGCTGAACGTGACGGACAGCAGGGCGGACGGCAGGGCGGACGATACGGCACCCGGCGCGGCGGGAACGGCGGGGACACGGTCGCTCGGGCGGCCCTTCGGCTGGCTCTGGGCGGCCTACGCGGTCAGCGCCTACGGCACCGGCTTCGGCTTCGGGGCGTTCCCGCTGCTCGCGATCATGGTGCTGCACGCCGGGTCGGGCGAGGTGTCGGCGCTGTCGGCCGCCGGGCTCGCCGTGGGCGCGGTGGCGGCGGTGCCGCTCGGCCCGTGGGTGGAGTTCCACCGCAAGCGGCCGGTGATGATCGCGATGGACCTGGTCCGGTTCGCCGCGATGATCAGCATCCCCGTCGCCTACGCGTGCGGCCGGCTCGGCTTCGCCCAACTGCTCGTCGTGTCCGTCGTCGTGGCCACCGCGAAGATCGCGTTCCGGTCGGCGAGCGGCGCCTACCTGAAGTCGCTGGTCCGGCCGGAGCACCTGCTCGTCGCCAACGGCCGCTTCGAGTCGACCACATGGAGCGCCACCGTGATCGGACCGCCGCTCGGCGGCGCCGCGATCGGGCTGTTCGGCCCGGTGACGACCGTGGTCGCCGACGCGGTCAGCTACCTGCTGTCGGCCCTCGGCGTCCGCGCGATCGGCGGCAGCGAGCCGCACCCGCGGGCCCGTACGACGCCGGTCCCCGCACAGGGCGGCGCCGCGCCCCGCTCGCGGACCGCCGAACTGCTCGACGGATGGCGGCACATCCTCGGCCACCCGACGCTGCGCCGGCTCTTCCTCAACACGCTCCTGATGAGCGCCCTGCTGCTGGCCACCGAACCGCTGCTCGCCGTCCTCATGCTCGGCCGGCTCGGCTTCGCCCCCTGGCAGTACGGCCTCGCCTTCGCGCTGCCCTGCCTCGGCGGCCTGATCGGGGCACGGCTGTCCCGGCGGCTGGTCGCGCGGTTCGGGCAACACCGCGTCCTGCTCGTCTCGGGCACGCTGCGCGCCTGCTGGCCGCTGTGGCTGGCGTTCCTCCGGCCCGGGATCGCCGGGATCGTGCTCGTGGTCGTGGTGCAGTTCGGCCTGGTCACCTGCATCGGCGTGTTCAACCCGGTGCTCGCCACCTACCGGCTGGAGCAGACCGCGACGGACCGCGTCGCCCGCACGCTGTCCGCGTGGACGGTCAGCAGCAACCTCACCGTCGCGGCCATGACCGCCCTGTGGGGCCTGCTGGCGGCCCTCACCTCACCGCGCCTGGCGATCGGCGCCGCCGGACTGCTCGTCCTCGCCACCCCGCTGCTCCTCCCCCGCGCCGCCCGCGGCACCTCGGCGACCGCCGACCCGGCGGCCGCTCCGGCCGACGCCCCGGCCGACGCCCCGGAGCCCGCCCGCGGCGCCGCGTGAGGCCCGAACACGCCGCCACCGGCTACGACTTCCGGGTCAGGCCGCGGTCCAGAAGGGTCATCGCGAGGACCGCGGCGCCCGCGCCGATGAGGATGATCGCCGCCGCGTGCAGCCCGGAGTCGGTGGCGCCGTGCTTGAAGGCGAGCCCGGTGACGGTGGCGGAGACGATGGAGCCGAGGTAGCCGAAGGTGCGGAAGAGCCCGGAGGCGGTACCGATCTGCTCGGGCGGCGACTGCGTGTAGAGCGCGGTCTGGTTGCTGACGGTGGCGGTGCCGACGCACAGGCCGAAGACGAGGGTGACGGCCACGACCAGGACGACCGGGCTGTGCGCGGTCAGCGCGAGGATGCCCAGCGAGCCGGCCAGCATGGCGACCGCGGCGGTGACCAGCGGCCCGCGGACGAGGTTGCGCCGGGACAGCGGGCGCGAGACGAGCGCGGACAGCGCGCCCATCGGCAGGAGCAGCAGCCCCGCCTCCTCGGTGGACAGCCCCCGGCCGGCCTCCAGCCACTGGGTGAGCCCGTACATCACGGTGTAGGTGCCCAGCAAGGTGAGTGAGGTGCGCAGGTAGGTCCGGGTGAGGGCCGCGTTGGCACCGAGGCCGCGGATGTCGAAGAAGGGGGTGGGGGTGCGCAGTTCCCACCACACGAGCGGCCCCAGCAGCAGTACGGCGACGGCGAGCGCGATCCAGTCGAGGTCCGGCAGGTCCATCAGGAAGACCATCAGCGCGGTCATGAACCCGCCGAAGCCGACCATGCCGGGCAGGTCGATCCGGGCGGCGATCTGCCGCGCACCGCGGCGCGGCCCGGTGGCGGGCGGGTCGGCCGGCACCCAGCACAACGTCATCACGAACGCGACGGCGGTGACGGGCACGTTGATCAGGAACGCCCAGTGCCAGCCGAGCGCGCCGACCAGGACGCCGCCGAGCGGCGGTCCCACCGCTGTGGTGGCCATCCCGGCGATCGCGATCCCGCCGAGCACGGCGCCGGGCGGCTCGGCCAGACCCGCGGCGGCGGCCCGCCGCCGGATCAGCACCATCGCCGAGGGGAAGCCCGCGGACGTGCCGACGCCGATCAGCACCCGCGCCACGGTGAGCGTCGCCAGGTCGGTGGCGAAACCGCCGAGCACCCCGCCGAGCAGCACCAGCGTGATCCCCGCCAGGAACACCCGGCGCGGCCCGAACTCCTCCGCGAGCTTGCCCGCGGTGGGCTGGGCGATGGCGCAGGCCAGGTAGAGGCTGGAGACCAGGACCGCGGTGCTGCCGACGGACACGTGCAGCGCGGTGGAGATGGGTACGAGCGCGGTCGCGATGATCGAGCTGTTCACCGGGTTGAGCGCGGAGCCCACGTACAGCGGGGTCACGAAGCGCCAGGCGAAGGGGGCGGCGGCGTCCGTCCCCGCGGGCGCGGACGCTGCCTGCTTCCGTATTCGGAGCGTCATTCCGCCGGACCCTCCGGGCTCGCCACGTCCTTCGGGCTATCCGGTCCCTCCGGACCTACCAATCCCTTCGGCCCCTTCGGCTCGGTGTCGTCGAGTTCCGCCGCCGCGAGCCGCTCCAGCAGCGCGATCGTGCGCTCCAGGTCGGCGCGCTCCCCCGCCGGGACCAGCGCGTCCAGGGCCCGGGTGAGGAAGGACTCCCGCGAGGACTCCAACGTGTCCAGCAGGCGCGCGGCGGACGGCTCGGCGGTCACCAGCGTCTTGCGGCCGTCGGCCGGGTCCCGGTGGCCCCGCACCAGGCCGGCCGCCTTGAGTACGGCCAGGTTCTGGGCGATGGACTGCGGGCTCACGTGCTGGGTGGTGGCCAGCCAGGCCGCGGTGACCGGACCGTCGTGCACCACGCTGCCCAGCACCGCGAGCTGCGAGATCGACAGTCCGGTGCCGTGCAGCCCCGCCTCCACCCGCAGGCGCGAGCGGAGGCGGGTGATGGCCACGCTGAGCCGGTGGGCGACTGCCGGCGTGCTGTCGACCGCGGTGCCGCCGGCGGGCGTGGAGCCGGCCGGGGCGGTGCCGCCGGAAACCGGCACGGGGGTGCCGTTGGGGTCGTGTGGGCGCATGACCGCCACCGTAACAGTTCGACAAGCAACTTGTTGAATTTACTTGTCGAAATTACCGATCGCCGCCGAGCGCCCCCTCGCCGCGCCCCGCCGCGCCCGGCTCCGGGTGGCCCTGGACCCGCGTCGCCCCCGACGCCTCGGCACCGCTCACCGGCTCCACCAGCACCGTGCCGATCCGGTTCCGCCGCCCCGCCTGCGTCTCCGCGGTCAGCCGCAGCGCGACCGTACCGTCGGGTCCGACCGCCGACGCGTCCACCGGCAGCGGCACCACCGCGACCGCGCCCGGGATCGGCACCCGGCCCAGCGCCTTCGCCAGCAGGCCGCCGACCGTCTCCACGTCGTCGTCGTCGAGCGGCACGCCGTACAGCTCGCCGAGGTCGCCGATGTCCAGCCGCGCGGTGACCCGGAACCGGCCGCCGCCCAGCCGCTCCACCGGCGGCGTCTCCCGGTCGTACTCGTCGGTGATCTCCCCGACGATCTCCTCCAGGATGTCCTCGATCGTCACGATGCCGGCGGTGCCGCCGTACTCGTCGACCACGACCGCGACGTGGTTGCGCTGCTGCTGCATCTCGCGCAGCAGGTCCCCGGCGTTCTTGGTGTCGGGCACGAAGAACGCCGGCCGGATCAGCGAGGAGACCGGGTCGGACTCGGCGTCGCGGTTGATGTGCACCCTCCGCGCCAGGTCCTTGAGGTAGACGAAGCCGACCACGTCGTCCTCGCTCTCCCCGGTCACCGGAATCCGGGAGAAGCCGCTGCGCAGCGCCAGCGTCATCCCCTGACGGACCGTCTTGAACCGTTCGATCATCACGAGTTCGGTACGCGGCACCATCACCTCGCGCACGATCGTGTCGCCCAACTCGAAGACCGAGTGCACCATCCGGCGCTCCTCGTCCTCGATCAGCGACTCGGACTCGGCGAGGTCCACGGCCGCCCGCAGCTCCGCCTCGCTCGCGAACGGCCCGCGCTTGAAGCCCTTGCCGGGCGTGAGCGCGTTGCCCAGCAGGATCAGCAGCCCCGGCACCGGCCCCATCACCCGGGCCAGCGGCAGCAGGACGTACGACGCGGCGGTCGCGGTGTTCATCGGGTGCTGGCGGCCGATGGTGCGCGGCGAGACCCCGACCGCCACGTACGACACCAGCACCATCACGCCGATCGCGACGCACAGCACCTGCCAGGTGCGGTCGAAGTGCCGGTCGGCGACGACCGTGATCAGGACGGCCGCGGCCGTCTCGCAGGCGACGCGCACCAGCAGCGCCACGTTCAGGTAGCGGGTGGGGTCGGAGGCGACCGCGACGAGGTTCGCGGCCCCGCGCCGGCCGGAGCGCAGCGCGTCCTGGGCGCGGAACCGGGAGACCCGGGCGAGCCCGGCCTCGGCGCACGCCGCGAGCCAGGCGACGATGACGAGCAGTACGGCGAAGACGACCATGAGGGTGCAGTCGCCGCCGTCAGCGGGTGGTGGGCGCGGGCGAGGGGCCCTCGACACCGCGCTCGGCCCGCCAGCCGTCCAGGATCGCCTTCTGCAGGCCGAACATCTCGGCCTTCTCCTCGGGCTCCTCGTGGTCGTACCCCAGCAGATGGAGCACGCCGTGCACGGTGAGCAACTGAAGCTCCTCGTCCATGGAGTGCTTAGTCGGCGCCTCCTCGCCCTGCTTCTTCGCCACCTCCGGGCAGAGCACGATGTCCCCGAGCAGGCCCTGCTCGGGTTCGTCGTCCTCCTTGCCCGGCCGCAGTTCGTCCATCGGGAAGGACATGACATCGGTGGGGCCGGGGAGGTTCATCCACTGGAGGTGGAGTTGCTCCATCGCGGCGGCGTCCACCACGATCACCGACAGTTCGGAGAGCGGGTGGATGCGCATCCGGTGCAGGGCGTAACGGGCGGCGTCCAGGACCGCCTCGTCGTCGATATCCCAGCCGGACTCGTTGTTGACGTCGATCGCCATGATGGTGGAGTGGTTACTTTCTCTTCGGCCCGGAGCCGCCGCGCCCGCGCCCGGCGTCCTGGCCGCGCGCGGACTCTTCCTCGGCCTGGGCGTTGTCGTAGCGCTCGTAGGCGTCCACGATGCGCCCGACCAGCTTATGGCGGACCACGTCGGTGCTGGTGAGCCGGGAGAAGTGCACGTCGTCCACGTCGAAGAGGATGTCCTGCACCTGGCGCAGCCCGCTCTTGGTGCCGCCGGGCAGGTCGATCTGCGTGATGTCGCCGGTGATGACGATCTTCGAGTCGAAGCCGAGCCGGGTCAGGAACATCTTCATCTGCTCGGCGCTGGTGTTCTGCGCCTCGTCCAGGATGATGAACGCGTCATTCAGGGTTCGGCCGCGCATGTAGGCCAGCGGGGCGACCTCGATGGTGCCGGCGGCCATCAGGCGGGGGATGGTGTCGGGGTCCAGCATGTCGTGCAGCGCGTCGTAGAGCGGGCGCAGGTACGGGTCGATCTTCTCGTACAGGGTGCCGGGCAGGAAGCCCAGCCGCTCGCCGGCCTCGACCGCGGGGCGGGTCAGGATGATCCGGTTGACCTGCTTGGCCTGAAGGGCCTGCACGGCCTTCGCCATCGCCAGGTAGGTCTTGCCGGTGCCGGCCGGGCCGATGCCGAAGACGATCGTGTGCCGGTCGATCGCGTCGACGTAGCGCTTCTGGTTGACCGTCTTGGGGCGGATGGTGCGGCCGCGGCTGGAGAGGATGTTCTGGGTGAGGACCTGGGCGGGCGTCTCCGCCTCGCCGTCGGCCGACGTCCCGTTCGCCCGGAGCATCGCGATCGAGCGCTCGACGGCGTCCTCCGTCATGGGCTGGCCGGTGCGCAGCACCAGCATCATCTCGTCGAACAACCGCTGGACCAGGGCCACGTCGGCGGCGTCGCCGACCGCGCTGATCTCGTTGCCCCTGACGTGGATGTCGACGGCCGGGAACGCCTGCTCGATCACGCGGAGAAGAGCGTCACCAGAGCCCAGGACGGTCACCATGGGGTGCTTGGCCGGTACGACGAAGTGCGCGCGCGCCTGATGCGGCTGCTGCGGCTGCTGCTGGGTCGGTGTCTGAGTCATGGGCCGGCGCTAGGGCCTGCTCATCCCGCCTTCTGCTGGTCGATGGGCCCAGGGGGCCTTGGGGTACCAAGGGTACGACGCGGAACGCCGCAGGCAGAGGGGATTACCGCTCGCCGTTTCGGGCCGCGCTGCCGGGTGCGCCCCCCGGCGCGCCGCCGACCGCGCCGGGGACCGATCCGCTGACCGATCCGCTGACCGCGCCGCCGACCGCGCCGCCCGCCGGGCGGAAGCCGATCGTGGGGACGGCTCGGCGCAGCGGCCACGGGCGGGTGGCCGCCGGCAGCAGGTCCTCCAGGAAGCCGTACCGGCACACCGCCTCGCGGTGGTGCGGGGCCTGACCTGCGAACGCCTTGGCCTGCTCCCACCAGCCGGCGATCTCCATCCAGCCGGGCGCGGACAGCGACCCGCCGAACTCCTGCACGGACAGCGCCGCGCACAGCGAGGCGAACGCCAGCCGGTCGGCCAGCGGCCACTGCGCGAGGGTGCCGGTGACGAAGCCGGCCACGAAGACGTCCCCGGCGCCGGTCGGGTCCAGCGCCTCCACCGCCAGCGCGGGCACCTCCGCGGTCTGGCCGGTCGCGGAATCCACCGCGATGGCGCCCTGCGCACCGAGGGTGACCACCGCGAGCGGTACGAGTTCGGCCAGCCGGTGGGCGGCCTCGCGGGGGCCGTCGGCCCGCGTGTAGCGGACCGCCTCCTCGGCGTTCGGCAGGAACGCGGCGCAGTGCCGCAGCCCGGCGAGGTCGGCGGGGTCCCAGCGGCCGGTCTCGTCCCAGCCGACGTCGGCGAAGACCTTCGTGCCGGACGCGGCGGCCCCGGCGATCCAGTCGTACCGCTCCTCGCCCGCCTCCCGGGCGCCGAGCGAGGCGACCGCGGCGCGGGCCGGCGGCGGGCAGGTCGGCACGGCGTCCTCCGGAGGCGGTGCGCGGTGGCCGTGGCTGACCATGGTCCGCTCGCCCTCGTACGCCATCGACACGGTGACCGGGGAGTGCCAGCCGGGGACCCGCCGGGACGGCCCGAGGTCGATGCCCTCGCCCTCCCGCAGGCACTCCCAGCAGTAGTCGCCGTACATGTCGTCGCCGAAGGCCGCGGCGAGCGTCGTGCGCAGGCCGAGGCGGGCCAGCGCGGTGGCCATGTTCGCGATGCCGCCGGGGCTGGAGCCCATGCCGCGCGCCCAGGACTCCGTGCCTCGCACCGGGGCCCGGTCCAGTCCGGTGAAGATGATGTCCAGGAAGACGGTGCCCGTCAGGTACACGTCCGTCGCCGGGTCGCCCGGCGCACGCAGCCCTCCCAGCGGGTCGAGAACGGGATGATCGTCCATCCCCCCACTGTCGCACGGTGCCCCTGACCGACCGGGTTGCCACGTGCTGTCGGTTCAGGGACCACCTGCCGGTGGGGTTGCGCCACGGACGGGTCGTAAGGTCCGGGGAGGACATCGGCCAGGCAGACGGGACGGATACGGCGTGCGACTCACCATCCTCGGCGGGGGCGGCTTCCGGGTGCCCCTGGTGTTTCGGGCCCTGCAAGGGGACCCCACGGTCACGGAACTGGTGCTGCACGACACGGACCCGCTGCGCCTGCGGGTCATCGCGAAGGTGCTGGCCGAGCAGGGGGCGGCGGGTGCGGCTCCCGGACCGCGCGTGCGGGTCGAGACGGACCTGGACGCGGCGCTGCGCGGCACGGACTTCGTGTTCTCGGCGATCCGGGTCGGCGGCACGGGGGGCCGGGTGCGGGACGAGCAGGTCCCGCTGGCCGAGGGCGTGCTCGGCCAGGAGACCGTCGGCGCGGGCGGGGTGCTGTACGGACTGCGCACCGTCCCGGTCACCCTGCATCTCGCCGAGCGCGTCCGCGCGGTGGCCCCGTCCGCGTGGGTGATCAACTTCACCAACCCCGCGGGGATGGTGACGGAGGCGATGGCCCGGGTACTGGGCCCGCGCGTGATCGGCATCTGCGACTCGCCGGTGGGGTTGGTCCGGCGGGCCGCGCGGGCGGCGGGCGCGGACCCGGACGCGCCGGGCTTCTCGTACGACTACGTCGGCCTCAACCACCTCGGCTGGCTGCGCGGACTCGCCCTGGACGGACGGGAGTTGCTGCCGGGGTTGCTCGCGGACCCGGCGGCGCTCGGCTCGTTCGAGGAGGGGCGGCTGTTCGGCGCGGAGTGGCTGTCGGCGCTGGGTTCGCTGCCCAACGAGTACCTGCACTACTACTACTTCGAGCGGGAGGCGCTGGCGGCGGTGCGGTCGGCGGACGCGACCCGGGGGGAGTTCCTGCACGCGCGGCAGTCGGAGTTCTTCGCGGCGGCGGACCGAGCGGGCGGTACGGAGGCGGGCTCCGCGGGCGCGGCCGGCGGCGGGCCGTCGGCGTACGAGCTGTGGGAGCGTGCCCGGTTGGAGCGCGAGGAGACCTACATGGCCGAGAACCGCGCGGCCACCGGCGGCTGGCAGCGCGACCCGCACGACCTGGACGGCGGCGGCTACGACAAGGTGGCGCTCGCCCTGATGCGGGCCATCGCGCGGGACGAGCGCACCGTGCTGATCCTCAACGTGCCCGGCGGCGGGGTGGTTTCGGCGCTGGACCCGGACGCGGTGGTGGAAGTGCCGTGCGAGGTGGGCGCGTTCGGGGCACGTCCGCTGCCGGTGGCGGCGCCCGACGAGCACCAGGCCGGGCTGATGCTGGCGCTGAAGTCGGTGGAGCGGGCGGCGATCGAGGCGGCGACCACCGGTTCGCGGGCGGCGGCGCTGCGCGCGCTGGTACGGCATCCGCTGGTCGACTCCGCGGCGGCGGCGAGCCGTATCCTCACCGCGGCGAACTGGTGACAACCGGCGGAACCCGGCCCGCGCGGCTCTGAACTGCGGGTTAACGCAAAGGAAACCACGGATGAACCCGTGTTGCGCCGCCACGCGCGTAGATGGGCCTTGACCTGCTCGGATGCCGGGGTCTACATTCCGCCGCACCACCAAGCTTTGAAGGAGCACCGCCATGCCCCGTGCCCGTCTGTCCCTGCGTACCCGCGCGCTGGCCGTCACCGCCGCCGCGGTGACGCTGGGCGCCACGTTCTACGGCGTCGGCGTCGCGACCGCGGACAACTCCGCACCGCGCAGCGACAAGCAGATCCCCAATCTCACCAACGTCGTCGACGAGATCAAGGCGTACTACGGCGACACCGTCGACGCGTCGGGCGAGCACCAGGCGTCCCCGACCAGCAACTACGCACATCAGGTCGCCGGGATCGAGGCGAAGGCGAAGTCCTGGCTGGCGCAGGCGGCCACCGCCGGCCACGGCCACGGCGGCGGGAAGGGCCACGGCAAGAGCGGCAAGCCCGCGATCGTGCTCGACGTCGACGACACCAGCCTGCTGACGTACAACTACGAGCTGGAGGTGGGCTTCAACTACACCCCGGCGAGCAACCAGACGTACCTGGACACCAAGAACATGCCGCCGGTCTTCGGCATCGACACCCTCGTCAACTGGGCCGCCTCGAAGGGCATCACGGTCTTCTGGATCACCGGCCGCCCGGAGGCTCAGCGCGCCGACACGGTGCGGAACCTGACCGCGGAGGGCTTCAAGGCGCCGGCCGACACCTCGCACCTGTACCTGAAGAACGCGGCCACCCCGCCGTCGTACCTGCCGTGCGGCGCGACCTGCACGACCATCGAGTACAAGTCCGGCACCCGGGCGCACATCGAGTCGCTGGGCTACGACATCGTCGGCAACTTCGGCGACCAGTACAGCGACCTGGAGGGCGGGCACGCGGACAAGTCGTTCAAGCTGCCGAACCCGATGTACTACCTGCCGTAGGGCGTGCGGCCGCCGTGGGTGTGAAGCTGTGCCGTGCGGCGGCAAGGTCCCCTTCAGGGACGGCGTTTGGGCACCGGGACGCGCATCAGGTCGTGGGCGACGGTGAGTTCGCCGGCGAAGCCCGCCGCGCGGGCCTGGTGCCCGAAGTCGTCCGGGTCGGGGTAGCGCTGCGAGAAGTGGGTGAGCACCAGGTGCCGTACACCCGCTTCCGCGGCCACCCGGCCCGCCTGTCCCGCGGTGAGATGGCCGTACTCCTCGGCGATCCCGGCGTCCTGGTCGAGGAAGGTGGACTCGATCACCAACATGTCGCATCCCGCGGCGAGTTCGGGCACCGCCGGGCACATCCGGGTGTCCATCACGAACGCGAACGACTGGCCCGGCCGCGGCTCGCTGACCTGATCCAGCGTCACCCCGCGCAGCTCGCCGTCGCGTTGCAGCCGGCTGATGTCCGGCCCGGCGATGCCGTGTGCGGCCAGCCGCTCCGGCAGTATCCGCCGCCCGTCGGGCTCGTCCAGCCGGTAGCCGTACGCCTCCACCGGATGCGACAACCGCCGTGCCGACAGCGTGAGTTCGCCGGTGACCGCGATCGGGCCGTCCTCGTCGAGCGGCCGCTCGCGCAGCTCCGCGGTCTCGCGGTACGCGGTGGCGTACCGCAGCCGCTCGAAGTACCGCTGCCCGCTCGCCGGGTAGTGCGCGGTGATCGGGTGCGGCACCCGGTCCAGGTTGATCCGCTGCACCACCCCGACCAGGCCCAGGCTGTGGTCGCCGTGGAAGTGCGTGACGCAGATCCGGGTCAGGTCGTGCGCGGCCAGCCCGGCGTGCACCATCTGCCGCTGGGTGCCGTCGCCGGGGTCGAAGAGGATGCCCTCGGTGTCCCAGCGCAGCACGTAGCCGTTGTGGTTGCGCTGCCGGGTCGGCACCTGGCTGGCGGTGCCGAGCACGACGAGTTCGCGGGGTGACATGGCGCTGGGGTCCGTACGGTCGCGGGTCGGGCCGGGCCGGGTGTCCGGGTCGGGTCCGGGGGTTCGGGTCGGGTCCGGGGGTTCGGGTCGGGTCCGGGTGTCCGGGTCGGGTCCGGGCGTCCGGGTCGGGTCCGGGGGTTCGGGGCGTCCGGTGCCCGGCTCAGACCAGCCGCTGGAGGTCGCGGCCGCCCAGCACGTGGGCGTGCGCGTGGAAGACGGTCTGGCCCGCGCCCGGGCCGGTGTTGAACACGATCCGGTAGCCGGTGTCGACCACGTTCTCCCGCGCGGCCACCTCGCCGGCCTCCCGCAGCACGTCCGCGGCGGCGGCCGGGTCGCCCGCGGCCAGCTCGGCCGCGTCGGCGTAGTGCACCCGCGGGATCACCAGCACATGGGTGGGCGCCTGCGGGTTGATGTCCCGGAACGCGATGGTGGTCTCCGTCTCCCGCACCACCGTCGCCGGGATGTCCCCGGCCACGATCTTGCAGAACAGGCAGTCCGGCTGTGCTTCTCCCGCCACGGCGGCACCCCTTGCTCTTCCGCTCGTCCGTCCGCGGCCGGCGCCGTCCGCCGACCCGCACCCGGCATCGTATCGGCCCGCCCGTCGTCCTCCTCGCGGTACGGCCCCCCTTGCGTGTTCCGGTGCGGCGCCCGCCGGGCACATCACGGGAGTGAGGAACGAACGCGCGCCCCGGGCGGGCAGGTTACGTGACCGGTCGATCTCCGTGGGCTGCCTGCTCGCGATGCTGATGCTGGTCGGAGCCATCGTGGCGGGGCTCGGCGCGATCGCCTACTACGCGCTGCCGTCGTGCCACACCGACTGCCGCCCGAGCACGGGGGGCGGCGGTGGCGGCGGCGGAGGCGGGTGAGGCAGCGGAGGTGGGTGGGCCGGCGGAGGCGGGTGAGCCGGCCTACCGGCCTTCCGGCCCACGCCCGCAGGCGTCCGCGCGGGCCGCGGCCCTTAAGGGCGGACGTCCACCGTGTGGGGGATGGCCGCCGTGAACAGGGCGGGGCATCGTGGGGGGATGGGACGCATCCGGAGGAACTGGGGTGTCGGGGTGGCGGGAGCCGCCATGGTGATGGCCACGGTCGCGGCGTGCGATCCCGTGGACGGGCTGAGCAGCTCCAACGTGTCGGTGAGCACTGACCAGTTGGCCACCAAGGCGCTGAAGCAGGAACACGTCCAGGTGCAGTGGCTGTCGTGCAGCGCGACCGAGGACAGGAAGGACCCGAAGGTCGACTGCGTGGGCCGCACGAACGACCAGCGGAAGATCTCGGTGAAGGGCGACGTGACCCGGCAGTCGAACCTCAAGTGCGTCCAGGGCCATCTGACCGCGTTGGTGGAGGGCCGCACCGTTTTCGACGTGCACGGGCTCGGCGCGTGCTGACCGGCCGCGCTCCGCGCGGCGGCCCCGGTTCGTACCGAGGGGCACTGCTCAGCGCAGTTGATCGTGGTTAGGCTGGCTTCGTGACGCAGTCCTCGCTCTCCGCGCGCCCTTCGGGCCCTGTTCACCCCGCATCTCACCCCTCGTACCTGAGGCACCCGCACCCGCACGGTGACCTGGTCGTCTTCACCGCCGAGGACGACGTGTGGGTCGCCCCGCTCGACGGCGGCCGGGCCTGGCGGGTCAGCGCGGACAACATGCCGGTCCGGCGGCCGCGGATCTCCCCCGACGGCACGTCGGTGGCCTGGTCCTCCACCCGCGACGGCGCCCCCGAAGTCCACGTGGCGGACCTGGCCGGGGGCCCCTCGCGGCGGCTCACCTACTGGGGCAACGCCCAGACCGGCGTGCGGACATGGACGCCGGACGGCGAGCTGGTGGTGGTGACCACGGCCGGCCAGGCGTCGATCCGCCGTACCTGGGCGCACCGGCTGCCGCTGGACAGCGGCCCCGCGCGGAAGTTGCCGCTCGGCCCGCTCGGCGACCTCGCGTACGGACCGGACGGCGCCCTGCTGCTCCAGTCGGTGACGATGGGGCGCGAGGCCGCGTACTGGAAGGGCTACCGGGGCGGCACCGCGGGCAAGTTGTGGCTCGACCCCACCGGCGAGGGGGAGTTCGCCCGGCTGCACGAAGACATCGACGGCAACCTCGAGTACCCGATGTGGGTCGGCGACCGGATCGCGTTCCTCTCCGACCACGAGGGCCAGGGCGCGCTCTACTCCAGCCGGCCCGACGGCGCCGACCTGCGCCGCCACACCCCGCTCGGCGGGTTCTACGCCCGGCAGGCAGGCACCGACGGCACCCGGGTGGTGTACACCGTCGGCGGCACCCTGTACGTGCTGGACAGCCTCGGCGAGGACGTACAGCCGCGCCCGCTGGAGATCGAACTCGGTGGCCAGCGGGTGGACTTGCAGCCCTACCCGCTGCGCCCTGCCGCGTATCTGGGCGACGCCCGGCCGGACCACACCGGCCGGGGCAGCGCGGTGGAGGTGCGCGGCACCACGCACTGGGTCACCCACCGGGGCGGCCCGGCCCGGGTCCTGGCCGCGCAGCCGGGCGTACGCACCCGGCACCCGCGGGTGTTCTCGCAGGGCGACGACCAGTACGTGGTGTGGGTGACCGACGCCGACGGCGACGACGCGCTGGAGATCTCCCCGGCCACCGGACTGCCGGCCGGCACCGCGCCGCGCCGGCTCGCGGCCGGGCGGCTCGGCCGGGTGCACGAGCTGGAGGTGTCGCCGGACGGCCACCGGATCGCGGTCGCCTCGCACGACGGGCGGGTGCTGCTGGTCGACACGCAGACCGGCGAGGTCCGCGAGGTGCCGACGACCGACACGGCCACGGCGGAGGGCGACGACGAACCCGCACCGGCTCCCGCACCGGCCGGAAACGCCGGAGACGTCAGCGACCTGGCCTTCTCCCCCGACTCCGGCTGGCTGGCCTGGTCCCAGCCCGGGCCGGGCTCGCTGCGGCAGATCAAGCTCGCCGCCACCGCGGACCTGACCCTGGTGGACGCCACCCCGCTGCGCTTCATCGACTTCGCGCCCGCGTTCACCGCCGACGGCCGGCACCTCGCCCTCCTGTCCCAGCGGGCCTTCGACCCGGTCTACGACGCCCACGTGTTCGACCTCTCCTTCCCCAACGCCTGCCGCCCGTACCTGATCACGCTCGCCGCCACCACGCCCTCACCGTTCGGCCCGCAGCGGCACGGCCGCCCGTACGACGACGACGGGGACGAGAACGGCGAGCACGGCGACGGCGGCGGCACGGGTACAGGCACGGGTACGGGTCTGGGGCTGGCCGCGGGCGAGGACACCGGGGCGGGCGTGAGCGCCGGCACCGGCGCGGACGACGGCTCGGACAGCGGTTCCGGCGAGGAGTCCGACGACGCCTCCGACGGTGACTCCGGCAACGGCTCCGACAGTGGTTCCGGCAGCGACAACGGCGGTTCCGACAGCGGTGGTTCGGGGCGGCGCGGCCGCCGGGACCGGCCCCGTCCCACCAAGGTCGACGCGGAGGGCATCGCCGACCGGATCGTGCCCTTCCCCGTCGAGGCCGGCCACTACTCGGGGTTGGAAGCCGCCAAGGGCGGGGTGCTGTGGCTGCGGCACCCGCTCGTCGGCAGCCTCGGCGCGTCTCTGGCCACGCCCGAGGCCGAGCCGCCGGAGACCGTCCTGGAGCGTTACGACCTGCGGCAGTTGAAGGTCGAGGAGATCGCCTCCGACGCCGACGGTTTCGCGGTCTCCGGCGACGGCACGAAGGTGCTCGTCACCAGCGGGGCGCGGCTGCGGATCGGGCCGGCGGACAGCAAGTCCGATGACGACTCGGACAGTTCGACGAGCATCGACCTGGCCCGGGTGCGCGCCACCGTCCAACCCGCCGACGAGTGGCGGCAGATGTTCGACGAGACGCACCGCCTCGCCCGCGACCACTTCTGGCGGGCCGACATGGGCGGCCTCGACTGGGACGCGATCGGCGAGCGGTACCGCGAGCTGCTGGACCGCATCGCCACCCACGACGACCTCGTGGACCTGCTGTGGGAACTCCACGGCGAGCTGCGGACCTCGCACGCGTACGTCTCACCCCCCGGCGGCTCCGGTGACCCGCGCCGCCGCCAGGGCCTGCTCGGTGCGGACATCTCCCGTGCGGAGGACGGCAGTTGGCGGGTGGACCGGGTGCTGTCCGGCGAGTCCTCCGACCCCCGGGCGCGCTCGCCGCTGGCCGCACCCGGGGTGGCGGTCCGCGCCGGGGACACCCTCGTCGCGGTGGACGGGCTGCCGGTCGACCCGCTGACCGGCCCCGCGCCGCTGCTGGTGGGCACCGCGGGCAAGCCGGTCGAGCTGACGGTCACACCGGCGGCGGGCGGCCCGGTCCGGCACGTGGTCGCGGTGCCGCTCGCCGACGAGGAGGCGCTGCGCTACCACGACTGGGTCGCCGACCGGCGCGCCTACGTCCACCGGGCGTCCGGCGGCCGGCTCGGCTACCTGCACGTGCCCGACATGGTCAGCAACGGCTGGGCCGAACTCCATCGCGACCTGAGGGTCGAGGTGGCCCGCGAGGGGCTGGTGGTCGACGTCCGCGAGAACCGCGGCGGGCACACCTCGCAGCTCGTGGTGGAGAAGCTGGCCCGCCGGGTCATCGGCTGGGACCTGCCGCGGTACGGCCACCCCTTCAGCTACCCGCAGGACGCTCCCCGCGGGCCCGTGGTGGCGGTGGCCAACGAGTTCTCCGGGTCGGACGGTGACATCGTCAACGCGGCGATCCGCACGCTCGGGATCGGCCCGGTGGTCGGCACCCGCACCTGGGGCGGTGTGATCGGCATCGACAGCCGCTACCAGCTGGTCGACGGGACCTCGGTGACCCAGCCGAAGTACGCGCTCTGGTTCGAGGGGTTCGGGTGGTCCGTGGAGAATCACGGGGTCGAGCCGGATGTCGAGGTGGTCGTCACCCCGCAGGATTACGCCGCCGGGCGCGATCCCCAGCTCGACCGTGCCATCGGGATGGCCCTGGAGGCGTTGGCGGCGAACCCGGCGAAGTCGGCGCCGCCCCTTCCGGGGTAGGCGGGACCCTCCCGGGTGCCCCTGTCCGCGGTTCTCGGGACCTTGCGGCGGGGGCGCCGCGGGACCCTCCCGGGTGCCCCTGTCCGCGGTTCTCGGGACCTTCCCCGAGTGGGGGGCTGGTCGCGCAGCTCCCCGCGCCCCTGGGTATGTGCGGCCCGCCGCGCATCCGCGGGGGTGGGGTGGAACACCCGAACTGATGAAGTTTCAGCCGCCGCCCGCGGCAATCTCCCGGTGTCCGTGTTGCCGTCGGCCGGCGAAGGGTCATGCATCTTCGGAAGGCCCGCACCGCCCACCACCGAGAGGTGACCGCCCATGCGCCGACGCAGCCGCAAGCTCCTCGCCCGTACCGCGTCCCTGCTGGCCGCGGGGCTGGTGGTGGCGGGCACTCCCGCCGCCGCGCACGCCGCCACGCCGTCCGCCGTGCCCGCCGTACCCACCGGGCGGATCGGCCTGCCCGGTACCGCGCCCCCGTGGGCGACCGCGCAGGCCGACCAGGGCCAGGCGCCGACCGGCACGACCGTGACCGCGCACGTGTACCTCGCCGGCCGGGACCACGCCGGGCTGGAGGCGGCGGCCCGTTCGGTCTCCGACCCGGCCTCGGCGGAGTACGGCCGGTACCTCACCCCGGCGCAGGTACAGGCGCGGTACGGCGCCACGCCTGGCCGGCAGGCGGCCGTACGCGACTGGCTGACCGGCGCCGGCTTCCGGGTGACAGCCGCGGACGCGCACCAGCTGACCGTGCAGGGCAGCCCGAAGGCCGTCAGCGCCGCGTTCGGCACGACCCTGCACCGGTACCGCAAGGGCGGCCACGTCTACACCGCGCCGGTCACCGCCGCCTCGGTCCCGGCGGACATGGCCGACGCGGTGCTGACGGTGACCGGCCTGGAGGACACCCCGCACCTGGCGACGCCCAAGGCCGTATCGGCGGCCTCGCCGGGCGATCAACTCCCCGGTCCCACCGCCGCCTTCGTCAACGCGCCGCCGTTCTCGACCAGTTGGGGCGACCACCCGGCAGCCGGCGTCCCGCAGGCGTACGGCGCCGTCCCGCCGTACGCCGTCCAGGGCTACACCGGGCGGCAGTTGCGGAGTGCGTACGGCGTGACCGGCTCGGGCCTTTCCGGGCGCGGCGTGACCGTGGCGGTGGTGGACG
Source organism: Streptomyces sp. NPDC087270 (assembly GCF_044744625.1). Lineage (NCBI taxonomy): Bacteria > Bacillati > Actinomycetota > Actinomycetes > Kitasatosporales > Streptomycetaceae > Streptomyces > Streptomyces sp. NPDC087270. The sequence continues at coordinate 305,506 of NZ_JBIUYR010000002.1, forward strand.
CCTACCACTCCCCGACGCTGACCGCGGACGCCGAGACGTACGCCCGGCGCAACGGCGACGCGCCTTACCGCGCCGGCCAGTTGACCACCGTGGACGCCTCGGCTTGGACCGACACCGACCAGTGCGGCGCGGACGGCTGGTACGGCGAGCAGTCGCTCGACGTGGAGGCGGCGCACGCGATGGCGCAGGACGCCGGGATCACGTACGTCGGCGCCGCCTCGTGCGACGACCCCGACCTGCTGGCGGCCCTGAACACCGTCGTGGACCACCATCTCGCGGACATCGTCAGCGACTCGTGGGGCGAGCCGGAGAGCGCCGCGGACCCGGCGCTCGACCCGGCCTACGACCAGACGTTCGCCACCGGCGCGCTGGAGGGCATCGGCTTCTACTTCTCCAGCGGCGACGACGGCGACGACAAGGCGTCGACCGGCACCAAGCAGAGCGAGACGCCCGCGTCGCGGCCGTGGGTGACCGCGGTCGGCGGGACGTCGCTCGCGGTGGGCGCGGACGACGGCTACCGGTGGGAGACCGGCTGGGGCACCGACAACTCGCGGCTGAACGCCACCGGGACCGCGTGGTCCTCGCTGCCGGGCACCTTCGACGACGGCGCGGGCGGCGGGGCGAGCACGCGGGCAGCCCAGCCGTGGTACCAGCGCGGCGTGGTACCGGCCGCCCTCGCGCGGCAGGGCGGCGGGCGGGCGATGCGGACCGTCCCGGACATCGCGGCGGTCGCCGACCCCACCACCGGCTTCCTCATCGGCCAGACCCAGAGCTTTCCCGACGGCACCGTGAAGTACAGCGAGTTCAGGATCGGCGGCACCAGCCTGGCCGCGCCGGTGATCGCCGGCATCCAGGCACTCGCCCAGCAGGCGCAGGGCTTCCCGATCGGCTTCGCCAACCCCCGCCTCTACGACCAGCGGCACGCCGCCGACTTCCACGACGTCACCGACCACCCGCTCGGCGCCGACCGGCAGTTGGCTGCCGTACGGGTCGACTACCGCAACGGCGTGGACGATTCGGCGGGCACCTCCACCACGCTCCAGACCCTCGGCCACGACTCCTCGCTGGCCGCGGTCCCCGGCTACGACGAGGTGACGGGCGTCGGCTCGCCCGCCCCGGCCTATCTGCGCTCCTTCCGGCTCCTGCCCGTCAGGCGGTAGTCAGCCCCGGAGACGGACCACACCGAAGGGGGACCGCCCCCGAACAGGGACCGCCCGCGAGCAGGGAACGGGTGGGCGTGGCACCGCGTCGGTGCGGCCGGGAACGGGTAGGTTTCCGGCCGACCACCCGCTTTCACGGTGCTTTCCGGAGGTTTGCGTGGAACCGCTCGACGAACGACAGCGCGAGGCACAGGAGTTGATCGCCCGTGCGCGGCGCGAGCTGGCCGGCGCCGCCGCGCACAACGCGTTCGTGGAGCTGGTGGAGTCCGGCGCCGCGCCCCGGGAGCGGCTGGTCCGCCTGGTGGCGGAGGAGTCGTTGATCGTGCGCAGCGACCGGCGCAGCTTCGCCCTGGCGGCGTCGCGGTTCGGCGGCGACGATGCCGCGGCCGAGCTGTTCCTCGGCCTGGCGCAGGGCGAGACGCGGGCGTTGGAGCTGCTGGCGCGGCTGGGGTCGGCGCTAGATCCGGCGGGGCCGCCGGCCGGTGCGGCCGGGTGGCGGCCGTCGCCCGCCGCGCAGGGCTATCCGCACTATCTGGGCTGGCTGGTCGGGTCGGGCACGCGCAGCGAGCTGGCGCTGGCGCTGCTGGTCAACTTCGGCTTCTGGGGCGGTTATTGCGCGCGTCTGGCGGAGGCCGTGCCGCCGCGCTACGACCTGACCGCCGGCGACGTGGAGTTCTTCGCGTTCTTCTCGACCCTGCCGCCCGGCTTCGAGACCCAGGCGACCCGGCTGCTCCAGGCCGGCCTGGACGCGGGAGAGGACCCCTCGGCCGCAGTGGAGGCGGCGCGGCTGATGCAGGCGTACGAGGCCGCGTTCTGGCAGTCGCTGGCCTGATGAGGCCATACCCCCACGTACCGGTGACGCGACTGTGGCGCTATCGGGACATTTTTCCCGCGGAGGTCGGGCAACAATCGAGTTGACCATGGTTCCGACGGGGAGACCTCGGGGCCGTTGAGCAAGACGAGGAGCACGAGTTGATGCGTACCACCCGGAAGATTGCCGTCACCCTCGCCGTCGCCGCACTGGTGGGGGCCGCCGGTGCGGGAGTCGCGCAGGCGTCGCCGGCCAAGGGCAAGAGCCCCGCCCCCTCCGCCTGCCGTCCGGCCAACCACCTCGCGAAGATCACCCAGACGGCCAACTCCGCGGGGCACCGGCACTACCGCGTCACCCTGACCGCACCTCGCGGCTACGAGTCCTGCACGCTGGCCGGCTCGCCCACCGGCGTGCACTTCACGAACCACGACAAGAGCGTCAAGCTCACCACGAAGCGCTACGGCAGCCAGCACACCAAGGTGACCTTCGGCCCGGGCCACCCGGTGCACTTCGACATCCAGGTGCCCAACAACGCGCACGGCCTCGCCGCGAACGCGGCGTCGTTCACGCTCCAGGCCCCCGGCGGCGAGATCCCCGGCACCTCCTTCGCCGACGGCAAGCTCACGGTCGCCAAGGGCACCCTGGTCGGCCCGGTCCAGCGCGGCGCCTGACCCGCGCCCGCCCCCACCACCGGGCACCGCACTCCACGCGGGCTCGCACGTACGTCGTGCGGGCCCGCGTTCCGCGTGCGACCGCCCTCGGACGACACCTGCTCAACCGGTCCACCGCGAAGGCGTCTTGGCTTCACTCCTTGAAACCAAACGGGCGGATGGCGCCAGCCGGTCAAGGGCTGGGCGCAATGATGGTTCAGACCTTGACCGCGCCCCGGTAGGCGAGTTCAATCACACCCGCACCATGGGCAGACGACCGGCCGTCATCGGCGACCGCGGGTCGGCCCCTTCGCGCACAGCGCTTCCGCACGCCTGCTGTCCCGCTCCCCCGCTCCCCCGCACTCCCGCTCCCCTGCTTTCCCGTTCTCCTGTTCTCCCGTTCGGCACGGAAAGAGTGCGTGGACGCGCACTCCTGGGAGCGCTCCACCCGCGGTCCGACCGCGGGGCCGGAGCGTTCCGCGCCGCCGTGACGACGCCCGGCCGCCGTAGGGCATGCGTCCATGTTCCGAAGTCGGCCACCGCGCCACGCACCACGCGCTCACCGCCCCCAGCTCCACGTCCGCACCTCCACGTCCGCACCTCCACTCCCCCACCGGACCCCGAACCCCGACCCCGAACCCCGACCGGAACACCCCCCTCGGCAGATGCTTGGAGGCATCGTGCACACGTTCCGCACATCGGTGAGACGGCGAACGCCGTATCTCGCCGCCCTGGCCCTGGTGGCCGGCGGCTCCGGCCTGCTCGGCGCCGTCTCCGCCCCCACCGCGCAGGCCGCCCCCACCGCGGCCGGCGCCTGCCCCTGGGTGCACTCCACCGCACCGATCCCCGACCGGGTCGCGCAGGTGCTGGCGCAGATGACGACCGCCCAGAAGGTGGCGCTGGCCACCGGCACCGGCGGCTCCAGCTACGTCGGGTTCACCCCGGCGATCCCCGCGCTGTGCATCCCGGCGATGACCCTGGAGGACGGCCCGGCCGGCGTCGCCGACGGCATGAACGACGTCACCCAACTGCCCGCACCGGTCAGCGTCGCGTCCACCTGGGACACCGCGGCCGAGCAGACGTACGGCCAGGTGATCGGCAGCGAGCAGGCCGCCAAGGGCACCACCGTCGACCTCGGCCCGACCATCAACATCGACCGCGACCCGCGCTGGGGCCGCGCCTTCGAGTCGATCGGCGAGGACCCGTACCTCAACGGCCAGTTGGGCGCCGCCGACATCAGGGGCGTGCAGTCCACGGGGGTGATGGCCCAGGTCAAGCACCTGGCCGTCTACAACCAGGAGACCAACCGCAACACCCCCTCGGACGACGCGGTGATCAGCGAGAAGGCGCTCCAGGAGATCTACCTGCCGGCCTTCCAGGACGCGGTGCAGCAGGGCGCGGCCTCCTCCGTGATGTGCTCCTACAGCACCATCAACGGAACCTACGCCTGCCAGAACCCCGACCTGCTGAACAGCACGCTGCGAGGCCAGTTCGGCTTCCAGGGCTTCGTGACCTCCGACTGGGGCGCCACCCACTCCACCGCCGCCTCGGCCAACTCCGGCCTGGACCAGGACATGCCGGGCAACGACGGCTACTACGGCACCGCGCTGAGCAACGCCGTCGGCTCCGGGGCGGTCAGCCAGGCCACCCTCGACACGATGGCCACCCGCATCCTCACCGAGATGTTCGCGTTCGGCCAGTTCGACAAGGCGCCGTCCGGCTCGCCGGGCGCGGTCGCCACCAGCACCGCGAACAAGACCGCGGCGACCCAGCTCTCCGCCGAGGGCACCGTCCTGCTGAAGAACAGCGGCGGCGTCCTGCCGTTCGGCTCGGGCACCTCCTCGATCGCGGTCATCGGCGCGGACGCCTCCACCAGCCCGCAGACCGCCGGCGGCGGCAGCGCGGCGGTCAACTCCAGCGGCACCGTCACCCCGTTGCAGGGCATCACCGCCCGGGCCGGCGGCGGCGTCAGCGTCAAGTACGACAGCGGCTCCGACACCGGCTCGGCCGCCTCGCTCGCCGCGGCCTCGTCGGTCGCGGTGGTCTTCGCCAGTGACTTCGAGTCCGAGGGCAGCGACCTGGGCGGCATCGACCTGCCGGCCTCGGAGAACAACCTGATCTCGGCGGTGGCCGCCGCCAACCCGAACACGGTGGTGGTGCTCAACACCGGCTCCGCCGTGACGATGCCCTGGCTGAACTCCGTGAAGGGCGTCATGGAGGCGTGGTACCCGGGCCAGAACGACGGCACCGCGATCGCCTCGCTGCTCTTCGGCGACACCAACCCCTCCGGCCACCTCCCGGTGACCTTCCCCACCTCGCTGTCCCAGGTCCCCGCGCACACCACCGCGCAGTGGCCCGGCACCGGCGGGCAGGTGCAGTACTCCGAGGGCGTCGACGTCGGCTACCGCTACTACGACGCCAACAACCTCACGCCGCTCTTCCCGTTCGGCTACGGCCTGTCGTACACCAGCTTCTCCTTCAGCGACCTGCACGTGGGCGCCCTGGCGGCGGGCGGCGCGGCCACCGTGACCGCGACCGTCACCAACACCGGCGCGCGGGCCGGCGCCGACGTCGCCCAGCTCTACGTCAGCCGGCCGGCCGGCAACGGCGAACCGCCCCGGCAGCTGGAGGGCTTCGCCCGGGTGGACCTCCAGCCCGGCGCCAGCCAGACCGTCAGCTTCCCCGTCAGCCAGCAGAACCTGCGCAGCTACGACGCCTCGTCCGGCGCCTGGACCACCGCGACCGGCTCCTACGGCATCTCGGTCGGCGACTCCGACGGCAACCTGCCGCTGACCGGCACCCTGGGCGTCACGTCGGCGCAGCTCGGCACGCCGCTGACCGTCACCGCGCCGGGCGCGCAGGAGGGCCTCACCGGCGCCGCGGTGTCCGTGCAGGTCGCCGCGCACGACACCACCGCCGGCCAGACCCCGTCCTTCACCGCCACCGGGCTGCCGGCGGGGACCGCGATCTCGTCCTCGGGCGCGATCACCGGTACCCCGACCAAGGCCGGCACCAGCACGGTGACCGTCACCGCCCACGACGGCGCGGGCGCGAGCGCCTCGACCACCTTCCTGTGGACGGTGGTGCCCGCGGACGCGGCGCTGGCCGGTCAGCTCGTCGGCTACCAGGGCCTGTGCCTGGACGTGAACGCCGCGAACTCCGCCGACGGCACGAAGGTCGACGTCTACACCTGCAACGGCACCGCCGCCCAGCAGTGGACGGTCGGCAGCGACAACACGGTGCGGGCGCTCGGCAAGTGCCTGGACATCACGTCGGCGGGCACCGCCAACGGCACGAAGGTGCAGCTCTACACCTGCAACGGGACCGGTGCGCAGGTCTGGCAGCCGCAGGCCGACGGGGCGCTGCTCAACCCGAGTTCGGGGAGGTGCCTGGACGACACCGACGAGTCCACCACTCCCGGGACCCAGGTGCAGATCTGGGACTGCACCGGCGCGGCCAACCAGGTCTGGAAGCAGGGCTAGGGTGCCCTGACCCCCCAGGGTGCCCCTGGACAACGGTCGAGGGGCACCCTGCCCGGTGGTGGGGTTGCTCGCGCAGCTCTCCCCCGAGCTTCGCCTGGGTGGGGGTGCCCCCGGCGCAGCGAGGAGGAGTGCCCCACGCGCCCCTGAGCGAGTGCGGCTCCCTCCGCGAGAAGAGGGTCACCCGCCCGGGGGCGCGGGGCGCCCTACGACCAGCGGCCCGTTCGGGCCATCAGCAGCGACACGGCCGCCACTCCCGCCGTCGAGGTGCGCAGCACCGTGGGGCCCAGCCGGTAGGCGGCCGCGCCGGCGTCCGCGAACAGGGCCAGCTCCTCCGGGGCGACGCCGCCCTCAGGGCCGACCACCAGCACCACGGAACCGGTGGTGGGGAGCCGGGCGCCGGCCAGCGGGGCGGTGCCCTCCTCGTGGAGCACCGCGGCGAAGTCGGCGGCGGCGAGCAGCGCGCAGAGCTGACGTGTCGTCACCTGCTCGGCGACCGAGGGGAACCGCAGCCGCCGGGCCTGCTTCGCGGCCTCCCGGGCGGTGGAGCGCCACTTCGCCAGGGACTTCGCGCCGCGCTCGCCGCGCCACTGCGTCACGCAGCGGGCCGCCGCCCACGGCACCAGCGCGTCCACCCCGGCCTCGGTCATGGTCTCCACGGCGAGTTCGCCGCGGTCGCCCTTGGGCAGCGCCTGGACGACGGTGACCGACACGGCCGGCGCCGGCTCGGCGCGCGGCTCGCGCACCTCGACGTCGAGGACGTCCTTGCCGGTGACCGCGGCGACCACGCCGCTGGCCCCGCGCCCGGTCCCGTCGGTCAGCACGATCTCCTCCCCGACCTGGAGCCGCCGCACCGACACCGCGTGCCGGCCCTCCGCGCCGTCGAGCCGTACCGTCGCCGGGGAGCCGTCGAGCGCGTCGGGGCCGACCAGGAAGACAGGGGCGGTCATGCGTGGGCCCCCTGAGCGGCGTGGAGTTCGGCGACCAGGGTCTCCACGAGCGCGCCCGCCGACAGCTCCCGGGCCAGCCGGTGGCCCTGCCCGGCCCACAACGCCATCGCCTGCGGGTCGCCGAGGTCGGCGGCGGCCCGGCGAACGGGTTGGGTCAGGTGGTGCACTTGCGGGTAGCCGGCCGGGGCGTAGCGGCCGTGCTCGCGGACGAAGCGGTTGAGCAGGCCGCGGGCCGGGCGGCCGGTGAACGCGCGGGTCAACTCGGTACGGGCGTACACCGGGTCGGTGACCGCCCGCTTGTGCAGGGCGGACGCGCCGGACTCCGGGCAGACCAGGAACGCGGTGCCGAGCGCGGCCGCGGCGGCACCCGCGGCGAGCACGGCGGCGACCTGCTCGCCGCGCATCAGCCCGCCGGCGGCGATCATCGGCAGTTGCACCGCCTCGCGGACCTGCGTGATCAGCGACAGCAACCCGAAGCCGGTGCCGTCGAGTTGGGGGTCGTCGCGGTGGGTGCCCTGGTGGCCGCCGGCCTCGACGCCCTGCACGCACAGCGCGTCGGCCCCGGCCCACTGGGCGGCCAGCGCCTCCGCGGGCGTGGTGACGGTGACGACGGTGTAGGTGCCGGCCTTCGCGAACGCGTCCAGCACGGCCCGGTCGGGGCAGCCGAAGGTGAAGCTCACCATCGGCACCGGGTCCTCCAGCAGGATCGCCACCTTGGCGTCGTACCCGTCGTCGGAGCCCGCCTCCGGGTCGCCGAGCGCCGTGCCGTACCAGGCGGCCTCGCCGGCGAGCTGCTCGGCGTAGACCTCGACCGCGGACGGATCGACGGTGCCGGGCTGCGGCATGAACAAGTTCACCCCGAAGGGTTGCGACGTGGCGTCCCGCAGTTGCCGGATCTCCTGGTACATCGCCTCGGACGTCTTGTACCCGGCGGCGAGGAAGCCGAGGCCGCCGGCGCCCGCCACCGCGGCCGCCAGCCGCGGGTTGGACGCGCCGCCGGCCATCGGGGCCTGCACGATCGGGTACGCCGAATAGGAGGAAAGATCGGTCAACGCGGGCATGTGGTCATCGTGTCACGTAGGGTGCCGCGCCAGGTGCCGCGGGGTGGCCGGGGCGGGAGACCGCCAACGGCGGGCCCGCCCCGCGAACGGCGTCCTCACCGCCCGTTGAAGGCGTCCTTCAGCCGGGAGAACAGCCCCTGCTGGCCGGGCGCGAACTGCCCGGTGGGCCGCTCCTCGCCACGCAGCTTCGCCAGCCGCCGCAGCAGGTCCTCCTGGTCGGCGTCGAGCTTGTGCGGGGTGACCACCTCGACGTGCACGATGAGGTCGCCGCGCCCGCCGCCGCGCAGGTGGGTGATGCCGCGCTGGTGCAGCGGGATCGACTGGCCGGACTGGGTGCCGGGCCGCACGTCGACCTCCTCCAGGCCGTCCAGCGTCTCCAGCGGGCACTTGGTACCGAGCGCGGCCGCGGTCATCGGGATGGTGACGGTGCAGTGCAGGTCGTCACCGCGGCGCTGGAAGACCGCGTGCGGCAGCTCGCGGATCTCCACGTACAGGTCGCCGGCCGGGCCGCCGCCGGGGCCGACCTCGCCCTCGCCGGCGAGCTGGATGCGGGTGCCGTTGTCGACGCCGGCCGGGATCTTCACCGTCAGGGTCCGCCGGGAGCGCACCCGGCCGTCACCCGCGCACTCCGGGCACGGGGTGGGCACCACGGTGCCGAAGCCCTGGCACTGCGGGCACGGCCGCGAGGTCATGACCTGGCCGAGGAAGGAGCGGGTGACCTGCGAGACCTCGCCGCGACCGCGGCACATGTCGCAGGTCTGCGCGGAGGTGCCGGGCGCGGCGCCCTCCCCGTTGCAGGTGCCGCAGGTGACCGCGGTGTCCACCTGGATGTCCTTGGTGGTGCCGAACGCGGCCTCGTCCAGCTCGATCTCCAGCCGGATCATCGCGTCCTGGCCGCGCCGGGTGCGCGAGCGCGGGCCGCGCTGCGAGGACTGCCCGAAGAAGGCGTCCATGATGTCGCTGAAGTTGCCGAAGCCCGCGCCGAAGCCACCCGCGCCGCCGCCCCCGCCCGCGGCGGACAGCGGGTCGCCGCCGAGGTCGTAGACCTGCTTCTTCTGCGGGTCGGAGAGGACCTCGTAGGCCGCGTTGATCTCCTTGAACCGCTCCTGCGTCTTCGGGTCCGGATTGACGTCCGGGTGCAGTTCGCGGGCGAGGCGGCGGAAGGCCTTCTTGATCTCGTCCGGGCCCGCGTCGCGGCGTACGCCGAGTACGGCGTAGTAGTCCGTGGCCACCTACGACTCCGCCAGGATCTGTCCGACGTAACGTGCCACTGCGCGTACCGCTCCCATCGTTCCGGGGTAGTCCATGCGGGTCGGTCCGACCACGCCTAGCTTGGCGACTGCCTCGTCGCCCGAACCGTAGCCGACCGCCACCACGGAGGTGGAATTGAGGCCCTCGTGAAAATTCTCATGCCCGATCCGGACCGTCATGGTGCCGTCGGCGGTCTCTCCGAGGAGTTTGAGGAGCACCATCTGCTCCTCGAGCGCTTCGAGCACCGGCCGGATCGTGAGCGGGAAGTCGTGGTGGAAACGGGTCAGGTTGGCCGCGCCGCCCAGCATGATCCGCTCCTCCTTCTCCTCGACGAGGGTTTCGAGGAGGGTGGCGAGCACCGTGGCGACCGACGGGCGGTCGTCGGGGTCGAAGCTGTCCGCCAGGTCCTGCACCAGCGGCGGCACCTCGGGGAAACGGCAGCCGGTGACACGGCTGTTGAGCCGGGCGCGCAGGTCCGCGAGGACCGTCTCGCCGACCGGCCCCGGGCAGTCGATGATCCGCTGCTCGACCCGGCCGGTGTCGGTGATCAGCACGAGCATCACCCGGGCCGGCGCGAGCGAGAGCAGTTCCACGTGGCGCACCGACGAGCGGGTCAGCGACGGGTACTGCACGACGGCGACCTGCCGGGTGAGCTGCGCGAGCAGCCGCACGGTGCGGGCCACCACGTCGTCGAGGTCGACGGCGCCTTCGAGGAAGTTCTGGATGGCGCGCCGCTCCGCGCCCGACAGCGGCTTGACGCCGGCGAGCTTGTCGACGAAGAGCCGGTAGCCCTTGTCGGTGGGGATACGGCCGGCGCTGGTGTGGGGCTGCGCGATGTACCCCTCGTCCTCCAGGACCGCCATGTCGTTGCGCACGGTGGCCGGGGACACTCCCAGCGAGTGCCGCTCGGTGAGCGCCTTGGAACCGACCGGTTCCTCGGTGCCGACGTAGTCCTGAACGATGGCACGCAGCACTTCCAGCCTGCGTTCGCTCAACATCGCGCACCTCCAACCCGGCGTCCCGGCCCTGCGGCCTGGCACTCCTCCGTTTCGAGTGCCAGCGCTCCCGCAGTCAGTGTACGGCGCGGCGGCAAGGGCACGGCAAGAGCGCCGGGGATACGGTCTCGCGCGGCGGGCGGTACGGGCGATACGCGCGGTACGTACGGTGCCGCACGCGGTGGGTACGGTACCGCGCGCGACCGGGGCGGGTCCCGGGGGTGCGGCGCGCGGCGCGGCGGGCATGGCGATAGCGTCGAGTCGTGAGCGATGAGGACAGCGGGTCGGTGTGGGAGCACCTCGCGCCGGGAGTCGCCAGGCGGCGGCTGCCGCACCTCGACGTGACCATCGGGCTGGTGGTCGGCGCGGACGGAGTGCTGCTGGTCGACACCGGGTCCACGCTGCGCGAGGGGGCGGAGCTGCGCGCCCAGGCCGAGGCGCTGACCGGCCGCCCGGTCACCCACGTGGTGCTCACCCACGGGCACTTCGACCACGTCTTCGGCACCGCGGCCTTCCCGGACGCCGAGGTGTACGGGCAGCGCGCGCTCGACGGTCTGCTGCGGCGCGAGGGCGACGTCCTGCGCGCCGACGCGGTGGCGCACGGCACCGACCCCGCGGAGGCGGCCGACGCGGCCGCCGCGCTGCGCCGCCCGACGCACCTGGTCGACGACCGGCTCGCCCTCGACCTCGGCGACCGGCCGGTGCTGCTGGTCCACCCCGGCCGCGGGCACACCGGCCACGACCTCGTCGTGCACGTGCCCGGCGCCACGGCCAGCGATCCCACGGTGGTCTTCTGCGGGGACCTCGTCGAGGAGTCCGGGGAGCCCCAGGCCGGCCCCGACGCCCTCCCGGCGGAGTGGCCGGCCACCCTCGACGCCCTCCTCGCCCTCGGGGGCGAGACGGCCCGCTACGTCCCCGGGCACGGCGCGGTGGTCGACGCCCGCTTCGTCCGCGGGTTGCGGGATGCCCTGACCCCCTAGGCTGCCCCGTCCTGTCGGCCCCGGGACCACCCCTCGGTGGGTGGCTTGCCGCGCAGTTCCCCGCGCCCCTTCGGGTTCCCGCCGTCTTGGTTGCCCGCCGTCCCCGTCCTCGGCCCGGTGGCCTGCTGAGCGCGCAGTTCCCCGCGCCCCTGGGTGTGTGCGGGTGCCTCCCAGGCGAAGCTCCGGGGGCAGCCAGGACGGCGGGTTGCCGTGGGGGCGGGCACGACGGGTGGTCCCGGGGCGGGAGATCCGGGAAACCCGGGGGGTCAGGCCCTACGATCATCCGCATGCGTAGCAGGAGTTATGACCCTGACCTCACCCCGCCCTGGAAGAAGTCCGACGCGGCGCCGGAGGTGGCCGCGGAGCGGGACCTGGTGGTCGAAGAGGTGAGCACGGGGTTCTGCGGAGCCGTGGTCCGGGTCGAGAAGACCGCCGAGGGCCTGACCGTGACGTTGGAGGACCGCTTCGGCAAGCTGCGGGTGTTCCCGATGGCGCCGCGCGGCTTCCTGATCGACGGCCGCACCGTGACCCTCGTACGCCCGCGCGCGGCCGCACCGGCCCCGCGCGGCCCGCTGCTGTCGGCGTCGGGCTCGATCGCCGTGACGGGCGCGAAGGCGCGGGTCGCCCGGGCCGGGCGGATCTACGTGGAGGGCCGCCACGACGCGGAGCTGGTGGAGCGGGTGTGGGGCCACGACCTGCGGGTCGAGGGCGTCGTCGTGGAGTACCTGGAGGGCGTCGACGACCTGCCCGCGATCGTCTCGGCGTTCTCCCCCGGCCCGGACGCCCGCCTCGGCGTGCTGGTGGACCACCTGGTGCCGGGCTCCAAGGAGTCCCGGATCGCCGCGTCGGTCACCGGCGCCGACGTGCTGGTGGTCGGCCACCCGTACATCGACGTGTGGGAGGCCGTGAAGCCGTCGTCGGTCGGCATCCCGGAGTGGCCCCGGGTGCCGCGCGGGGAGGACTGGAAGACGGGCGTGTGCCGGGCGCTGGGCTGGACGGACCTCACCACGGGCGAGGCGTGGCAGCGCATCCTGGCGTCGGTGGCGTCGTACAAGGACCTCAAGCCCGAGCTGCTGGGAGCCGTGGAGCACCTGATCGACTTCGTGACGGCGCCGTAGTGCGGGAGGCGGCGCCGGGGCGGCCGGCCGCGGGCGTCAGTCGACCAGGTCCCTGACCACGGCGTCGGCGAGCAGCCGGCCGCGCAGCGTGAGGACGGCGCGGCCTTCCGCGTAAGGGCCGGGTTCCAGGAGACCGTCCCTTACCGCGCGGGCGGCGGCCTTCGCGCCCTGTTCCGCGAGGATCGCCAGCGGGCAGCCGTCGGCGAGCCGCAGCTCCAGCAGGACCCGCTCCACCCGCCGGTCCTCCGCGCCGAGCAGTTCCCGGCCGACCCCGGGGGTGCGCCCCTCGGCGAGGGCCTGCGCGTAGGCGCCCGGGTGCTTGGCGTTCCACCAGCGCACCCCGCCGACGTGGCTGTGCGCGCCGGGACCCGCGCCCCACCAGTCCGCGCCGGTCCAGTACAGCTCGTTGTGGCGGCAGCGCGCGGCGGGCCCGGTGGCCCAGTTCGAGACCTCGTACCAGCCGAAGCCCGCGGCCGACAGCCGCTCCTCGGTGATCAGGTAGCGGTCGGCGTGCACGTCGTCGTCGGTCATCGGCACCTCGCCGCGCCGGATGCGGCGGGCCAGCCCGGTGCCCTCCTCCACGATCAGCGCGTACGCCGAGACGTGGTCGGGCTCGGCGCCGATCGCCGCGTCCAGCGACGCGTGCCAGTCCTGGTCGCTCTCGCCGGGGGTGCCGTAGATCAGGTCGAGGTTCACGTGCTCGAACCCGGCGGCGCGGGCCTCGGCGACGCACGCCTCGGGGCGGCCGGGGGTGTGCGTGCGGTCCAGCACCTTCAGCACGTGCTGCCGGGCGCTCTGCATGCCGAACGAGATCCGGTTGAAGCCGGCGGCCCGCAGTCCGGCCAGATAGGCCGGGTCGACGGACTCCGGGTTCGCCTCCGTGGTCACCTCGGCGTCGGCGGCGAGCCCGAACTCCGCCCTGATCGCGGCGAGCATCCGGCCGAGGTCGGCGGCCGGCAGCAGCGTGGGGGTGCCGCCGCCGACGAACACGGTGCTGACCTCGCGGGGGTCGTCGCCCAGCACCTTCCGGGCCAGCCGCACCTCCTCGGCCAGCACGTCCGCGTAGTTCTCCCGCGACGCCAGCGCCCCGCCCGAGCCCCGCAGCTCGCTCGCGGTGTACGTGTTGAAGTCGCAGTACCCGCACCGCGTGGCGCAGTAGGGCACATGCAGGTAGAACCCGAGCGGGCGGTCTTCGGCGCCCTCGAACGCGGAAGGCGGCAGACCGCCGTCCGCGGGCACGGGTTCCCCCTCGGGGAGTACGGAAGGCATTCGTCCAGTATCCGTCACCCGGGGGGAACGCTCGGCGGCGCCGTCCTCAGGCCTCGCGGGCGCCCTGGTACATCTCGTCGATCAGCGGGGCGAACTCGCGCTCGACGACCGGCCGCTTCAGCTTGAGGCTGGGCGTGAGGTCGCCGTGCTCGACGTCGAGGTCGCGCGGGAGGATGCGGAACTGGCGGATCTGCTGCCACCGCTGGAGCCCGGCGTTGACCTCCTGGACGTACCCGTCGATCAGCTCGCGCACCTGGTCGGTGCCGACCACCTCCGCGTACGGCCGGCCGCCGAGGCCGTTGTCCTCGGCCCAGCCCAGGAGCGTCGGCTCGTCGAGGGCGAGCAGCGCCGTACAGAAGTTGCGGCCGCCGCCGACCACCAGGACGTTGCTGACGAACGGGCACACCGCCTTGAACTGGCCCTCGACCTCGGCCGGCGCGATGTACTTGCCGCCGGAGGTCTTGATCAGGTCCTTCTTGCGGTCGGTGATCTTCAGGAAGCCGTCGGGCGACAGCTCGCCGATGTCCCCGGTGTGGAACCAGCCGTCGGGCTCCAGCACCTCGGCGGTCTGCTCGGGCAGCCCGTGGTAGCCCTGCATGATGCCGGGGCCGCGCAGCAGGACCTCGCCGTCCTCGCCGATCCGGACCTCCAGGCCGGGCAGCGCCTTGCCGACGGTGCCGGTGCGGTAGGACTCGCCGGGGTTGACGAAGCTCGCCGCGCTGGACTCGGTGAGGCCGTAGCCCTCCAGGATGTGGATGCCGGCGCCGGCGAAGAAGAAGCCGATCTCGGGGGCGAGCGCGGCGGACCCGGAGACGCAGGCGCGCAGCCGGCCGCCGAACGCCTCGCGCAGCTTCGCGTAGACCAGCCGGTCGGCGACCGCGTGCTTGCTGCGCAGCGGCAGCGGCACGGACGGGGTGCCGGTCAGCCGCATGCTGTTCTGCGCCGCCTTGGCGTAGTCGCGGGCGACCTGGGCGGACCACAGGAAGATCTTGTACTTCGCGTTGCCGCCCTCCCTGGCCTTGGCGGCGACCCCGTTGTAGACCTTCTCGAAGATCCGCGGCACGGCGGCCATGTAGGTGGGCCGGACCACCGGCAGGTTCTCGATGATCTTGTCGACCCGGCCGTCCACGGCGGTGACGTGGCCGATGGTGATGTGCCCGGCGGTGAGCACCTTGCCGAAGACGTGCGCGAGCGGCAGCCACAGGTACTGCACGTCGTTCTCGTCGAGCAGGCCGACCGCCTCGATGGCGCGGGCCATGTACGCCCACGCGTCGTGCGGCAGGCGCACGCCCTTGGGGCGGCCGGTGGTGCCGGAGGTGTAGATGAGGGTGGCGAGCTGGTCCTTGGTGAGCGCGCCGATGGCGTCGGTGACGGCGGTCGGGTGCCGCTCCAGGTAGGCGGCGCCGCGCTTCTCCAGGTCGGCGAGGGACAGCACCCAGCCGTCGCTGTCGGCGGCGTCGGCGCCCGTCGGGTCGATGACCACGACGTGCGCGAGGTCGGGCAGGTCGGCGCGCCGCTCGCGGGCCTTGGCGAGCTGGACCGCGTCCTCGGCGATCAGCACCCGGCTGTCGGAGTCGGCGAGGATGAACGCGGTCTCGTCGGCGTTGGTGGACGGGTAGACCGTGGTGGTGGCGGCGCCCGCGCACAGCACGCCGAGGTCGGAGAGAATCCAGTCCACCGAGGTGTTCGCGGCGATCGCGACCCGCTCCTCGGGGCGCACCCCGAGGTCCATCAGCCCGGCCGCGATGGCGTACACCCGGCTCGCGGCCTGCGCCCAGGTGAGCGACCGCCACTCGTC
Source organism: Streptomyces sp. NPDC087270 (assembly GCF_044744625.1). Taxonomy (NCBI): domain Bacteria; kingdom Bacillati; phylum Actinomycetota; class Actinomycetes; order Kitasatosporales; family Streptomycetaceae; genus Streptomyces; species Streptomyces sp. NPDC087270. Next base: position 321,028 of record NZ_JBIUYR010000002.1, read on the forward strand.
GGGGCCCTCGCCGGACGCGGGCGGCACCGGCATGCGGTACGCCTCGGCGTCCGGCGTCGCGTCGACCCGCTGCAGGAAGAGCGTGGCCACGGACGGCGGCCGGTTCTCGATCAACGTCTGTGTGTCGGTCACGACAACCTCCGGGCCGAACGGCGTTCTTAACTCACCAGTAACCTATCCGCGATCAGGGTAGAGGCCCAGCGCCCGGCACGTAAGGGGGAACGGGCGGCGGGTCGTAAACCGTGACCGGACCCACCCGTTTCCCCACCGCCCTCCCCGCCCGGCGGCGCGGCCCGCCCCGCGCCCTACTTCTTCGCCTTGGACTCCCCCTCGGAGTCGGTGGACAGCACCGCGATGAACGCCTCCTGCGGCACCTCGACGTTGCCGACCATCTTCATCCGCTTCTTGCCCTCCTTCTGCTTCTCCAGCAGCTTGCGCTTACGGGAGATGTCGCCGCCGTAGCACTTGGCGAGGACGTCCTTGCGGATGGCGCGCACCGTCTCGCGGGCGATCACCCGGGCCCCGATGGCGGCCTGGATGGGCACCTCGAAGTTCTGCCGCGGGATCAGCGCGCGCAGCTTGCCGACCAGCCGCACCCCGTAGGCGTACGCCTTCTCCTTGTGGGTGATCGCGGAGAACGCGTCGACCTTGTCGCCGTGCAGCAGGATGTCGACCTTCACCAGGTCGGCGCTCTGCTCGCCGGTGGGCTCGTAGTCCAGCGAGGCGTAGCCGCGGGTCTTGGACTTGAGCTGGTCGAAGAAGTCGAAGACGATCTCGGCCAGCGGCAGGGTGTAGCGGATCTCCACCCGGTCCTCGGAGAGGTAGTCCATGCCGAGCAGCGAGCCGCGCCGGTTCTGGCACAGCTCCATGATCGCGCCGATGAACTCGGTGGGGGCGAGCACGGTGGCGCGCACCACCGGCTCGTGCACCTCGTCGATCTTGCCCTCGGGGAACTCGCTGGGGTTGGTGACGGTGTGCTCGGCGCCGTCCTCCATCGTGACGCGGTAGACCACGTTGGGGGCGGTGGCGATCAGGTCGAGGCCGAACTCGCGCTCCAGCCGCTCGCGGATCACGTCCAGGTGCAGCAGCCCGAGGAAGCCGACCCGGAAGCCGAAGCCGAGGGCGGCGGACGTCTCGGGCTCGTAGACCAGCGCCGCGTCGTTGAGCTGGAGCTTGTCCAGGGCCTCGCGCAGCTCGGGGTAGTCGGAGCCGTCCAGCGGATACAGGCCGGAGAAGACCATCGGCTTGGGGTCCTTGTAGCCGCCCAGCGCCTCGGTGGCGCCGGCGGCCTGGGTGGTGATGGTGTCACCGACCTTGGACTGCCGGACGTCCTTCACCCCGGTGATCAGGTAGCCGACCTCGCCCACGCCCAGGCCGTCGGCGGCGAGCATCTCCGGGGAGTTGGTGCCGATCTCCAGCAGCTCGTGCACCGCGCCGGTGGACATCATCCTGATCCGCTCGCGCTTGGTGAGCTGCCCGTCGATCACCCGGACATAGGTGACCACGCCGCGGTAGGAGTCGTAGACCGAGTCGAAGATCATCGCGCGGGCCGGGGCGTCGGCGACACCCACCGGGGCCGGCACGTCGCGGACCACCCGGTCCAGCAGCGCGTCCACGCCGACGCCGGTCTTCGCCGAGACCCGCAGCACGTTGGCGGGGTCGCAGCCGATCAGGTTGGCCAGCTCCTCGGCGAACTTCTCCGGCTGGGCGGCGGGCAGGTCGATCTTGTTGAGCACCGGCACGATGGTGAGGTCGTTCTCCATCGCGAGGTAGAGGTTGGCGAGCGTCTGCGCCTCGATGCCCTGGGCCGCGTCGACCAGCAGGATCGTGCCCTCGCAGGCGGCCAGCGAGCGGGACACCTCGTAGGTGAAGTCCACGTGGCCGGGGGTGTCGATCATGTTCAGGATGTGGGTGCGGCCCTGGCCGTCACCGGTGGTCGGCGCCCACGGCAGCCGGACGGCCTGCGACTTGATGGTGATGCCGCGCTCGCGCTCGATGTCCATCCGGTCGAGGTACTGGGCGCGCATCTGCCGCTGGTCGACGACTCCGGTGAGCTGGAGCATCCGGTCGGCCAGCGTCGACTTGCCGTGGTCGATGTGGGCGATGATGCAGAAGTTCCGGATCAGCGCCGGGTCGGTACGGCTCGGCTCCGGGACGTCGTGCGGCAGAGGGGAAGGGGTCGCGGGCACGCGGGGTCCAGTTTCTTGAGAACGTGAGGGTCGAGGGAGCGTCGGAGAACAGCGGGAGCGTCGGGGAACATCGGAGAGCGTCGGGGTATGGACTGTCCCCCATAGTCCCATGGCCGGGGGGCGGGCACGGTTTGGGAGCGCGCGTGCGCTGCTGGTAGCCTGGACCGCTGCGTCTCGTGCCCTCTACCCGAGGCGCGCACTCCTGGTAGACACGCCGACGGCATCAGCCGGCGGCCAGACGAACCTGAGAAGGCTCTTTCGTGGCGAACATCAAGTCCCAGATCAAGCGCAACAAGACCAACGAGAAGGCGCGCCTGCGCAACAAGGCCGTCAAGTCCGAGCTGAAGACCGCGATCCGTCGCACCCGCGAGGCCGTCGCGGCCGGCGACAGCGCGAAGGCCGACGCCGCCGCGCGCGCCGCCGCCAAGAAGCTCGACAAGGCCGTGAGCAAGGGCGTCATCCACAAGAACCAGGCCGCCAACAAGAAGTCGGCGCTGGCTCAGTCGGTCTCCGCGCTCCAGGGCTGAACCACCCGCACCACCGCGTTCCACGGCCGTACGGCCGCGCGCCCCTGACCGGGGCCGGCGCGTCCGGACGACCACGCGTCATGGATCGCGGCACCGCCGGCAACCGGACTCAGCGGCCCCTCTACCGCCCGGACCGGCATCGCCCCGACCACGTGCGTCGCACGCGGACGTTCGCCACGTGCCTGCGGCGCCCGACGTACTTCGAGAGCCCGCCCGGGTCCGCCCGGGCGGGTTCTCGCACGTTCGGGTCGCGACGGGGTCACGGGTACGTGTGCGTTCCGTGACCGCCCGTCGCCGCAGGGGCAGCGCGCCGATATTCTCACCGCATGTCGACGCCGCCCGAGCAGCCGAGCCCCAACCCCTACCAGCAGCCAAACACGCCCGGCCAGGGCCCCGGCCCTGGCCCGATACCCCCGCAGCCGCCGGTCGGTGGATACGGGACCCCGGTGCCGGCCCAGCACAACCCCTACGCCCAGCCCGGAGCGTACGGGCAGCCGGCTCCCGGACAGCCCGGCGCCGCGCAGCAGCCGCCGACGCAGGGCTACTACATGCAGCCGGGTGCGCCCGGGGCACCGGGGATGCCGGGGGCGCCGCGGACCTCCGGCGGGGCCGGGCGGGCGGTGCTGTGGGCGGTGGTCGGCGCGGCGGTGGCGTCCGCGCTGTGGGGCGGCGGGGTGCTGCTGCTCGGCAAGGACTCCTCGGCCAAGGCCGACCTGCGCGGATACACGGTGAAGGACAACCTCTGCGACACCGAGGACGTGTCCGCCTTCACCACGCAGTACCCGCAGAAGGACGACGACCCGACGTCGTACACCACCAAGACCGCCACGGTCGACGAGATGTACTGCGACCAGAGCCTCAAGAAGGAGACGTCCTCCCTCTCCGACGCCTACCTGTACGTCGATGTGACCCTGCACCACAAGACGGACCCGAAAGCGGAGTTCGCCGACACCTGGCGCAGCTACACCCAGCGGCACCAGCAGTACAAGATCTCGACCGTCGCCGGCATCGGGCAGGAGGCGTACCTGCTGACGGAGGACGAGAGCAGCAGCCAGTACGTCACCCTCGCGGTCCGCGACGGCTGGATGACGTACACGATGAGCTGGAGTTCCTACAGCGTCGGCACGAGCAGCGACGACTCCACGACCGTCGACGAGGCCGCCACCATGGTGAAGACGGCGACGCGGGCGACGCTGCCGAAGCTGAAGTAGCGGGCTCGGGTACGGGTACGAAGGCGGGCGGCGCGGGCGGCTCGGGCCGGGCAGGTGGGGCGGGCCGGGCAGGTGGGGCGGGTCGGGCAGGTGGGGCGGGCCGGGCGGGCGGTCAGGTGCGGGAGCGGGCGGCGCGGGCGATGGTGACCACGGCCTTCTCCAGGGCGTAGGCGGGGTCGGCGGCCCCGCCCTTCACGGCGGCGTCCGCGTCGGCGACCGCGCGCAGGGCGACCGAGACGCCGTCCGCGGTCCAGCCGCGCATCTGCTGCCTGACCCGGTCGATCTTCCAGGGCGGCATGCCGAGATCGCGGGCGAGCTGGCCCGGGTTGGCGCCGCGCGGCGCGGAGGCGAGCTTGCCGATCGACCGCACACCCGAGGCGAGCGCGAAGGTGATGCCGGGCAGCGGCTGGCCGACGGACAGCGCCCAGCGCAGCCGCTCCAGCGCCTCGGCGGTGCGCCCGGTCACCGCGAGGTCGGCGACCTCGAAGCCGGTGGCCTCGGCCCGCCCGGTGTAGTAGCGGGCCACCACGTCGACATCGATGGTGCCGTCCACATCGGCGGTCAACTGAGCGCAGGCGCTGGCGAGTTCGCGCAGGTCGCTGCCGATGGAGTCGACCAGCGCCTGGGCCGCCTCCGGGGTCGCGGACCGGCCGAGGGTCCGGAACTCCTGCCGGACGAACCCGAGCCGGTCGGCGGGCTTGGTCATCTTCGGGCAGGCCACCTCGCGCGCGCCCGCCTTGCGGGCCGCGTCCAGCAGCGCCTTGCCCTTGGCGCCGCCGGCGTGCAGCAGCACCAGGATGATCTCCTCGGCGGGCGCGGCCAGATACGCCTTGATGTCCTTCACGGAGTCCGCGGAGACGTCCTGCGCGTTGCGCACCACGATCACCTTGCGCTCGGCGAACAGCGACGGGCTGGTCAGCTCCGCGAGCGTGCCCGGCTGCACCGCCTCCGGTGGCAGGTCCCGCACATCGGTGTCCGGGTCGGCGGCCTTGGCGGCGGTCACCACCTCGCGCACCGCGCGGTCCAGCAGCAGGTCCTCCTGGCCGACGGCAAGCGTCAGCGGGGCGAGTACGTCGTCTGAAGCGGTCTTCCTGGCCATCGCGACCAGCATCCCACGCGGCACCGACAACCCCGTCCTCCGCTCGCGCTTCCGCCGTCCCCCCGCCCGGGTTCAACCGTCGGCGGACGCTCGGGCACAATGCCGGGGTGAGCGACGTACGACATGTCCTGGTGCTGCCCGAACGCGACGCGGCCGAGGAGGTCGCCGAACTCCTCTCCGACCGCTTCGACCTGCCCGGCGAGCCACGCGTCCTGCGCGACGCCCTCGCCGGCGAGGACGACGCCGAGGACGCCCAGTGGCTGGTGGTCGTCGAGGACGACGACGACCTCCTCGACCCGGCGGCACTCGACGAGATGGCCGGGCGGCTGGGCGGCTGGCTGGAAGAGGACCGCGAGGAGCTGTAGGCGGGGAGGGCGGGCGGCGGAGGGCGGCCGGGCGCGGCGGGGAGAGCGGAGGGCGGCCGGGCGCGGGTCGGGCGGCCGATCGGCTCACGCCGCGGCGGCGGTCGGCACGCCGGCGTCGGCCTCCGGGTCCTCGGCCTTTTCCGGCAGTGCGCGCATCCGCGGTATCGGCGACGGCAGCAGCCACAGGGCGCCCAGGACACCCCCGACGGTCGCCACCCACAGGGTCGGCCGCAGTCCCAGGGTGCCGCCGAGCAGGCCGCCGGCCAGCGCGCCCAGCGGCCGCACCCCGTAGTTGACCATCCGGAACGCGCCGCTGACCCGCGACCTCAGCGCGTCGGGTACGAGCGCGGCCTGGAACGACCCGCTGCCGATGTCCAGCAGCATCAGCCCGACGCCGGACAGGAACTCGGCGCCGAACAGCGCGGCCAGGACCAGCAGCCGCGGCCCGCCCGCCAGCGGCACCAGCACCAGCGGCGCGGGGAACCCGACGAAGCCGAGCAGCACCGTCGGGCCGATGCCGATCCGCCGCACCACCCGCCCGGTCACGAACGCCCCCAGCAGCCCGCCGACCGCCCCCGCACCGAGCACCACACCCAACGTGCCCGCGCTCAAACCGAGTTGGTCGACCGCGTAGAGCACCATCAGCGCGTGGAAGACGAAGTTGAAGAAGTTCACCGTGGCTGCGGCCGCCACCAGCGCGCGCATGGCCCGGGAGCGGGCGATGAACCGCAGCCCGGCCGAGAAGTGGCCCTTGCGCGGTGCGGCGGGCGGCGGCTCGACAGGGGCGATACGGGCCAGCAGGCCGGCCGAGCACACGTACGACAGCGCGTCCACGAACAGCGCCAGCGGCGCCGCGAGCACCTGCACCAGCAGCCCGCCGACGCTCGGCCCGGCGACGAACGAGAACGCCCTGCTGCCGTTGACCAGCGTGCTGCCCTGGACGTACTCCTCCGGTTCGACCAGCGAGACGAACAGCGCGGCGTTGCAGACGTCGAAGACCACCGACAGCGTGCCGACCAGGAAGACCACCGCGTACATCTGCGGCAGGGAGAGGTGGCCGAGGGCGTAGGCGAGCGGGAGCGAGGCCATCAGCGCGGCCCGGCCGAGGTCGGCGGCGATCATCACCTGACGGCGGCGCCCCCTGCGGTCGACCCAGGCGCCCGCGGCCAGCGAGAACAGCAGCGCCGGCAGCAGCCCGGCCATCGACAGCCAGCCCATCTCGGCGGCGTCCACGTGCAGCACCAGCACGGCGGCGAGCGGCACCGCGAGGAAGGTCACCTGGTCCCCGAAGAGCGAGACCGTCTGCCCGGTCCAGTACCGCCGGAAGGCCCGCTCCCCCAGCAGCTCCGGTACCCGGGCCGCCATCCCGCGCCGCAGCGCGCCGCCGCCCTTCACGACGGCTCCCCGCTCTCCGTCCCGGCGTCGGCACCGTCGGTGGGGCCGGCGGGGTCGGCGGGGTTGGCGGGTTCGGCGGGGTCGGGCTCCACGAAGGCGATCTGGAGCCAGGGCACCCGGCGGGCGCCCTCCGGGCGGAGCGCCGGGTCGGCGCCGCGGTCGGCGAACTCGGCGAGCAGCCCGGCCATCCGCTTCCCCAGCGCGCCCAGCTCCTCCGCGGTCAGGTAGAGCGTGGTGTCCGTGAACACCTCCGCCTCCTGCCACGCGCGCGGCAGCTCCCGGCGCGCGTCCTGCGCCCGCGCCATGCGGTGGAAGTAGTTCTCCGCGACGGCCGCGGTCAGTGCCTCGGCCGCCGCCGCGACCGCGGGGTCCTCCGAGTACCCGGGCCAGTCCGTGAACTGCGCCGTGGCCCGCCACGGCTTCTCCCGCCCCGGCCCCTCCGGGTCGGCCTCCTCGACGAGCCCGTACTTGGCCAGGACCCGCAGGTGGTACGAGCAGCTCGCGACGGACTCCCCGGTCAGTTGCGCCGCCCGGGTCGCCGTGAGCGGCCCTTCCCGCCTGAGCAGCCCGGACAGCGCCATCCGGGTCGGATGCGCGTACGCCCGCAGCGCTCGGGGGTCGGTGAGCTGGACCGAGGACTGTGCCGGCTTCTCCGTCATGCATATAAAGATATCTTTAGAAAGAAGTGCTTACAAGGGTTCCTTGCTCAAGGGTTCTCCAGGGTCGGCGCAGGGAGCCCGGGCGGGGCGCGGCATGCGGCGAGGTCCGGCACCGGCTTGGCCCTACAGCGTTCAGGTCCAAGAGGAGGTCAGGAACGGTCACCCACGAGAGCGATCGCGCGCGCCTCGGGAACTCCCAGCATCAGCAGGCTCGTGATCGTCGCCGCCCGGGCGCCGGCGGTCCCGTTCGACAGGTCGCTGTCCGCAATGGCGAACACGACGCCGTAGGCAACCTGGCTCAGAATGCCCGCCGGCAGGTGCTCTGCGAACACGTCGCCGTCCTGGCCCCGTTTCACGAGGTCGGCGAGGAGTTCGTCGACCGGCCCGAGCAGGCCGTGGATCGCCTCGCCGTACTCGCCACGGCGCAGCGCCAGCAGCACTCGGTACCGGTGCGCCACCGGCCAGACGCGGGCGATGAACTCGACCCACATCGCGTCCGCTTCCGCGTCGGAGGCGTTGACGTCGGCGAGCACGGCCGTCATCTCGGCGACGGCCCGCTCCGTGAGCGTCCGCACCAGGTCGAGGCGCGAGGGGAAATGGCCGTAGACCGTGCGGCGGACGACGCCGGCGGCGGCGGCGATGTCGCCCATTCCGGCGTCCGGGTCCTCTCCCAGCACATCGAGGGCGACGTCGAGGATGCGATCGCGCGTCTCGTTCATCGAGCGCGCACGGGAGGACTCGGTGGGCACGGCACCATTGTTGCACACCAGTGTGCAACGACGTAGGCTGCACACCAGTGTGCAATGAAGAGTTGCGCTGTGCTTCGAAGCTCAGGAGAAGAGAGCAATGACCGCACCGACGCCGCCGACCTCGACCCTCGTCCGCCCGTTCACCGTCTCGATCCCGGATGCGGAGATCGACGACGTGAAGCAGCGACTGGCCAGAACTCGATGGCCGGACCCGGAAACGGTGGGCGACTGGTCACAAGGGGTCCGCGTGGAGAACGCCAGATCCCTGGTCGAATACTGGGAGCGCGGCTACGACTGGCGGCGCTTCGAGTCCGAGCTCAATCGCTTCCCCCAGTACCTGACGGAGATCGATGGGCTGGACATCCACTTCATCCACGTCAGGTCCAAGAACCCCCACGCGATGCCGCTGATCCTCACGCACGGATGGCCGGGCTCGATCGTCGAGTTCCTGAAGCTGATCGGCCCGCTGACCGATCCGGTTTCGTTCGGAGGAGACGCCGCCGACTCGTTCGACGTCGTCATCCCGTCGCTCCCCGGGTTCGGGTTCTCCCAGAAGCCCACGGAGACCGGGTGGACGGTTTCGCGCGTCGCGAGCGCGTGGGTGGAGCTGATGAAGCGGCTCGGCTACACACGATGGGCCGCACAGGGCGGCGATTGGGGCGCCGTCGTCACCACCGCCCTCGGGGCCATGCAACCTGAGGGGCTGCTCGGAATCCATCTGAACACCCAGTACGCCTTTCCCGCGCAGATACCCGACACCCTGTCGCCCGAAGAGCGCTACGCCGTGGAGACCCTCGCCCGCTACACCGGCGAACTCGGCGGGTCGAACCACCTCCAGGGCACGAAGCCGGAGACCGTCGGATTCGCCCTGGCGGACTCTCCCGCCGGTCAGGCGGCCTGGATCTACGAGAAGTTCCAGTCCAAGACCGACAACCACGGGCTCGCCGAGGACACCCTCAGCATGGACGACATGCTCGACGCGATATCCCTCTACTGGTTCACCAACAGCGCGGCGTCCTCCGGCCGTATCTACTGGGAGAACAGATCGGCCACCCTCGCCGGTCCGAAGCTGGCACTTCCGGTCGCGGTGACCGTCTTCCCGAAGGACATCCCGCGCCTGCCACGAAGCTGGATCGAGGACACCTACAGCAATCTGATCCACTACGGCGAGGCCGACAAGGGCGGGCACTTCGCGGCCCTGGAACAGCCCGAGATCCTGGTCGGCGAAATCCGCACCGGCCTGCGCACCCTTCGTTCCTGACGCGCTGCCACCCGCGACTCACCCTCTCAGCGGGGCGGCGTGGTGGGGGACGAACGACGTGCGCAGGTCGGCCGGGGTGGCCCCGCTCACCGCGATCGGCCCGTCCAGGTCGGTGCGCAGGACGACGGCGCCGAGCGCGCGCAGCGCCGTGACCGTACGAGGTGCGGGATGGCCGTAGGAGTTGCCCGCGCCCACGCTGATCAGGGCGAGGCGGGGACGTGCGCGGGCGAGCAGCGCCGGGTCCTGGTAGGCCGAGCCGTGGTGCGCGACCTTCAACACGTCCACGCGCGGCAACCCTGGCCGCTCCGCCAGCACCTGGGCCTGCACATCGGGCTCCAGATCGCCCATCAGCAGCAGTGTCAGGCCCGCGTCGTGGACCAGCAGCGCGATGCTCGTGTCGTTGGGCTCGCCGGCCGGCAGTTCGGCGGCGGGCAGCCCGGCCGGACCCGGCGCGGGCCACAGCGTGCGCCAGGACAGCGGGCCGACCGCGCGCTCCTCCCCCGGAACCACCCGCAGCAGCGGCACCCCGGCCGCCGCGGCCTGCCGCCGCACCCGCGCGGCCTGGCCGGGCGGATCGTCCAGCAGGGTCGTCTCGATCGCGCCCACCCGGCGCCCGCGCAGCGCTCCGGGCAGCCCGTCGACGTGGTCGGCGTGGAAGTGGGTCAGGATCAGCAGCGGGATCGACGTCACCCGCAGGTCGCGCAGGCAGCGGTCGACCGAGGCCGGGTCCGGGCCGGTGTCCACCACGACCGCGGCACCCGTGCCGGTGGAGAGCGCCAGCGCGTCGCCCTGGCCGACGTCGCACATCGCGAACCGCCAGTCCCCCGGCGGCCACGCGGCCATCACCCGGGGCAACGGCACCGGCCGCACCAGCGCGAGCAGCAGGGCGATCGCGGCGCCCGCGCACAGCCACGGGCGGCGGAGCAGGCTCCGTCCGCAGACCACCGCCGCGGCCGTGACCACCGCGAGCAGGGCCGCTCCCGGCCAGCCGCCCGGCCAGGCGAGCTCCGCGCCCGGCAGCGCGGCGCCGTGCCGGGCCACGGACACGATCCACCGCGTGGGCCAGCCGGCCAGCCACGCCAGCACCCGGGCCCCCGACGGCGCGAGCGGGGCCACGGCCAGCGCGCCGAACCCCAGCACCGTGGCGGGGCCGACGGCCGGCTCGGCCAGCAGGTTGCACGGCACCGCGACCAGGCTCAGCCGGGCCGACAGCAGCACGATCACCGGACCGCACGCCGCCTGCGCGGCCGCCGCCGCGGCCAGGGCCTCCGCCAGTCGCGGCCGCAGCCCGTGCCGGTGCAGTGCCGCGCCCCAGCGCGGTGCCAGCGTCAGCAGCGAACCCGTGGCCAGCACGGACAGCGCGAACCCGAACGAGCGGGCCAACTCCGGTTCGTACAGCACCAGGAGCAGCACCGCCCCGGCCAGGGCCGGAAGCAGCGAACGGCGTCGGCCGGTACCGATCGCGAGCAGCGTGATCAGGCCGCACACCGCCGCCCGCAGCACGCTCGGGCTCGGCCGGCAGACCAGCACGAAGGCGGCGGTGAGCGCGGCACCGAGCACCGCGGTCCAGCGCAGCGGCAACCCGAGCCGGGCTGCCAGGCCGCGCCGCTCCGACCGCGTGGCCAGGCCGGGCGGGCCGATCAGGAGGATCAGCACGATCGTCAGGTTCGCGCCGGACACCGCGGTCAGGTGCGCGAGGTCCGTGGCCTTGAACGCCTCCTTCAGATCCTCCGGCAACCCCGCCGTGTCCCCCACGACCAGGCCGGGTAGCAGTCCGCGGACGTCCGCCGGCAGCGGCGCGGCTGCCTTCCGCAGTCCCCCGCGCAGCCGCGCGGCCAGGCGCTGCACACGCGTCGGCGGGCCGGTGATCCGCGGCACGCCCCGCACCCGGAGCACGGCGGCGGTCTGCCCCCTCTCGTCCGGCGCGAACCGCGCGGTGGCGGTCAGCCGGGTGGAGGGGACCAGCCGCAGCCAGTCGTCCGCCGCGCCCGTGGCCATCACGACCACCGGGGTACGCAGCCGGGTCGGGCCGACGCGCTCGACGGTGGCCGGTACGACCACCACAGGATGCGGCGCCCCCGCCTCCGCGGCGAACGGGTCGCCCGTCACCCGCACCGCCACCTCCGCCCCGGCGCGGTGACGCGCGAGCGACGGCACCGGCCCCCGGGTCAGGTCGGCGTCCTCCCAGGCGGCGGCCATCGCCGCGACCACGCCGCACAGCAGCATCGCGATCGCCGCCGGCAGCAGACCCGTCGGACCCGTCCGACGTCGCGCGGGCCCGCGACCGCGACGCCCTGGGCCGCCGCGGAGGGCCACCGCCACGGCCGCGATGGGCGGTGCGGATGCCACGGGCGGTGCGGCAACGACCGCCGCGGACAAGGCGATCAGCGCCGCCAGCCCCGCGATCGCGGTGCCCGCGCCCACCGTCGGCGCCGCCGCCGCGGCTGCCCACGCGGCCAGCGCGGGCCCGACCAGGCGCAGGTCCGGGGGACCCTCCTGCCGCGGGTTGGCCGCACCGAGCCGTGAGGCCGCGCCCGCGTGAACCGCCGCCCGCTGCTCACCCGTCGGCCGCCCGGCCGGACCTTCGGCTGTCCCTTCGGTCGGACCACCGCTCGGCCACCGCGTCGCGCCGGTCATCGGCCACCCCCGCCGGCCTGAACCGGACCGGCGCCGCCGCGCACCGCCTCCGTACGAGGCCGCACCGCGCCGCGCGGGCACCGGAAGCCGGGCGATCGCCGCGGAACTGCCGGACCGGCGGACGTTGTCCGGGTGTCGGGCCACCCCGCCAGGCTCGCCCGACCCGGCGGGCGGACGCGGGTCACGGCGCGACCAGGGGTTGGAGCGTGGCGAGCTTGCGCGGACCGATGCCGGGGATCTGCCGGAGCTGCTGGACCGAGGTGAAGGAACCGTGCTGGGTGCGGTAGGCGAGGATGCGCTGGGCGGTGACCGGGCCGACGCCAGGCAGCGCGTCGAGTTGGGGCTCGGTGGCGGTGTTGAGGTGGAGCGGGGAGTCAGGCGGACCACCGGAGGTGGAGCCGCCGCCAGTGGAAGCATCGGCTGCGGCGCCCGCGGCGGACGGTGGTGGGGTGATGCCCACGAGGATCTGCTCGCCGTCGGTGACCGGCCGGGCAAGGTTCAGGGCGGTGGTGTCGGCGCCGGGCAGGGGGCCGCCCGCCGCGGTGAGGGCGTCGGTGACGCGGGCGCCCTTGGGGAGCCGGCGCACGCCGGGCTTGGCGACCTTGCCCGCGATGTCGACGGTGAGCTGGGGCGGAGGCGCGGGCGAGGAGGACGGCGGGGCCGCCGCGAGCGGAGTCGGCGGGGGCGGAACGTGGACGGTGCGAGGGCGGCCCGCCCAGTAGTGCTGAAGAGCGAGCCCGGCGGCGACGGTGAGGACGACGGCGAGCGCCAGCACCGTTTTCAGTTCGAGCCCGCACCGCACGAACAGCCATGTCCGCATCCGCCCGAGCGGTCCCGTGCCGAAGACGGGCGCGCCCGCGACCGGCGGGCCGAGCGACGGCTCGGCCGGAGGCTCCGCGCCCGGCGGCCCCTCGCGCGCCATGCCGAAGATCGCCGCGGTGCGGTCGCGGGCCGCCGCGGCGCTTCCCGCACGGTCACGCCCGCCCGAACTCAGCGGCGGTTCGGGCCGGTCCAGCGATTTCAGCGCGTCCAACGAGTCCAAAAGGTCCATGACTCGATGCTGGCCCGGCACCGACCCCCGGAACGATCTTGCTCAAGATCTGTGGACAACCCGCCGGATGTGGATAACTTCGCCACTCGTGTGGGTGACCCGACCGCGCCCGAGGACGCCCCAGGCCCCACCGGCACCCGGCTCCACCAGCCTCGGCCCCACCGTGCCCCGGCCTCATCGCCCCCGCCCCACCCGCCACCGTCAGCGCGGCGACACCACGACCCCGAGCAGCCCCGGCCCCGCATGCGCCCCGATCACCGCGCCGACCTCGCTCACCACCAACTCCCCCAGCCCCGGCACCCGCGGCCGCAGCCGCTCCGCGAGGGCCGCGGCGCGGTCGGCCGCCGCGAGGTGGTGCACCGCGAGGTCCACCCGTCCGGAACCCGCCCCGCCGTCGACGGCGGCCCCCGCGCACTCCACCACGATCTCCTCGAGCCGGGTGACCGCCTTGGACGCGGTGCGCACCTTCTCCAGCAGTTCGATCCGCCCGTCCGCGAGCCGCAGCAGCGGCTTCACCGCGAGCGCGGAACCGAAGAGGGCCTGCGCCGCGCCGATCCGGCCGCCCCGGCGCAGGTAGTCGAGCGTGTCGACGTAGAAGAAGGCGGAGGTGGCGGCGGCCCGGCGTTCCGCGGCCGCCACCACGTCGTCAGCGGTGCCGCCCGCCTCCGCGGCCTCCGCCGCCGCGAGCACGGTGAAGCCCAGCGCCATCGCGACCATGCCGGTGTCCACGACGCGCACCGGGACGGGTGCCTCCTTCGCGGCGACCGTGGCGGCGTCGTACGTCCCCGAGAAGTCGGCGGACAGGTGGAGCGAGACGATCGCCTTCGCGCCCGACGCGGCGGCGGCCTCGTAGGCCGCGGTGAACTCGGCGGGGCTCGGGCGGGAGGTCGTGACCGGGCGGCGGCGCTGGAGTGCGCGGGCCACGGCCGGTGCGGAGATTTCCGCGCCCTCCACGAAGGCTTCGTCGTCGATCACCACGGTGAGGGGGACCAGGCTTATGGCGTGCCGGGTGAGGGCTTGCGGGCTCAGGTAGGCCGTCGAGTCCGTGACGATGGAGACGTGCGGGGGCATGTCCGGAGGTTACCGGGGTGGGGTGCGGGGTGGCACGTCGGGACCTGGGGGTTCAGGGCGCGGGTAGGGCTTCCCAGCGCGACGGTCAGCGGTACGGCTTCCCGCCGCGACGGTGCCGGTACGCGCCCGGGTGCGCCGCCGACATGCGTTGCCCGCCCGATCCCCACGGCCCCGGACCCGGCCACCCGCCGCGAGGGTTCCGGTACGCGCCCGGGTGCGCCGCTGCGCGGACCGGCTCAGCCGGCGCTCGGAGGCTGGTTGCGAAGTTCCCGGGCACGCTCGCGGTCGCGGTCGTCACCGCTCTGGAGCGGCTCCCAGTGGCGGAGCGCCGTCGCTTCGATGTCGATCTCGCGGGTGAGGGACGCGAGGTCGTCGCCGGTGGAGTGGTGGACGCGGTCCTGGGCCGCCCAGCGCAGCGCGTCGGCGGAGTGGGTGATGCGGTGGGCACGTTCGGTGAGCGCGGGGAGTTGCGCGGAGACCCTGGACTTGTCGGGTTCGCGTTCGAGCAGCTTCAGCTCGGCGTCGAGGGTGCGGGCGTGGTCGTTGAGACGGTCGAGGAGGGCGGCCGCCTCGGGCAGCGACGCGTGCGCCATGGCCTCGAAGGTGCTGTCGATGGAGGAGCGCAGGTCCAGCCGGAGCTGGGTGAGCGCGCCGATGTCGCCGGGCTGGGCGAAGCGGCGGGCCCGCAGCCGCTGGTCCTCGACGATCCGCCGCGCCTTGGCCGTACGCCGCTCGACTCCCCGCTTCACGGCGCGGGTCGTCCGCACGATCGCCACGGTGGCAAGCGTCGCGAAGATCAGGAAGAACAGCAGCAGGATGATGCCGACGGTCTCCACGGACAGCGCCTCCGATCGCGGGCCACCGGCCCGTTCGGGCCTGCTTCCACGGTAATGCCTGGGGAGGGGCGGAGGGGCCGGAGCGATCCCCCAACCTGCTCCGGCCCCTCCCCTAAGGGTCCCGAGGGTCCCCGAGGACCCGCACGCCCTCGCGCCCCAGCACCCTCACACCCTCACACCCTCACACCCTCACACCACGATGTTGACCAGCTTCGGCGCGCGGACGATCACCTTCCGCACCGTCGCCCCGCCGACGGCCTCGACGACCGCGGGAGCGGCCAGCGCCAGGGCCTCCAGGTCCGCGTCGGTGATGGCCGGCGGCACCTCCAGGCGGGCCTTGACCTTGCCCTTGACCTGGACGACGCAGGTCACGGCCTCGTCCTGGACCAGCGCGGGGTCGGCGACCGGGAACGGCTCGTGGGCCAGCGAGTGCGTGTGCCCCAGCTTGGCCCACAGCTCCTCGGCGAAGTGCGGCGCCAGCGGCGCGATCAGCAGCACCAGCGACTCGGCCACGGAGCGCGGCACCCCACCGGACGCGCCCGACGTGCGGGTCAGCGTGTTGTTCAGCTCGGTGATCTTGGCGATGGCCGTGTTGAAGCGCAGGTTGGCCATGTCGGTGGAGACGCCGTCGATCGCCTTGTGCAGGGCGCGCAGCGTCGCCTCGTCGGCTTCGGCGTCCACGACGGTGACCTCGCCGGTGGCCTCGTCCACGACGTTGCGCCACATGCGCTGCAGCAGGCGGTACTGCCCGACGACGGCCCGGGTGTCCCAGGGCCGGGAGACGTCCAGCGGGCCCATCGCCATCTCGTACAGCCGCAGGGTGTCGGCGCCGTACTCCGCGCAGATCTCGTCGGGCGTGACCGCGTTCTTCAGCGACTTGCCCATCTTGCCCAGCAGCCGGGAGACCGGCTCGCCGTCGTGGAAGTAGACGCCGTCTCGTTCCTCCACCTCGGCCGCGGGCACCGCGATGCCGCGCGCGTCGCGGTAGACGAACGCCTGGATCATGCCCTGGTTGTACAGCTTGTGGAACGGCTCGAAGGACGAGATGTGCCCCAGGTCGTACAGCACCTTGTGCCAGAAGCGGGCGTACAGCAGGTGCAGTACGGCGTGTTCGGCGCCGCCGACGTACAGGTCGACGCCGCCGGCCGGCTGGCCCTCGCGCGGGCCCATCCAGTACGACTCGGCCTCGGCGGAGACCAGCTTGTCGCTGTTGTGCGGGTCCAGGTAGCGCAGTTCGTACCAGCAGGAGCCGGCCCAGTTGGGCATGGTGTTGGTCTCGCGGCGGTAGGTGCGCGTGCCGTTGCCGTCGCCCAGGTCCAACTCGACGGTGACCCACTCCTCGTTGCGGGCCAGCGGGGGCTCCGGGGAGGTGTCGGCGTCGTCGGGGTCGAAGGTGCGCGGGCTGTAGTCGTCGACCTCGGGCAGTTCGACGGGCAGCATCGAGTCGGGTACGGCGTGTGCGGTGCCCTCCTCGTCGTAGACGATCGGGAACGGCTCGCCCCAGTACCGCTGGCGGCTGAACAGCCAGTCGCGCAGGCGGTAGTTGACGGTGCCCTCGCCGACGCCGCGCTCGGTCAGCCAGGCGGTGATCGCGGCCTTGGCGTCGACCACGCCCAGCCCGTCCAGGCTCAGGGACTCACTCGTGGAGTTGACCAGCTTCGCGTCGTAGGAGGCGAACGCGTCGTCCCACGTGGCCGGGTCGGTGCCGCGGCCGTCGCTGGGCGCGACGACGCAGCGCATCGGCAGCTCGAAGGCCCGGGCGAACGCGAAGTCGCGGCTGTCGTGGGCGGGCACGGCCATGATCGCGCCGGTGCCGTAGCCCATCAGGACGTAGTCGGCGATGAAGACGGGGACCTGCTCGCCGCTGACCGGGTTGACCGCGAACGCGCCGGTGAAGACACCGGTCTTCTCCTTGGCCTCGGCCTGCCGCTCGACGTCGGACTTCGAGGCGGCCTGCTTGCGGTAGGCGGCGACGGCGTCGGCGGGGGTGGCGTGGCCGCCGGTCCACACGGCGTGGGTGCCGGCCGGCCAGGCGGCGGGCACGATCGGGTCGACCAGTTCGTGCTCGGGGGCCAGCACCATGTAGGTGGCGCCGAACAGGGTGTCCGGGCGGGTGGTGAAGACGGTGATCGGGCGGTCCGCGCCGGGCACCGCGAAGTCCACCCGGGCGCCCTCGCTGCGGCCGATCCAGTTGCGCTGCTGCAACTTGATCGCCTCGGGCCAGTCCACCGCGTCCAGGTCGGCGGCCAGCCGGTCCGCGTACGCGGTGATCCGCATCATCCACTGGCGCAGGTTCGCCTTGAAGACGGGGAAGTTGCCGCGCTCGGAGCGGCCGTCGGCGGTGACCTCCTCGTTGGACAGCACCGTGCCCAGGCCGGGGCACCAGTTGACCGGCGACTGGGCGACGTAGGCCAGCCGGTAGCCGCTCAGCACGTCGGCGCGCTCGGGGCCGGTCAGTTCGGACCAGGGGGCGCGGCCGGGCACCTGGCGGCTGCCGTCCTCGAACTGGGCGATCAGCGTGTCGATCGGGCGGGCCCGGTCGGCGTCGGGGTCGTACCAGGAGTTGTAGATCTGCAGGAAGATCCACTGGGTCCAGCGGTAGTACTCCGGGTCGATGGTGGCGAACGAGCGGCGGCGGTCGTGGCCCAGGCCCAGCCGGCGCAACTGCGCCTTCATGTTGGCCATGTTGGCCTCGGTGCTGACCCGCGGGTGGGTGCCGGTCTGCACGGCGTACTGCTCCGCGGGCAGGCCGAACGCGTCGAAGCCCAGGGTGTGCAGGACGTTGTGACCGGTCATCCGCTGGTGCCGGGCGAAGACGTCGGTGGCGATGTAGCCCAGCGGGTGGCCGACGTGCAGGCCGACTCCGGACGGGTACGGGAACATGTCCATGACGAACTTCTTCGGCCGGGCGGCCAGCTCGGGCTGCCCGTCCAGTTCACCGCTGGGGTTGGGGGCGGCGAAGGTGCCGTGCTCGTCCCAGTGGTCCTGCCAGCGGCTCTCGATCCGCGCGGCCAGCTCGGCCGTGTAGCGGTGTGGCGCAGCCGTCTCGGCGGCCGGGGTGGTGTCGCTCATCGTCCTCGGTACTCCATCGATGTCGTGACGGCTGCGGCCGCCGGTGAGCCGGTCCGGAGAGCCCACGGGCGGACCCGGAGGCGGAAACAAAAAAACCCCTCGCGCAGGAGGGGTGCCGCACTGACGTCTTTCGTGGTCAGCGCGGCGGGCTAAGCAGGAGGCTCACGGCTCGCATGCGGTCAGGATACCGCAGCGGGGGACGGGCCCGCACGGGGACCGCCCCGGCCGGGCGGGAGAGCGCACCGGGGTTGCCGGTGCGGTCCCGCCGCCGTGCCGGGGCGGCTTGGAACCTGTCGTGTGTACGTGCGATCAGTGCTTGCCGGTCTTCTTGGCCGGCTTGTACGACTGGACGTAGCCCTTGGCCGGGGAGCCGACGCCGGTGACGTCGTCGTAGCCGACCGTGGCGTGCAGCGAGCTGTCCACGCCGAAGGAGCGCAGGCTGGTGATCAGGCCGTCCGAGGCGTCCACGCTGTTCACGTAGTCGACGCGGACGTTGGCTATGCCCTGACCCTGACCGAGCGGGTGGTCGGTCACGTCGTGGTAGGCGGGGGTGCCGTACCGGTCGTAGATCAGCGGGTTGGCGAAGCCGATCGGGACGCCGCCGCGGGCCTGCTCGGCGAGCGCCTGGACGCCGGCGATGACCGGGGAGGCCAGCGAGGTGCCGCCGAGGCGGTACTCGTTGTACTTCGCGGTGCCGTCCGGGAAGGTCTCGGTCTCACCGACCAGGAAGCCGGTGGTCGGGTCGGCGACGGCCGCGATGTCGGGCTGGACCCGCATCTTGGTGGTGCCGCCGTTCGCCAGCGCGAGCGAGTCGGGGACGACGCCGCGCTGGTAGAAGGGCTGCTCGACGAGCTTGCTGGCACCGCCGCCGGCACCCGAGGTGAACGGGCCGGGGAAGCCGTCCCAGCTCTTGCCGTCGGCCGACAGCGGGGCGCGCTCGGTGCCCCAGCCGGTCTCCCACAGGTACTTGTCGTTCTTGCCGACCGCCAGCGAGGTGCCGCCGACCGAGGTGGCCCAGACGGAGTCCGAGGGGGTGCTGACGTCCTTGGCACCGTCGATGGCGTTGTCACCGTCGTCGCCGGAGGAGAAGTAGAAGCCGATGCCCTCGACCACGCCCTGCTCGAAGGTCTGGTCGTAGGCGGCCTGCACGTCGGGGGTCTCGTTGGCCTCGACGTCGCCCCACGAGTTGGACACGATGGTGGCGAGCCGGCCGTCGACGACCGTGTTGAGGGCGTCGAGCAGGTCGTCGTCGTAGCAGGACTTGGCCGCGACGTAGACGATGTTCGCGTCGGGGGCGACCGCGTGCACGGACTCGACGTCCAGGGACTCCTCGCCGTACCAGCTGGAGCCGCCGCAGTCCTCGACGCTGTTGTAGCCGTCGGGGCCGGGCGTGACCTGGGTCAGCTGGCCCTTGCGGTACTTCTGGCCGCCGGTGTCCTTCGCCAGCTTGGCGCTGTCGCCGACGATGTTCGGGGAGGCGTACGCGTCGGTGATCGCGACGGTGACGCCCTTGCCGGTGTACTTGCCGGCGCCGTACGCGGAGCGCAGCTGGTCACCGGTGTAGCCCTTGATCGTGTACGGGGCCTTGCCGCCGTACGCGGAGGGAAGCTTCTTGTCGGTGTTCGACCCGTAGTAGGTCGAGAACGGGCCGGCGTTGGAGAAGGCGGCCTCGGGGGGAGGCAGCGTGTCGTCGTGGCTGGCTCGCTTGGGGGCGTTGTCCAGGCCGGTGACGGTGAGGACGGCACCCTTGAGGGCGGCGGGCGCGGACGCCGTGCTGGTGGGGGCGCGGTAGGTGTGGCCGGCCTTGGTGTAGTTGTGCAGCTGGGTGCCGAACGCCTTCTCGGCGGCCTTCACTTCACCGGTGACGGTGAGGTAGTGGGCGTTGGTGCCGGTCACCTTCAGGCCGGCCGAGGTCAGCCAGGCGGTGATGGCATCGGTCTGCGCCTTGGTGGCGCCGAACCGGGCCTTGGCCTGAGCCGCCGTCAAGTAGTGCGCGTAGTCGGCGGAGTTCGGGTCCGAGACGGCCTTGGCGTAGGCGGCGAGGCCGCTTGCGTCCTTGCCCGCGAGGTAGACCCGCACGGTCACCTTGCCGCTGTCCGACGTGGCGCCCTTGTCCGCGTGGGCGGTGGCCCACTGCGGCTTGGTGCCGCTCAGGAGCTGGCGTCCGGCGGGCTGTGCGGCCGTGGCGCTCTGGGCGCCCAGCGCGAGGGCACCGGCGACCAGCGGCAGCGCCGCCGCCACCGCGAGTGCCGCGCGCGTTCTCTTGCGCTCAAATCTCATGAAACCCCCATACGCAGCGAATGGTTGTCGCATCCGAGACGGCGTCGCCGCTATGCGTGCGCGGCTCACCGCAGAGCGACACTCTTTCGCTGATCAGTTCATGCCAGGGATATGGTTTCACCAAGAGAAGGTCAAGGAATGGTACGCACCGGCGGCCGGACATGACGCCGCGACAGCCGCTCACCAGGCCCCAACTGTCCTGCGGGCACGGCGAATCCGCTCCCCGACGAATTGATGTTGCTCGCTGCGCACCCGGCCAAACACCGGACCCGGTGCACGGAACGCGCCGAGTTGGCACGCTACGGCCGGAACGGCGTTGGCGGCAGCGGCAGTCGACGGGCGAGCCCGACGGCCGAAGCCGGATGCCTGACGCCCGGTGGCCGGTGGCCGGTGGCCGGTGGCCGGTGGCCGGTGGCCGAACGAAAACGCCGCACACCTGGTGGTGTGCGGCGTCGATGATCGCTGTGGAGCTACGGGGAATTGAACCCCGGACCTCTTGCATGCCATGCAAGCGCTCTACCAACTGAGCTACAGCCCCGCGCGGACCCCGGGAGACCCCGGCGACCTGGAGTTACTTTACACGGCGACGGAGCCGGGAAGCACATCGATAAACGGGGGCGCCGGCCGGCGCGGCGGGCTCCCGGACGGCGGCCCCGCGCGCCGGTGGCGGGGCCCGGTGACGGGACCCGTCGCGGTGTTCACGAAGTCTCAATAATTGGTGCAGGGTTCGCGGGCTACGGTGGGTTCGGCCGTGTGGACGAGAGGCTGGAGACCACCGTGACCGCCGCGTTCGACCCGATCGACCTGGGCGGCATACGCCTGCGCAACCGGATCGCCATGGCGCCGATGACCCGCAGCCGGGCGTACGGTCCCGGGCTCAGCCCCACCGAGTCGGCCGCCGCGTACTACGCGCAGCGGGCCTCGGCCGGGCTGATCGTGACCGAGGGCACCCAGCCGTCGCCGGGCGGGCAGGGCTACCCCGACGCCCCCGGGCTGCACAGCGCCGAGCAGATCGCGGCGTGGCGCCGGGTGACCGGCGCGGTGCACGCGGCGGGCGGCAGGATCTTCGCCCAGCTCATGCACACCGGCCGGATCGGGCACCCCTCGCTGCTGCCGGACGGGCTCTACCCGGTGGGGCCGTCCGCGGTCGCCGCGAAGGGCTCGGTCTACACCGCGAGCGGGCCGAAGGCGTACGTCGTGCCGCGCGAGCTGGGCGAGGACGACATCTGGCAGACCGTCGAGGACCACGCCACCGCGGCCCGCAACGCCATGGCCGCCGGCTTCGACGGGGTGGAGGTGCACGGCGCCAACGGCTACCTGGTGCACCAGTTCCTCGCCCCGAACTCCAACACCCGCACCGACCACTGGGGCGGCGACGACCAGCGCCGGACCCGGTTCGCGGTGGAGGTGGTACGGGCGGTGGCCGCCGCGATCGGCCCGGAGCGCACCGGGCTGCGGATCTCCCCCGGCAAGCCGTTCGGCGACATCGACGAGCCGGAACCGGACGCCACCTACCTCGCGCTGCTGCGCGCCGTGGAGCCGGTCGGCCTGGCCTACCTGCACCTGATCGAGAGCCCCGACCGGGCGCTGACGCTGGAGCTGCGCAAGCGGTTCGCCGGGGTGTTCATCCTCAACGCCCGCGCGGAGAACGGGTATTCGGGCCCCGACCAGTTGCCCCTGATCGAGGACGGCACCGCCGACATGCTCGCCTTCGGCGCCCTCTTCCTCGCCAACCCCGACCTGCCGCACCGGCTGCGCCGCGGCGGACCGTACAACTCCCCCGAGCGGGCCACGTACTACGGCGGCGACGACCGCGGCTACACCGACTACCCGGCGCTGCCCGCGGCCGAGGAGGCGTGAGCGTACGGTCGGCCGCCGCCGGTACGGGCCCTCCCGAACGGGCCCGTACGGACCGCCCCGCTCAGCCCCGGCGGCGGACGGTCGCCGCCACCGCGACCACCGCGCCCACCACCGCGACCGCGACCAGTGCGACCGAGGTGATCGCGTAGGCGTGGGCGGAGTGGTGCGCGCCGGTGCCGGAACCGAGCCGGTTGAGGAAGACCGTGCCGAAGGTGGCCACGCCGATGAGCTGGCCGAGCTGGGTCACCGTGGCGAGCAGCCCGCTGGCGTCGGCGGCGTCCTCGGGCGCGACCTTGGACAGCGCGAGGGCGAACGTCGGGCTGAAGGCCAGGCCGAGACCGCCGCCCAGCAGCACCATGCCGACGTAGAAGGCCGCGCCTCCGTGGCCGCCACCGCGCAGGGCGAGTCCCAGGACCGCCAGCGCGATCGCGGCCAGCGCCATGCCGGCGCCGGCCAGCCGGTGCCACCAGGCACTCGGCAGCAGCCGCCAGTAGAGGCTGGTGCAGCCGAAGACCACGGCGGTGACCGCGAAGGTCAGCCCGGTGCGCAGCGCGCTGTAGCCGAGACCGGTCTGCAGGTGCAGCGCCACCGCGAACAGGAAGCCCGCGTTCACCGCCATGGAGAGCATCAGCAGCGCGACCGACCGCGGCATGCCCGGCGCCCGCAGCACCCGGCCGGAGACCAGCGGGGCGCCGCCGCGCCTGGTCAGCCGCGACTCGATCACGGTGAACGCGGCGAACAGCAGCACGCTCAGCGCCAGGCAGATCCAGCCCCACACCGGCCAGCCCTCCTCCTGCCCGAGCACCAGCGGAACCGTGAGGAGGGTGACCGCCGCGCCCAGCGCCACCAGGCCCGGCATGTCGAGGGAGCGCCGCCGCTCCGGCGCGCTCCGCCGGTCCTTCGGCAGCACCCGCGGGGCGACCACCAGCAGCACCACGCCGATCGGCACGTTCACCAGGAACACCGGCCGCCAGCCGGTGCCGAACAGGTCGGCGCTGACCAGCACCCCGCCCAGCGGCTGGCCGAGCGCGGCACCGGAGGAGATCACGGCCGAGTAGACGCTCATCGCGCGGGTGCGCGCCTCACCGCGGAAGTTCAGCTGGAGCAGGCTCAGCACCTGCGGGATCATCAGCGCGGACCCGGTGCCCTGCACGAAGCGGAAACCGATCAGCTCGCCGGTGTTCTGGGCGAGCCCGCAGGCCAGCGAGGCGGCCGTGAACACCGACAGCCCGATGATGAACAGCCGCCGGTGCCCGAACAGGTCGCCGAGCCGGGCGCCGGTGATCAGCAGCACCGCGTAGGAGATGGTGTAGCCGGCGATCACCAGTTGCAGGGCCGCGCCCGAGGCGTGCAGGTCCGTACGGATGGTGGGAGCCGCGACGTTGACGATGAAGACGTCCAGCAGCGCCATGAACAGCCCGGCGAGGATGGTCCCGAGCAGCAGCCCCGGACGGGGCCCGGCCCGGCCGATACTTCCGGCACCGGGTGGGACGGCGGCTGCCACGGAAACGGAAGAGGGGGCGGGGGCGGGGGCGGGAGTGGACAGGGGATCGGGGGTCGCGGAGGTGGCTCCGGCCAGCGTGTCGTTGCTCATGTTCACGAGCCTGGCGCCGGCCCGGTACCAGTAACGAGAGCCCAGCGATCCTGGTACTGGCACCACCTGGCACCGGCACCGCCGCCCGTACAGGATGGGGGCATGGCACAGCCGCAAGCTCGGCCGGACATCCGACGACAGGCCCACCAGGCGCAGGCGGCCACCCCGCCGCGGGCGCGAACACCGGCACAAGCGCAGGCACCCGCTCAGACGCAGGCACCCGCGCAGGCACCCGCTCAGGCGGCAGCACCCCCGGCGCGGGTCGGCGGCGTGAAACCCCAGCGCCGCGGCGAGCTCGCCGCCTTCCTGCGCAGCCGCCGGGCCCGGATCAGCCCGGAGGACGTCGGCATGCCGCCGGGCTCGCGCCGCCGCACCCCCGGCCTGCGCCGCGAGGAGGTCGCGCAGCTCGCCGGGGTCGGCGTCACCTGGTACACGTGGCTGGAGCAGGGCCGCCCGATCAACGCCAGCGTGCAGGTGCTCGACGCGGTGGCCCGCGTGCTCCAACTCGACGTGACCGAGCGCGACCACCTCTACGGTCTTGCCGGCATCCCGTTCGTCAGCGAACCGGTCTCCGACGCGGAGATCGTCGGCGAGGAACTGCTCGGCGTGCTCGGCTCCCTGAACCCGCTGCCAGCCGCCGTCTACAACGCCCGCTACGACGTGCAGGCCACCAACGCCACCTACCGCGTCCTGTGGCCGATGACCGCGCTCGTCGAACGCTGGGAACGCAACGTCCTGTACAAGCTCTTCACGACTCCCGACTGCTGCTCGACCTTCAAGAACAGTGCGGAGGAACTGCCGTGGATGGTCGCGCAGTTGCGCCGCAGCTACGCCCGGCACATCGGCGAGTCCGCGTGGGAGGACTTCGTCGCGCTGCTGATCAAGGAGAGCGCGACCTTCGCGCAGCTGTGGGCGAGCGGCAACGTGGCGGCGCCGGGCCGCCGGGTGAAGGTCTTCCGGCACGCGGAGGTCGGCATCATCAACCTGACCTCCCTGTCGCTGAGCATCGACGGCATGGCGGAGCACCGGATCGTGGTCTACACCCCGGTCGAGGAGGAGGACCGGCTTCAGATCGAGCGGCTGCGGGCGATCGGGGACCCGATCGTCGGCTGCGAGCGGCACGGGCGGCGCCTGTCGGCGGCACTGGCGGACAGCGTCGGACGCACCGAGCGCGCCCGGCAGACCGGCCCCGCCGTCTGACCGGAGCCCGCCGTCCCGGAGCCCGCCGTCCCGGAGCCCGCCGTCCCGGAGCCCGCCGTCTGCCCCGGCCCGCCGTTCGACCGGCCCCGCACGCGAGGGGGAAGCCGGGCGCGGGAAGTCGAGCAGGCAGAAAAGAGCGGGACCCGCCCGCGTCTTCCGCGAACAGGTCCCGCTCTCTCGTCTGTGGAGCTACGGGGAATTGAACCCCGGACCTCTTGCATGCCATGCAAGCGCTCTACCAACTGAGCTACAGCCCCGCGTCGACCCGGTTGTCCCGGCGACGTGAAGAAGCATAGCCGGTGGACGGGCCGGAAACGAAATCGGCCGCACGGCCCGCCCGAGCAGCGGGAAGGAGCGCTGCGCGCCGGACCTACGCGTCGTCGCCGAGCACCGGTTCCGGCAGGGTGCCGGCATTGTGCTCGGTCAGCCGCCAGCCGCGCGCGCCCTCACCGAGCACCGACCAGCAGCAGTTCGACAGTCCGCCCAGCGACTCCCAGCTCGTCGGGTCCAGGCCGAGCAGGCGGCCGATGGTGGTGCGGATGGCGCCGCCGTGGCTCACCACGACGAGCACTCCCCCGTCGGCGAGCTTGTCGGCGGCGGCGAGCACCAGCGGCGCGGCACGGTCGGCGACCTCCGTCTCCAGCTCGCCGCCGCCGCGCCGGACCGGCTCACCGCGCTTCCACGCGGTGTACTGCTCGCCGTAGCGGGCCAGGATCTCCGCGTGGGTGAGCCCCTGCCAGGCGCCGGCGTAGGTCTCCCGCAGGCCCTCGTACGGGGTCACCGGCAGGTCGGTCAGGGCGGCCAGCTCGGCCGCGGTGTCGGCAGCACGGCGCAGGTCCGAGGAGATGATCGCGTCGGGGGCGAGCGCGGCGAGCAGCCGGGCGGACCGGCGGGCCTGGGCCACGCCGGTCTCGGTCAGCGGGATGTCGGTGCTGCCCTGGAAGCGCTGCTCGACGTTCCAGGCGGTCTGCCCGTGGCGCCACAGCACGACCCGCCGGCGCCGGTCGGGGACGGCCGCGTGATCGGACCCGGCCGCACCCTCGGGGACGGCCGCGTGATCGGACCCGGCCCCACCCTCGGCGCCCTCCGGACGCTCGGCACCCCTCGCACGCTCGTTGCCGGTCACCGTGCCCTCACGCCTCCTCGCGCTCGGCGGCGTCGGCCGCCTCCTCCGCGGCCGCCGCGTGGGCTGCCGCCTTGCCCCGGGTGGCCACCGCGTCCTCGGGCAGCGCGATCTCGGGGCAGTCCTTCCACAGCCGCTCCAGGGCGTAGAAGACCCGCTCCTCGGAGTGCTGTACATGCACCACGATGTCGACGTAGTCCAGCAGCACCCAGCGGCCGTCCCGCTCGCCCTCGCGCCGCACCGGCTTGGTGTCGAGCTCCTTGAGCAGGTGTTCCTCGATCGCGTCGACGATCGCCTTGACCTGCCGGTCGTTGGGCGCGGAGGCGACCAGGAAGGCATCGGTGATGGAGAGCACATCGCTGACGTCGTAGGCGATGATGTCGTGCGCGAGCTTGTCGGCGGCCGCCTGGGCGGCGGCGCGGGTCAGCTCGATGGAACGGTCAGTGGCGGTCACGGATGCGGCTTTCCGGTCGGGAACCTGTCGCCCCCAGGGTCTCACGACCCTCCGACAGACCCCGACCGCATTACCGGGCGACGCCGCTGACCTGCGGCGCCACCCGGTTGGACGGTCAGCCGTCGTCGTTGGCCGGCTTGTAGTCCTTGCCGAGGACCACCGAGATGTCGGCGTTCGACGGAACCGTGCCCTTCTTCACCGCGCTCGCCTGGAGGCCCAGCGTGGCGGCCACGTCCTTGGCCGCGGCCTCCCGGGCCGGGTCGGTGTAGAGCACCTGGGACACCGCCTGCACCGTGGCGGACTTGCCGCCCGACACGTAGGTGTAGGTGCCGCCGTTGACGATCGCGGCCTGCGCCATGGCCGCGGACTTGGCGTTGCCGCTGGCGTCCTTGATCGCGACCCTCGCCGGACCGGAGTTGCCGGTGGCCTGCTTCACGTTGCCGCCGAGCACGTCCTTCACCACGCTGTCGGTGGCCGCCTCGCTGAGCGTGCCGTCCTTCTGCACCGGCAGCATCGAGGTGCTGTACTGGCCGGTCTTGGCGAGGTCGGCGAGCTGGGCGAGCGAGGCACCGAGCTGCTTGTCGGTGAGCGACGGGTCGAGGATCTGGGCGAGCGCCTGCACCGTCCTGGTCGCGTCGGGCGCGTCGCTCGGCATCTTCATCAGCACCGCCTGCATGACCTGCCCGAACCGGTTGAGCTGGGCGGTCTGCGGCTCGCCGGGGGCCTTGTACGTGGCGTACGCGACCGCGGCGTCCCCGCTCAGTTCCTGCTGCTCGCCCTTGGGCACGAGCACCTTGTCCTTGTCCTTGCCGGTGCCCTTGACCTCGGTGTCGGTGTTGACGTAGATGTCGCCGAGGGAGTCGACCAGCAGCTCCAGATACGGCGAGTCGAGCCGCCAGCTGCCCTTGATGTCGGTGCCGAGCAGGGTGTTGAGCGAGTCCCGGGTGGGCCCGACACCGTTCGCCACGGACTTGTCGAGGGTGGTCACCGAGCCGTCGTCATCGGTGAGTTGCACGTCGCCCGGGATCAGCACGGTGTTGCCGTGCTTCTTCGTCGTGTTGTCCACCAGCAGCGCGGTGGAGCTGGCGCCGCCGTTGACCGGCAGCATGTGCACCACGATCACGTCGCGCCGCTCGGCGCCGCCGCTCGCGGCCGCCGCCGCGGAGCCCTTCTTGAATCCGGGGAGCTTCCCGGCCTGCCACAGATACCCGCCACCGCCGAGCAGGGCGAGCACAAGTATGACCACCAGGCCGAACTTCCGTTTGCGGCCCCGCCGTTTGGCCTCCTCGCGGCGCTCGGTGCGCGACTCGGAGAACTTCAGCCAGTCGATGACCTCTTCGGACTCCTCCGACTCCTCGTCGACGAAGGCGAACTGCTCGGTGCGGTAGTCCTGCGCGGCCTGCCGCTCCGCCTGCTCCGCGGCCTGCTCCGCCGCCGCGGAAGCCTGCTCGTCCTGGTAGGCCGGTTGCTGCCCGGTGTCATAAGCCGGTTGCTGACCCGTCTCGTACACGGGCATCTGCCCGGTCTGGTAAGCGGGTTGCTGCCCCGTGTCGTACGCCGGCTGCTGGCCCGTGTCGTACGCCGGCTGCTGGCCGGTGCCGTAGGCGGGCATCTGCCCGGTGCCGTAGCCCTGGTCGTAGCCGGGCTGGTAGCCCTGCTGCGGGTAGACCGGGTGCGCGCCGGTGTCGTACTGCTCCTGGTACGGCGGCGGGGCCTGCTGGGGGACCCCGTAGCCCTGCTGCTGGCCGCCGTACGTCGAGGACGGGTCCTGGTACGGCGGCGGGGGCTGGGTGAGCGGGCGGCCGTACTCGTCGTAGCCGTAAGGCTGCTGCTGGTAGTAGGGGTCCTGCGCGTAAGGGTCTCTCTCGTTGTCTGGACCGCCCTCGGCATAGTGCCTGCGGGGGTTTGCGTCGTTCACGAGGAACCCCTTCACGTTTGCTGTGCGCCGCTACCCGGTCTCGTGCCGGTAGAGCGCGCGCTTGTCGATGTAGCGCACCACACCGTCCGGAACCAAGTACCAGACCGGGTCCCCCTTGGCCACCCGCTGGCGGCAGTCGGTCGACGAGATCGCCAGCGCCGGGACCTCCACCAGCGACACTCCGCCTTCGGGGAGGCCCGGGTCCGACAGCGTATGCCCTGGACGTGTGACGCCGATGAAATGCGCCAACGCGAAGAGCTCCTCGGCATGCCGCCAGGACAGGATCTGCGAGAGCGCGTCGGCCCCCGTGATGAAGAAGAGCTCCGCCTCGGGGTGGTCGTTCCGCAGATCCCGCAGGGTGTCGATGGTGTAGGTCCGGCCGCCGCGGTCGATGTCGCTCCGGCTCACCGAGAACTGCGGATTGGAGGCGGTGGCGATCACCGTCATCAGGTAGCGGTCCTCGGCGGCCGAGACCTTGCGGTCTTCCTTCTGCCAGGGCTGGCCGGTGGGCACGAAGACGACCTCGTCGAGGTGGAAGAGACTCGCCACCTCGCTCGCGGCCACCAGGTGCCCATGGTGGATGGGGTCGAAGGTACCGCCCATCACGCCGATGCGCTTCTTCTCTGACATGCGGACGGCTAGTCCCGGTTGAAGCGGGTGACGACCCACAGGAGGAGCAGGAGGGCGCCCAGGGCGCCGAATCCGGTCAGGTAGGGGCTGAGGCTCGGGTGGTTGCCGCCCTCGGCGAGTGTGGTCAGGGTGGTGGCTGCTGCGGTCGACATTCGGCTGACCCTTTGCTTTCTCGGGGACGGGCGGGAAGACTCACGGCACATGGTACGGGCGGTGCCCGGGGAACTTCGCGCTGGCTCCGCGCGTCCAGCACTGTGTAACGGTTGGCGAGCAGGGGGTTGGCCCAGGTGTCCGAATCGTCCCAGTCGAAGAAATCGAAGAAGGACGGGCCCGGCGGAAAGGGCTCGGCCGGCAAGGGTTCCGGCGGTGAGAAGCTGCCCAGCCGCACCCGGCGCCGGTTCCCCGACATCTCGTCGCGGGCCTACGAACACCCGGCCGACAAGTCGGCGCTGGTGGCGCTGCGCAAGCTCACCGGATTCGACACCGTCTTCAAGGCGTTGAGCGGGCTGCTGCCCGAGCGCAGCCTGCGGCTGCTGTTCCTGTCCGACTCCGTCCGGGTCAGCGACGAGCAGTTCGCGCACCTCAACGCGATGCTCCGGGACGCCTGTTACATCCTCGACCTGGAGAAGGTCCCGGCCTTCTACGTGACGCAGGACCCGCAGCCGAACGCGATGTGCATCGGCATGGACGAGCCGATCATCGTGGTCACCACCGGCCTGGTGGAGCTGCTGGACGAGGAGGAGATGCGCGCGGTCGTCGGCCACGAGGTGGGCCACGCGCTGTCCGGCCACTCCGTCTACCGGACGATCCTGCTCTTCCTCACCAACCTCGCCCTGCGGGTGGCGTGGATACCGCTGGGAAACCTGGCGGTGCTGGCGATCGTCACCGCGCTGCGCGAGTGGTTCCGCAAGTCCGAACTGTCCGCGGACCGGGCCGGGCTGCTGGTCGGCCAGGACCTCCAGGCGTCGATGCGCGGCCTGATGAAGCTGGCCGGCGGCAACCACCTGCACGAGATGAACGTGGACGCGTTCCTCAAGCAGGCCGACGAGTACGAAGCCGCCGGCGACCTGCGCGACTCCGTGCTGAAGATCCTCAACGTGCTGCCGCGCAGCCACCCCTTCGCCACCGTGCGCGCCAGCGAGCTGCGCAAGTGGGCGACCAGCCGGGACTACCAGCGGCTGATGGACGGCCACTACCCGCGGCGCACCGACGACAAGGACGCCTCGGTCTACGACACGTTCAAGGAGTCGGCCAGTCACTACTCCGAGCGGGCGAAGCAGAGCAAGGACCCGCTGGTCGGTCTGATCCGCGATCTGGGCAACGGCGCCGGTGACATCGGCGGCAAGCTGCGCGACAAGTTCACCGGGGCGGGCGGCAAGGGCGACACCGGCGCCGACCCGTCGGGCGCCGCGCCCGAAGGGGCGTAGCAGCGCGCGACGGGCACCGCGGACGCGGTGGTCACCGTCGCCGGCGGCACGACCGCACTGCCGGTCGTGCCGCCGGTCGTGCTGCCGGTCGCGGTCACCAGCCCCGTCTCGGTAGCCGTCGCGGACCCGGTCCCGGACCCGGGCCCTGACCCAGCCCCGGCCCCGCTCCCGGTGGGAGTGGGCGTACGGGCGGTGGCCGTGCCGGTGGGGGCGTCCGCGCTGCCGTCCATCGCGCTGCAGACCGAGCCCGCCGGGTGGTCGGGCCGGTACGGGTCGACGCCGTCGAGCCGACCGCCGCTGCCGCCGGCGAGTATCGGCCGGAAATAGCTGCCGACGGTGTCGGTACAGGCCAGCGGCCCGGCCTGGACGTCGGCGTCGACCAGCTCGATGTGGTGCTGCCGCACATCCGTGTGGTTGACGTGGAAGGTCAGATCGCGCCGCACCGAGAACAGCGACACCGTGGTGTCCGACTCACCGCGCAGGGCGTAGAAGAAGGTGTAGTCGGTGACGATCTCCAGTTCGCTGCCGGCCGCGGCGGTCCGCACCTTGCCGTCGTTCACACGGATGGCGTTGTCGGCGCTGCCCGCGAGGGAGATCTGCGGGTCGAAGCGCACCAGCCAGCCGGTGGCCGCGTGGCTGCCGTCGTCGCTGGGCTGGGTGAGGGTGGCGTCGAACTGGTCGAGCTGGCCGGGGCTCAGCAGGTCCCGGACCGGCTCCAGGTCGCCGGAGATCACCGTCTCGCGGTCGAGCGAGGTGACGGTCAGATACTTCTTCGCGGTGTCCAGCGCCTCCTGGACCTCGCTCTGCGCGTAGCCGCCGATCCGCCGGGCCGCGTCGGTCGGCACCCTGATGCCGTGTCCGTACCCCTCGGCGCGGCTGCCGGCGAACGGCTCGCTCGGCGAGACCGCCTGCACCGTGCCCTTCGGCACCAGAGGTATCAGGTTCACCCGGATCTGCTCGCTCACCGCGGGGGTGTGGCCGCGGTACGGGTGGCGGACCCCCATGTAGACGGCGAAGCCGAACGCCACCATGATCAGCGCGAACATCGCCAGTGCCTGCCGGGCCAGGCCGTGCGGCATCACATGGCGGATGCGCACCGCGTGCGCGGCGTCGTCGAGCCGCTCGCGCGCGGAGTACTCCTGGATACGGGCAGCCTTGACGAACGACTCGTCGAACACGACGGATCGGTATTCGCTCTCGTCGTCGCCCCCGGCCGGCACGCCGTCGGGCGAGCCCTCGGGAGGGTCCTCATGCCCGCTCATATCACAAGGTTAAGTCCGTATGGACGGGAACAGGCGCCCTTGTGGCGGTCAAGTTGACGTGCGATCAGGGCTGCGGGACGAAGTGGATGGTCGGGGTCGCCGATGTGCCGATCGGCGGGTGCGTCGGCGGCGGGGTCGTGGTGCGCCCGCCGCCCGCGCCCCGGTAGACCGCGGCGAAGGTCAGGGCGACCACGCCGATGCCCATCACCACCGCGAGCGCCCAGGCCACCGGCCGGTGCCAGCGGGTGTTGCCGGCGCGGTAGGGGTGCCCGGCGGCGTAGAGCTCGTCCGACTCCAGGACGGAGTCGTCCTCCAGCTCGGGTACGGTGGCGCCCCGGCTTCTGTGCCGTCCGGGACGGCTGGGTGGCAGCGCGGGACCTTCGGCGACGGCAAGCATCCGTTCCCTGGCCGTGGGCTCATGGAACAGAGCGGACCGTACGAATTCCTCGTCGAGGACTACGGAGGCGAACTCGTCATCGTCCGGCATCTGTTCAGAGTAAGCCGGAAGGGGCCCTTTTGGGCAGGGCTTTCCTGGCCCACCGTGCGGCGGCTGTGCGCCAGTGGCGGGGACGTGGTACGCCAGCCGTCCCGACCGCCGGGGCGGGCGGGACGGCGGATACCGGTGAGTACGTGTGGGGCGCCGGTCAGCGGATGTGGCCGTCGCCCGTGACGATGTACTTGGTGGAGGTCAGCTCGGGCAGGCCCATCGGGCCGCGCGCGTGCAGCTTCTGGGTGGAGATGCCGATCTCGGCGCCGAAGCCGAACTGGCCGCCGTCGGTGAACCGGGTGGAGGCGTTCACCATCACCGCGGCGGCGTCGACCAGCCGGGTGAAGCGGCGGGCGGCGGCCTGCGAGGTGGTCACGATCGCCTCGGTGTGGCCGGAGGACCACAGCCGGATGTGCGCGACGGCCGCGTCCAGCGAGTCCACCACGCCGGCCGCGATGTCGTACGACAGGTACTCCGTCTCCCAGTCCTCGGCGGTGGCCGGCACCACGGTGGCCTTGCCGTCGTGCGCCCGCGCGGCCGCCACCACCCCCGGGTCGCCGTGCACGGTGACGCCCGCCTCGGCGAGCGCGTCCAGCGCGAGCGGCAGGAAGCGGTCGGCGATGTCGCGGTGCACCAGCAGGGTCTCGGCGGAGTTGCAGACGCTGGGCCGCTGCGCCTTGGAGTTCACCAGGATCTGCACGGCGGTGTCCAGGTCCGCCTCGGCGTCCACGTAGACGTGGCAGTTGCCGGTGCCGGTCTCGATCACCGGCACGGTGGAGCCCTCGACGACGGTACGGATCAGGGCGGCGCCGCCGCGCGGGATCAGCACGTCGACCTGGCCGCGGGCGCGCATCAGCTCGGTGACGGACTCACGGCTCTCGCCGGGCACGAGCTGTACCGCGTCCGCGGGCAGGCCGGCGCCGCCGATCGCGTCGCGCACCACGGTGACCAGGGCGGTGTTCGAGGCGTACGCGGAGGACGAGCCGCGCAGCAGCACCGCGTTGCCGGACTTCAGGCAGAGCGCGGCGGCGTCCACGGTGACGTTCGGGCGGGCCTCGTAGATGATGCCGACCACGCCGAGCGGGACCCGGACCTGCCGCAGGTCGAGGCCGTTGGGGAGGGTGGAGCCGCGCAGCACCTCGCCGACGGGGTCGGGCAGCGACGCGACATGCCGTACGTCGGCGGCGATCGCGGCGACCCGCTCGCGGGTGAGGGTGAGCCGGTCGATGATCGCCTCACTGGTGCCGGCGGCCTTCGCCCGGGCGACGTCCTCGGCGTTGGCGGCGACGATCTCCTGGGTGCGGACGATCAGCGCGTCCGCGATGGCCAGCAGCGCGTCGTCCTTCGCCGCGCGGGCCTGCGGGGCCAGCTCCGCGGCGGCGGCGCGGGCGCGGTACGCGGCCAGCAGCACGGGGGACGTGGGGAGCGGCGAGGGCAATTCCATGCGGTGCAGGGTACCCTGACCCGCCCGGGTGGCTGGTTCTGTCGGTTGGCGGACCACCTGCCGGTGGCCTGTTGAGCGCGCGGTTCCCCGCGCCCCTTGGTGGGGCTGCTCGTCGCGGAAGAGGCGGACCGCCCACGCCGCCTAGTACGGGTGGACGCCTACGGGGACGGCGGGTGGGGGGCCGTAGCCTTCGGCGAGGCGTTGGTGGTAGGTGGTGCGGTCGATGACTTCGAGGCCGACGGTTTCCCAGGGGGGCAGCCCGGCGGTGGAGCGGTGTTCGCCCCACAACCGCAAGGCCAGCGCGGCGGCGTCGTGGAGGTCGCGGGCCTCTTCCCAGTAGCGGATCTCGGCGTGGTCGGTCGCGTAGCGGCTGGTGAGCAGGAACGGGTGATCGTGCGCGAGCTGTTCCAGTCCGCGTCTGACCTCGGCGAGGGGCGCGCGGGGGCCGGAGACGCTGAGCGTGACGTGCCACAGCCGGGCGGAGGGGTGTTCGTCGTGCCCGGTCTCCGCGTCGTCAGCGCTGCTGCCGGCGCCGGCCTTACCGACGTCGTGCCCGCTGCTCACGCTGACCAGCGCGCGCCCCGATGTCCCCCTGGACGAGTGCCCTGGGCGCCCTCGTTTCACCGGTGGCCTCCCTGTGGGTGACGTGACCGAGCCCGCCCGCACGCTCCCTGCGGACGACTCCTCCGCTTCACAGTTGACCAGGCTCGGCGGCCGGGCGTGGCGTTTTCCCGGAGATTGGCCGAGGAGCGACCGGCCGGAGGGGTCCCGGGAACCGGGCGGAACCGGGCATTCGCACGCGGGAAACGGGCAGCCCTCCGCTCAGGGGCGCAGCAGTACGAGGTCGTCGCGGTGGACCACTTCGCGTTCGTACGCCGGGCCGAGTTCCCTGGCGAGGTCGCGGGTGGAGCGGCCGAGCAGGCGGGGCAGTTCGCGGGCGTCGAAGTTGACCAGGCCGCGGGCGACCGGGTGGCCGGATTCGTCCAGCAGGTCGACCGGGTCGCCCGCGGTGAAGTCGCCCTCGACCGCGGTGAGTCCGGCCGGCAGCAGGGAGCTGTGCCGCTCGGTGACGGCGCGCACCGCGCCCGCGTCCAGCCGCAGCGAGCCGCGCGGGGTGGAGGCGTGCGCGAGCCACAGCAGACGGTCGGCGGAGCGCTTGCCGGTGCGGTGGAAGTACGTGCCGGTCTCGCGGCCGGCCAGCGCGTCGGCGGCGTGCACGGCGGAGGTGAGCACCACCGGCACCCCGGCGCCGGTGGCGATGGCGGCGGCCTCGACCTTGGTGACCATGCCGCCGGTGCCGACGCCGGCCCGGCCCGCGCTGCCGATGGAGATGCCGGCGAGGTCGCCGGGGCCGGTGACCTCGCCGACCAGGCTGGTGCCGGGGGTGCGCGGGTCGCCGTCGTAGAGGCCGTCGACGTCGGAGAGCAGCACCAGCAGGTCGGCGTGGACCAGGTGGGCGACGAGGGCGGCGAGCCGGTCGTTGTCGCCGAACCGGATCTCGTCGGTGGCGACGGTGTCGTTCTCGTTGACGATCGGCAGGGCGCCCATGGCCAGCAGCTGGTCGAGCGTGCGGTAGGCGTTGCGGTAGTGGGTGCGGCGGCTGACGTCGTCGGAGGTGAGCAGCACCTGGCCGACGCGGATGCCGTACCGGGCGAAGGAGGCGGTGTAGCGGGCGACCAGCAGGCCCTGGCCGACGCTGGCGGCGGCCTGCTGCCGGGCCAGGTCGCGGGGGCGGCGCGGCAGGCCGAGCGGCGCGAGCCCGGCGGCGATCGCGCCGGAGGAGACGAGGACCACCTCGCGGTCCGCGCGGGCCTTGGCCAGGACGTCGACGAGGGCGTCCACCCGGTCGGCGTCCAGCCCGCCCGCGGCCGTGGTCAGCGACGAGGAGCCGACCTTCACCACGACCCTGCGGGCCTCCACCACGTCCTGCCGTGCCGCCGCTGCCACCTGCGCCGTCCCTCTGTCCGCTGTTCCGCGATCCGTCCGGCCGTGACGGGCCGTCACCCCGGGTGGCGTGCCTGCCAGCCCGCCCATGCCGAACCCACCATCTCCCGGACGTCGTACTGTGCGCGCCAGTCCAGCTCCTTGGCGATCGCCTCGGCCGAGGCGATGACACGGGCCGGGTCACCCGGGCGGCGCGGGCCGACTTCGGGCACGAGATCAGTGTGACCGGTCACCTCGCCGATCACCGTGACCATCTCGGCCACCGAGACGCCGAGGCCGGTGCCGATGTTCAGCACCAGGGCGGTGTCCGGGTCGGCGGTGAGCCGGCGGGCGGCGGCCAGGTGCGCGGAGGCGATGTCCTGGACGTGGATGTAGTCGCGCACGCAGGTGCCGTCCGGCGTCGGGTAGTCGTCGCCGAAGATCAGCGGCGGCGCTCCCGCGGCGAGCCGCTGGAAGACCATCGGGACGAGGTTGGACACGCCGGTGTCGGCGAGTTCCGGGGTGGCCGCGCCCGCGACGTTGAAGTAGCGCAGCGAGACGGTGGCCATGCCGTACGCCCGGCCGGCCGCCGCGACCAGCCACTCGCCGGCGAGCTTGGTCTGGCCGTACGGGCTCATCGGCGCGCAGGGGGTCTGCTCGGTGACGAGATCGACGTCGGTCGGGCCGTAGACGGCCGCGGAGGAGGAGAAGACGAAGCGGCGCACCCCGGCGGCCGCGGCCGCGTCGAGGACGGTGCGCAGTCCTTCGATGTTCTCCCGGTAGTAGTACAGCGGGCGTTCGACGGACTCGGCGACCTGCTTCCGGCCGGCGATGTGCACGATCCCGTCGACGGCGTACTCGCGCAGCACGCGCGCCAGCACCTCCGCGTCGAGCACCGAGCCGCGCTCCAGCACGATGCCGGCCGGCAGCCGGGCCGGGTCGCCGCTGCTCAGGTCGTCCAGGACCACGAGGCTCTCGCCGGCGGCGGTCAACTCCCTGACGACGTGGGACCCGATGTATCCGGCTCCGCCGGTGATCAACCACATCGTCCCACCCTAACAGCGGGGGCGGCGGGGCCCGATGACCGCTTCCGGAGGCCGCCCGGCCGTCACCCGAGGTACCGGAGATCTTCACCGAATTCACAGAAAAGCCTTGCGCTTCGAGCACATATCCGCATAGGACAGAGAGTCGGAGCACCCCGGGGGGGACATCGGCGGTCGAGGCGACCTGCGCGCTCTGCGCGGTCATGCCTGCGACACGTGGCCCGGCGCTGTGGTGCCCGCACACCATTTCTCGACGAAGGAACACACACGTGTCCAACACCATTCGCCGCAAGGGCCGCCGTACGGTCGCCTGCGCGGTGCTCGGCTGCGCGGGCCTGCTGGCCACCGGCGCGCTGAGCGGCACCGCGGCCGCTGACGCGCCCGGTGCCCCCGGCCCGGTCAAGCGGCCGGCCGTCACGGCCAAGACCTCGCAGGTCTCGCTGCCGGCCCGCTCGTCGAAGAAGCTGCGCGGCAAGACCGCGAAGATCGCCACCTCCGCCGCGACCACGCACCCGTCCGACTTCGACGGTGACGGCGCGGACGACCTGGTCTACCGGTACAGCAACGGCGACATCGTCATCGACCTGCTCAACGGCGCCTCCAACCGCCTCACCACGGTGATCGAGGGCGACACCTCGCAGGTGAAGGACCTGCTGACGCCGGGCGACCTGAACGGCGACGGCAAGCCCGACCTGCTGACGCTGACCGCCAGCGGCTCGCTGCGCCTGCACAGCGGCGCCAACGGGCTGCAGACCGACGGCTTCCAGTCGTACACCACCGTCGGCACCGGCTGGCAGCAGTACAACAAGCTGTTCGCGCCCGGCGACCTCAACGGCGACGGCAAGCCCGACCTGCTCGCGCGCAGCTCGGCCGGACTGTTCTTCTACCCGGGCACCGGCTCGGGCTCGGCGCCCTTCGGCGCCCGGGTCCAGGTCGGCGGCGCGGGCTGGAACCAGTTCAACCAGCTCGTCGGCGTGGGCGACTTCAACGGCGACGGCATCGGCGACATCGTCGTCCGCAACTCCAGCGGGCTGTGGCTGTACACCGGCAGCGGCAAGGCGGCCACCCCGTTCGCGGCGAAGACCCAGATCGGCGGCACCGGCTGGAACCAGTACAACCAGATCCTCGGTGGCGGTGACTACGACGGCAACGGCACCCAGGACCTGCTGGCCCGCGGCTACGACGGCACCCTCTACCTGTACGACGGCAACGGCAACGGCACGTTCGACCCCACGCGCATGAAGGTCGGCACGGGCTGGGGCTGGGAGCGGCAGTTCGCGGGCGCGGGCGCCAACCCGTTCTTCGGCAAGGACGGCATCTACGCCAACACCTCCAACGGCACCCTGTACTACTACGACGCCACCGGCACCGGGAACCTCGACACGAAGTACGAGGCCGGCACCGGCTTCGACCGCAGCGCGATCCGGCTCTACGAGGTCTCCTCGCTGACCGACTCCGGGTTCTCGGACCTGATCGGCAAGGGCCTGTACGACGGCCACCTCTACAACCTGGCGAACTACGCCATCGACGACGACATGCTCGCCGCCGGTTCGACGTCGTACAACCTGGTGGTCGGCCCCGGTGACCTCAACGGCGACGGCAAGGGCGACCTGCTCGCCCGCAACTCGTCGGCGCTGTACTACTACGGCGGCAACGGCAACGGCCTGTCGATGAAGGGCCGCGTGCAGATCGGCGGCAGCGGCTGGAACCAGTACAACCAGATCGTCGGCACCGGCGACCTGACCGGTGACGGCAAGGCGGACATCGTCGCTCGCTCGTCGGCCGGGCTGTTCCTGTACGCCGGCACCGGAAACGCGTCCTCACCCTTCGGGGCGAAGAAGAAGATCGGCGGTACCGGCTGGAGCCAGTACAACAAGCTGATCGCGCCCGGCGACATGAACGGCGACGGGGTGGCGGACCTGCTGGCCCGCAGCTCGAAGGGCCTGTACTTCTACGCGGGCACCGGAACCGGCACCTTCAAGGCGCGGGTCCAGATCGGCGGCGCCGGCTGGAGCCAGTACGCCGACCTGGGCTGATCCGAGCAACCAGCGGCTCACCTGAGGGGCGCCGGCACCGCTTCACGCGGCGCCGGCGCCCCTTGCCGTTCCCGCCCGGCCCCGCGCCCACCCCGCCCACCCCGCCGACGTCCCACCTGAACGGACGCCGACGTCGAAGTGACACCAGTCACAATCCGCGGTGTACGTACATCCTTTCGCCCGCTGAATCGTCTTACCGCAGAGCGCCACGTACCCCCTGAGGCACGCCCGCGCTCTGTTCGGCGACCCCTCACGGCCGCCGTAGGATTCCACGGACATACCAGCGGCCTGAACGAGAGCTGCGAAAGGCGAGGCGGAAACAAGGATGTCGGTCAAGGTCAGCGTCATCGTTCCGGTCTACAACCCCGGGAAATACATAGAGCCCTGCATCGCGTCGCTGTTGGGACAGACGCTGCCGGCGGACGAACTGGAACTCCTTTTCGTCAATGACGGCTCCACCGATGACACCCCCGCGAGACTGGACCGGCTCGCCGCCGAGCATCCGCAGGTGCGGGTGATCCACATCCCGAACTCCGGCTGGCCGGGCAAGCCGCGCAACATCGGCGTCGAACAGGCGCGCGGCGAGTACGTGCACTTCGTCGACCAGGACGACTACATGGCGCCCGACGCGCTGCGCCGGCTGTACGACATGGGCCACCGCAACGGCTCGGACATCGTCTTCGGCAAGGTCGCGAGCAACTTCCGCGGCGTCCCGCACGGCGTCTTCCGGGTCAACCGCGAGAAGTGCACGATCCACGACGCACCGCTGGTGGACAGCCTCACGCCGCACAAGATGTTCCGCACCCAGTTCCTGCGGGACAACAAGATCGCCTATCCCGAGGGCAAGCGGCGGCTGGAAGACCAGCTGTACATGATGGAGACCTACTTCCCGGCGAAGGTCGTCTCCATCCTCGGCGACTACACCTGCTACCACTACTCCAAGCGCGACGACGGCAAGAACGCCGGCTCGGCGAAGATCGTGCCGTCCGGTTACTACGGCAACCTGCGCGAAGTGCTCGACGTGGTGGTCGCCAACACCGAGCCCGGCACCTTCCGGGACGACCTGCTGCGCCGCTTCTACCGGGTCGAGATGCTCGGCCGGCTCAGCGAGCCGTCGGTGCTGAAGTACACCCCCGAGTACCGCGACGAGATGATCGACGCCGTCAACGACGTGGCCGGCGACTTCGTCAACGACGGGGTGCACGACGGGCTCGGCGCCATCATGCGGCTGCGCTCCACCCTGCTGCGCCGCGACCGGCGCGAGCAGCTGGTCGTGGT
Organism: Streptomyces sp. NPDC087270; assembly: GCF_044744625.1. Lineage (NCBI taxonomy): Bacteria > Bacillati > Actinomycetota > Actinomycetes > Kitasatosporales > Streptomycetaceae > Streptomyces > Streptomyces sp. NPDC087270. Next base: position 361,109 of record NZ_JBIUYR010000002.1, read on the forward strand.
CGCCCGCCGGGCCTCCTCGGTCAAGGGCGCCGCGCGGCTGGAGGACTTCCGCTGGGTCGACGGCCGGATCGCCATCACCGTCACCGCCCGCCTGGTGTGGGGCGACGACAAGAAGCCGCTGTCGCTGCTGCGCCGCGGCGACCGCTACTACCTGCACCCCGACTTCCACCAGGACCTGCTGGAGGACGGCGAGCTGATCGACGTCACCGACGAGATCGACGGCTACCGCGCGGAGGTCAGCATCCGCGACCGGGAGACCGCGGTGGAGTGGGCCTGCCCGGCGGAGTTCGAGACCGCGGTGGAGGACCTGCCGGCCGTCGCGGGCGGCCCGGAGGGCGTGCTCTGCGAGGTGGTGCTGCACGGCACCGGCTACCTCGACCCCAAGGCGGTCAAGGGCCGCGACGCGCTCACCCGCGGCATGTGGGACGTGTGGGTGCCGGTGCGCGGCCTCGGTCTGGTCCGCAAGGCCCGGCTCGGCGCCGACCGGGCGCCGGGTGTGGACGACGCGTGCCTGCCCGCCCTGCTCGGCGAGCCCGCCCAGCTCACGGTGCCGTACTTCACCGACCCGCACGGCAACCTGACGCTGGACGTGGCGCGGCGCGGCAAGAAGCTCGGCGACGCGCTGGCCGGCCAGGAGGTGCTGCGGATGCCCGGCGACCAGCTGGAACTGGAGCTGGCCGCGGTCTCGCACACGGGCACCGCCACGGCCCGGGCCTGGCTGGTGCTGCGCGGCACCGGTCCGGACGCGGCCTTCGCGGGGCTGCCGGCCGTGCTGGAGCCGGTGGGCGGCCGGGTGCACCTGCGGCCGGCCGACGTCAAGGAGGGCGCCACTCCGTTCACCGGGCTGCGGCCGGGCACCTGGCAGCTGTCGGCCCGGCTGGACGGCGCCGCCTCCGGACCCGAGCTGAAGATCGGGCAGGTGCGGGTCGACGACCGCGGCCGGCTGCACCCGGTCGAGGGTCTGGCTACGGTGGACCCGGCGACCGCCCGTGAGGCCCAGGCCCAGCGGCGCCGGTCGGCCAAGCGCAGCATGCTGAAGCGGATCGGCGGCCCGGTGATGCAGCGGCTCAACCCCGGCTCCCGCAAGAAGCTCCGGCGGATGGCCGCGCGCTTCGGCGCCTAGGTTCGGAGCCTACGTTCGGAGCCTGGGTTCGGAGCCCAGGCTCCGGCGCCTGGCTTCTGCCTGGGTTCGGGGCGGGACGGCCGCACGGCACGCAGCACCACTCGAACGGGGTCCCGCGCACATCGGCGGGACCCCGTACTCCTCGCGGGTGTTCCTGCCGCCGGCCGGCCACCGCTTCGCCCGCCTCCCTTCCCGTCGCCCTCTCCCCCACCCGTCACCAACCCCCAAGGACGTGATCCGCATGCGGCAGCTGGACATCGCCGGCGCCTTCGTACACGAGCCCAAGATCTTCCCGGACAGCCGGGGGAGCTTCCACGAGTGGTTCCGCGCCGCGGACTTCGAGGAGTCCGTGGGCCACCGGCTGGACCTGGTGCAGGCCAACTGCTCGGTGTCCAGCCGCGGCACCCTGCGCGGGGTGCACTTCGCGGACGTGCCGCCGAGCCAGGCGAAGTACGTCAAGTGCGTGCGCGGCGCGGTGCTCGACGTGATCGTGGACATCCGGGTCGGCTCGCCCACCTTCGGCCAGTGGGAGGGTGTGCGGCTGGACGACGACCAGCACCACGCGGTGTACCTCTCCGAGGGCCTGGGGCACGCCTTCATGGCCCTCACCGACGACGCCACGGTGGTCTACCTCTGCTCGGCCGGGTACTCCCCCGGGCGCGAGCACGGCATCAACCCGCTCGACCCGGAACTGGGCATCGCCTGGCCCTCGGACGTCGAGCCGCTGCTGTCGGAGAAGGACGCCCAGGCGCCCACCCTCGCCGAGGCCCGCGCGCAGGGGCTGCTGCCCTCGTACGAGGACTGCCTGCGGTTCGACGCAGAACTGCGGGCCGGCGGCCCTGCGGGCTCCTGAAACCTCTGAGGTCTCTGAGGATTCGACAAACTTCCGCTGAACGATGTCGGTCCGGCGGAGCAAGCGCTAGCGTCGCTCCATCACTCCCGCCGTCTTTCGCATCGAGGGGTTGTTCAGTGCACCGTCACGAGTTCCTGCGCAGGCTGCACAAGGTCTACAAGCCGCGCAACTATCTGGAGATCGGCGTCAACGACGGGAAGAGCCTGGCGCTGTCCCGGGTACCGTCCGTCGCGATCGACCCGGCCTTCAAGCTCACCCAGTCCATCAGTTGCGACGTACACCTGGTGCGGGCCACGAGTGACGCGTTCTTCAACCGCAAGGACCCGCTGCTGCACCTGCGCCCGGGACGCAACCCGTTCCGGGCGCTGGGCCGGCGCGACCCGCTCGCCCTGGTCGGCGACCCCGTGCTGGAGCTGTCCTTCATCGACGGCATGCACATCTTCGAGTACGCGCTGCGCGACTTCATGAACGTCGAGAAGCACTCCCGCTGGTCCAGCGTGATCGTCTTCGACGACATGCTGCCGCGCAACGTGGACGAGGCCGCCCGCGACCGCCACACCAAGGACTGGGCCGGCGACGTCTTCAAGGTCGCCCAGGTGCTGCGCCGCTACCGCCCCGACCTGACCGTGGTGGACGTCGACACCGTGAAGACCGGCGTGACCGCGATCTTCGGCGCCGACCCGACCAACACGGTACTCCGCGACAACTACGACAAGATCATCGCGGAGTACGCCACCGAGGACCCGCAGGACATCCCGGAGGAGCTGCTGCTCCGCAAGAACGCGGTCAACGCCGAGACGCTGCTGCGGGCCCCCTTCTGGCCCGCGCTCGCCCGGGCCCGCAACCTGCGCCGCGGCCGCTCGTCCTTCGGCGCGATCCGCCGGCAGATCGAGTCCGTGAGCTGACCGCTGGTCTCAGGTCCGGCGCCCCGTCGCCGGCGCCGTGTCCTGGCTGCCCTCGGTGGGCGACCCGGTCGTGGTGTCCGGCGGGGCCGCCGACCGGGCGGCGCGCTCCCACGGCAGCGTTCGGCGGCCGGCCAGCGCGAGCACCGGCACTGTGAGCATGCCCACGAAGAGCGCGGCGCACATGTAGCGCCACAGCGGTGACGGGTTCGCCGCGAGCACCGTGACCTGGAGGCCGGCCGGCAGCACCGCGAGCGCCAGCAGCTCGTACCTGCGGCGGCGCACCGCGACCAGGGCGACCACCAGGTAGCCCAGGTAGGTCCAGTTCACCCCGCGCCACAGCACCGGTGCCTTCCTCGGTGTCTGCGTCCACTCGTAGGCCCTGGTGGCCAGGTGGTCGAGCTTGTACGACAGCGGGGCGTCGGAGAGCGACGCGTGGTACGGCAGCTGCTGGACCGAGTCCAGGCCGAAGCTGGACCAGGTGCGCAGCACGTGGTGGTTGGACGCCGCGTACTTGCCGGTGTGGCCGTTGAACGCCCAGGCGATGTCGGCACGGCACAGCCGGGCGTCGATGATCAGCGTCGGGTGGTGTTCGAGGATGCGCCCCCACAGGGCGAGCAGTTGCCCGTTCTCCTTGCCGGCCTTGATCCGGTTCATCGGCTTGTGCATGATCGGGTCGGCCACATGGCAGTCGCCGCCCGGCCCGCTCCAGTGCGACAGCGGCGCGAGGCCGCGCATCAGCCGCAGGTCGGAGGCGGTGAAGATGTCAGGGCGCTTGGCGTAGGCGACGCCGATGTCGGCGTAGTTGAAGGCGTACACCTCGTCGGGGCGCGGCTTCTGGACGCCGAGCGCCGGGTAGAGGAAGTTGTTCATCGCCAGCGTCAGCACCAGCGGGACCCCGATCGCGGCGGCGATCCAGCGGCGCATGCCCGGCAGCAGCAGCACCAGCAGCACCACGGCGGCGATGAGCACCGGGAAGCCGTTGTTGCGGAACAGGCCGATGCCCAGGCAGCCCAGGGCCAGCGTCAGCAGCTGGCGGCGGAAGGACCGGTCGCGTACGGCGTGCTCGCGGCGCAGCCGGCGGGCGGTGAGCTGGACCACCGCGCCGAAGGCGACCAGGGTGGCGATGGTGTAGGCGACGTCCTTCCAGACGAACACCGTGAACGAGGCGGTCATCGGCGCCGCGGCGACGACCACGGCGGCGGCCGCGCTCCACCGCCCGCGCACCCCGAGGTCACGCAGCGCCACGCAGACGTAGGCGAGCGCGGCGGCCATGCAGACGGTCTGGACGAAGGTCAGGGCCGCGATGCCGCCGGTGACCTGGAGCGAGATCCACAGCAGCGCGTCGTAGGCGACCGAGTGGTCCGAGCGCCAGTGGGAGGTGCTGACCTCGTAGATGTAGGTGAGGGTGTCGCCGCTGATCCGGCCCGGGTAGAAGGCGGCCCACCAGCCCAGCAGCAGCAGCTGGCAGGCGGCGTACACCGCGAGCGGCAGCCGCCAGCGGGCGGGCAGGCGGGCGGACAGGCGGGAGGGCGACCAGCGGCCGGGCCCGGCCGGGGAGAGCGCGGAGGCGCCCGGCGGCGGGCCTGCCGGGGTGCCCCCGGCTGCCTTCCCCGGGGCCTTCACCAGGTCGGGCGGCGCGGTGTCCGCGGAGGTGTCCAGATGGGCGTCGGCGCGGGCGTCGGCGCGGGCGTTCGCGGGAGCGTTCGCGGGGGCGCCGAACCGGCCGCCGCCCGGGGAGTTCGGGGCGCTCATCGGGCCGCCGCCGGGGCGGCCGGGCGCGGCACCCGGGCGAAGGCGTGCCCGGTCAGCTCGCGGGCCGTGTCCAGCCGGCGCCGGCGCAGCGCTCCCGGCACCATCAGCAGCGCGTGCAGCCGGGTGGACAGGTGGCGGCGGGCGGTACGGGCGGCGCGGTGCCAGCCGAGCGCGTCGAAGTCGGCGGCGAGTTCGAGCAGCAGCCGGCGGGTCTCCTCGAAGCGGGAGCCGCTGACCGCCTGCGCGGAGGACTCGCTGCCGACGTGCCGCCGGTAGTCGAAGCAGATCTCCGGGTCGGTGACCAGCTCCTCGCCGCGCAGCAGCAGCTCCACGGTGAGCGCGAGGTCCTGCACGACCGTCAGGTCGGTGCGGAAGCCGACCTCCTTGAGCAGGTCGGAGCGCCAGCACATGGCCGGGAAGTAGAGCCAGTTGCCGCGCAGCAGGCTGACCGCGAGCTCTTCCCCGCCGAGCCGCGCGCGCCGCTCGGGCGCCGTCGAGTACAGCCGCCGCTTGACGGTGTCGACCAGCGTGTGCACCGGGCGGCCCTCGCCGTCGATCACCCGGACCCCCGGCTGGTACATCGCGGCGCCCGGCAGGTCGGCCCGGGCGGCCCGTACGGTGGCGACGTAGCCGGGACGCATCAGGTCGTCGCAGCCCATCAGCACCGTGTAGGGGTAGTCGGCCAGCTCGACGCAGCGGCGGAAGTTGCCGGTGACGCCGAGGTTCTGCTCGTTGCGGAAGTACCGCACCCGGTGGTCGTCCAGTCCGGCGAACCACTCCGGCACGCCGGGCCGGGTGTCGTCGTCCACGACGGTCAGCCGCCAGTCGGGGTCGGTCTGCGCGAGGACGCTGCGCACGGCGTCGCGCATCAGCGCGGGGTCGCCGTAGTACGGAAGCATGATGTCGAGCGTGTCGGTCACTGGGAGCGTTCGCCTTCCACGGCGGCCAGCGGCCGCTCGGGTTCCGGGCGGTGGGCCGTGCGCAGGGCCGCGTCACGGGCGAGTTCGGTCAGCCGGCGTTCCATGGCGCGAAACCGCAGGTAGGTGTTGAGCGCCAGCGCGGTCACGCCGACCACCAGCAGGTACAGCACCAGGTCGGTGCCGCGGCCGACACCGAGCAGGTGGGCGGCCTTCGTGGTGTCGCCGGGCCGCAGTACCGCGTAGGCGTTGAGGAAGCAGAAGGCGAGGAAGGCGATCCGCTTCCACGCCCGGGTCCGGGTGGTGTTCCAGCTGCGCATGAACACCGCGAGCAGGACCACCACCGCGGACAGCAGGACGATCTGGATGAGCACCGGTCAGCCCTTCTCGCGGTTCAGGGACAGGTCGAAGAGGATGTTCACTCCGTTGAGCAGCGACTGGCCCTTGGCCCGCGAGTAGTCGGTGTAGCGGATCGACACCGGTGACTCCACGACGCTCAGGTCGGAGCGGGCGAGGAAGCCGGTGATCTCCGAGGCGTGCGCCATGCCGTTCATCGTGATGTTGACCCGGGCGGCGGCGGTGCGGTTGAACAGCCGCAGCCCGTTGTGCGCGTCGGAGAGCTTCAGGCGGCGCGCGGTGGGGCTCACCGCCGCCGCCGTACGCAGCACCAGGCGCTTGGCCCAGGGGACTTCGACGCGCTCGCCGCCGGGCCGCAGGAAGCGGGAGCCGAGCACCACGTCGGCGCCCCGGGCCCGGGCCACCGCCAGCATGGTGATGACGTCCTCGACGCGGTGCTGGCCGTCTGCGTCGAAGGTGACGAAGCGTTCGGCACCGGGCTGGGACAGTGCGTAGTGCAGCCCGGTCTGGATCGCCGCGCCCTGCCCGAGGTTGACGGGGTGTTGGACGAGGTGGGCGCCGGTACGGGCGACCTCGTCCTGGGAGCCGTCGACACTGCCGTCGTCGACGCACACCACGTTGGGGAAGGTACGCAGCGCCTCTGTCACCACTCCGGCCACGACCGGGGCTTCGTTGTAGACCGGGATGATCAGCCAGACATCACCGAAGGTGCGCTTACTGGCAAGGCGCGGCGCGCCGGAAATCACCATGGGAAGCGCACCCTTTCGTCAATTATTCAACCGATTGTGGACGCTCCGCGGGGTCCCGGAAATTGGTCCCCTGTATCGCATCCGTCCACCCAGCTTGACGGTCGAAGTGACGCATAGGTTGCATCCGAATGGCATAAGTCACCCGGATGGAGAGCAGGATCGCGGTGATTGCCGCGCCGACCGCATAAGCGATCTCGACCCGGTCACGGATAGGCAACGGACTGAACGTCACCGCGAGCAGCGCGGCCGTGCCGACCGCCCAGGAAACCAGTTGCCGGCCGTGACCGCCGGTGGTCTGCAACGCCTGGCCGAGCACCGAGGCGAGCATGTAGCAGAGCGTGCCGGCCGACAGCCAGGCGAAGTCCGTCCAGCCGAGCAGATCGGGCGAACCGAACAGCCGCGGCACCAGCCACGGGCCCAGCGCCACCGCCACCACCCCGCCCGTGCCGCCCAGCAGGCCGGTGAACGCGGCCGTACGCAGCAGCAGTTGGCGGTAGGCCGCACGGTCGCCGGCCGCGACGGCCTCGGACAGCCCGCGCAGCAGCGACGCCTGGAGCGAGCCGAAGACGAACAGCGGCACCCGGGCCAGCACCACCGCGGACAGCAGCGCGGTGATGAACGCGGTGTCGTCGGGTGCCAGCAGCTTCACGCTGATCACCGAGATGTTGACGAGCAGTTGGGCGAGCAGCGTGGAGGGGATCAGCGCGAGCAGGCCGGACCACAGCGCACGCCACGGCAGCGGGGGCGACGACCGGAGCGCCGTCGCCCCGCCCGTCCGGGCGGCCCCGCCCGCCGTCTCACCGGCAAAAGAGGCACCAGCGGCCCCGCCTGCGACGGCGCCGGCCGCGACGCCGGCGGCGGCAGCGGCGACATCCGCGCCGGCCGCGGGCTTCACCGCGCTCACGCCCTCCGCGCCGTACCGCGCCGCGCGCAGCACCCACGGCAGCGTGGCCGCCACCGACAGCAGCGTCGGCACCGTCAGCACCGCGGCGAACAGCAGCGGCGAGTGCGTCCCGGCCGCCGCCAGCAGCACCGAGAACACCACCCGCAGCGCGCCGTCCAGCGCCAACTGCGTGCCGTACACCCGGAATCGGCCGGTGCCGGCCAGCATGCCGCGGGTCACGTACGCCACCGACAGCGCCCCGAACGCCGCGCACAGCGCGCCGACCAGGGAGAGGTTGCCGTCGAAGAGCCGGTTCGCGACCGGGTGCGCGAGGACCGCCACCGGCACGCACACCGCGGCCAGCAGCCCCAGCGAGGTGGCCAGGCCGCGGCGCAGCACCGGACCGGTGCCCTCTCCCGCCACCACCCGGGCCGCGACCAGCCGGGTCATCTCCTGCTCGATCGGGAAGAAGAGCCCGAGGCCGACCGAGAAGACCAGCGTCCACAGCACCGACACGCCCGCCATCCGGTCGGACGGCAGCGTGCGGCCCGCGGCCGCGAGCTGGATGTAGCTGGCCAGTCCCAGGACCGCGGTGCCGGCGCCCACCAGCGCGGTGCCCGGCGGCAGCACCGCCAGCGCCCGCCGGCCCAGCCGCCGCGCCCGCCCGCCGGCCGCGCCGGCCGGGGCCTCAGCCACGTTCGGCTGCCACCAGGGCGGGGAACGCCTCGGCCAGCGCCGACCGCCAGTCGCGGATCGGTTCGATGCCGGCCGACTGCCACCGGTCGTGGCCGAGCACGCTGTACGCCGGGCGCGGCGCGGGGCGCGCGAACGCCGCGCTGGTGGTGGGCCGGACCCGCTCGGGGTCCGCGCCCAGCAGCCGGAAGATCTCCTGGGTGAAGCCGAACCAGGTCGTCTCGCCCGCGCTGGTGCCGTGGTAGACGCCGGCCGGCGCGTCGCCGGCGAGCGCGGCGGTGCCGAGCCGGACCAGATGGTCGGCCAGGTCCGCGGTCCAGGTGGGCTGCCCGCGCTGGTCGTCCACCACGTCGAGGGTGTCCTTGACGCCCTCCAGCCGGATCATCGTGCGGACGAAGTTGCCGCGGGCCGCGCCGTACAGCCACGCGGTGCGCACCACGTAGCCGGCGTCGGGCAGGGTGTCGAGCACCGCCCGCTCGCCGGCCAGCTTGGTGCGCCCGTAGGCGCCGCGCGGACCGGTGGCGGCGTCCTCGGCGTACGGCTGGTCCGCGTCCCCGGCGAAGACGTAGTCGGTGGAGACGTGGATCAGCTTCGCGCCGGACTTGGCGCACGCCTCGGCGAGGTGCCGGGGCCCGTCGCCGTTGATCCGCGCGGCGTCGGCCTCGCGGCTCTCCGCGTCGTCGACCCCGGTCCAGGCCGCGCAGTTGACGACCAGGACGGGCTGGTGCTCGGCGATCGCGGTGGCGACCGCCTCCGGGTCGGTGATGTCCAGGGCGGTGCTGCCCATGGCCACCACCGCGGTGTCCGGCTCGGTCCGCAGCCGGACCAGCAGGTCCTGGCCCAGCATCCCGGCGGCGCCGGTCACCAGCCAGGTCGCGTTCGGCGGTTTCACAGTGTGGCGCGCTCCTTCAGCGGCTCCCACCAGGCCCGGTTCTCCCGGTACCAGGCGACGGTCTCGGCCAGGCCGGTCGCGAAGTCCTTGCGCGGCACGTAACCCAGCTCGGTACGGATCTTGGTGCAGTCCACCGAGTAGCGACGGTCGTGGCCCTTGCGGTCCTCGACGTACTCCACGGAGTCCCAGCCGGCCCCGCACGCTTCGAGCAGCAGGCCGGTGAGCTCCTTGTTGGACAGCTCGGTGCCGCCTCCGATGTTGTAGACCTCTCCCGGGCGGCCGAGGTTCCGTACCAGGTCGATTCCCTGCACATGGTCGTCGATGTGCAGCCAGTCCCGGACGTTGCCGCCGTCGCCGTAGAGCGGGACCTTGCCGCCGTCCAGCAGGTTGGTGATGAACAGCGGGATGACCTTCTCCGGGAAGTGGTGGTGCCCGTAGTTGTTGGAGCAGCGGGTCACCCGCACGTCCAGGCCGTGGGTGCGGTGGTAGGCGAGCGCGATCAGGTCGCTGGACGCCTTGGCCGCGGAGTACGGCGAGTTCGGCTGGAGCGGGTCGGTCTCGGGCCAGGAGCCCTCGGCGATCGAGCCGTACACCTCGTCGGTGGAGATGTGCACGAACGTCCGCAGGTTGTTGCGGAGCGCCGCGTCCAGCAGGGTCTGGGTGCCGGCCACGTTGGTGGTGATGAACTCGGTGGCGCCCAGGATCGAGCGGTCGACGTGCGACTCGGCGGCGAAGTGCACCACCTGGTCGTGCTCGGCGACCAGCTTGTCGACGAGCTCGGCGTCGCAGATGTCGCCCTGCACGAAGCGGAAGCCGGGGTGCGCGCGGACCTCGTCGAGGTTCGCCGGGTTGCCCGCGTAGGTCAGCTTGTCCAGGACGGTGATCGCCACGTCCCCGGGCCCGGTCGGGCCGAGCAGCGTACGGACGTAGTGGGAGCCGATGAAGCCGGCCCCGCCGGTCACCAGTATGCGGTCGGTCATGACGAGATCTGCACCTTGCTGTGATCGCCGAGCACCAGGCGGTGCGCGGCAGGGTTTCGGGGGGCCGGGGTCACTTCGACGTTGCGCCCTATGAGCGACGCCTCGACCCGGCGCACGCCGGTGAGCGAGGAGTCGCGCAGCAGGATCGAGTACTCGATCTCGCTGTCCTCGATCCGGCAGTTCTCCGAGACGGAGGTGTACGGGCCGACGTACGCGTCGCTGATCACCGAGTTGCGGCCGATGATCGCCGGACCGACGATCCGGCTGCCGGCCACCTTCGCGCCGGCCTCGATCCGGACCCGGCCGATGATCTCGCTCTCCGCGTCGACCTCGCCGAGCACCTCGGGTTCGAGGGTGTCCAGCACCGACCGGTTGACCTCCAGCATGTCGGTGACGTTGCCGGTGTCCTTCCAGTAGCCGGAGATCGTGGTGGAGCGCACGTCGCGCTGCTCGTCGATCAGCCACTGGATGGCGTGGGTGATCTCCAACTCACCGCGCCAGGACGGCTTGATGGCGCGCACCGCCTCGTGGACGGCCGGGGTGAAGAGGTAGACGCCGACCAGCGCCAGGTCGCTCTTGGGCTGCTTCGGCTTCTCCTCCAGGTTCTTCACCCGCCCCTGCGCGTCGAGTTCGGCGACGCCGAAGGAGGTCGGGTTCGGCACCTTCGTGAGCAGGATCTGCGCGTCCGGGCGCTCCGCGCGGAACTCCTCGACGAGGCCGCTGATGCCGCCGACGATGAAGTTGTCACCGAGGTACATCACGAAGTCGTCCTCGCCGAGGAACTCGCGCGCGATCAGCACCGCGTGCGCCAGCCCGAGCGGCGCGTCCTGCGGGATGTACGTGACCGCGATACCGAGGGCGGAGCCGTCGCCGACCGCCTCCTTGATCTCCTCGGCGGTGTCGCCGACGATGATGCCCACCTCGGTGATCCCGGCTTCGGCGATGGCTTCCAGGCCGTAGAACAGCACCGGCTTGTTGGCGACCGGTACCAGCTGTTTGGCCGAGGTGTGAGTGATCGGCCTGAGGCGGGTGCCCGCCCCGCCGGAGAGCACAAGTGCTTTCACGTTACGTCCCATGCAGATGGATTCAGGGGGCGGTCACTGCGGGTCGCGACCCGCGCCCCCGGCTGCGAGCATACCCGGACGTCACCCCGCGTTTCGCTCCTGGACATCCGACGCCAACTCCTCGTCGGCGCGCCGTTGCGGAGTGGTTCGCTCCATTTCGGCCCTGGCCTGGGCGGTCGGACCGTCCAGCGGATCGACATCACCCGTCTGGCCCAGAGCGGCCTGCTGGACGAGCCGGACCTCGGCCTTGTGTGCGAGGTCGCGCACCGCCTGCGAGAACCGCTCGATGGAGGTGGGGTGGTCAGGGCCGAGCAGGTACTGCTTGATCTCCTTGCGCGACCCGGCCAGCGGGTCGAGCTCGGGGGTGACCACGGCCGTGACCAGCTCGCCGACCCGGCTCGCCGAGTTGTCCAGGATGAGCGCGGCGCGGGCGGCGGTGTTCTGCCGCTTGAACTCCTCCTCGCCCAGTTCGGCCGAATCGGTGATGGCGTACGGCTTGCCGGTCGCCACGAAGTCCGAGACCACGCTGGAGATGTCGGAGACCATCGCGTCGGACTCGTTGAAGCACTCGTACAGGTGAGGCATCGGGCCGGTGACGACCTTGTGCTCCCAGGCGCTCAGCGACTTCCAGTACGCGGCGTTCCACCGGGCGCGCAACTCGGCGAGCCGCGCCGTGAGCTGCGGGTCGGCGATCGAGTCGCGGGACATGATCGCCATGTCCCCCTCCGCGGAGGTCGCCTCGGCCACCAGCGAATCCAACTCGGTCTCTATCGACGCCAGTTCGGCGCGGGCCGTGGCCTGCGCCGCCTTGCCCTCGGCGATCCGCGCGGACCACGCCGGGTCGGCGGCCCGCTGGGCGTTCGCCTTCGCCAGCACCGCGACCACCTTGTCGTGGGCCCGCTTCGCCTTCGGGTTGACGGTGCCGGTGAACGGGTGCGGCTTGTACAGCACCCGGACCGGGGTGGCGGACGCGACCAGGCCGCGCACGATGTTCACGCCGGCCAGCATCAGCGAGGTGTTGCCGGGCTCGTCGGTCCAGCCCTCCCAGGTCGGCGCGTACAGCACGGTCGGGATGCCGGTCGCGGCCGAGCCGTCCCAGGCGGTGATCCCGGCGAGCTGCGGGCGGCCCACCTCGACCACGTCCTCGTCACGCACCCCGACGTCGGCGAGCGCGTACCGGTCCCGGCCCGCCTTGCCGGCCGACCAGACCTCGTCGTACGCCTTGCTGAACGGGTTGATGCTGGCGACCTTGTCACTGTCGCCGTGGCCGACGAAGACGTGCTTCATGCTCGGCACCCGCAGCAGGTGGATGTTCTTGCCGACGTTCGCCGGGTACAGCGCGACCCGCACGGTCGACAGGTCCATGTTCATCAGGTGCACCGCGCCCGGCACGCACAGCACCGGCACCGCGGTGTCGGCGAGCTGGAGCAGGATCGCCCGCTCGCGCAGGATCACCAGCGGCCGCTCCCCCGGCATGTCCGCCATCGTGTCCAGCCACATGTTGACCTGGTACGCGGAGTCCGGCGAGCCGGAGAAGTACAGCACGGTGCTCGGCCGGTACGCCCGCAGCCAGGTGTCCATGAACGCCAGCGCGTCGTCGGTCTTCGCCGGCAGCCGGCGGCGGGTGAGGTACGGCGCCAGGGCCAGCGTGTACACGATGCCCAGGCCCAGCGTCAGCGCGGCACCGAGGTAGACGAACGCGATGTGCCCGGCCTTCGCGTACAGCAGGAGGCCGATCACCGCGAACAGGTCCAGGTGCAGCATCTTCTCGGCCGCGCGCGAGGTCAGCAGGCCCGACGGCGCGTTGGTGATGCGCATCCCGCTCAGGTCGATGTTGCGGGTGCCGAACGGCAGCTTGCGGCGGTTGCGGATCAGCGTGATCAGGGCCGCGTGCGGGGCCTGCATGCCGTAGAAGACCAGGAAGCAGACGATGGCCGCGGAGAACGCCCGGTTGTTGGCGAGGTTCATCTGCGCCATCAGCAGCACCAGCGTCAGCTCACGCAGCAGGAAGCGCAGCGACAGCCCGGCCCGGGCCTTGCCCAGCCGGTTGATCAGGTACGAGCGGCGCTGGTGCAGGAACCAGTCCGTCACGTAGCTGACCGCGCCGGCGGCCACGAAGAACCACAGGCTCGGCAGCAGCGCGGCGATCACCAGGCACGGGTAGCTGAGGAGCATGAGCAGCGCGGCGGCGAGTTCGCCGCCGGACGCCACACGGGCCATGCGAATGGCTTTTGAGATCACGGGGTGACTGCTCCAGTGCGATGTCGAATGAGACGTCGAATGAGGATACGGAGATCGGGTGAGGCGGAGTGGCGGTGCGGGAAGGGGCGGGCCGGCCGGCGCCGCGCTCCCTCATCAACGGACGAAGTCCCTGGGCGCACCGTGTCACGCGGGCCCAAGGACTGTCGATCCGTTCCGGTAAGGATTACTGCTCGTCCTCCCCCTGGGCGAGAACGTGTGCCAGCGCGCGCTCGATCCCGGAGGCGCCGGACAGGCCCTGCATCGGGTCCTGCTGGCGGACGTCGATCACATGGCCGGTGAGGGTGGAGAGCAGGACGTCGAGCGAGGTGCGGGCGACCGCCTCCGAGGAGAGCAGCGAGCCGGCCGGCTCCTGGCCGAACGCCTTGGTGCGCATCGGCGTCGCGGTGCGCTCGGGGTTGACGCAGTTGACCCGGATGCCGTCGCCGGCCCACTCGTCGGCGAGTGCCTGGGTGAGGTTCACCATCGCGGCCTTGGTCGACGAGTACAGGCTGTACTCGGCCCGTCCCCGGGTGTAGCTGCTGGAGGTGTAGAGCAGCAGCTGGCCGCGGGTCTCGGCGAGGTACTTGTGGGAGGCGCGGGCGATCTGCACCGGGGCGAGGTAGTTGACCCGCAGCGCCTCTTCGATGGTCGCGTTGTCGGTCTCGGCGAGCTTGCCGATCCGCAGCACGCCCGCGGTGTTCACCACGTAGTCGACCCGGCCGGTCTCCGCGTAGGCCCGCGACAGCGCGTCGTCGACGTGCTCGGGGTCCTCGACGTGGGTGCCGGTGGTCGAGCGGCCCAGCGCGAAGACCTTCGCGCCGTATCCCTCGGCCATCGCCGCGATGTCGGCGCCGATGCCGTAGGAGCCGCCGAAGACCACCAGGGTCTTGTCGGCGAGCAGCTCGCGGTACGCCGCCTCGTCGGACTGGCCGGGGGCGGCGGTGGAGGCGAGCTGGAAGAGCTTGTCGGCGATGAAGACGTCCACCGGGGTGGTCACCTTCATGTTGTGCTCGTCGCCGGGGACCACGTAGATCGGCACGTCGGGCAGGTACTTCAGCACCACCGAACAGTCGTCGGTGGCCTGGAAGTTGGGGTCGCCGCCGGCGACCTCGTAGGCCCGGCGGATAGTGGACAGCCGGAACGCCTGCGGGGTCTGGCCGCGGCGCAGCCGGGAGCGGTCCGGCACCTCGGTGATGAACTCGCCGTCGCCGCCGTGGGTGCGGGTGACGATGATGGTGTCCGCGGACGGGATCGCCACGTCCACCGCTTCGTACCGCTCCAGCGCGGCCACGCAGTCGGCGATCACGCGCTGCGAGATCAGCGGGCGCACGGCGTCGTGGAAGAGCACGTTGCGGTCCTGGCCGGGCTCGAGCTCCTCGCTCAGCGCGGCGATGGCCCGCTCGGTGGTCTCGTTGCGCGTCGTGCCGCCCTCGATCACCCGGCTGACCTTCTTCAGACCGGCCTTCGTGACGATCTTCTCGACGTCCGGGACATAGCCCGGCGCCATCAGCACGATGATGTCGTCGATCGCGTCCGACTGCTCGAAGATGGCGAGCGTGTGCTCGATCACCGCTTTACCGGCGATCTTCAGCAGCTGCTTGGGAATCGACAGGCCGACCCGCTGCCCCGTGCCACCGGCAAGGATGACAGCGGTGGTACGGGAGTGGGCAAGGTGCAGGGACACGTGAGACCTACCTAGCGGCAACAAGAGATACGGGGATCGTCTCACCCCCGGTAACCGTCTCGCAAGGCGGGGTTCACCGAGGCGCCCCTCGCCGCAAGGTCCTACGACCACGGGGAGGGGCGGCCAGGAGGTCCGGTCACCCTCCGAACGGATGGAACTCGTCGTAGGCGTCGGCGGCCTCGTCGTGCTCGGCCTGCCGGTCGCGACGCCGGCTCGCCGCGGGCCGCGGCGTGTCGAAACGGTGGTCCTCACCGCGCCGCCCCAGCATCTCCGCACCGGCCGCCAGCGACGGCTCCCAGTCGAAGACCACCGCGTCGTCCTCCGGCCCGATCGCGACGCCGTCGCCCGCCTTCGCCCCCGCCTTGACCAGCTCGTCCTCGACACCGAGCCGGTTGAGCCGGTCCGCGAGGTAGCCGACCGCCTCGTCGTTGGTGAAGTCCGTCTGCCGCACCCAGCGTTCGGGCTTCTCGCCACGCACCCGGTACAGCTCGCCGTCGTAGGTGACGGTGAACCCGGCGTCGTCGACGGCCTGCGGCCGGATCACCACGCGGGTGGACTCCTCGGCCGGGCGCGCCGCCCGCGTCTCCGCCACGATCCCGGCCAGCGCGAACGACAGTTCCTTGAGCCCGGCGTGCGAGACCGCGGACACCTCGAAGACGCGGTAGCCGCGCGCCTCCAGGTCCGGCTTGATCATCTCCGCCAGGTCCTGCCCGTCGGGCACGTCGATCTTGTTCAGCACGACCAGCCGCGGCCGGTCCTCCAGCCCGCCGCCGTACGCCCGCAGCTCCGCCTCGATGACGTCGAGGTCGGTCACCGGGTCGCGGTCGGACTCCAGGGTCGCGGTGTCCAGCACGTGCACCAGCACCGAGCAGCGCTCGACGTGCCGCAGGAACTCCAGACCCAGCCCGCGGCCCTGGCTCGCGCCGGGGATCAGCCCGGGCACGTCGGCGATCGTGTAGACCGTCGAGCCGGCGTTGACCACTCCGAGGTTCGGCACCAGCGTGGTGAACGGGTAGTCCGCGATCTTCGGCTTCGCCGCCGAGAGCACCGAGATCAGCGAGGACTTCCCCGCACTCGGGTAGCCGACCAGCGCCACGTCGGCGACGGTCTTCAGCTCCAGCACGATGTCCCGGGCCTGCCCGGGCACCCCGAGCAGCGCGAAGCCGGGCGCCTTGCGCCGGGTTGAGGCGAGCGCCGCGTTGCCGAGGCCGCCGCGGCCGCCCTGCCCGGCGACGTAGGTGGTGCCCTGGCCGACCAGGTCGGCCAGCACGTTTCCGTCCCGGTCCTGCACGACGGTGCCGTCCGGCACCGGCAGCACCAGGTCGCTGCCGTCCTTGCCGGAGCGGTTGCCGCCCTCGCCCGGCTTGCCGTTGGTCGCCTTGCGGTGCGGGCTGTGGTGGTAGTCGAGCAGGGTGGTCACGTCCTGGTCGACGACGAGGATCACGTCCCCGCCCCGCCCGCCGTTGCCGCCGTCCGGCCCGCCGAGCGGCTTGAACTTCTCCCGGTGCACGGAGGCGCAGCCGTGGCCCCCGTTACCCGCGGCGACATGCAGTTCGACGCGGTCCACGAAGGTGGTCATGGGTGCTTCCTCCAGAACGTACGGGTTTCCCACGGTTCTTACGGTCCTACTGGCCTTGTAACACGCCGAGGGCGGCCCCACTTCCCGGAGTCCGGGAAACGGGTCCGCCCTCGAAAGTTCTTACGGCTCGCCTCAGGCGGCCGGAACGATGTTCACCACGCGGCGACCGCGCTTCACGCCGAACTCGACCGCACCGGCGGACAGCGCGAACAGCGTGTCGTCCTTGCCGATGCCGACGCCGGAGCCGGGGTGGAAGTGGGTGCCACGCTGGCGGATGATGATCTCACCGGCGTTGACGACCTGGCCGCCGAAGCGCTTCACACCGAGCCGCTGAGCGTTGGAGTCGCGACCGTTCCGGGTGGACGATGCGCCCTTCTTGTGTGCCATCTCTCCTCAGTCCCTTACTTCGCAGCCGCGGCGGGGATGCCAGTGATCTTCAGCGCCGTGTAGTGCTGGCGGTGACCCTGGCGACGGCGGTAACCGGTCTTGTTCTTGTAGCGCAGGATGTCGATCTTCTGGCCCTTGTGGTGGTCCACGATCTCGGCCTCGACCTTGATCCCGGCGAGCACCCACGGGTCGCTGGTGACGGCTTCGCCATCGACGACGAGCAGCGTCGAGAGCTCGACCGCGTCGCCGACCTTGCCGGTGGGAATCCTGTCAACCTCGACGATGTCGCCGACGGCCACCTTGTGCTGGCGGCCACCACTACGCACGATCGCGTACACGCGGAACTCACTCTCTCGCTCGATTCGAAAACCCCTGATGCCAGCCACTCCATAACTGCCGCGGAGGGGCCTCTCCCGGGAAGCCCGGGAGGAATGTGCTCAGGCGAAGGCGCAGAAACGCCGAAGGTCAAGGCTACGGACCGCGTCCACCCGGGTCAAATCCGGCCAGGGTCGAGCAGGACCGCCCGGGTTGCCCGCGCCCCTTGGCAGTGGCTGCACTGACCAGGGGCGCGTGGGGGCACCACCCAGGCGAAGCTCTGGGGGAGAACCGCGCGGCGAACCGCCGTGGACCGCAAGGTCCCTACGGCGCTGACGGGGCACCCCGGAGGGTCCGCCTGGCTACTCCGCGGGCGAACTCGCCTTCTTCGTCGCGGCCTTCTTCGTCGTCGTCTTCTTGGCCGCCGTCTTCTTCGTCGCGGCCTTCTTCGCCGTCTTCTTGGCCGCCGCCTTCTTCGCCGGGGCCTTGCGGGCCGCCCGCTTCTTGGGCTCGGCCTCGGCCTCCGCCGACGGCTCACCGTCAGCCTGCTCGGCCCGCTCGGCCTGGTCGGGCGCAGCCTCCGCAGGGGCGGCCTCGGCGGACGGTACGACCACCACCGCCGCTTCCTCCGCTGCCGCGGCCGGCGCCCCCGCGGGCGCGGTCGCCTTACGGGTGGCGCGACGCCGCGCACGGGCCGGCGGCTCCGTCGAGACGGCAGGCTCCGGCTCGGCCTCGGGCTCGGGCGTGGCCGCCGCGGGCTCCGCGCTGACCACGACCACCGCGGCCTCCTCGGCGGCGGGCGGCGCCCCGGCCGGGGCGGTCGCCTTGCGGGTGGCGCGGCGGCGCGTACGGGCCGGCGGCTCGGTCGAGACGACCGGCTCCGGCTCGGCCTCGGCCGGCTCGACCTCGGGCTCGCTGACCGGGACGACCACGACGGCCGGCTCCGGCTCGTGGTCCGCCGCGGCGGGCGCGCCCGCCGGGGCCGTGGCCTTGCGAGCACCGCGGCGCCGGCCGCGGCCACGGGAGCCGTTCGCGGCGGCCTCCGCCTCCGCGGCGCTGCCGAACCACTCCTCCTCGGGGTCGCCGACCGCCGGCACCAGGTCCGACTCGCCGACCTCGATCGGCTCCAGCTCCGGGAGTTCGGCCTCGTCGCCCTGCGCCTGCTCGGCCTCCACGGCCGTCTCGTGCTCGTGGTCGTGGTCGTGCTCGCCCACGCCGGCGCCACCACGGCGCCGCTTGCGCTTGCCGCCGCCACCGGTGGTGGTCGCCTGGTCCATGTGGACGATGACGCCCCGCCCGTTGCAGTGCACGCACGTCTCGGAGAAGGACTCCAACAGCCCCTGGCCGACCCGCTTGCGGGTCATCTGCACCAGGCCGAGCGAGGTGACCTCGGCCACCTGGTGCTTGGTCCGGTCCCGGCCCAGGCACTCCAGCAGCCGGCGCATCACCAGGTCGCGGTTGGACTCCAGCACCATGTCGATGAAGTCGACCACCACGATCCCGCCGAGGTCGCGCAGCCGCAGCTGGCGGACGATCTCCTCGGCCGCCTCCAGGTTGTTGCGGGTGACGGTCTCCTCCAGGTTGCCGCCCTGCCCGGTGAACTTGCCGGTGTTGACGTCGACCACGACCATCGCCTCGGTCTTGTCGATCACCAGCGAACCGCCGGACGGCAGCCACACCTTGCGGTCCAGCGCCTTCAACAGCTGCTCGTCGATCCGGAAGTTGGCGAAGACGTCGACCTCCGACGTCCAGCGCGACAGCCGGTCGACCAGGTCGGGCGCGACGTGCGAGACGTACTCGTGCACGGTGGACCACGCCTCGTCACCGCTGACGATGACCTTGGAGAAGTCCTCGTTGAAGATGTCGCGGACCACCCGCACCGTCATGTCCGGCTCGCCGTACAGCAGCGTGGGCGCGTTGCCGCTCTTGGACTTGCGCTTGATGTCCTCCCACTGCGACTGGAGCCGCTCCACGTCGCGGCGCAGCTCGTCCTCGCTGGCGCCCTCGGCGGCGGTGCGCACGATGACGCCCGCGTCCTCGGGGACGACCTTCTTCAGGATGGACTTCAGCCGGGCCCGCTCGGTGTCGGGCAGCTTGCGGCTGATGCCGGTCATCGAGCCCTCGGGCACGTAGACCAGGTAGCGGCCGGGCAGCGAGACCTGGCTGGTCAGGCGGGCGCCCTTGTGGCCGATCGGGTCCTTGGTGACCTGCACGAGCACCGGCTGGCCGGACTTGAGCGCGGACTCGATCCGGCGCGGGCCGCCGGACATGCCCAGCGCCTCGAAGTTGACCTCGCCCGCGTACAGCACGGCGTTGCGGCCCTTGCCGATGTCGACGAAGGCGGCCTCCATCGACGGCAGCACGTTCTGCACCTTGCCGAGGTACACGTTGCCGACGTAGGAGGTCGACTGCTCCTTGTTGACGTAGTGCTCGACGAGGACGTTGTCCTCCAGCACGCCGATCTGGGTGCGGTCGCCGTTCTGCCGGACCACCATGACGCGCTCGACGGCCTCGCGGCGCGCCAGGAACTCGGCCTCGGTGATGATCGGCACGCGGCGGCGGCCCTGCTCGCGGCCTTCGCGGCGGCGCTGCTTCTTCGCCTCCAGGCGGGTGGAGCCCTTGATGGACTGCACCTCGTCGGAACCGGTGCCGCCCTCGTAACGGGAGCGCGGCTCGCGGACCTTGATGACGGTGCGCTCCGGGTCGTCGGTGCCGGTGGCGGCCGCGTGGTCGTCGCCGCCGTCCGAGCCGCGGCGGCGACGGCGGCGCCGGCGGCGGCTGCTGGAGGAGGAGCCGCCCTGGGCGTCGTCGTGGTCGTCGTCGTGCGCGGCGCCGTTGTCGTCATCGTCGTGGCCCTCGGCCGACTCGTCGGACTCGTCGTCGGAGCCGTTGTCGTCGTGGTCCTGGTCGCCGGACTCACCGCGGCGACGGCGGCGGCCACCGCGGCGGCGACGGCGGGACGGGCGGTCGTCGCCGTCCTGGTCGGCGTCGGAGCCGTCGGCGCCCTCGGCGCCGTCGTGGTCGTCGTGCTCGTCCGCCTCGTCCTGGTCGGCGGCGGCGCCGGCCCGCGCGGGCTCGGCCTCCTGCTCGTCGGCCGCGGCGGGCGACTGCTCGGGGGCGGTGCCGCGACGGCGGCGACGGCGACGGGGGGTGCGGTCGTCGTCGGCCTCGGTGTCGGCCTCCGCGCTCTCGTCGGAGGTCGCGGCCGGCTCGGCGGCAGCGGCGGGTGCGGCGGGTGCGGCCTCCGCGGGGGCGCCGGCCTCGGGGGCCTGGAACACCGGCGGCTGGAAGACCGCGACGGCCGGGCGGGTGGCGCGGCGGCGGCCGCGGGTGGGCGCCTCCTCGGCGGGCTCGGCGGCGGCGTCGGCCGCGGGCGCGCCGCTGGTCTCGGCGGTCTCGGTGCGCACGTCGATCGTGATGGACTCGACGGGAATCCCGAAGGCCGCGGCGAGGGCGTCGGCGGCCTCGGCGGTCGCGTCGGCGACGGTCTCGCCGTAGCCGCGGATCTCGTAGGCGTCGTCGATCTCGACGCCCCAGCCGTCGCCGTCGCGCAGCGCCCGGCCGGTGTACGGGTGGTGGCCGGTGGCGTCCTCGCGGGGCGCGAGCGCGCCGGGCTTCAGCCGCCGCAGGCCGTCGCCGGCGGAGAAGGTCGGTACGGCGGCGCCCTTGCGGCCGCGGCGGCGGGAACGGCCGCCGCTCTGCTGCTCGTCGGCGGCCGGCGCGGGTGCCGGTGCGGCAGCCGGTGCGGGCGCCTGCTCCGGGGCGGGCTCGGGGGCCGGCGCGGGAGCGGCGGAGCCGCGGGTGGCCCGGCGGCGGGTGCGCGCGGGGGCGGCGGGGGCCTCGTCGGCGGGGGCGGTGGCGGGGGCCTCTGCTGCGGGGGTCGCGGGGGCGGCCGGGGTCTCGGCCTCCTCGGCCGGGGCCGGGGTACCCGCGGGCGCGGTCGCCTTGCGGGTGGCGCGGCGGCGCGGGCGGGCGGGCGCCGCGCTCTCGTCGGCGGCGGGCGCGCTCTCCTCCGCGGCGGCGGGGGTGGCGGGGGTGGCGGCGGCCGGGGCGGTCACCGTCTCGGCGGCCGGGGTCTCCTCGGCGGCGGCAGGCGCACCCGCCGGAGCGGTCGCCTTACGCGTGGCACGACGACGCGGACGCGCCGGAGCGGCCTCCGCCTCACCCTCGGCAGCAGGCTTGTCCTCCGTGGGAGCGGCCTCCGCGGCCGGGGTCTCCTCGGCAGCGGCAGGCGCACCCGCCGGAGCCGTCGCCTTACGCGTGGCACGACGACGCGGACGCGCCGGAGCGGCCTCCGCCTCACCCTCGGCAGCAGGCTTGCTCTCCGTGGGAGCGGCCTCCGCGGCCGGCGTCTCCTCGGCCGGGGCCGCGGCGGCGGTCTTGCGGGTGGCGCGGCGGCGGGGTGCGGCCGGGGCCGCCTCTTCCGTGCCTGCGGCGCCGGACGTGTCGGTGGCGGTGTCCGCTCCGGGCGGGCCCGCCGGGCGGGACGCGGCGCGACGGCGGCGGCGGGGTGCCGCGCTCTCGTCGGCCGCGGCGCCGGAGGAAGTGGTGTCCGGGGTGGAACCCGGGGTGGTCTCGTCGTTGTCGGGCATTCGGGCAGTGCTCCCGTCGTGCCCCCGGGCGCCGCGCCTGGAGTTCCGGGGTCGGCGGGCCGCTTGGGTCGCGGTGGCCGTCCTCCGGGGGCGCGGGCGCCGCACGGGGGCTGCTGTCTCGCTCATCGGCCCGCCCCGGTGGGGGGCCGACGAAAGTCTCGTGTGGTCAGCGTCGCCGGACCCGGGTGGCTCCCTGGTGCGTCGGCAACGCGTCGACGCCGTACCTAGGCGGAACCGGCAGGTACCGCCACAGCGTCGCGATCTGGCGCGAGCGGGTCGGTGACCGTGCCGGACTCCTCGTCGAGCGGCCCCTGCGCCAGCCTGGTCACCGCTACGGGGACCGGCGGCGCGAGGTCGGCCGTCGCATGGAGGCCGGACAGTACGTCGTCGGGTCGCACGGCAGGTGTCAGGTGTCGTACAACCAGGCGCAGTATCGCACAGGCGCCGCCCCGCGGCGCGCCGGGACCCGGATCTGCCGCGTCCGTGTCCGCCGCACCGGCCGCCGCGTCGGCCGCGGAGACGACCTCGAACCGCGCGACGGCGGCCCGGCAGTCGAAGGTGCGGACGCCGTTCTTGGTGGTGCGCTGTACTTCCACGGTCTCGGCGGCGAGGAACGCGGCGACGGCCCGGCGGGCCTCGTCGGGCTCGACGCCGTCGAGCCTGAGCTGCCACACCGACGCCTCCAGCCGCTCGGCCAGGCCCGACGTGCGGGCGTCGACCGCCTCGATGACGTCGAGGCCGGTGGGCAGCGACTCGTCGAGCAGCAGCCGGAGTTGCTCGGGGTCGCGCGGTGCGGCGAGCGCGATCTCCAGATACTCCGCCTCGCTGCCGACGCCTGTCGGCGCGGCGTTCGCGTATGACACCTTCGGATGCGGGGTGAACCCTGCCGAGTACGCCATCGGCACCTCGGCGCGGCGCAGGGCCCGCTCGAAGGCGCGCTGGAAGTCGCGGTGGCTGGTGAACCGGAGGCGGCCGCGCTTGGTGTACCGCAGGCGGATGCGCTGCACCGCCGGTGCCGGCGGCGGGCCCTCTGGCTGTCGCTTGCCCAGTGTCGCTCAGTCCTTCGTGTCGGGTCGTGTACCACGCGCCCGCGTGCCCATTCCGGCGCACCCGGGCGTCCCTGCACCTCCAAGGTTACGCCGCATGCCACAGGCCCCGCGCCGCCCGCGATCCGGCCTGTGGACAACCGCCCGCCCGCGGTCGCGACGACGCCTCCCGTACACCTGCTCCCCCGCCCGCCCCATCCGGTGCCCGGCGCCCCCGCCCGCCGCCCACCGACCCGCACGGCTTCCGCCGCTGTTCATCCCGCGCTCCCTCGCCCGCCATCATGGTCTCGTATTCATAACGGGTCTGGACCC
The DNA here is from genome assembly GCF_044744625.1 of Streptomyces sp. NPDC087270. NCBI lineage: Bacteria > Bacillati > Actinomycetota > Actinomycetes > Kitasatosporales > Streptomycetaceae > Streptomyces > Streptomyces sp. NPDC087270. Next base: position 384,433 of record NZ_JBIUYR010000002.1, read on the forward strand.
AAATTCCGGGCGGCGGGTATCCCGTCCGCACCCGCTCGCCGCCGCCCGCGTACCCACCCAGCAAGGAGCCCAGCCCGTGACCTCCCCCTTCGTGTCCCGCCGCGCGCTGCTCGGCGGCGCCGCCGGCGCGGCCGCGCTGACCGCGTTGCCGATCAGCGTGCGGCAGGCGCTCGCCGCACCCGCCCGCCCCGGCCGGCTGGAGGACATCCAGCACGTCGTGGTCCTCATGCAGGAGAACCGCGCCTTCGACCACTACTTCGGCACCATGGCCGGCGTCCGCGGCTACGGGGACCGCACCGCCGTGCGCGGCGTCAACGGCCGGCCCGTCTGGGACCAGCCGGACCCCTCCCGCGCCGAGGGCTACCTGGCACCGTTCGCGATGGACGCCGCCCACACCAGCGCCTACCAGCAGGGCGCTGCCGCGTTCGGCTACGGCGACAGCATGAACGCCCGCAACGACGGCATCGGCGACGGCTACGTCACCCGGCGCGACAGCGGCCGGCTCGGCCAGGGCTACTACGCCCCCGCCGACATGCCCTTCTACAACGCGCTCGCCTCGGTCTTCACCATCTGCGACAACTACCACGCCTCGATCGAGACCAGCACCAACCCCAACCGCGAGCACTTCATGACCGGCACCAGCGGCGGCAGCCTCCGCGAGTTCCCGGTCATCGACAACACCGAGGTGTCCGCCGGCTACGAGTGGACGACGTACGCGGAGCGGCTGCAGGCGGCCGGGATCAGCTGGAAGACCTACCAGGCGCAGGAGAACTTCGACGACAACGCGCTCGCCTGGTTCTCCGCCTTCCACCAGGCGAAGCCCGGCCAGCCGCTGTACGACCGCGGTCTGGCCCGGGCCGGTGACGCGGCGAACGCCGGCAACCCGTGGGCGATGGGCGACGCGCTGGTGGCGGCGTTCGGCGCCGACGTGGCCGCGGACGCGCTGCCGCAGGTGTCCTGGCTGGTGGCGCCGGCCGCGCTGTCGGAGCACGCCAGCTACGCGCCGCCGGACGGCGAGAACCTGACCGCGCGGCTGCTGGCGGCGCTGGCCGCGAAGCCCGAGGTGTGGGCGAAGACCGCGTTGTTCCTCACCTACGACGAGCACGGCGGCTTCTTCGACCACCTGCTGCCGCCGGTGCCGCCGCTCGCGGCCGGCCGCGGTGACTCGACGGTCTCCACCGACGGCGAGGTCGTGGTGCGGGTGGCCAAGGGCGGCAGCACCTTCTACCGGGTGGTGGACCAGCGCGGCCGCTACCGGGTCGCGGCCGCCGACGGCACCCTGAGCTGGTCGCCGAACCTGCCCGCCGGGGAGACCGTGACCGCGGGGCCGTTCCCGCTGGGGCTCGGCCTGCGGGTACCGATGATCGTGGCCTCGCCGTGGACCCGCGGCGGCGCGGTCGACTCGACCGTCTTCGACCACACCTCCGTGATCAAGTTCCTGGAACGGCGGTTCGGCGTGCACGAGCCGAACATCAGCGCCTGGCGGCGCGCGGTGACCGGCGACCTCACCTCGGCCTTCGACTTCTCCGGCGACGAGCCGCAGTGGCCGTCGCTGCCGGACACCAGCGGCAACCGGCAGAAGGTCACCGACACCGGCAAGCTGCCCGCGCCGACCGTGCCGAGCCCGCAGGTGCGGCCGGTGCAGGCGCGCGGCACCCGCACCGCGCGCCCGGTGCCGTACACGCTGAGCACCCGGGGGCGGCTGCGCGGCGGCGCTCTGGAGCTGGACTACGCCAACTCCGGTACGCAGGCCGCGGTGTTCGCCGCCTACCCGGCGCCCGGGGTGAAGCCGCGGTTCTTCACCGTCGGCGCCCGCAAGCGGCTGTCGGACTCCTGGAAGGTCGGCGCCGACGGCTACGACCTGCGGGTGCACGGCCCCAACGGCTCGCTGTGGCACTTCCGCGGCGGCCAGGGCGACACGTCGGAGGCGGTGTTCGCCGAGGACGTCCACCGCCGCGAGCTGCGGGTCGAGCTGCGCAACGGCGGCCGCCGCGCCCGCACCTTCACCGTCGGCGACCTCGCGTACGGCGGCGGCACCCACGAGGTGCGGATCGACGGCGGCCGGACCCGTACGGTGACGCTGCCGGTGGCCCGCGAGGGCTGGTACGACGTGGCGGTCGGCGCCGGGGACGACCTGTTCTGGCTGCGCCGGGCGGCCGGGCGGCTGGCCGACGGACGGCAGGGCGTCACCGACCCGGCGATGGGGCTGCCGGACGCGCTCGTCGCCGAGGTCGCGCTCGCCTCCGGCTCGACCACGGTCGACGAGCCGGTGGTCGTGCCGGGCACCCCGGCCACGGTGTCGGCGGTGCTCACCGCGCCGGACGCGGCGGTCGACCGGATCGAGGCCGCGCTGGTGGTGCCGGCCGGCTGGACGGTGCGCACGCTCGCCGCCCCGCCGCGGCGGCTCGCGCGCGGCGCCTCGGCCACGGTGCGCTGGCAGGTCACCGCGCCGGCCGCGCTGCCGTCCGGTACCACCGCACGGGTGCTGGCGAACGTACGCGGCCGGGCCGGATCGCGGGTGGCGCTCGCGGACGGCGAGGTCGCCGCGCGCACCGCGCCCTCGATGAAGGGCTACCTGCTCGGGGAGGACTTCGAGTCGCTGGCCGGGCAGTTGAAGCCGGCGGTGAACCTGAACGTGCCGGCGGGCGTGCTCGGCTGGACCGCGACCCCGCCGGCCGGCTGGTCGGTGACGAACGCGCCGGGCATGCCGCAGGGCACCGCGGAGGAGCAGGGCTGGTCGTTCATGACCAAGCGGTTCTGGCTCGCGTCCGACAGCCAGGACCGCGGGAACTTCACCCGCGGGCTGGGCATCGTCGCGGTCGCCGACCCCGACGACTGGGACGACACCGGATCACCGTCGTCGAAGGGGCGGTTCGACTCCACGCTCAGCTCGCCCGCGGTCGCGATCCCGTCCGGTACGGCGGAGTTGTACCTCGGCTTCGACTCGCACTACCGGCAGGAGGCGCCGCAGACCGCCACCGTCACGGCCGCGTTCGACACCGGCGAGGAGACGGTGCTGCTCACCTACAGCGGCGCCGCCACCGGCAACGACAACGCCGGCGGCGACGCGGAGAACCAGCTGATCACCCGGAAGATCGCGGTGCCGGCCGGGGCGGCCGCGGTGACGCTGAAGTTCCGGATGTTCGACGCCGGCAACAACTGGTACTGGGCGATCGACCACGTCCGGATCGGCCTCACCCCGGTCGCGGACTGACCCCGAATAGCCTTGCGGGGAAGCGGAATTGACGAACCGTCACTCCGCTTGCCACGCGGCCTACTTGCTCATGTCCGGCGGCGGCCCGAAGCCGCCGCCGGGCGCGGGCGGGGGAGGCGGCAGGGGTGGCGGCGCCTGCCGCGGGGTGCCGAACAGCGCGGACCCGACGGCCCGCCGGGCGTCGGCCAGCGCGACCCGGACCGGGTGCAGGATCTCCCGGCGGACGAAGCGGAGCACCGCGCCGATCACGCGGAAGACCGGCGCCCCGGTGTAGCGCCAGACGAAGGCGACCGGCAGGAAGACCAGCACCCGGAAGAACCAGCCGATGCCGCGGCCGATCAGCCGGGCCACATACGCCCCCGCCTGCCAGGCGGCCGCGATCGC